>NZ_JCAQOZ010000066.1:0-667106 GCF_059567945.1 Paraburkholderia sp. BGA-UO-ETr-F12 | reverse complement strand
CTGAGTCATGGCGGACTCCTTGCGGTTCGCTGTTTGCGCTGGCGCTCCGGGCTACGCCCTTCGCGCCAGCGCAAACAGCACGAGAAACCAACCACTGTCAGATTTAGTCTAGTTCAATACAACTGACAGCCCTGATCCGAATGGAACATCAGCCCTGAGGCGGGCCGGCGCACGTCCAGCGCCAGTCGCAAAGCGCGTATCACGAGGTTGGTGTCGGGCGAGGCCGAGCAGGCCCATCCGACCACACGCCGCGAGAACAGGTCCATCACGACGGCCAGATACAGCCAGCCTTCCTGCGTCCAGACATACGTCACATCCCCGGCCCAGACCCGATTGGGCATTGCGACATCGAATGCCCGCTCCAGCAGGTTAGGCGCCAGCGTCGCGGTGGCGCCTCCCTTCGGATACTGATGGGTGCGCGCCACACGGACCTGCACACCGGCTTCGCGCATCAGGTTGCGGGCGCGATGTCGTCCCGCGTTGTGACCGCGCCGGCGCAGTTCCTGCGACATGCGTCGACTGCCACACGTCTGGTCGTACTGCGCGTGAATTGCACACACTTCACGCAGTGCCATCTGTCGCTTCGGATGCGGGCGGGCACCGCGCGCCTTCCACGCGTAGTAACTGCTGCGCGCCACCCCCACAGCCCGGCAAACAGCCGCTACCGGATAAGCCTTCCCTGCGCGCTGGATCACTTCGTATTGCGATCCAGTTCCTTGACAAAGAAGGCTGTGGACTTTTTTAAAATGTCGCGCTCCCGTTCCAGTTCGGCCACCCGCCTTTCCAGCTCCTGAATGCGGGTCTGGGCAGGCGTCGAGCCTTCCTTTGGTGGCTCCGTCACTGCACCGTGTGGCAGGCGATCACCCATCCAGCGGCGCAACGCCGTCTCGCCAATTCCCAGCGCCCGCGCGGCCTTCGTGACCGTGTAGCCCTGCCGCAGCACCAGATCGACCGCATCTTCCTTGAACTGCTTCGAGAATTCCCGTCTTCCCATCTGACACCTCTCTGTCTGGATATAAGTCTACCTTTTGAGGTGTCCAGCTTTATTAGGCCACTACATGCCCCCCCGCACAGGGGGAACGCTAATAGACCGATAAGAAAGCAAGGAAAGGCCAAAAGACCAACACCAGCACCAGCACCAGACCACTAACAAATCAAGAAAAGCCTAAAGAGCCAGATGAACAAAAAAGCGCCGCGAAGGCCCCCCTGCCGGGCAGGCAACCCAACGTCATCGAACAGCCGACTTCCCATCCCCCACAGGCGCGGCGCCCTCAGCCGCCGCAGCTTCCCGCGTTTCAGGCATCGCCGCCCACACCAGCAAAACAGCCAACGCGCCGGCCGCGGCAAGCCCAAAGAAACTCACAGCATTACCAAAATGATCCGCCACAAACCCGGCAGCCGTCGTACTCAACGTCGCCCCAATCCCGGCAGCCAATCCAAACAGCCCAATACACAGGTTATACCGCCCCTTCCCGCCAGCAACATCGGCGGCAATCAACGGCAGCATCACACCGAACACGGCCGCGCTCAAGCCGTCCAGCATCTGCACCGGCACCAGCAAATAAGGGCTGCTGATCCCGGCAAACAACAAAGCCCGTATCGGCAACGCCGAAAACCCCAGCAGCAGAATCGGCCTGCGTCCCCATCGCTCGGCGGAACGCCCAACCCATGGCGACATCATCGCCACAATCGCCTGCGGCACGATAATGCAAGCAGCAATCACGAGCTGCACGTTGTCGCCCATGCCGGCCGTTACCTCGCCCGCGGCGAGATTCAACATCGCTGCATTCGACAAGTGGAACAGCACGATACAAGCCGCGAACAGCAGCATCCGCTTGTCACGCAACAACTCGCGCAAACTCTCGCGCCGCTCGATCTGCTCCGGCGTCGGCCCGGCCCTGGGCAATTCAATCGTATCGGTGCGCTGAATCATCGTCAGCGCAAACAACGCCGGCACGGCAAGCGCCGCAGTCAACCAGAACACCGCGCGGGGCGAATAGTATTCGCCGAAGATGCCCATCAGTCCGGCGGCGACAGCGCTGCCGATCGACGCCCAGCGCGCGTTGCGTCCCAGCCGGTCGCCCAGATTCGCACGCCCCACCAGAGCGAACGAGATCGCGGCCAATGCCGGCGTCAGCATGCAACTGGCAAAGCCGTGGAATACCTCGGCGGCAATCACCGGCAAAACCGTCGGGCTCGCGGCCAGCAGCACCGCGCTGAGAATGATCGCGGCAATCGCCCACGCGGCCGCGCCTTTCTTGTTGCGCAACGCGTCGACTGCGGCGCCCCCCGGCACCTGGCTCACCATCGCACTAATCGTGCCGACGGACAGCGCCATGCCGATCTCGCCCTGGGTCCACTTATGCGACGCGAGGTACGACGCGATAAACGGCCCAAAGCCCGTCTGCACGTTCGCGACGAAGAAATTCAGCCAATCGAGTGCGCGCAGGCTGCGCGTGGTTACCAAAGTGCGACCAATCATCGGGCCGCCCTTGCGTTGGAACTCGCAGTGACATTGGCCGGCGCAGCAGAAGCCGCAGCCGCGGGTGCCGGCGCCGGAGGCGGCGCGGGCGACACCGCGCGAACCGGTTTGCCGCTGGCGTACGGCGGCGTCGCATTGATCTGCGCGTCGCTCAAATCGATCAGCGGATGCAGCTCCTTGTCTTTCGTGACAAAGCGCAGCGCGGACCAGTTGGCGGCAATCGTGCGCCGCTCGGTACTGACCATGCCGTTGACGTCTAGCACGACCGCCTGGGGTTGCGCGTTGGCGTCGATCAGCACGTCGATCACGCGGCCGACCTTGGCGCCGTTCGAACGCTCGACATCGGCGTCGATCAGCGGCAATTGCAACACAGCGGATTTCGCCGCGGGAGCCGGCACGGCCGCCGCGTTGAGCGTGATCGGCGCGGCTTTCGCTGTCGGCGTGAAGCGGAACGCGCTCCATGGGAAATTGACCTTGCGGTCGCCAACGCCGAGGAATCCCTGCAGATTGACCACCATTTCGCGCGGCTTGCCGCTCGCATCCGCGATCATGTCGACCGCGCGGCCTACCACCTTGCCGTCGGGTTTCTGCACCTCGCTATCGAGCAAAGTGCGCGCGTCGCTTCGCTCAATCGTGCGCAGCACGATCAAGGGCGCGGGCGCGGGCGGCGGCGGCGCGGGCGCGGCGACCGG
Organism: Paraburkholderia sp. BGA-UO-ETr-F12; assembly: GCF_059567945.1. Lineage (NCBI taxonomy): Bacteria > Pseudomonadati > Pseudomonadota > Betaproteobacteria > Burkholderiales > Burkholderiaceae > Paraburkholderia > Paraburkholderia sp. BGA-UO-ETr-F12. Next base: position 663,932 of record NZ_JCAQOZ010000066.1, on the reverse strand, counting down.
CGGCGGGGGTTCGACCTTGCGCGGTTTGACAACCGGCTTCTTCGGCTTCTTCGGCTGTTCGGGCTCGGCCGCCTCAGTCTCGACAGGTTCCGGCGCGGAAGCCGCCACAGGGGCGCTCGCGGGCTCGACGGGCATGACCGTGGCGTCGACAATCGGCGCCTGCTGCGGGCCCCACAGCAAGCTGCAACCGGACAGCGCGAACAGCGCGAACAGCGCGAACACAGCAAGAATCGGAAGACGCCAGGCAGGACGCGAAAAACCGCCGCTCATCAAGAAAGACTCCATGGGCCAATGCGCACGGGCGCTGTGGGGCGCCGCTCTATGTCACGCAATTAAGTCGGGTAAGGGCCAGAGTGTAACCCGTGGCGTCGGGGAGGCCCGGATTTGCAGGCTTTTTGACAGGTGCCGACGAGCGCCGTTCATGCCGTTTTGCGCGTTTATCGAGCGTTCATCAAGCGTTATGACCCCCGGTTTATCGCCGGTTTTCCGCAATCCGCACCCCGAAACCCTTCCACAACTTCATGACAAACCGTAGGTGTAAACGCGCGGAGCCTCCTCGCGGTTTGCCGTCCCTTAAACGATATAAGCATCGCGACATGTCGGGCATGCCATTCATGCGATGGGAGACATATTTGTGTTGCCCTACATTTCGGGACAGCAAAAGAAGAACGGAGCATGCGGGTTGTCTGCACGCATCGCAAGCCGACGTTCAAACCTTGCCACACCACATTAGATCAACGCAACGAGACGAACCTGATGGCGGCCGGAAAACGGGCCGTTTCAGCACGCTGATAAAGGAGGCACTCATCATGATGGAACCCCACGCCCAACCGATTTCTGAAGTCGGCGCCGAATCATTCGACGGAAAGGGCTTTCTCGACCGCTACTTCGAAATCTCGTCGCGCGGCAGTTCGCAACGTACGGAAATCGTCGCGGGCATCACGACCTTCCTCGCGATGGTCTACTCCGTGTTCGTCGTGCCGGGCATGTTCGGCAAAGCAGGTTTCGATACCAGCGCGGTGTTCGTCGCCGTGTGCCTGACCACCGCCTTCGGCTCGCTGCTGATGGGCGTGTGGGCACGTCTGCCGATCGCAATCGGCTGCGCGATTTCGCTGACTGCGTTCACTGCGTTCGGTCTCGTGCTCGGCAAAGGCCTGCATCCGACCGTCGCGCTCGGCGCGGTGTTCCTGATGGGCGTCGTCTTCACCGCGATCTCGGTGACGGGCGTGCGTTCGTGGATTCTGCGCAATCTGCCCACCGGCATCGCGCACGGCACGGGGATCGGCATCGGCCTGTTCCTGCTGCTGATCGCCGCAAACGACGTGGGTCTGGTCGTCAAGAATCCGGGCGCCGGCCTGCCGGTAGCGCTCGGCAACATCACGGCCTTGCCGGCGATCATGTCGGTGGCGGGTCTGGCTGCGATCTTCGGTCTGGTGCGCCGTCGCGTGCCGGGTTCGATCCTGATCGTGATCGTCGCGATCTCGGCGATCGCGCTCATGATCGATCCGACGGTGGTGTTCCACGGCGTGTTCGCACTGCCGTCGCTGAGCGCGCCGGGCCACGCTTCGCTGATTGGCGCGATGGACATCAAGGGCGCACTGTCGATGGCCGTCTTGCCTAGCGTGCTGGCGCTGGTGATGACCGCCGTGTTCGACGCAACCGGCACGATTCGCGCCGTTGCCGGACAAGCCGGTCAGCTCGACGAAAACGGCCGCATCATCAACGGCGGCCGGGCGCTGACGGCGGATTCGCTGAGCTCGATTTTCTCGGGCCTGCTCGGCGGTGCACCGGCGGCTGCGTACATCGAATCGACGGTCGGCGTCGCGGCCGGCGCGAAGACCGGGATGGCTGCGGCAGTGGTCGGCCTGCTGTTCCTCGTGGTGATGTTCTTCTCGCCGCTGGCCAGTCTCGTGCCTTCGTATGCCACGGCTCCCGCGCTGATGTACGTGGGCCTGCTGATGCTCTCGAACGTGAGCAAGCTGCACATGGACGACATGGTCGATGCCATGTCGGGCCTGATGTGCGCCGTATTCATCGTGCTGACCGCCAACATCGTGACGGGCATCATGCTCGGCTTCGCGACGCTGGTGATCGGCCGCGTGGTGAGCGGCGAGTATCGCAAGCTGAACGTGGGCACGGTTGCCATTGCTGCCGTGCTGGTCGGTTTCTATCTCGGCGGCTGGGCGATCTGATTCTGCCGCACTGCGCTTTACGCGGTTTTGCTGTAGCGCGAGAGCAGGGCAGGTTTTCCGTGCCGCTTTGCTCGAACGTGTAGTCGGTTGTTCTCCACCTTGACGCGGCGTATTGCAGGGTTTTATCTGCGATGCGCCGCGTATCTTTTTTGCGGCGTCCGCTTCATCGCTTCGTTCCCCCCTTTTTTCTTTTCCGCGCGTTCCGGGAAACCTACGCACGCGTCCTTGACATCGCGCCTCATGTTTCTATACTTAACCTTATGGTTAAGTTTAACGAAGCGTTACTCGATCGCACTTTCGCCGCGCTGTCCGATCCGACGCGGCGCGCATTGCTCGCGCGTCTGTCCGGGGTGAACGATCTGTCGGTCAGCGAGCTCGCCGAGCCCTTTGCGATGTCGTTGCCCGCGGTGATGAAACACCTCGACGTATTGTCCGAGGCCGGTCTCATCACGCGCAGCAAAACCGGCCGCACGGTAGCGTGCCGGTTGTCCGCCGGACCTATGGAGGAAGCCATGAAATGGCTCACTCGCTATCAGCGTTTCTGGTCGGCATCGCTCGATCGCCTGGCTGCTTTCGTCGAAGAGGAGACCGCCTGTCCACCAAGCCGGGCGTCACTCTCCGGCGGCGCCTCGACGGCACGCCGGCGCAAACCTTCCGCGGCCGGACGGAAGCGGCGCGATTCATGACGTGGAGGCATCCCATCCGTGGGCCGCATCGATTCGGCAGGCGCTATGGCCTCGATGCGCTGGAACGCTATTTCGCCTGATTTTGCTCTATTGAACCTGTACGACGCAGACAAGGAGATGCAAATGAACCCGCAAATAGACTCGCAACACCGGATCGGCACCAGAGAAGAATGGCTGGCCGCCAGCAAGGCGCTACTAGTCGAAGAGAAAGCGTATATGCGCGCCGGCGATGAGCTCGCCCGCAAACGCCGTGCATTGCCGTGGGTGAAAGTCGACAAGCCCTACGTATTCGACACGCCGCAAGGCCGCAAGACACTCGCCGATCTGTTCGGCGGCCGCAGTCAGTTGATCGTCTATCACTTCATGTTCGGCCCGGAATGGGAGGAGGGCTGCTTCGGCTGCTCGTTCGTGTCGGATCACATGGACGGTATCCTGACGCATCTCGAGCATCACGACGTATCGTACGTGGAGGTTTCGCGAGCGCCGCTCGCCAAAATAGAAGCCTTCAGGCAGCGCATGGGCTGGAAGTTTCCTTGGGTCTCGTCGAATGACAGCGATTTCAATTTCGACTATCACGTGTCGTTTACGCCGGAGGAAGTCGCCAGCAAGAAGGCGTTCTACAACTTCACCGAACAGGATGTCGGCATCGACGAGCTACCCGGTCACAGTGTGTTCTACAAAGACGAGGCGGGTGACGTCTATCACACGTATTCCACCTACGGACGAGGCGGCGAGCAGTTCCTCAGCGCGTACGCGCATTTCGACGTCACCCCGAAGGGCCGCAACGAGAAGAAGAATATGGGCGAATGGCTCAAGCATCATGACCGCTACGAAGAGAAAGCGGGCGGTTGCGCCGCATGCGGTTCGTGAAGCGGATGAGCGGCGCCGGCATCGAATCAGCCGGACGTCATGCCCCTTTGCGTCCCGCTTCATAAAACAGCGCAAATAACTCCGACTGCGAGTTGACATTGAGCTTGGTATAAATGTGCTTCTTGTGTGCGCGCACCGTCTCGAACGAGATCGTCAGTTTCTCCGCGATGGCGCGTGTTGAAAATCCGCTCAAGCTCAGCATGGCCACTTCGACCTCGCGCGCCGTGAGCGGTGAACGGCCGCTCGCCGATGACACCTGCTCGAAGCGCGCGGCATAGGCGGGCGCCTCCGTTTCTGTCTGCGTCACGGCTTCTGCCGGTGTTTGCGTCGCCGCCTCGCCCGCAGGCGGCGGCGCGCCGAATACCTCATACGGCAGGCGCTGTCGCAGCAACGCGATCACCCAGGGCGCGCACAGCGCGAGTACCGCGAGGTCGCGCTCGCCATAGCGATGCGTTGCGCCCAGCGAGAACGCCAGCGTATGCCGCGCGTCGATCATGTAGTTGAAATGCACCTCGTCGCCGACGATGTTTTTCCTGAAGTACCGCTGGTAGTAATCGGTCATCGAGAAGTTGTCGGGCGCGACGTCCGCAAGCGTGACGAAGCCCGAGGCCGGCCTCCCGGTCGCGGCGATGTAAAACGGGTCGAGCTGATAAAGCGCGGCGAGATAGTCCTGGAACATCGCATCCACCGTGCCGTCCGGCGTGGGCGATTCGGCGCAGACGAGCGGCGCTGCGCCAGGTGTGAAGCGCAGGGCGACCCAGTTATCGAACGCGACATAGCGTTCCAGCGCGCGCGTAAGACGAGTCCAGAATTGCGCGCTGTCGAGCGCTTCGATAACCGCGCCGATCTCGCGATGAAAGGCCAGATCGCGCCATTCGAGTTCCATGCGTGCTCCGTTGAGGGTAACCCAGCCGGGTGATTACGAACAAAAATATGTCTGGTAATAATAGGCCCAACCTGAAAACGCGGGCGGCCTGACAATAACCGCTATTCAACGCGAAGCAAACCGGCAAGTACAGGAGACAGAATGCTGCAACTCGAACTGGCACAGATTCCGATCGTGGATGGCGCGATGGGCGTCGGCGGGGCAAACGTGCAACGCGTGCTGCAAACCATCGGCCAACGCGCGGCCGGAACCGATCTGATCGTGTTTCCGGAGACCACGCTGTCGGGCTTTCCGACGCGCGACACCGTCGGCGAGGTGGCCGAAACGATCGACGGGCCTTCGCTGAGCGCGGTCCGCGATGCGGCGCGCGAAGCAGGTGTTGCGGTGGCGGTGGGTCTCGCCGAGCGCGACGGCAAGCGCTTTTTCAACACTACGGTGCTGGTCGACGAACGCGGCGAGATCGCGCTGCGTTATCGCAAGACGCATCTGTGGGCGTCGGACGTCGGCGTATTCGAGCCGGGCGACCGCTACGAAGTATGCAATTTCAAAGGCCTGACGGTCGGCCTGCTGATCTGCTACGACATCGAGTTTCCCGAAACGGCGCGCGCGGTCGCCTCGCTCGGCGCCGATCTGCTGATCGTGACGAACGGCAATATGGAGCCGTTCGGGCCGGTGCATCGCCGGGCAATCGTGGCCCGCGCGATGGAGAACCAGATGTTCGCGGCGCTCGTGAACCGCATTGGGTCCGGCGACGACAACCTCACGTTTCCCGGCGAATCGGCGCTGATCGATCCGTTCGGCGAGGTGGTGTGCGACGCCGGGCATGAAGAAACCGTCCTGCGCGCCACGCTCGATCCGGCGCGCCTCGAAGGCGCGCGTGAACATTATCGTTATCTGCACGACGCCCGTATCGCGCTCGATCTCGCGACGCTGAACGACGAGTACGGGCAACCCGCGCGTGTGATTCGCGCGCGGTAAGGCGCGCCACACGCGCTTCCAGCATATCTGATCGACCAGGCTCGACCGGGGCGCGTTCCACGCCGCCTCCGGCGACGCTCGCCCATTCGCATGAGGAGACACCGCATGACCCCGACATCGCCCACCGAGCGCGCCGGCGCATCCGCCGCGCCTGAGGCCACGCATCTGAAACGCACCCTCGGGCTGCCTTCAGTCCTGTTGTTCGGCCTTGCCTATATGGCGCCGCTGATCGTCTACGGCACCTATGGTGTGCTGGCGAGCGCCAGCAACGATACCGCCGCGCTCGCGTATCTGATCGCGCTGATCGCGATCGTGTTCACGGCGCTCAGTTACGGCAAGCTCGCGCGGCTTTTCCCGGTGGCGGGTTCGGCTTATACCTACACGCGCAAAACCTTTAATCCGCATCTGGGTTTCATGATCGGCTGGGCCACCTTGCTCGATTATTTTTTTCTGCCAATGGTGATCTGGCTGATCGGCGCCGCGTATCTCAGTGCCGCGTTTCCACACATTCCGAACTGGACCTGGATCGTGGCGTTCATTGTGCTGACGAGCGCGCTGAACATTCTCGGCATTGAACTCGCGAACCGTTTCAACATCGTGCTGATGGTCGTGCAACTGGCGATTGTCGCGTTGTTCGTCGTGCTGTGCTGTCACTATGTGACCGCTGCGGCGGGACCTGGCGGCCTGATTTCGGCTGAGCCCTTCTTCAAGCCGCATGTGCCGTTCTCGGCGACGATGGCAGGCGCTGCGATTGCCGCGTATTCGTATCTCGGCTTCGACGCGGTATCGACTTTGACCGAAGAAACCATCGCTCCGGAAAAGACCATGCCGCGCGCGATCGTGCTGATCGCGCTGATCGGCGGTGCGATCTTCGTGATCGCCGCGTACACGGTGCAACTCGCGCACCCGGGGGCGGTGTTCAAGGATCCGGATTCGGCCGCCTTCGAAGTCGCGCGAAAAGTGGGCGGCGATATCTTCGTCACGGTGTTTCTGGCCGGCCTGATTCTCGCGCAATTCGCTTCGGGTATCTCGGCGCAGGCAAGCGTGGGGCGTCTGTTGTATGCGATGGGACGCGACGAAGTCTTGCCCCGGCGCATCTTCGGCTTCGTGCATCCGAAGTTCAAGACGCCGGCGCTGAATATCGCAATCGCAGGCGCAATCGGTCTGGTCGCGTTGAAACTCGATGTCGCGACGTCGACCTCGTTCATCAACTTTGGCGCGTTTCTCGCATTCACCGCGGTCAATCTGTGTGTGATCCGTCAGTTCTTCAACGCGAAGGGCGGTGCGAATGCAATGGGTGTGATCGGCGGTCTGCTGTTTCCGCTGGCCGGCGCGGTGGCGGATATCTGGCTGCTGGTGAGTCTTGAGAAAACCGCGCTGGTGCTCGGTGCGGTGTGGTTCGTGCTGGGCTTGTGCTACCTCGGCTGGATCACACGCTGTTTCCGCCGGGCGCCGCCGGAAGTCGCGGTTTGAGGCAGCCGTTTGTGCCCGGTTTGTGCCCGGTTTGTGCCCGGTTTGTGCCCGTCCTCGTGCTGTAATCGTGATTGTCCGCCAGCGTGCCGGTGCCGCTCAGTTGCGAAGCGAGGTGCGGGTTGAGGCGGGCGGCGCTGCGTGGCGCAGTGTCGAACTCACAAGGCCATGTCGAACGCGGGCCTGAGGAACACCTCGATCGCCATCACGACAAGACTCATCGCGGCGGCTGCCAGCGTGAGCGTGCCGTATTCATCGTAGTGCGCGTCGTACACGCACGCCACGACGAACAGGATCGCCAGCAGGTTGGTCAGCCAGTAGAAATTCAGCGCCAAGGTCATCGATCAAATCCGGACTCACGCGCGACTCGTAGCGTCGAATCGCACTATTACGTGAGCCGGATTCTAGCGAGGTGAGCTTACGGATTCGCAACACCCCGGCTTACACTGCTTACGTTCTCCAGGACGCCCCGGAGGGCGTCTCCTCGCGAAACATCAAATCGTCTCGCGCTCGATCCAGTCGATCACCGAGTTACGTTTCGGCTGCCAGCCGAGCAGCTTGCGCGCGCGTTCACCGCGTACCCGGCTGTTCGATCCAAGCCCGTACGAAGCCATTTCGTAACCCCATTCCTTTTGCGCCGCTTCGAGCGGCCAGTCTTGCGGCTCACCGAGTTTCATCACGTGAGCGATGGCCGTACTCATGTCGCGGAACGACGCTTCGCCGCTCTCGACGAAATAGAAGGTGCCAGCCGGCGTCTTTTCCAATGCGAGGCGATAGAGCTCGGCGACGTCGTCGATATGCACGTTCGACCAGATGTTGCCGCCGCTGCCCACATGCCGCACCACGCCGCTCTTTTGCGCCTGACGCACGAGCCGCGGCAACTGGACGCTAGCACTGCCAGGCACCGCCCCATGGCCGTAGATCAGCGTATTGCACAGCACCGCCGAGCGAATGTTTTGCTGTGCGGCCGCGAGCACGAGTTGATCGATGGCGACGCGTGCCGCTTTATCCGCCGTCGGCTGGGGCAGGGCGTCCTCGTGATAGATGCGCGCCTCACCGGCCTTTCCACCCGACGCATCGCCCACGATGCTCGAGCCGCTCGTATGCAGAAACGGTTTGCCGGAACCGGCGAGGCCCTCGATCAGCGCTTTCACCGCGCCCTCGTGGTCGCTGCTCGCGGCGTTGATGACCGCGTCGGCGGCTTGTGCTTCGGCGATCAGCAATTCGCGGTCGTCGAGCGTGCCGATCACGGGTTCGATGCCGAGGCGTTGTAGTTCGGCGCTGTGTTCGGGCTTGCGGATCAAACCGCGTACTTGATGGCCTGCACGCACGAGGTGCGCCGCGATCGAACCGCCGATAAAGCCGCTTGCGCCAGTAACGAAAATCTTCAAGACGTTCTCCTTAATGGAAATACCGGAAACACTGGAAACACGATGCAATGCACGCAGTATCCGCCGTCTTGATTCTCGCAAAAAGCGTATTAGTCTCAAATCAATCTTGATTTTAAATCAACAATAAAGGCTTCCGGTGTGGATGCGCGGGCTTTCTTGCGCCGGCAACGGGCTCTCCTATAACTCAGTGACGCGCGCATGGGCAGGCCGGCTGCGCCGGCCGCCGGGGCGAATCTTTTTTTGGTCGCTTGCCGCTGTCTATTTTGAATGTGTATATACAAGTTATCCCGCAAGGTGAGCGGGTCCGGCGCGCCATACCCAGCGCTCGAAACGCTGACGGATGTGGCATGCGTGGCGCCAGCATTTAGTTCTAATGGAAACCCCTAGGTCGGAAGCTGCAAAAACAGGTTGTATATACAGGATGGCGACGCTAGACTTCTCTCAAATTGTATAGACAAGACAGGACACACCATGATGATTCTGAAACCCGGCTATCTGACCCTCCCGCAACTGCGCCAGATCGCACGCGAACACGTCGCGCTACAACTCGATCCCGCCAGCCACGCCGCCATCGACGCCTGCGCCAAAGCCGTCGCCGATATCGCCGCGAAGGGCGAGCCGGCATACGGCATCAACACGGGTTTTGGGCGCCTCGCCAGCACGCACATTCCGCACGACCAGCTCGAACTGCTGCAACGCAATCTGGTGCTGTCGCACGCGGTGGGCGTGGGTGAGCCGATGTCGCGTCCGGTGGTGCGCCTGTTGATCGCGCTGAAGCTCTCGAGCCTGGGCCGCGGCCACTCCGGTATCCGCCGCGAAGTGATGGAAGCACTGATTACGCTGTACAACGCCGACGTGCTGCCGGTGATTCCGGTCAAGGGTTCGGTCGGCGCTTCGGGCGACCTCGCGCCGCTCGCGCATATGTCGGCCACCCTGCTCGGCGTCGGCGAAGTGTTCGCGAAGGGCGAACGCATGCCGGCCACCGAAGGCCTCGCGCTGGTCGGCCTCAAGCCGCTCACGCTGCAGGCGAAGGAAGGTCTGGCGCTGCTGAACGGCACGCAGGCCTCCACCGCGCTCGCGCTCTACAACATGTTCGCCATCGAAGACCTGTACCGCACCGCGCTGGTGGCGGGCGCGTTGTCGGTGGACGCGGCGGCGGGTTCGGTCAAGCCGTTCGACGCGCGCATTCACGAACTGCGCGGCCATCAAGGCCAGATCGACGCGGCAGCGGCTTACCGTTCGCTGCTGCAAGGCTCGGCGATCAACGTTTCGCACGCCGACTGCGACAAGGTGCAGGACCCGTACAGCCTGCGCTGCCAGCCGCAGGTGATGGGCGCGTGCCTGGACCAGATGCGTCACGCAGCCGAGGTGCTGCTGCTCGAAGCGAACGCCGTGTCCGACAACCCGCTGATTTTCCCGGATACGGGCGAAGTGCTGTCGGGCGGCAATTTCCACGCTGAGCCGGTGGCATTCGCGGCCGACAACCTCGCGCTGGCCGTCGCTGAAATCGGCGCGCTGGCCGAACGCCGCATCGCGCTGCTGATCGACGCGACGCTGTCGGGTCTGCCGCCGTTCCTCGTACGCGACGGTGGCGTGAATTCGGGCTTCATGATCGCTCACGTGACGGCGGCCGCGCTCGCGTCTGAAAACAAGACGCTCGCGCATCCGGCGTCGGTCGATTCGCTGCCCACTTCCGCGAATCAGGAAGACCACGTGTCGATGGCCACGTTCGCTGCGCGCAAGCTCGGCGATATCGCCGAAAACGTCGCGAACATCCTCTCGATCGAGTTGCTTGCCGCCGCGCAGGGCGTCGATCTGCGCGCGCCGCACAAGACCAGCCCGAGCCTGCAGAAAGTGATGGACGCGGTGCGCAAGGATGTCGCGCACTACGAACTCGATCACTACTTCGCACCGGATATCGCGGCCGTCACGCGGCTCGTGCAGAACGGCACGATCGCGAAGCTGAGCCCGTTCTCGTTTGCCTCCGAACAGTAAACACTCAGTCAGGCAGAACCAGCCAATGAACGCACCGGCCTATCAGGGCATCAAGGACTTCATCCTCGGCCGCATCCATGCGGGCGAATGGGCTGAAGGCGATCAGGTGCCCTCCGAAAACGAACTTGCGCGTGAATTCAACGTCGCGCGCATGACGGTCAACCGCGCGTTGCGCGAGTTGACCTCGGAGCAGGTTCTCACGCGGGTGCAGGGCTCGGGCACCTTCGTAGCCCGGCCCAAGTACGAATCGACGCTGGTGGCGATCCGCAGCATCTCCGACGAAATCGTTGCGCGCGGCCATCGCTATCTGGCGAAGGTGCTGCACATCGGCGCGAGCATCGCCGACGAGGCGCTCGCCGAGGAAATGCAGGTGAGCGCGGGCAGTCCGGTGTTTCATTCGCGCGTGCTGCATTTTGAAAACGACGAACCGGTGCAACTCGAAGAGCGCTGGGTCAATCCGGTGGTTGCGCCTGAGTACGCGTTGCAGGACTTCACGAACACCACGCCGAATCAGTATCTGGTGCGCGTCGCGCCGCTGCAGCGCGTCGAGTACCGCATTGAAGCCCTGGCGGCGGACGCGGATACGCGTGAACTGCTGACCATGGACGAACTCGAGCCGTGCCTCGTGCTGCATCGGCGCACGTGGTCGCAAAGCCAGGTCGCCTCGATTGCCAATCTCTGGCATCCCGGCAGCCGCTATCGCTTCACCGGTCATTTCTGATTTCGCCGTATTTATCGATTCCTTTTCGACTTAATTTCCCGAATTCTTCCCGAACTTTTTCACGCATTCCGAGGGCCACCATGAACAACCCGAAACACATCGACCCGCGTCTGGACCCGACCCGCACGATCCGCGCACCGCGCGGTGCGGACAAGACTTGCAAGACCTGGATTGCGGAAGCCGCGTACCGGATGATCCAGAACAATCTGGACCCGGAAGTCGCCGAGCATCCGCACGCGCTGGTCGTCTACGGCGGTATTGGCCGTGCCGCGCGTAACTGGGATTGCTTCGATCAGATCCTCGCGTCGTTGAAGGATCTGAACGAGGACGAGACGCTGCTGATTCAATCGGGCAAGCCGGTCGGCGTGTTTCGCACGCATGCGGACGCGCCGCGCGTGCTGCTGGCGAATTCGAACCTGGTGCCGCATTGGGCGACGTGGGAACACTTCCACGAACTCGATCGCAAGGGCCTCATGATGTACGGCCAGATGACGGCGGGCAGCTGGATCTACATCGGCAGCCAGGGCATCGTGCAGGGCACCTACGAAACGTTCTTCTCGGTGGCGAACCAGCATTTCAACGGCGATCCGTCGGGCCGCTGGATTCTGACGGGCGGTTTGGGCGGCATGGGCGGCGCGCAACCGCTGGCCGCGACCATGGCCGGCTTCTCGATGATCGCGGTGGAATGCGATGAGACGCGCATCGACTTCCGTCTGAAGACCCGTTACGTCGACAAGAAGGCGAAGACGCTCGACGAAGCGCTCGCCATGCTCGACGAAGCGAAGAAGTCCGGCAAGCCGGTTTCGATCGGACTCCTCGGCAACGCCGCCGATGTGTTCGCCGAGTGCGTGACGCGCGGCATTACGCCGGATTGCGTGACCGACCAGACCAGCGCGCACGATCCGATTCACGGCTATCTGCCGCAAGGCTGGAGCGTCGAAGACTGGCGCGAGCGTCAGAAGACCGCGCCGGACAGCATCGTGACGCCGGCCAAGCAGTCGATGGCCAAGCAGGTTCAGGCGATGCTGGCGTTGCAGGCGCGCGGCGCGGCCACGCTCGACTACGGCAACAACATCCGCCAGATGGCGTTGGAAATGGGCGTCGAAAACGCCTTCGATTTCCCGGGCTTCGTGCCGGCGTACATCCGTCCGTTGTTCTGCGAAGGCAAGGGGCCGTTCCGCTGGGTCGCGCTGTCGGGCGATCCCGAAGATATCTACAAGACCGATGCGAAGGTCAAGGAACTGATTCCCGACGACCCGCATCTGCACAACTGGCTCGACATGGCGCGCGAACGCATTGCGTTCCAGGGGCTGCCGGCGCGGATTTGCTGGGTCGGCGTGAAGGATCGCTATCGTCTGGGCCAGGCGTTCAACGAAATGGTGAAGAACGGCGAACTGAAGGCGCCGATCGTGATCGGCCGCGATCACCTCGACACGGGTTCGGTCGCCAGCCCGAATCGCGAAACCGAATCGATGAAAGACGGTTCGGACGCAGTCAGCGACTGGCCGCTGCTCAATGCATTGCTGAACACGGCAGGCGGCGCGTCGTGGGTCTCGCTGCATCATGGCGGCGGCGTCGGCATGGGCTTCAGCCAGCACTCGGGTGTGGTGATCGTCGCTGACGGTACGGATGCCGCGAAGGAGCGCCTCGGCCGTGTGCTGTTCAACGATCCGGCAACCGGCGTGATGCGTCATGCGGATGCGGGCTATGAACTCGCGCAGGAAACGGCACGCGAGGCAGGCCTGAATCTGCCGATGCTGGGCCGTTGATCGTGGCGCTTCACAGCACGCCTCACAGCATGCCTCACAGCACGCTTGCCGGCGGTGCGGCAAGCACCACGCTGATTCGCGGCGCCGATCTCGTGGCGGCGCCGTGGAAAAACGGCGGCGGCGTCACGCGTGAAGTCGCGGCGTTTCCCGCCGGCGCGGGGCTCGACTCGTTCACGTGGCGGGTGAGCATTGCCGACGTGGCGCAAGCCGGACCGTTCTCGCGTTTTGCGGGTATCGATCGCACCCTGGCGCTGTTGTCGGGTGCGGGCATGCTGCTGGATGAAACCGATGCCACCGACGCGCACGCCGTGAAGACGTACGCGTTGACCCGGCCGCTCGATATCGCCCGGTTCGCGGGCGAAGCGCAAATCGATGCACGTCTCGTCGACGGCGCCACGCGCGACTTCAACCTGATGGTCCGCCGTGGCGCGGCGGTAGGTGAGAGCGAAGTGTGGCGCGGTGCGACGCAACGCGTATTGTCCACCGACGTGGTGTTGCTGTTCTGCGCGAGCGGTTCGGTCTCGCTCGCACTCGGCGACGAAGGCGAGGCGCATGTGCTTGAGGCAGACGACACACTGCGCATCGACACGCCGAATGCGTTGCCATGCACAGTGAAGGGCACCGGCACGGTGCTCGCGATCAGCATCCGCTATACGTGATAGCCACAATGATGACGACGATTCGCGTGCACGCTTAACTCCCGGCACAGGCCCGGCAAAGTGCGCCGCGAATCACCACAGACACGCAACGAGCTGCAAAGAGCACGCGATGAAGCAAACCGTCTGGCATCACCTGAAACTTTGCCCTCAGGGCGATCCCCAACACACGCTGCCCGATGCCGCGATTGCCGTTGAAGACGGCAAGATCGCATGGCTTGGCGCAGCGTCCGAGTTACCGGCTCACTACGCCGCATGGCCGCGCGAAGATTTGCACGGCGCGTGGGTGACGCCGGGTCTCGTCGATTGCCATACGCATCTGGTGTACGGCGGCCAGCGCGCGGATGAATTCGCGCAGCGCCTCGCCGGTGTCAGCTATGAAGAAATCGCGCGGCAGGGTGGCGGCATCGTCTCGACTGTGCGCGCCACGCGTGCCGCCGACGAAGACACGCTGTTCAGCCAGGCAGCCGCGCGTCTCGAACCGCTGCTCGCCGAAGGCGTCACGGCGGTCGAAATCAAATCCGGCTACGGCCTCGATCTCGCCAGCGAGCGCAAGATGTTGCGCGTCGCGCGTCGGTTAGGCGAGCGCTATCCGGTATCGGTCTATACGACGTTTCTCGGTGCCCATGCATTGCCGCCGGAGTTCGCGGGTCGGGCCGACGCGTATATCGACGAAGTCTGCAATACGATGCTGCCCGCGCTCGCCGATGAAGGCCTGGTCGACGCCGTCGACGTGTTTTGCGAGCGCATCGGCTTTTCGCTGGAACAAAGCGAGCGCGTGTTTCAGGCCGCCGGGCGCCACAATCTGCCGGTGAAAATGCACGCCGAGCAGTTGTCGAACAGCGGCGGCACGGCATTGGCCGCGCGACACCATGCGCTGTCCACGGATCACCTCGAATTCCTCGACGAAGCCGGCGTTGCCGCTATGCAGGCGTCCGGCACCGTCGCCGTGCTGCTGCCGGGCGCGTACTACTTCATTCGAGAGACGCAATTGCCGCCTTTGGACCTGCTGCGGCGCTATCAGGTGCCGATTGCGATTTCCACCGACAGCAATCCCGGCACGTCGCCCACTACGTCGCTGCTGCTGATGATGAACATGGCGACCACCTTGTTCCGCATGACGGTGCCCGAAGTGCTGCAGGGCGTGACCGTGCACGCGGCGCGCGCGCTCGGCAAGGCGGACCGGCATGGCTCGCTCGAAGTTGGGCGCGCGGCGGATTTCGCGGTGTGGTCGGTAGAAACGCTTGCCGAGCTGGCTTACTGGATTGGGCGTCCGTTGTGCGCGCAGGTCGTGCGCGCGGGCGAGACGGTTTATACGCGGCGTGATTTGAGCTAGGGCCTGAGAGATGATGCAATCAAAACAATCACTATTCGCCGATCACGCCTATCTACCCGACGGCTGGCGCCGCAATGTGCTGCTGGAATGGGACGCAGACGGCACGCTGACATCGGTTACGCCTGATACGGCGGTTGTTCCGGACGACGTGCAAAAAGCCGCGGGTCCCGTATTGCCAGGCATGCCGAATCTTCATTCGCATGCGTTTCAGCGCGCGATGGCCGGACTCACCGAGTATCGGGCGAACGCCACCGATAACTTCTGGAGCTGGCGCGATCTGATGTACCGTTTCGCCGCGCGGATCACGCCGGAAGGACTCGCTGCGGTCGCGCAGTGGCTCTACATCGAGATGCTGAAGGCGGGCTATACGTCGGTCTGCGAATTCCATTACGTGCACCACACGCCGGATGGCAGCCGCTATGCGAATCAGGCGGAGCTGGCACAGCGCGTGGTGGATGCAGCTTCGGCAAGCGGCATTGGCATGACGATGCTGCCCGTGCTGTATCAGTACAGCGGTTTCGGGGCGCGCGCACCGCGTGACGATCAGCAGCGCTTCATCAATACGCCGGAGAGTCTGCTCGATCTGCTCGGTACGCTGCGCGCGGCGCGTGCCGAGAGCGCCGTGTTGCGTTATGGGGTGGCGCCCCATTCGTTGCGCGCGGTGTCGGCCGATTCGCTGCGTACCTTGCTGAACGGTATCGATAGCAGCGCGCCGGTTCACATCCATATCGCCGAGCAGACCGCCGAAGTCGACGCCTGCCTCGAAACCGAAGGCGCCCGGCCGGTGCAATGGCTGCTGGATCGCTTCGACGTCGATAGCCGCTGGTGCCTCGTGCACGCCACGCATGTCGACGCGAACGAAACGCTGGCGCTTGCGAGAAGCGGCGCGGTTGCCGGTTTGTGTCTGACCACCGAAGCCAATCTCGGCGACGGCATTTTTCCGGCACACGAGTATCTTGACGCGCAAGGGCGCATCGGCATCGGCTCGGACAGCCATATCGGCGTCGACTGGCGTGCGGAATTGCGTTTGCTCGAATATGGTCAGCGCCTCACGCGCCGGCAACGCAATGTGCTCGCCTCGCCGCAGGCGACGTATGTGGCCGACCGCTTGTTCGACGCCGCGCTCGCGGGCGGCGCGCACGCCGCGGGGCGCGCGGTCGGCGCATTGCAGGCAGGCCGCCGCGCCGACTGGCTGGTGCTCGATGCGGATCATTCGAGCATTGCCGAGCACGCGCCCAACGCGTGGCTCTCGGGCGTTGTATTCTGCGAACATGGCGAGTCGCCGATTCGCGATGTCTACACGGGGGGCGACAAGATTGTCGAGAACCGCCGTCATCGTGACGAGGAGGGCGCTTTTACGCGCTATCGTGGGGCGCTCGCCGACTTGCTCCGCTAGGGTAATGCCGAGTGTCGCTGCTGCCGGTGCTGCCGGCAGCGGCGACATGCTCGCGTGAATGACTGAACAAGCCGAGTAAGCTGAGCCTTCGACTTTTATCGATTCCGGACTGATATGACCGCTTCGTCTACCGCAACCACTCCGCCGGTTTTCTCGCTGCAGCGGGGAAGCCTGCCGTTGCTGATTTCGATCCCGCATCTGGGCACGCAAATTCCCGCCGACATCGCCGCAACGATGACGCCGGCCGCGCAGCGCACCGACGACTGCGACTGGCATCTCGACCGACTCTACGCTTTCGCGAAGCGCATGGGCGCGTCGATCCTGGTGCCGACGTACGCGCGTTACGTGATCGACCTGAACCGCCCGCCCGATGGCGCGAATCTGTATCCGGGGCAGGACACCACCGGCTTGCTGCCGGTCGATACCTTCGACAAGGAGCCGCTGTACCTGGAAGGCCATCTGCCGACCGACGCCGAAGTCGCACGCCGGCGCGATGCTTACTGGAAGCCTTATCACGATGCGCTGGTGGGCGAACTGGCCGCGCTGAAGGCGAAGCATGGCAAGGTGTTGCTGTGGGAAGCCCATTCGATTCGCTCGCACGTGCCGCGATTTTTCGAAGGACGTTTGCCGGATTTCAACTTCGGCACATCCAACGGTGCCAGCGCGGTGGCCGGCGTAGCTGAAGAACTGGCCGCGATAGTCGAGCGGCACGGCGCTTATTCCGCTGTCGCCAACGGTCGCTTCAAGGGCGGCTATATCACGCGCGAGTACGGGCAGCCGTCGCAGGGCGTGCACGCGATACAGCTCGAGTTGTCGCAGATTACGTATATGGAGGAACAGATGCCGTATGCGTATGACGAAAGGCTGGCGGTGAAGGTCGAGCCTTTGCTGGAAGAACTGGTGGCGACGGCCTTGCAGCGCGTACGCGCAGCCTGACGGCGGCTGCCTGAAATGGCTACCTGAAGCGGCTACCTGAAGCCGTCGCCGTCGCGACTATTCCTCCCTTCTTCTCCACGCGGCTCAGCGCGCTTCGCGTTATGCGAGGCCGCAGCCGCGTCGGCTCGCACCGTAAAGGTGTAACAGCATGTGTCCGTGATTGCATGCTGCGGCGTTCGCGCCGAACGTATAGAGCGTCGAACAGGGTCTCGTTGCCGCGTTGAGGCGCGCGGCCATGCGCTGGGGATTGCATCGCGTCGAAGCGGCGTGGCCACAAAAAAGCCCCGCTTGTGGCGAGGCTCTCCGATACGCGCCGCGTGGCGGCGCTGCACAACAATTAGTGGCAGTGGCGTTCCCAGTGGTGATGAACGCGCACTTTGTGGCATACGGGGTGATGCTCATACGCCTGGGCGGGAGCGATCGCGCTCAGGGTGACAACGGTTGCTGCGATGGCGAGAACGATTTTCTTCATTACAGAATCCTTAAATCATGGTGATGGTGCTGATGCTGCAGCACGCGGCGTGCCGCAACGGGTCAAGAGGATGCCACATATCGCGCGTGCCGCGTGGGAACGCTGACCGAATGCATGGGTCAACTCAAAACGCCGGGCTTCGTGGCGATTTATCCCGGGACAGTGTGCGCTAGCGTGCTATTTCAACACGTCGACCGGTACGTAATACGCGTGCGGGCATTGCGCGCCACACACTGAAGCGGCTACCCTTTCAGAACGATGACGTGTACATATAGCGTCATCCATACATCGGGCAAAAAGATGGAAGACCCAGCGATGGAAGATTCCGACGAATTGCTGCTCCCGGTCTGGCGAGCGAACCTGCTGCTGCTGACCCGCGAGGTCGGCGCGGCAACCCGTCTGGCGCGCATGATGACCTTTTCCGCCAGCTACCTGAAATTGATGTTGTCCGGCCAGCGCGAATTCAGCGAGGAGTTCGTGCGTGGGGTCGAGGCGGTCACGGGCTTGCCGAATGGCTGGATGAACGTGCCGCATACCGGGCAGGACATCCCGGCCAATGCACGTGAGGCGATCGACAACGAACAGCCGCTCGCGCGTTTCCGCGGCACCGCGCATCCGGTGCGCAAGAAGACGGTGCTGCGGCCGCCCGAGCCGATTTTCGGTCAGGCGAACCCTGCGAAGCGCGTGGAAGAGGAGACGCTCGATGCCGAAGCGCATCGGCGGCAGGCCCACTTCCGCAAGGTTCGCGATCTGGCGATGCAGGACGTGCGGCGCTTAGAGCGGCATTTGAGTCATGCGCCCGTGGACCTTGCAACGATGCGATCGAAAGTGGAGGACGTGATCGCGGCCGCCGATCTCGACGACCCCATTCAGGCCGACCTCGCCGGGCGGCTCGAGCAGATCGAAAAGCATCGGCATTTGCTGCTCAGGCATGTTGAGCGGCTACAGGCCTTGCTCGGGCAAATCGGCGGAGCGGATTGAGCGCTGCGCTCGAGAGCCGGCGACCTAACGCCTGCGCCGCGCGTGGAATTCGCCTTCGAGTGTCCACGTCACGCCATCCTGCGCCAGCGCCACGCCGGTCCAGCGGAACGAATCCCGGCTGATCTCAGTGAAATTCCAGCGAATCGGCGTGCCGTCGGCATGGGTGCCGATCTGCACCAGATCGTCTCCGACGCGCCGGCCGGTCAGTTCATCGCGCTGACCGGTCAGCGGATTCAGATAAGTCACGCGCCACGCCCGCAGCGCCGGGTCCCACACCCGCAGCGTGGTGCCGTACATGCTGTCGGCGGGCGAGGGCGCGGCGTGACGCTCGCCGCGTGGCGGCATGATCCACACGTCTTGCACGGCACGGCCCTCGAGAACCCAGCCGAAATGAATCTCGCCGCGGCGTGGGGCCTGGCGGAGGTCGACGCGGCAATGCAGTACGTCCATGTCCCAACTGCCGATCAGCCAGCCGTACAGGTCGTCGGCAGCGTCGATTCCGGCGGCTCGCGCCGGGGCGCTCAAGGCAGCGTGAAAACCACGGTCGATAGTGTCGTCCAGCAGGTCCATCGGATGTGCTCCTTCGGTTGTCGAGTGAAAGCACGGGCGCCGCAACGTGCAAAACCGCGCCGGCCGCCGATGTGCTAAAACCACGATACGGACTCAGCCGAGGTGCGTCTTGGGGAAAATTGCCGTCACTTTGCAGCAGGCGCTGGCGCAACGCGCACGGGAAGGCACGCGCGGCGGCACCAGCGCGCGCCCATTGGCCCAAGGTGCGAGTTGGGCTGTTGCGGACATCCTCTGCACCTTCGGCCCCCGCGATCAGCCGTTCGAGGAACGGCACGCGGGCGTGTGCATTGCGATGGTGGTGGCCGGTTCGTTCGGCTACCGGAGCGCCACGGGACGCGCGCTGCTCACCCCCGGCGCGCTGCTGCTCGGCAATCCGGGCGACTGTTTCGAATGCGGTCACCGGCATGCGCCTGGCGATCGTTGCATCGCCTTTCATTACGCGCCGGCGTACTTCGAGCGGCTTGCCGCGGATGCGGGCATCGCGGGCGGCGATCTGAACTTCAGGCGCGCGCGGATTCCATCGCTGCCCGCCTTGTCGCCGCTGATCGCGCGCGCCTGTGCCGGCGCGCTAGAGGCAGGCGGCGCGGGTTGGGACGAACTCGCCGTTGAACTGGCCGTCTCGACGCTCAAGGCGGCGGGCGCATTGACGCGTGCGGAACCCGCCGCGAGCGCCGCAACCTGGTCGCGCGTGGCGCAAACGGTGCGCCTGATCGACGACACACTTGGTGCCGCGCACACGCTCACGAGCCTCGCGGGTGCTGCGGGCCTGAGCGAGTTCTACTTCCTGCGCACGTTCCAGCGCGTGACCGGCGTGACGCCGCATCAGTATCTATTGCGGGCGCGTTTGCGGGCGGCGGCGCTGCGGCTTCGCGACGATAGCGCGAAGGTCGTCGATATCGCGCTCGATTGCGGCTTCAACGATCTGTCGAATTTCAACCATGCATTTCGCGCGGAGTTCGCGTCGAGCCCGCTTGCGTGGCGAGCGCGAGGCAGGGCGCGTCGCACATGACCCGGTGCGCGCCGTTTGCGACGGCGGCCGCCGCGTTGGCGCTGCTTGCGTGCGTGGCGGCTGCGCGGGCTGAGGGTCGAGATGCAAGCGGCCCGGGCGCATCGAGCATCGCCGGCACCCCCAACGACGACCTTTCCCCTTCGACGATCGAGCGTGACGTCCACCTCTTCGTGATCCAGAAAGACGGCTCTGTCGAAGAACATGACGATACGGTTTTGCGCGCCAACACGACGAGCGGCGTCGACGATATCGCGCAACGTTACGTGTGGTTCAACAAGGACATCGAGCAGGTGCAATTGCTCGCCGCTGAAACGATCGATCCGGATGGCGTCGCGCATCCGGTCGGCCCCGAAGCGATTCGCGACGTGCAGGAACCGCGCTCGGCCGGCGCGCCGAGTTTCGAAGACGGGGTGTTGCGCACGGTGATCTTTCCGGGCGTCGAACCCGGCGCACGGGTGCATCTGGCGTTTCGCAAGACCCGCGCGAAAGCGCTACAGGCGGGCACGTTCGCGTACCTGGTCGAACCGACTCGCGACCCCGTCGAGTTGCAGCGCCTGATCTTCGATCTGCCCGCCGACGTACCCCTCTATGCCGATGCGCGCGGCTACGTCGCGCTGCCGTCCGTCACCGCGAACGGCCGTACCCGCTACGAGTTCGATTACCGGCACGGTCCTTACGCGCCGCTTGAAGCGGGCGCGGTAGGCTATGCGAACTGGGGCGACCGGCTGATGGTGTCGACGGTGCCGGACTTCGCGAACTTCGCCGCGCGTTATCGCGGTCCTGCTGCCGACGCGACGATGAGCGACCCGGCGATCATCCGGCTCGCGCAAGGCCTGACTGCGCAGGCGAGCGACGCGCGCGCGAAAGCACGGATCCTGTACGACTGGATGCGTTTGAATATTCGCTACGTGGCGCTGTTTCTCGGCGAGACGGCGGCGATTCCGCATAAGGCGGTCGACATCCTGCGCAATCGCTATGGCGACTGCAAGGATCACGTCGCCTTGTACAGCGCGCTGTTGGCCGCGGTTGGCATCCGCAGCGAGGCTGTGCTGCTCAATCTCGGGCCGTACTACAATTTGCCGTCCGTGCCGGGATATGGAAGCAGCGCGATCAATCACGCAATCATCTGGATTCCTGATCTATCGTTATTTGCCGACACTACGGCGGGCGGCGTGAGTTTTGGCTACCTGCCGCCGAGCGTGATGGACCGGCCGGTTTTGCTGGTCGACGAGGGCACACTGTCACGCACGCCGGCCACCCAGTTGCGCGAACGCACGGCACGCCTGCAGATCGACGTCGATGAGCATGGGGCGGCAAGTTACGCTTATCGCGTGGAGGATAGCGGCTATACGGCGGAGCTCGAACGTAATCTGTTTCGACGGGCAACGCGGCAGGGCACCCAGCAGATTGCCGCGAATCGTCTGTTGCAGACCGGCTTGCACGGCACAGCGCATTTGCAGACCGGCGACGTGGCCGCCACGGATGGCCCTTTTTCCACTTCGATGCAGGGACGCGTGGAGCATTTCGTCTGGACCGATGGGACGACCGCTGTGCCGGCCCTGACGAGCTTGTCCGGCGGCATGGCCGGGCAGGTGCAGGCGTGGCTGGCGCAACCGTCGAGAACGCAGCCTTGGGCGTGTCTGGGAGGAACGTTCGACGAAACACAGGAGCTGACGCTGCCGAGCTTCGTCCATGTGGCGGATGTGCCGCCGGATGCCGCGGTGAAGGATCGTTTCTTCGAGTTTTCTTCCCGCTATGTGTTCGATCCTGTTGCGCGGGTCTTGCAGGTGAGGCGCCATCTTCAGGCCGCATTCGGGCACCAGATGTGCTCGGCCGATGAGTTCGCCGGTGTGAAGGACGACCTTGTGCGGATCGAGCGGGATCTCGATGCCGAGGTGGTGGTGAAGGTGATCAGATAGGCGCGCGTGGTGTCCGTACGGGCATCGATATCGGCCGAGGCGATATAACAGCACCGCCTCGGCCGCAGGAAACTACACCGCGAAGTTGCAGACTTGACCACTACAAACGAAGACCCTTAACTTCCGCTCTTGGTCACGATCGGAACCCACGCCCCGTTCTTGACCTGGTACAGCGTGGAAGCGCCGCTCTTCAGCGCCCCGGTGCTGTCGAAAGAAATCTTGCCTGTCACGCCGTCGTAGTCGATCGCTTTGAGAACCGGCCGATAAACTGCTGGTGACGTGGATTTCGCCTGTTGCATCGCCTTGATCGCAGCCCATGCGCCGTCATAGCCAAACGGTGCGTACGACAGGATGTCCACCCCGAAGCGCTTCTTGAACTTCGCGGAAAAGTCCTTGCCGCCCGGCAACTGGGCCAAGGGCCTGCCGTATTCCCAGGCCATCGCGCCTTCGGACGGCTCGCCGGCGAGCTTGATGAAGTCCTCATCCATCACGCCGCCGCCGCCCACCAGTTGCGCGTTCAAGCCCAATTGCTTCATCCGCTTCGCGAAGCCCGCCGCCTGGGTATCCAGCCCGCCGAAGAAAACCAGATCCGCATTGGCCGCCTTGATTCTGGTGATCTGCGTGCTGAAGTCCACCGCGTGATTGTCGGTGTATTCGCGCGTCACGATGTTGCCGCCATGCGCTTTCACCGCTTTCTCGAACTCGTCGGCTTCGCCCTGGCCGAACGCCGTGCGGTCGTCGATGATCGCGATGCGTTTGGCCTTCGTCACCTCCACGGCGTAGACGCCCGCGTTGCCGGCGTTCTGCGCATCGGTGGAAATCACCATGAAGGTGTTAGCGAAACCGCGCCCCGTAATGACCGGATTGGTCGCGGCCGGATCGATCACCGGAATGCCGGCCTGCTCATACACCTGCGAGGCGGGAATCGTCGTGCCCGAATTGAAGTGGCCGACGACCGCCGATACGCCCGCGTCCACCAGCTTCTGCGCGGCCTGCACCCCGATACGCGGGTCGGCCTGGTCGTCTTCCGAGACGAGCTGGAATTGTGCGACCTTGCCGCCGATCTTGAGCTTCTGGGCGTTGGCTTCTTCGATCGCAAGCCGGACACCGTTCTCCAGATCTTTCCCATAGCCGGCGTTGGCGCCTGTGAGCGGCGCGGCGAAGCCGATCTTCACCGGCAGGTCGTCGGCGAAACTGGCTAGCGGCGCGATCGCGAGGGCAGCGCCAACAAATAGAGCAAGCGGTTTCAGCGTGTTGTGAAGACTCATGTCTCTCTCCTTCGACAGTTTCAGGTTTGCGGGCAGCAAGCGGTAACGCTGGATCGACGTGCCGTGGCGTTCACATGCCGGTCAATCTGGCGCGAATATAGAAAGCCAATTTATGAGCGTCTTGGCAGTTCGCGGCGCTTTGAATGAGCATTTCGGCATAGGCCGTGCAGCGCTTAGGCTGGCGGCCTGTCAGCGGCGGCGCGCGGGTGCGGATTGCGGCATATGCTTAAGAAACGGGGCGGCCTGTATTTGCCGAAGAAGCGAAGGGCGGCCCGCAGAAGCCGCCCGGGAAACCGGCGCGAGCGCGCCGGCTTGACTGCTGCGGTGCAGTTGCGCAAACGGGCGTTCGCATAGCACCGGTGAAAAATCTGAGGCCCGGCCGAATCGCCCGATGCGACCGGCCGCAAGCTAAAACGATGCGCTCAATGCTCGCCTTGCTGTCGCAGCAATTCTTCACGCAGACGTAGCAGGGGCGCCTTGGTCTCTTCGTCCGCCCAGGTGTCGAGATCGTCGATCGCGCGCTGGCAGCCGTCGAGCACCAGGTCGAGATCCACCGGCACGCCGTTGTTCAACGCGAATTCGATGGTCTCGGCGAACTGCTGGCACTCGTCCTCGCCGTAGGAAATGTCGAGGTTGTCGGCGATGACTTCGGCGATGTTGCTACGCGCCTTGTCGTCGGGCGTCACCATATCGACGATGCCGCGCGCCACGGCCGGCGAATAGTAAAGCGCGATGTCGAGCCACTGTGCGGGGTCGAAGTCGGCCTGGTCGAACTGGCTCTCGAAGAACTCGATCGCCTCCTGTTCGTGCGCTTCGTCCGCGTCGACACTCATGCACAACTGCTCAAAAAATTCTTCCCGCTCGCTGCGGATATAACCGTCCATCAATGCCTCGTCTGCTGAATGCCGGATGCCCGGATGCCCGGATGCCCGGATGCCCGGATGCCCGGATGCCCGGATGCCCGGGTGATTGACGCCCGGACGCCAAAAAAATGCGGCGTAGGCGGCCGGCGGCCTGAGCCTACGCGGCACGCATTATAGGACGCTCAGTTGACAAATGCGGGTTGGGCGCCGCGTGCCGGTTCGAACCACAGCAGACACGCGAGGCTGCCGGGTGCGTGTCGAGCCGCGCGAGTGCCGGGCGGTTATCCCCGTCTCAGGCCGTTTCCGCGACCCAGGCGTCGAACCATTCACGCGGTTGCGCGATTTCGCTCTGCGCGGCGACCAGTTCCAGCTCGTAGCGCCCGGCTTGCCACGTTGCCTTGACGACAGCGTTCACGGCGGCCAGCGTATGCTCGAAGGCCGCGCGAATCGAATCGCCCAGCAGCGTGCGCGCGACAAACACTGCGCTCGTCAAATCGCCGACGCCCACTGGCTGCCGCGCGAACGGGTAGAGGGGGCGCTGGCCCATCCAGGCCTCACGCTCGGTGACGACCAGCATGTTGAAGCGGTCGGCGGGGCTATTGCGATCGAGCAGATGTTTGACCAGCACAAGCTTCGGTCCACGGGCAATGACCTCGCGGCACGCGGTCACGGCTTCTTCGAGCGTCTCGATCTCCCGGCCCACGAGGCGCTGCAACTCGGTATGGTTCGGCGCCATCGCGTCGGCCACTGCCGGCATGGTGCGGACGAGAAACTCCTGGATACCCGGTTCGACCTTGCAGCCGCTCGTGGCGCCCATGACCGGATCGCAGAAGTACCACGCGCGCGGGTTGGCGGCCTTCACGGCCTTGACGATTTCCACTACCGATTGCGCCTGCTCGGGCGTGCCCAGATAGCCCGACAGCACGGCATCGCAGCGCGGCAGCACGCCGATTGCGCCGATACCGTCGACCAGATCTTCCATCTCCGATGCCTGAATCGCACCGCCGGTCCAATGACCGTATTGCGTGTGGTTCGAGAACTGCACGGTATTGAGCGGCCAGACATTCACGCCGAGCCGGCGCATCGGAAACACGGCCGCGCTGTTACCGGCGTGCCCGAAGACGACATGTGACTGAATGCTCAGAACGTTTTTCGTCATGGTGTGGCCCGCGCAAGCAGGAATGCGCGATTAATGGGAACGGACGGACGGCCGCGGCGGCGAACCGGCCGTGGCCGGCCGCCCGAAGCGGCGTGACTCTTTCAATGGTTTAACTCTTTTAGATAGTGCAAGAAAAATGCGCGATCTGCACAGAGAGAAAACAATACATGAGTTTGTCACAGGCGAGTTGATCCGTCCCCGTGTTGTTGCGTCGAACCATCACAAGAAGGATCAGGCGAGTTCCCGATACAGCGCGAGATAGCGCTCGGCCGAGGCGCCCCAGCCGAAATCCTGGCGCATCGCCCTCCGTTGGGTGGCTTTCCACTCGGTGCGGCGGCCATGGAGCGCAAACGCGCGGCGGATCGCCGCTGAGAGGCCTTTCGGCTCGAAGCGCTCGAACACGAAGCCGGTGGCGAGATCGTCGGCGAGATTTTCGAGCGACGCGTCGACCACCGTATCCGCCAGCCCGCCGACACAATGCACGAGCGGCAGCGACCCATAAGCCAGCGCGTACAGTTGCGTCAGCCCGCAAGGTTCGAAGCGCGACGGCACCGCGATCACGTCGCTGCCCGCGACGATCGTATGCGCCAGGGTTTCGTCGAAACCCAGTTCGACCGCCACCGATTCCGGATGAGAGTGCGCGACCCGTTTCAAACCGTTTTCGAGCGCCGGGTCGCCGGTGCCGAACACCACCAGCTGGCCGCCGCGTTTGACAATTTCGGGGACCGTTTCGAGCAGCAGGTCGAGGCCTTTCTGCTCGGTGAGCCGGCTCACCACGCCGAATAGCAGCGCATCGCTTTTCTGCGCGAGGCCGAAGCGCTTCTGCAAGGCCTCCTTGCACGCCGCTTTGCCGGCCAGACGGGTGGCCGTGTAGTGATCTTCGAGCAGCGCGTCGGTGGCGGGATTCCACACCGAGTAGTCGACGCCGTTCAGGATGCCGCTCAGATCGTGCGAGCGATGGCGCAGCAAGGCATCGAGGCCGCCGCCCTGGGCGAGGGTCTGGATTTCGCGGGCGTAGGTCGGGCTCACGGTGGTGATGCGGTCGCTGTAGTAGAGGCCGGCCTTGAGGAACGATAACTGCCCATAGAATTCGACCCCGTGCATGCTGAAGAAGTCGTCCGGCAAGCCTAACTGGCCGAACTGGTGCGCCGGAAAGACCCCTTGGTACGCGAGGTTGTGCACCGTGAAGATGCTGCGCGCGAACCGGCGCCCATGCTCCCGTTCGGCCGCCTTCAGATAGGCGGGCGCGAGTCCGGCGTGCCAGTCGTGCGCGTGGACGATCTGCGGTGCCCACTGCGGATCGAGGTGCTGCGCCAGTTGGGCGGCAACCCAGCCGAGCAGGGCGAAGCGTTGCGCATTGTCGCCGTACGGAACGTGTTCGTCGTTCAGATAGGGGTTGCCGGGACGGTCGTACAGGGTGCCGGCGCGGATCACATAGACGCTCAGGCCGTTCGACGGCAGCGTGCCTAGTTCGAGGGTGACGTCTGGTGCGTCGAAACGGCGGCCCATCTGCGCCACCGGCCGCAAGTCGGTCAAGCCGGCGACCACGGCGGGAAAACCGGGCAGCAGCACCCGCACATCGGCGCCGCGCTCGATCAGCGCAGGCGGCAACGCGCCCGCGACGTCGGCGAGACCGCCCGTTTTGAGGAGGGGATACAGCTCGCTTGCGACGTGCAGGGCGCGAATCGTCATAGGCTCGGTCTCGTTCCTGTTAGAGCGGGTTTGCCGTCAGGTCGGTGTAAACGGCGCAAACCGGGTAAGCGGTGGGCACGGTGCAACGGGTGCAACGGTAGCGGCAACGCTCGCCGGTTCGTCATGCCGTTCCGGCGAGCGTCACGTTCTCCGTCACTTTCCCTTCTTCTGCAGCGCCTCGGGCGTCACCAGCACCACGCCGTCGTCGGTGCGATAAAAGCGTTCGGCGTCGGCTACCGGGTCTTCGCCGATGATGGTGCCGTCCGGAATGGTGCAGCCGCGGTCTATCACCACTTTTTGCAACCGGCAGCTCGCGCCGACGGTGACCTGCGGCAATAAGACTGCCTCATTGATGTTACAGAACGAACTCACTTTCACATTCGACGACAGCACCGAGCGCGAAATCTGCGAACCCGAAATCACGCAGCCGCCGCATACGATCAGGTTGTTGCCGGTGCCTTGCAGGCCTTTCATGTCGCGGACGAACTTGGCGGGCGGCAGTTGCTCCTGGTACGTCCAGATCGGCCAGTTGCGGTCGTACAGGTCGAGCGTCGGAATGGTGGAGGCGAGGTCCAGATTGGCTGCCCAGTAGGCGTCGATCGTGCCGACGTCGCGCCAGTAGGGCTCCACGCTCGGATCCGACGACACGCAGGACATGCTGAACGGATGCGCAATCGCCGTGCCTTGCGTGACGACCCGCGGCAGGATGTCTTTGCCGAAGTCGTGATCGGTATCGACGCTCGAGATGTTTTCTTCGAGCAACGTGTACAGATAATCTGCGCTGAATACGTAGATGCCCATGCTGGCCAGCGCCACGTCCGGACGGCCCGGAATGGAGGGCGGATCGGCGGGTTTCTCGACGAAGCCGGTCACGCGCCGGTTTTCATCCACATGCATCACGCCGAAGGCCACGGCGTCCATGCGCGGCACCTCGATGCAGCCGACCGTGCAATCCGCGCCGCTTTCCGCGTGATCCGCGAGCATGCGCGTGTAGTCCATCTTGTAGATATGGTCACCCGCTAGCACCACCACGTACTTCGGCCGGATCGAGCGGATGATGTCGAGGTTCTGGAACACGGCGTCGGCGGTGCCGCGGTACCAGTGAGCGCCTTCCACACGCTGCTGCGCCGGCCACAGATCGATGAACTCACCGAATTCGCCGCGCAGGAAGCCCCAGCCGCGCTGCAGGTGGCGCAATAGCGAATGTGCCTTGTATTGCGTGACGACCGCGATACGGCGGATGCCGGAGTTCAGGCAATTGGAGAGCGCGAAGTCGATGATCCGGTACTTGCCGCCAAAGTGCACCGCCGGTTTGACGCGCTTGTTGGTGAGCGGCCCGAGCCGCGTGCCGCGCCCGCCTGCAAGGACAATGGCGAGGGTAGTGCGTTGCAGATCGTTCAGCCGTGCCGGAGTTTCCATGTCTGTCTCCTTTGTCGGCCAGAGTTGGCGTGTTAGCGCCTGCTTTGAGCCGATGCAACATAGTTGCTGATTAGTATGCCCCGGATGGTCTTGTGCTTTTTTCGCTCCGTGCGATTGATTCGTGCTGCCAGGCGGCCCTGTTTTTGCGAGCCTGTCTGCTAGTTCTAGCACCGATTTGCCGTGAGCGAATAGTGTTGATTGTGCGGATGCCTCTCGTGCGACCGCTTTGCGAACGATCAACCCTTGCACCGGCCGCATCCGTGCGCCACGACACATAGAACGCAAGGTGAGCCTTCGCAATATGCGTGCCAAACCCGCCGATGCCGTGGTGGATTTGCGCGCGCGGCAGCAAAGTCCGGCGGCGCGTCGTAGAATCGTCCGCTCTGAACGGGGCGCGGGCGTCGATTTGCCGGCGTGCGCGACCCGCATGCTTCCTCCCGCCGATTTCTCCTTGCAAGAAAACTATCGATGAATGCCCGCCGCCTGTCTTTGTTTGCCATCGTGAGCGCCTGCGTGCTGGCTGCCGCGCCCGGTGTTTTTGCCGCCACGCCGGCCAGCGCCGCGCTTGCCGGTGGTTCGACCGGTTCGGCTGTTCAGGCTAACGCGCCGGGCTCCGCCTCTGCCGGGGCCGCTCCGGTTGCCCCCGCCGACAACAGCGGTCCGGCGTACGGCCCAGAGTTGCAGGGTTTCAACTATCCGGAGCCGGTCGGACAATACGACTTCACCTCGCAAGGCGTGGCGCTGCATATGGCCTACATGGATATCGAGCCGGTCCATGCGAATGGCCGCACGGCCGTGTTGCTCCACGGCAAGAACTTTTGCGCGGCGACGTGGGACGCTACGATTCATCGTTTGAGCGACGCCGGCTATCGGGTGATCGCGCCGGACCAGATCGGTTTTTGCAAATCGAGCAAGCCGGAGCACTATCAGTACAGTTTTCAGCAACTGGCGCGCAACACGCATGCGTTGCTCGAATCGCTCGGCGTGACCGACGCGACGATCATCGGCCATTCGACCGGCGGCATGCTCGCGATCCGCTATGCGCTGATGTATCCGCACGAGACCGAACAACTGGTGCTGGTCAATCCGATCGGCCTCGAGGACTGGAAGGCGAAGGGCGTGCCGTCCTTATCGGTCGACCAATGGTACGAACGCGAGCTGAAAACGACTGCGGACGGCATTCGCCGTTACGAACAGGCCACCTATTACGCCGGCCAGTGGCGCGCGGACTACGAGCCGTGGGTACAGATGCTGGCGGGAATGTACCGCGGCCCCGGCAAACGGATCGTCGCGTGGAATTCCGCGTTGCTGTACGACATGATCTACACGCAGCCGGTGGTGTACGAACTCGGCCACCTGAGCATGCCGACGCTGTTGCTGATCGGCCAGAAGGACACGACCGCGATTGGCAAGGACGCGGCGCCGCCCGAGGTGCGCGCGAAGATCGGCCATTACCCGGAGTTGGGCAAGGCTGCCGCGAAGGCGATTCCGCATGCGACGCTGGTTGAATTCGCCGAGTTGGGGCACGCGCCGCAGATGCAGGATCCGCAGGCGTTTCATAAGGCGCTCCTCGATGGGCTGGCGGCGGTGTCGGCTAATCGGTGAGTTGTTGTCGGGGAGTTGACTCGAACGTCACCCGGCCATGCGCTATGCAAAAAAAGGGCGGTCCTTTGCTGAGGGGCCGCCCTTTTTACCTGTTTCCGGCGTTCTCGGGCGCCGGTCGGATTATTCGTTGCCGCTGCGGCTACTTGCCCGCGCTCAATTCTTCGCGTACCTGAGCGGCAATCTCGAACGAGCGCAAGCGGGCCTGGTGGTCGTAGATCTGTGCGGTCAGCATCAATTCATCCGCGCCGGTCTGGTCGATCACCGACAGCAGTCCTTCGCGTACCGCATCGCGATCGCCGACGATGGAGCAGGCGAGCGAATGTGCGACGCCGTTCATCTCCATCTCCGACGCTTCGAGCCGCTCCACGGGCGGTTGCAACTGGCCGGGCGTGCCGCGCCGCAGGTTGATGAACTGCTGCTGCAGCGAGGTGAACAGACGCCGCGCTTCGTCGTTGCTATCGGCGGCGAACAGATTGACGCCGACCATTGCGTAGGGTTTATCGAGTGTTGCCGACGGACGGAACTGTTCGCGATAGACCTTTAGCGCGGTGAACATGTGGTCGGGCGCGAAGTGCGACGCGAACGCGAACGGCAGACCGAGTGCCGCGGCCAGTTGTGCGCTGTACAGCGACGAGCCGAGCAGCCATAGCGGCACGTGCAGGCCGGCACCGGGGACGGCGCGAATACGCTGGCCCGGCACGGGGTCGGCGAAATAGCGTTGCAACTCGACGACGTCGTCGGGGAAGGACTCCGCGCTATTTTGCAGATCGCGGCGTAGTGCGCGGGCTGTGCTTTGATCGGTGCCGGGTGCGCGACCGAGGCCCAGGTCGATGCGGTCCGGATAGAGCGAGGCGAGGGTGCCGAACTGTTCCGCGATGACTAGCGGTGCGTGGTTTGGCAGCATGACGCCACCGGAGCCGACGCGGATCGTTTTCGTGCCACCGGCGACGTAGCCGATGACCACTGAGGTGGCTGCGCTGGCGATGCCGGTCATGTTGTGGTGTTCCGCCAGCCAGAAGCGGCGGTAGTGCCAGGTTTCCGCGTGCTGCGCGAGGTCCAGCGTGTTTCTGAACGCGTCCGCGGGGGTGGCGCCGGCGATGACGGGCGAAAGGTCCAGCACTGAGAAGGGGATCATTTTCTGTTCATTTGGTGTTTTGGGCGCTTTCGCGCGATGGGGCATTTTGGCAAAGGTTTTGGTTTTGTGCTGACGGCTCGGCGATTTCCATGTTTGTAGAAGGGTTTGGGGGGGGGCCTGCTCGGCGGGGTTTGGTGGCTGTTCTTTTTTGGCGTTGCCTTTCTGGGGTTGGTCTTTTGGCCTTTCCTTGCTTTGTTATTGGTCTATTAGCGTTCCCCCTGTGCGGGGGGGCACCTACTTTTCTTTGCATGCCGCAAAGAAAAGTAGGCAAAAGAAAGCGGCTCACACCGCCAGCTCATAAGCGGGTCCCCCGCACAGCCACGGTAGTGGTGCATCTGGAATCCGTGCCCCCGCACACTCCGCGTTAGCGACAAGGCGCTCATCAGCTCCCACTCCGCACTGCGTGCGTCGCGGACGGGTCTGCCAGGGAAACCAGTGGGTTTGATTCGCGTAGCGAGCAAGCCCCAGAGGCCTGCGCTGTTAAATATTCGTACTTCGAATGAAATGATGCCGGCGATAACGGTCCACCAGGTGCAGCCAGCCCCTACGCCCAGCGGGCGTGTGGGGGAAACGCAGGGACGGTTTTATGAATGGGGTATCGGCGCGCGCAGCGCCGCCGGAGGTATGACTGCCTTGTCACTGAGGCGGAGTGTGCGAGGCGACAGATTCCAGATGCACCACTACCTCCTCCAAGCCAGGGGACCCACTTATGAGCTGGCGGTTTGAGCCGCTTTCTTTTGCCTACTTTTCTTTGCGGCAGGCAAAGAAAAGTAGGTGCCGCCCCGCACAGGGGCAACGCTAATAGACCACTAATAAAACAAGGAAAGGCCAAAAGACCAACACCAGAAGAACGGACCAGGAACACAGCAAGAAAAGGCCAAAGAGTCAGATCAACAAAAAAAGCGCCGCAACGCCCCACCTGCCAGGCAGGCAAAAAACACCAAATTCCATTACATGCAAACCCGATATAGATATGTCCGATCAATATTTAACAACCGCATGTAGCGCTGCTACCTTAACCCCCTCGAACAGAGCAACAGATCCAGCCAGAAAAGAAAAGCCACCGCCCCGCCGGGCAAAAAGACCTCACTTAGGGAGACACCCACCGTGTCCATCGAATTCATCGGCATGATCCAGACCCGCAAGGTGTCTGAAACCCACCTACCGCAAGGTCCGGTCATCGACATCGACTACGTGGAGCAATTCGCCCGCGCACACGAAGCCGCGGGCTTCGACCGCATCCTCGTGCCGCATCATTCGACCAGCCCCGACGCGCTGCTCACCGTCGCCCACGCGGCCAGCGTCACCAGCAAAGTGCACTTCATGCTCGCGCATCGCCCAGGCTTCGTCGCCCCCACGCTCGCCGCGCGCCAGTTGGCAACCCTCGACCACTATTCGGGCGGACGCCTCGCCGTCCACATCATCTCCGGCGGTGACGACGCCGAACAACGCCGCGACGGCGACTACCTGTCGCATGACGAACGCTACGCCCGCACCGACGAATACCTGCACATCCTGCGCCGCATCTGGACCGAGGCCAAACCCTTCGATCACAACGGCCAGTACTATCGCTTCGAACAAGGCTTCTCCGAAGTGAAACCCGTGCAGCAACCGCATATCCCCGTCTACTTCGGCGGCGCATCGGCGCCCGCACTCGAAATCGCCGGACGTCATGCGGACGTCTACGCACTATGGGGCGAATCGAAAGCGCAAGTCCGCGAGCAGGTCGCCCGCGTGCGCGCGGAAGCAGCCAAACACGGTCGTACCGTGCGCTTCTCTGTGTCGTTCCGGCCGATTCTCGCCGCGACCGAAGCGGCCGCGTGGGAACGCGCGGAACACATCCTCGAAGAAACGAAACGCCTGCGCGCGGCGCAGGGACTCGGTGTGGGCGGCCCGGCACAAAGCGAAGGCGCGCGGCGGCTGCTCGCGGCATCCGGCGAATCGGATCGCGTCGATGAACGTCTGTGGACCGGCGTGGCCAAGGAAATCGGCGGACGCTCGAATTCGACCGCGCTGGTCGGCACGCCCGAACAGGTCGCGGACACGCTCGCGGAGTATTACGCGCTCGGCGTCTCCACCTTCCTCGTGCGCGGCTTCGATCCGCTCGAAGACGCCATCGACTACGGCCGTGAGCTGATTCCGGCCACCCGCGAACGCATCGCGCGCGTCGAGCGCGTGGCCGCCTGAACGGAGTCACGATGACCGATCTGTCCACCGCGCTGCAAAACGCCCCGGCGCCGCAAAGTGCACCCGCGCCGTATCGCGCCCCGGATACGGCGCCGCTCCAGCGTCACGCGCCAATCCGCAAATTCTGGTTCGACGACGTCGCGCCGCGCGAAAGCATCGCGGCGGAGCGGCGCTATCGGCAGGAGCGGCTCGCTGTAGCGTTCCGCCTGTTCGCGCGCTATGGCTTCGACCAGGGGCTCGCCGGCCATATCACCGCGCGCGATCCGGAGTGGCCCGACCACTTCTGGGTCAATCCGTTCGGCAAGCACTTCAGCCGCATCCGCGTGTCCGATCTGCTGCTGGTGAATGCACAAGGGGAGATCGTGGTCGGCGAAGGCCCACTGAATCAGGCGGCCTTCGCGATTCATGCGGCAATTCACGAGGCGCGCCCCGACGTGGTCGCCGCCGCCCACACGCATTCGCTCTACGGCAAGGCGTGGTCGACGCTCGGCCGCACGCTCGATCCGCTCACTCAGGATTCGTGCGCGTTCTATCAGGACCACGCGCTGTTCGACGACTTCCGCGGCGTCGTGCTCGATACCGATGAAGGCGCGCGTATCGCCGCGGCGCTGGGCGAACGAAAAGCGGTAATCCTGAAGAATCACGGCATCCTCACCGCGGGTCCGACAGTCGAGGCGGCGGCCTGGTGGTACATCGCGCTCGATAACGCCTGCCATGCACAATTGCTCGCTGAAGCCGCCGGCACGCCGCAGCCCATCCCGCCCGATGTCGCCGCGCTCACACACGAGCAGGTAGGCCGCCCGGGCGGCGCATTGTTCGCGTTCCAGAGCTTGCTGGAAGGGCTGGTCGAAGCCGAGCCCGACGTCCTCAACTGAACAGCCCCCATAAGATGACCCAACGTTTTGATTCGCCGGTTTCGCTCCGGCGCCGCCGGCTCGTGTCCGCGCTGCCGGCGGCTTCGTTGCTCGCCGCCGCGGGCACCGGCGCGATGTCGGCAATGGCCGCCGCCAACACGCCCGCGGCCAGCGAGAAAACCGATCCGCACGTCGATCTCAGCAAGGTCCGTTTGCGTGTTGCGACCTACAAAGGCGGCGACGCTACGCTGCTGAAAACCGCCGGCCTGGCGGATACGCCGTACACCATCGACTGGTCCGAGTTCCAGTCGGGCAACGCGATGGTCGAAGCAATGAACGGCGGCTCGCTCGACATCGCCTCGGGCAGCGAGATCCCCCCGATCTTCGCGCGTCTGCAGAACGCCCAGGTGCGTGTGATCGCCGTCTACAAGGACGACGTCAACAACCAGGTCGTGCTGGTCCCGAAGGGCTCGACGATCCGCTCGATCGCCGATCTGAAGGGCAAGCGCGTCGGCTATCTGCGCGCCACCACGACGCATTACTACCTGCTGCGCATGCTCGAAGAGGCCGGGCTTTCGTTCAACGACATTCAGGCCACCTCGCTCGCGCCACGCGACGGCTTCGCGGCGTTCAACGCGGGATCGCTCGATGCCTGGGCGATCTACGGCTACAACGTGCCGCTGGCGATCTCGCAAGCGGGCGCGCGCGTGCTGAAAAACGCCAACGGCTATCTATCCGGCAATTACCTGTATTACGGCCATCCGTCGGTGCTTGCCGATCCGCAGCGGCGGGCAGCATCGGCGGATCTGCTGGTGCGGCTGCAACGTGCCTGCGCGTGGTTCGGACAGCATCAGGATGTGTACGCGAAGGTGCTGTCCGCGGAGTTGCGCGTACCCGAGGAGGCAATCCGCTCGTTGTATCGCAATCAGAGCCAGCCACGCCGCGTCACCGGCGTCACGGCGGCGGATATCGCGAGCGAGCAGCAGGTTGCCGATACCTTCACGCGGGCGGCGGTGATCGATCGCCACGTCGACGTCGCGCCCTTGTGGACCGAAACCTTCAACGCCGCGCTCGCCCACGGCGTCTAAGCGGTTCAGCTCAACTTATCTTCTGATCATTCGATGACTCAAACCTTGAGGCCGGACCGGCTGCGCGCATTCGTCGGCCGGATTGCGTCGCTCGTCGACGAACGTGCGCCCGAAGCACAGTTGCTCGACGCGGGCGGTGCCGCATTGCGCGAACTGATCGCGCACGACGACTGGTTGCCCGACGCCTTCGCGCAGCCCGATCCCGAGCGCTATCAGCAATTTCTGCTGCATGCCGATTCGCAGCAGCGTTTTTCAATCGTCAGTTTTGTATGGGGGCCGGGCCAGTCGACGCCGGTGCACGATCACACCGTATGGGGTTTGATCGGCGTGTTGCGTGGTGCGGAAATTGCTCAGGGATATCGCATCACGTCAGGCGGCACACTTGAAGAAGAGGGGCTGCCAAAGCGCCTCGACACCGGAGCAGTGGATGCCGTGTCACCTGCCATTGGCGATATCCATCGTGTGAGTAATGCTTTTCGTGACCGTACGTCGATCAGCATTCACGTGTACGGTGCAAATATTGGCGCGGTGACACGTTCTGTCTATCCTGCCGGCGGTGGGCGCAAAACTTTTATCTCCGGTTACTCGAACGACGTGTTGCCGAATATCTGGAATGTTGCGAGGGAGTCCCTGATCTCATGAGTTTCGCTAAAGAGTTCCGTATCCGATCATTCAAGGACGTGCGCCGTGCGCTGCTCGAACGCGAGGAAATCGCGCTCGTCGACGTGCGCGAGGAAGATCCGCACGCACGCAGTCATCCGCTGTTCGCGGCCAATCTGCCGCTGTCCCGGCTCGAACTGGACGCGCCGGTGCGTCTGCCGCGCCGCGACGTGCCGCTCGTCGTATTCGACGACGGCGAAGGGCTCGCCGAGCGCGCCGCGAGCCGTCTGAGCGAGCTGGGTTATACCGACGTGGCATTGCTCGAGAATGGTTTGCAAGGCTGGCGCGAGGCGGGCGGCGAACTGTTCCAGGACGTCAACGTGCCGAGCAAGGCTTTTGGCGAACTGGTCGAAAGCGAGCGCCATACGCCGTCGCTCGGCGCGCCGCAGGTGCAGGCACTGCTCGATCACGGCGCGGATGTGGTGGTGCTCGACGCACGCCGTTTCGACGAATACCAGACCATGAATATTCCGGGCAGCATCAGCGTGCCGGGCGCCGAACTGGTGCTGCGTGCACGGCAGCTTGCACCGAACCCTGCCACGCGGATTATCGTGAACTGCGCGGGGCGTACGCGCAGCATCATCGGCGCGCAGTCGCTGATCAATGCGGGCGTGCCGAATCCGGTGGCGGCGCTGCGCAACGGCACCATCGGCTGGACTCTGGCCGGCCAGGCGCTCGCGCATGGCAGTTCGCGCCGCTTCGATCCGATTGTCGACGACACACTTCGTCTTGCCGCCGCCGATTCCGCGCGCGAGGTGGCCGATCGTGCGAGGGTAGGGCGCACCTCGCGCGACGAAGCACGCCGCTGGGCCGACGAAGCGGTACGCACCGTCTACCGCTTCGACGTGCGCACGCCGGAAGAATACGAAGCGGGGCACGTGCCGGGTTTTCGCAATGCGCCAGGCGGCCAGCTTGTGCAGGAGACCGATATGTTCGCCCCGGTGCGAGGCGCGCGTGTGATCCTCGCCGACAACGACGGCGTGCGCGCGAACATGACCGCGTCGTGGCTCGCGCAGATGAATATCGAGGTGTACGTCGTAGACGGCCTGAGCAATGCGGACTTCGCTGAAAAAGGCCCAGCGCCCGCGGCGCGTTATGCACCCGCGCCGCCCGAGGTCGATGAAATTTCGCCGGCTCAACTGGTAGCGCTCCTGCAGTCGCCCGGCACCATCGTGCTGGATTTCACCACCAGCGCGAACTACGTGAAGCGGCATATTCCGGGCGCGTGGTTCGCGATTCGTGGGCAACTCGAAGAAGCGTTGCGCAAGCTGCCGGATGCGCAACGCTATGTGGCGACCTGCGGCAGCAGTCTGCTTGCGCGCTTCGCCGCGCCCGAGCTGGCGGCGTTGACGGGCAAACCGGTGCAGGTGCTAAGCGGCGGCACAAACGCGTGGATCGAAGCGGGTCTCGCCGTGGAAAGTGGCGAGACGCGTCTGGCATCGCCTCGCATCGATCGTTATCGACGCCCGTATGAGGGAACCGACAACGCACGCGAAGCGATGAACGCGTATCTGGAGTGGGAGTACGGGTTAGTCGCTCAGCTTGGACGCGATGGGACGCATGGCTTCCGCGTGCTCTGAGAGAAGGGTTCAGGCGGCGCGCTGCGCGCGCGCCTCCTTGAACTGCCGTTCGATCGCGGCGCCGAACTGCTCGACCGGCTGTTGCAGCTTGCCCAGCACGCGCGGATGCACGAGCCAGATATCGATGAGCGGCTTGAAGTCGCTCATCGGGACGATGTCGAGCGCGTCCGCATGAGCGCTGGTCTGCAGCAACGGTAGGGGTACGAGTCCCAAACCGTTGCCGTCGGCCACCAGTTGCAATTGCAGTTCGGTGCCGAGTGTTTCCAGATTGAGCTTAAGCGCGAGCCCCAGGCCCGTCAGCGCGCGTTGCAGGCCGTCGCGAAAGCCGCAACCGTCCGGATTCAATACCCACCCGATCGACTGGCATTCCGCCAGCGTATGCGCGCGTTTCTTCAACAAGCCTTTCTGCGCGACCACGGCCAGCTTGACGCGGCCGAGCGAGCGCGCCGACAAGGATTCGTCGAAGGTCTTGTTGCTGGGCAGCAGGATCGCGGCGGCGTCGAGTTCGCCCTGCTCGACGCGTTGCAGTAACTGGCTGCCCCAACCGGTCGACGCCCGCGCTTGCAGATCGGGGTAGGCGGTCTTGAGGCCGCGCATCGCATCGGTGAGCGCGATATCGGCAATCGTCTGCGCGACGCCGAGGCGCAGCATGCCGACCGGCGGCGTATCGGTGGCGACGATCTCGCGCAACACGTCGAGTTCGCGCTGGATCACGCGGCATTGTTCGTAGACGATGCGGCCCGTTGCGGTCGCCTTGAGCGGGCGTGTATTGCGGTCAAGCAGTTCGACGCCGAGCGCCTCTTCGAAATTCTGCAGACGGCGCGTGATTGCCGGTTGCGTGAGGCCGAGCGACAGCGCCGCCTGCTGCAACGACTGACAGCGAATGACGGTGACGTAGGCGTCGATTTCGTCGATCTTCATGGTGAGCGGTGACTCGGTGAGTTCGGCAGATGCGCAGGTTTTGTGCGTCCGATGATACCCGGATCGATGCGCGCGCACGCGTTGCCGGCCAAGAAAATTCGCATATTTGCTTAGCAGAATAATGCGTTTGTCTTATACAGATGAGTGCCTTATCGTCGATGGCACATCATCCGAATGCCACGACACGATCGCCCCCATGCCGACCTTCCGCTTCTCTTTGTCCGCCTCATCCGTTCTGCAGCGCGCGTTGTTCAAACCGCTCGGCGCGGCAATGTTCGCCCTGTGTGCAACTGTGAGCGCAACGCAGTCTCATGCCGCCGATTTACCGGTGCTCAAGGTCGGCGATCAATCCTTGCAAACACGCGGCATTCTCGAAGCCTCCGGCCAACTGAAAGACCTGCCGTACAAGATCGAGTGGTTCAACTTCCCCGCGGCGCAACCGCTCGGCGAAGCGCTGAATGCCGGCGCCGTGGATGTCGGCGGCTTGGGCGACGCGCCGCTCGTGTTCGCGCTCGCGGCCGGCGCGCGCGTGCGGGCCGTCGCAGCGACCCGGTCGAATCCGCTGGATCTCGCGATCGTCGTCGGCGCGCATTCGCCGTTGAACGATGCGGCGAGCCTGAGGGGCAAACGCATCGCTACCACGCGCGGTTCGATTGGCCACTATCTCGCGCTCGCCGCACTGAAGAAGGCCAACGTGCCGCTGACCGACGTCTCGTTCGTCTTCCTCGCACCCGCCGATGCGAAGGCGGCGCTTGCGTCAGGCAGCGTCGACGCATGGTCGGTGTGGGACCCGTACACCGCGCTTGGCGAAGCGCGCGATCACGATCGCATCATCGCCAACGGCGTCGGTCTTTCCGAAGGACTCAGCTATCAGGTCGCGACCGAACGCGCGATTGCGGACAAGCGCCCACAACTCGCCGACTTCCTGCGACGCGTGGCGATCGGTCAGCGTTGGGCGCTTTCGCATCCCGACGAAGTGGCGGCGATGCAATCGAAAGTCACGGGTCTGCCGACCGATGTGCTGAAAACCGTCTATCAGCGCGGCCAGGTGCACCCGGTAGCGATCGACGACAGCGTCGTCGCCGCGCAGCAGCGTACCGCCGATACTTACGAAGCCGCCAATGTGATCCGCGCCCATCTCGATGTGCGCACGAGCTTCGATCGCAGCTTCGCTTTGCCTTGATGGCGATGCGGTTTCCTGGAGTCCCCGCATGAATGCCCCGATTGCCGAAAGCGCGGTGACGCGCCGTCATCCACCGCTCGATAGCGATATGTTCGACGCCTTGCTCGCGCAGCTCACGAGCGAGTTTGCGGTCAGCGCGGCCCACTATGACCGCACGGCGGAATTTCCGCACGCCAACCTGGCGCGCCTGCACGAATTCGATCTGCTTTCGTTGACGGTGCCCGCATCGCTCGGCGGCGCCGGGGCGAGCCTGCCGCAGGCGTTGAAGGTGGTGCGCGCGGTGGCGCGCGGCGAGCCGTCCACGGCGCTGGTGCTGGTGATGCAGTACCTGTTTCATCATCGCTTGCAGGGCAATCCGCATTGGCCTGTCGAACTGCGCGAACGCGTGGCGCGTGAAGCGGTGCGCGACGGCGCGCTGATCAACTCGCTGCGCGTCGAACCCGAACTGGGTACGCCCGCACGCGGCGGCTTACCGTCGACTATCGCGAAGCGCAGCGCCGATGGCTGGATCATCGACGGCAGCAAGCTGTACTCGACCGGCAGCCCCGGCCTCACGTGGCTCGCGGTATGGGCGCGCAGCGACGAGACGCCGCCGCGGGTCGGCGTATGGCTGGTGCATCGCGATACGCCTGGCGTGCGGGTCGGCAGCGAATGGAATCATCTGGGCATGCGCGCCACGGGCAGTCACGAGCTTGTATTCGACAACGTGTTCGTGCCGGCCAGTCACGCGGTTGACGTTCATCTACCTGGCGAGCCGAGTGCCGGACTCGATCCACTCGGCTTTGCGTGGATGAGCGTGCTGTTGTCCGCTGTATACGACGGCATCGCACGGGCCGCGCGCGACTGGTTCGCGCAATGGGCGGCCGGACGCACACCCGGCAACCTCGGCGCGCCGCTCGCGAGTCTGCCCGCGTTCCAGCAGACGCTCGGCCGCATCGACGCGCTGCTGTTCAGCAATCGCGTGTTGCTCGACGCAGGCGCGCATGCCGAACGCGTGACGCTCGACGAAGCGCCGCTGATCAAATACACGGTGACGAATCAGGCCATCGAGGCGGTGCAACTGGCCGTCGAGGCGAGCGGCAATCCCGGCTTGAGTCGTGACAATCCGCTCGAGCGTCATTATCGCGATGTGTTGTGCGCGCGGATTCATACGCCACAGAACGATTCGGTATTGCAGGGAGCCGGGCGCGCGGGTTTCGCAGCCTGGCTTCATGCGTGAACAGGCATGCCTGATCGGCAAAGGATCGGCAACGCCCGCGCGGCGCACGGCGAATCCTCTGCCGATTTGGTGTAAACGCGCACTCGTCTAAATCCGCCAATCCGTTTAGATTAACTGCACCTGGAAGGCTTATCGAGGGACCAGGGCGGCCAGACAAGCAGCGGTCTGTTATTCCGGCGATGGCGCAAGGTTAGAGGCCAAGGTCTCTCGCCGCCTTGCCCGGGACCGGACCGCTGCGCGCCGTCCACGGTGCTTCGCTTCAGGCGGCCGGCTGGCCGCCATCACATTCCCGATTGACCCAATCGACCAGACCGGCCGATTCCGGCGACGCTTTGCACAGCGTCGCCTTTTTGCTTGGGGCGCCCGTTTTCACGGGTTTTGCTCTCCCTGTCGCCATACCGCACCGCACGACCGCTTATGGCCGCGTGCCGCCCGCTCGCGGTTTTTTCCGTGGCCGGTTATCCTGTTTATTATGTAGCAACCTCTACACAACGGGATGCGGGTGGGCTGAGCGCTTCGCGTCCCTACAGGAAACTCGCTGTGAGCCTCAAATTGCTGACTGTCGTCATGCTGGCCGGGTGCGTTGCGCTGACCGGCTGCGACGACCAACAGAGCGACCGCGCCGTGCGAAAACTCAAGGACTTCTTCAACGCCGTCAAGCCGGACGCGTTACTGCTCAAGAATATGACGCCGGGCATGACCACCGAGGCGCAGATTCGCGACCAGATGGGCAAACCGGAAACCGAACGGACGTTTACCGACGGCTCGAAGCGTTTCGAATATCCGCGTGGGCCGCAAGGGCTGAACACGTACATGGTCGACATCGACCGTGACGGGAAATTGCAGGCGATCACGCAGGTGCTGACCGCCGAGAACTTCGCGAAGATTCGCATCGGCATGACCGAGGACGAGGTGCGCCGCCTGCTCGGCAAGCCAGGCCAGGTCGCGGTGTTTCCGCTCAAGCCGGAAACCGTCTGGAGCTGGAAATGGCGCGAGCGGGGCGTGACTGAAGAGGGTATTTTCAACGTGCACTTCGATCAATATCAGAAGGTGTACACGACATCGCGTTCGGATGTGATACGTGGGCGCTAGTCGATAAAAAGCGGGGAACACATGATCCATCGACGTCGATATAACCGGATCGGGCTGGTGTTGGGGGGCGGTGCCGCGCGCGGCTGGGCGCATATCGGTGCGATTCGCGCGTTGCACGATGCGGGCATCAAGCCGGACGTGGTGTGCGGCACGTCGATCGGCGCGCTGGTGGGCGCGATCTACGCGAACGGCGACCTCGACTGGCTGGAGGAGTGGGTGTCGCGGCTGACCTGGCAGACGGTGGTGCGGCTACTCGATCTGCGGCTGTCGGGTGGCTTGCTGGGCGGACGCAAGGTGATCAAGATATTCGCGGACAAGTTCAACGGTTGCTCGATTGCCCAGTTGAACATGCCGTTTGCGGCGGTGGCCACCGAACTCGATTCGGGGCGCGAGAGCTGGTTGCAGGATGGCAGTGTGGTCGACGCGGTGCGCGCTTCGATTGCGATTCCGGGGATTTTCACGCCGGTGTTTCACAACGGTGTCTGGCTGGTGGATGGTGGCTTGAGCAATCCGGTGCCGGTTTCGGTGGCGCGCGGCATGCGGGCGGACTGCGTGATTGCTGTCGATTTGAACAATGACATTCTGAATGGGCGCGATTTTGGCGGCGCGGTGGTGGATACGCCCGCGCTCGATCCGGATGCGCCGCCGCCGGGGTCATTGCGGCGTAACGGCAAGCCGTGGCCGAAGTGGCTGGCCCCTGCCGAGGCGCGTGCTTCCGACGATGTGCGGGTGCCGCCGCCGCCGAGTGCGCGGGTGCCTTCGATGCTGAGTTCGATTGCGCAGAGCATTGACATCATGCAGGTGCGGATTACGCGGAGTCGCCTCGCTGGCGAGCCGGCCGATATTTTGATTCAGCCGCGGTTGGGCGGGATGGGGATTTTTGATTTTCACCGGGCTGGGCCGGCCATGGAAGAAGGCCGGGCGGCGGTGGAGGTTATGTTGCCGGCGATTCGGGCGCGGTTGGGGATGGGGTAGGGTTTTTTTTGCCTGCCCGGCGGGTGGGGGTCTTTGTGATGATTTTTTTGTTTTTGTCTCTTGGCCTTTCCTTGTTTTGTTAGTGGTCTATTAGCGTTGCCCCTGTGCGGGGCGGCACCTACTTTTCTTTGCCTGCCGCAAAGAAAAGTAGGCAAAAGAAAGCGGCTCACCCCGCCAGCTCATAAGCGGGTCCCCCGCACAGCCACGGTAGTGGTGCATCTGGAATCCGTGCCCCCGCACACTCCGCGTTAGCGACAAGGCGCTCATCAGCTCCCACTCCGCACTGCGTGCGTCGCGGACGGGTCTGCCAGGGAAACCCGCGGGTTTGATTCGCGTAGCGAGCAAGCCCAGAGGCCTGCGCTGTTAAATATTCGTACTTCGAATGAAATGATGCCGGCGATAGCGGTTCCGGACACAACCGG
Organism: Paraburkholderia sp. BGA-UO-ETr-F12; assembly: GCF_059567945.1. Taxonomy (NCBI): domain Bacteria; kingdom Pseudomonadati; phylum Pseudomonadota; class Betaproteobacteria; order Burkholderiales; family Burkholderiaceae; genus Paraburkholderia; species Paraburkholderia sp. BGA-UO-ETr-F12. Next base: position 620,377 of record NZ_JCAQOZ010000066.1, on the reverse strand, counting down.
CCCATACGCCAAGCGGGCGTGTGGGGGAAACGCAGGGACGGTTTTATGAATGGGGTATCGGCGCGCGCAGCGCCGCCGGAGGTATGACTGCCTTGTCACTAAGGCGGAGTGTGCGAGGCGACAGATTCCAGATGCACCACTACCTCCTCCAAGCCAGGGGGACCCACTTATGAGCTGGCGGTTTGAGCCGCTTTCTTTTGCCTACTTTTCTTTGCGGCAGGCAAAGAAAAGTAGGTGCCGCCCCGCACAGGGGCAACGCTAATAGACCACTAACAAAACAAGGAAAGGCCAAAAGACCAGCAAGAGAACGGACCACTAACACAGCAAGGAAAGGCCAAAGAGTCCGACCAACAACAAAAAAGCGCCGCGCAGGCCCCCACCTGCCGGGCAGGCAAAACCCCCGCCCACATCTATCAAAAAAGCGACTCAAAACTTGCTAAATCGCAGCAGCGCCGACAGCGCGCATCGCACCTTACAAAACCATATCCCCCACAAAACCAAGCCCCGCAGCCAGCAACCCACCCCAAACCAACAATTGCTGCACCGCAGCACAACCTTCCACCTTCTTTGAGAAATTAATTTCCGCTTGCGAGACTCCGCGCCATGCCGGATGAGTCGGACGCCCACAACCCGCCCCCCCATCCATGACATCGTCAATAAAACCTGGATGGAGACACGCGTGTTCCTTTACGGCTTTGGTCCAGTGCTACTGGCCGGTACGATCCAGACGATCGAGCTGTCTGTTCTGTCGCTGGCAGCCTCCGTGCTGCTCGGCCTCGCGGGCGCGGCGGCGAAACTCTCGTTCAATCGCCCGCTGCGCGCAATCGCAACCGGCTATACGACACTGATCCGCTCAGTGCCCGACCTCGTGCTGATGCTGCTGCTGTTCTACAGCATCCAGATCGCCGTCAACAATCTCACCGACGCCCTCGGTCTGCCGCAGTTCGATATCGACCCGTTCGTCGCCGGCGTGCTCACCCTCGGCTTCATCTACGGCGCGTATTTCACCGAGACCTTTCGCGGCGCATTCCTCGCCGTACCGCGCGGCCAGCTCGAAGCGGGCAGTGCGTACGGCATGAGCGGCGCGCGCGTGTTCACACGCATCCTGTTTCCGCAAATGATGCGCTTCGCGCTGCCCGGCATCGGCAACAACTGGCAGGTGCTGGTCAAGGCCACGGCGCTGGTGTCGATCATCGGTCTCGCCGATGTCGTCAAAGCCGCCCAGGACGCCGGTAAAAGCACCTTCAACATGTTCTTCTTCATCCTGATCGCCGCGCTGATCTATCTGGCGATCACCACCGCGTCGAACCTCGTGCTGATCCGGCTGGAAAAGCGCTATTCGATCGGCGTGCGCCACGCGGAGCTCTAACACCATGATCGATATCCTCAATCAATTCTGGCGCGCGTTCCTCTACTGGGACGGTCAGCGCATGTCCGGTCTGGCCGTCACGCTGTGGCTGCTGGTGGCGTCGATCGGCATCGGTTTTTTCATGGCCATTCCGCTCGCAGTGGCGCGCGTCTCGAAGAAACGCTGGCTGTCGACGCCGGTGCGTCTCTATACCTATGTGTTTCGCGGCACGCCCCTGTATGTGCAACTGCTGCTGATCTACACCGGCATGTACAGCCTGGAATTCGTGCGCTCGCATCAGTTGCTCGACGCGTTTTTCCGCAGCGGCTTTCACTGCGCGATTCTCGCCTTCGCGCTGAACACCTGCGCGTACACTACCGAGATTTTCGCCGGCGCAATCCGCTCGACTTCGCACGGCGAAGTGGAAGCGGCCCGTGCCTACGGCATGAGCTGGTTCACGATGTACCGCCGCATTGTGATACCGTCCGCGCTGCGTAGGGCGCTCCCGTTGTACAGTAACGAAGTAATCCTGATGCTGCATGCCACCACGGTCGCGTTTACGGCCACGGTGCCGGACATCCTGAAGGTGGCGCGCGACGCGAATTCGGCCACCTATCAGTCGTTCGATGCGTTTGGCCTCGCGGCGCTGATTTACCTCGTCGTTTCGTTCGCCCTGGTGGCCCTGTTCCGCCGCGCCGAGCGTCACTGGCTGGGATACCTGGCGGTGCGCACGCACTGAGCAGGCCTGTTTCGATTGAGCGGCGCGGCCGGTTGCGCGCTGTCACGTAGATTGATCCGTATTTTCAAAGGGAGAGCATCTTGCTCCACACGACTCAAACCGAAGCTTGCAAGCTCGCCGTTCAGGACATCCACAAACGCTACGGCGACAATGAAGTGCTCAAGGGCGTCTCGCTGAACGCGAACAAGGGCGACGTGATCAGCATCATCGGCGCGAGCGGATCGGGCAAGAGCACCTTCCTGCGCTGCATCAATTTTCTGGAGCGGCCGAACGCGGGGCAGATCGTCGTCGACGGCGAAACGGTCAAGACCAAAACCGATCGCGCCGGCAATCTCGAAGTGGCCGATCACAAGCAACTGCAACGCATCCGCACGAAACTGGCGATGGTGTTCCAGCACTTCAACTTGTGGGCGCACATGAATGTGATCGAGAACATCGTCGAAGCGCCGATTCATGTGCTCGGCCTGCCGCGTCGCGAAGCCGAAGACCGGGCCCGCGAATATCTCGAGAAGGTCGGCCTCGCGCCGCGTCTGGAAAAACAGTACCCGTCGCATCTGTCGGGCGGCCAGCAGCAGCGCGTGGCCATTGCACGCGCGCTGGCCATGAACCCCGACGTGATGCTGTTCGACGAGCCGACCTCCGCGCTCGACCCCGAACTGGTCGGCGAAGTGCTGAAAGTGATGCAGAAGCTCGCCGAAGAAGGCCGCACCATGATCGTCGTCACGCACGAAATGGGTTTTGCGCGCAATGTGTCGAACCACGTGATGTTCCTGCATCAGGGCCGTACCGAAGAAGAGGGCCTGCCCGCCGAAGTGCTGAGCACGCCGCGCAGCGAACGGCTCAAGCAGTTCCTGTCCGGCAGCCTGAAGTAACGCGCCGCTCGCGCGTTCCGCGTTTTACCGATAAGTGATGGCTCGCACGTCCAACCCGGCTCGCACCACCCAGGTCGCGATCGTCGCTTTGCCGCCGGTGTCGATGTCGGGCGTCGGGCCGATCGTCGACGCCCTCAATCTCGCCAATGAAATCGACGGCCGCGCGCTGTACCGCGTGCAGGTGTGTTCGTGGGACGGCCGCGCGGTGCCTCTGTCGGGCGGCGCGCAATGGCCGGCCGATGCCGCCTTCGGCGATGCGATCGCGTGCGACTGGCTGATCATCGTCAGCGAACGGTTCCAGCAATTCGCCGACTATCGCCTGTTTCTCGCGCGTCTTTCGCGGGTCGGGCAGCGCACGCCGCTCGTCACCGGCATTCATCACGGGGTCTGGTGGCTCGCGATGGCTGGGCAGTTGTCCGGCTACCGCGTGAGCGTGAACTGGGAAACCTATCAGCAGTTCTCCGAGCAGTTCGAGCGCTCGATCGTCACCCAGCAGATCTTCGAAATCGACCGCGATCGCGCCACCTGCGCGGGCGGTCAGGCAACAGTCGACTTCATGCTCGCGATGATCGGCCGCGATCACGGGCCGGAACTGGCGGACCGGATTGCCGATACGCTGGGCGTCGGCGTGTTGCGCGCGGGCGAAGAGCGGCAACGTATTCCGTTTGTGACCGCGCCGGGCGAGCGGCATCCGCGCCTGAACGACGCGCTGATGCTGATGGAAGCGAATATCGAAGACCCGCTGACCACCGATGACATTGCCGGTCTCGTCGGCGTGTCGCGGCGGCAGCTGGAACGGCTGTTTCGCCAGTATCTCGGCTCGATGCCGTCCAAATACTATCTAGGCCTGCGGCTTTCGAAAGCGCGCACGCAATTGCAGCGCACCAGCAAATCGGTGGTGCAGATCAGCCTGGCTTGCGGATTTTCGTCCGCGGCGCACTTTTCGAATGCTTACCGCGAACGCTTTGGTGTCACACCACGCGAGGATCGTCGCAACTGGATCGATAAGCAGACGGGCGCGAGCGGCACCGCGGCCAGTGAGCCGCGACCGGCCGCGCTGATCGAACCGCCCGGCGAGGCGGATTAGGCGCGCCGGGAAGCACGCGAAAAACGCGCGGTTTGCGGCTGATGCAACGCCGATCCGCCCGGAAGCTCATAGAAAGCGTCGCGTATGCGCAAGACGTATCGCGTGCGGTTTCCTACACTACGTGTATTACCTCTCACCTGTAACGAGGATTTGCCATGAACGACCTGACTGTGACACGCCAGACCTTCGACGAAGTGATGGTGCCGGTGTTTTCGCCCGCCGGGTTCGTGCCGGATCGCGGTCTCGGCTCACGCGTCTGGGACACGGAAGGCCGCGACTATATCGACTTCGCCGGCGGCATTGCCGTGACCGCGCTCGGTCACGCGCATCCTGAGCTGCTGAAGGTCCTGCACGAGCAGGGCGGCAAGCTGTGGCACATCGGTAACGGCTACACCAACGAACCGGTGTTGCGTCTCGCCAAACGCCTCGAAGCGCTGACCTTCGCCGACCGCGCATTCTTCGCCAACTCGGGCGCGGAAGCGAATGAAGCGGCGCTGAAGCTGGCGCGCCGTGTCGCGTTCGATCGTCATGGCGCGGACAAAGCCGAAATCATCTCGTTCACACAGTCGTTTCATGGCCGCACGTTCTTCACCGTGAGCGTCGGCGGCCAGCCGAAGTATTCGGAAGGCTTCGGCCCGGTGCCGGCGGGCATCACCCATCTGCCGTACAACGACATCGAAGCGGCGAAGAAGGCAATTGGCGCGCAAACCTGCGCGGTGATCGTCGAGCCGATTCAGGGCGAGGGCGGCGTGATCCCGGCGGATCCGGCCTTCCTGAAGGCGCTGCGCGAAGCCTGCGATCAGCACGGCGCACTGCTGATTTTTGACGAGGTACAAACGGGGGTGGGCCGCAGCGGCTATTTCTACGCCTATCAGGAAACCGGCGTGACGCCGGATATCCTGACCACCGCGAAAGCGCTCGGCAACGGTTTCCCGATCGGCGCAATGCTGACCACCAGCGAACTGGCCGCGTACTTCAAGGTCGGTGTGCATGGCACGACCTACGGCGGCAATCCGCTGGGCTCGGCAATCGCGGAGAAGGTGGTCGAACTGATCAGCGATCCGAAGCTGCTGGAAGGCGTGCATGCGCGCAGCGAAGCGCTGAAAGGTCAGTTGGCGAAGCTCAACGATCGCTTCGGCATCTTCAAGGAAGTGCGCGGCAAGGGTCTTCTGATCGGTGCGGAGTTGACCGAAGCATTCAAGGGCCGTGCGAAAGACTTCGTCACGGCTGCCGGCAAGCATGGCGTGATCATGCTGATGGCGGGTCCGGACGTGTTGCGCTTCGTCCCGTCGCTGATCATTCCGCTCGACGACATGTACGAAGGTTTCGCGCGTCTGGCTAAGGCGATCGACGAAGTGGTCGGCGCAACCGCTGAAGCGGCCGCCCGTTAATCAGGCGTCACACTCAACAGGAACGACGATGCTCTTCGTACGCCCCGGTCGCCTCGCCGATCTCGATGCGCTGGAACACATGGCGCGCACCGCGCAACCGGTGCTGCATTCGCTGCCGCACGACCGGCACGCGCTCGAAGCGCGCGTCGCGTTGTCGGAAGACTCGTTTCGCGCGGACGTCGATTTTCCGGGCGAGGAGTTCTATCTGTTCGTGCTCGAAGATGCGCAGAGCGGCAAGCTGATGGGTACGGCGAGCATCGTTGCCGCCGCCGGTTATTCAGACCCGTTCTACGCGTTTCGCAACGACGCGCTGATTCATGCATCGCGCGAGTTGCATGTGAATCGCAAGATTCACGCGCTGACCATGTCGCACGAGTTGACGGGCAAGAGCCGGCTCGCGGGTTTTTATATCGATCCATCGCTGCGTGGCGATGCGGCCGCGCATCTGATGTCGCGGGCCCGGATGATGTATATCGCGGCCAATCGCAAGCGCTTCACGCCGGAAGTGTTCTCGTTGCTGCTCGGCGTGACCGACGACTCAGGTGTGTCGCCGTTCTGGGAAGCGGTGGGGCGCAAGTTCTTCGGGCGCAATTTCGCCGACATCGAAATCGAATCGGGTGGACGCAGCCGCACGTTCATCGCCGAAGTGATGCCGACCTATCCGATTTACGTGCCCTTGCTGCCGGAAGCGGCGCAGCGCGTGCTCGGCGAGCCGGATTCGAAGGCGCTGCTCGCTTATGAGATTCACCTCGAAGAAGGCTTCGAGACGGATCGCTTTATCGATATTTTCGACGCGGGTCCGGTGTTGACCGCGCAGGTCGATCGCAGCGCCTGCGTGACGCGCAATGAAACCCGCGTGGTGCGGGAAGCGGGCGCGGCGGCTGGAGGCTCGACGTATCTGATCGCGCATAACGGCGCGGACGGTGAGTTCCGCTGCGTACTCGACACCTTGCCGGGCGGCCAGGCAAGCGGCGCGTCGCTGTCGCATGCGGCGCGTGCCGCGCTCGGGGTGCAGGAGGGCGACGCGGTACGCTGTGTGCCGCTGCATCAGCCGCATCAGGAAGAATCTTTGGGAGACGCACAATGATCGTCGTTCGCGTTGTGCAACGAGGCGATGTGGACGCGCTCATGCGGCTCGCGCAGGAGACGGGCCCAGGCCTCACCACCTTCAAGCCGGATCGTGATGCACTCGCGGCGCGCGTCGAACGGGCGCGCCGCACGATGGAAGACAAGGCCGAGCCGCACGAAGCCGGTTATTTCTTCGTGATGGAAGACACCGATACCGGCGACGTGGCAGGCGTATGCGGGATCGAAACCGCGGTCGGCCTCCAGCAACCGTTTTACAACTACCGCGTGAGCACCGTGGTTCACGCGAGCCAGGACCTCGGCATCTGGACGCGCATGCGCGCACTGAATATTTCGCATGACCTGACGGGTTACGCCGAAGTGTGTTCGCTGTTCCTGAGCCCGCGGTATCGCACGAGCGGCGTCGGCGGTCTGCTGTCGCGTTCGCGCTTCATGTTTCTGGCGCAGTTCCGCGAACGTTTTCCGCAGCGTTTGTGCGCGGAATTGCGCGGCCATTTCGATGCGAACGGCACCTCGCCGTTCTGGCGCGCGGTGGGCTCGCATTTCTACCAGATCGATTTCAACGCGGCGGACTATCTGAGCTCGCACGGCCGCAAGGCGTTTCTCGCCGAGTTGATGCCGCGCTATCCGGTGTATGTCGAACTGCTGCCGGAAGAAGCACAGGAATGCGTCGGACTCACGCACAGCGACACGATTCCGGCGCGCCGCATGCTCGAATCCGAAGGGCTGCGCTACGAGAACCACGTCGATATTTTCGATGCAGGCCCGGTGCTCGAATGCCATATCGCCGACTTGCGCACCGTGCGCGAAAGCGTGGTGGTGCCGGTGGAGATTGCCAATGTGCCGGCAGGCGCGCCGCAGGATGCGCCGCGTTCGCTGGTATCGAACACGTCGCTGGGCGATTTTCGCGTGGGCGTCGCGGCGGGCGTGCCGCAAGACGGCGTGTTCCGCATGAGCGCCGCCGAAGCGGCCGCGCTCGACGTCAAGGCAGGCGACCCGGTGCGGGTGCTGCCGCTGAAACATAAACAGGGATGATCATGAGCGAGCTTTTCATCGACGGCGAATGGGCCGCCGGCACAGGACCCGCATTCGCGTCGCGCAACCCGGGTACGGGCGCGGCGGTGTGGGAAGGCAATAGCGCCTCGGCGGACGACGTCGATCGTGCTGTGCGCAGCGCACGCCGTGCATTCGCGGCATGGTCGGCATTGAGTCTCGACGAGCGTTGCGGCGTGGTGCGCCGTTTTGCTGCGCTCGTGACGGAACGCAAGGAAGCGTTGGCCGAAGCGATTGGCCGCGAGACGGGTAAGCCGCTGTGGGAAGCCCGTACCGAAGCGGCTTCGATGGCGGCGAAGGTCGAGATCTCGATTCAGTCGTACAACGAGCGCACCGGTGAAAAACGTTCGCCGATGGCTGACGGTACCGCCGTGCTTCGGCATCGTCCGCACGGGGTGGTCGCGGTGTTCGGGCCGTATAACTTCCCCGGGCACCTGCCGAACGGGCATATCGTCCCGGCACTGATCGCGGGTAACGCGGTGGTGTTCAAGCCGTCGGAACTGGCGCCAGGCGTGGCGGCGCTCACGGTGCAGATCTGGCGCGACGCGGGCTTGCCCGCCGGCGTGCTGAACCTCGTGCAGGGCGAGAAAGAGACGGGCATTGCGCTTGCCAATCATCGGCAGATCGACGGCCTGTTCTTCACGGGTAGTTCGGATACCGGAACATTGCTGCACAAGCAATTCGGCGGCCGTCCGGAGATCGTCCTGGCGTTGGAGATGGGTGGCAACAATCCGCTCGTGATCGGACCCGTGGCCGATGTCGACGCCGCCGTGCATCACACGATTCAATCGGCGTTTCTGTCGGCAGGGCAGCGCTGCACCTGCGCGCGCCGCATTTTCGTACCGAATGACGCGTTCGGCGACCGCTTTGTAGAACGCCTGATCGAAGTGACCTCGCGTATCGGCGTCGGCGAATACAACGCCGATCCACAGCCGTTCATGGGTGCGGTGATTTCCGCGCGGGCGGCCTCGCGTCTGGTTGCGGCGCAGGAGCGTTTGCTCGCCGACGGCGCGAAGGCGCTCCTGAAGATGGAGCAGCGCGATCCGAAACTGGGCTTCGTCACGCCTGCGATTCTGGACGTCACGAACGTGAAGAACCTGCCGGACGAAGAACATTTCGGACCGTTGGCGCAGATCATTCGCTACAGCACGTTCAACGAAGCGCTCGAAAAAGCCAACGATACCGAGTTCGGCCTCTCCGCCGGGCTGCTCGCCGACGACGAAGCGCTGTGGACGCATTTCCAGCGCACCATCCGCGCGGGCATCGTCAACTGGAACCGTCCGACCAATGGCGCGTCGTCGGGCGCGCCGTTCGGTGGGCCGGGACGTTCGGGCAATCACCGGCCGAGCGCGTTCTACGCGGCCGACTACTGCGCGTATCCGATGGCCTCCGTCGAAAGCGCGCAACTGCAAATGCCCGCGAGCGTCTCGCCGGGTCTTCAATTCTAAGGATCGACGATGCAAGCCACTGAAGCCAATTTCGACGGTCTCGTCGGCCCGACCCACAATTACGCGGGACTCTCGTTCGGCAATGTCGCATCGCAGAACAACGAGAAGTCGATTGCGAATCCAAAAGCGGCCGCCAAGCAGGGCCTGCGCAAGATGAAGCAATTGGCCGATCTCGGCTTTCATCAAGGCGTGTTGCCGCCGCAGGAGCGTCCTTCGATGCGCCTGTTGCGCGAACTCGGCTTTTCGGGCGACGACGCGACGGTGATCGCACGCGTGGCCAAAGACGCGCCCGAGTTGCTGGCCGCGGCGAGTTCGGCGTCAGCGATGTGGACCGCGAATGCGGCGACGGTGAGCCCGTCGGCCGATACGCACGACGGCCGCGTGCATCTCACGCCGGCCAATCTGTGCAGCAAGCTGCATCGCGCGATCGAGCACGAATCGACCCGCCGCACTTTGCGCGCGATTTTTAGCGACTCCGATCGTTTCGCGGTGCACGAGGCGCTGCCCGGGACACCGGCGCTCGGCGACGAAGGCGCCGCGAACCATACGCGTTTTTGCTCGGAATACGGCACCCGTGGTGTCGAATTCTTCGTGTACGGCCGTAGCGAATATCGCCGTGGACCGGAGCCGAAGCGTTTCCCGGCGCGTCAGACCTTCGAGGCGAGCCGTGCGGTCGCGCATCGTCACGGTCTGGAAGAAGCGGCCACGGTGTACGCGCAGCAGAATCCCGATGTGATCGACGCGGGCGTGTTCCACAACGACGTGATCGCGGTCGGCAATCGCAATACGCTGTTCTGCCACCAACTCGCGTTCGTCGACCAGAACGCGGTGTACGACGAACTGCGCACCAAACTCGCCGGACTGAAGGCCGGGTTCAACGTGATCGAAGTGCCGGACGCGCAGGTGAGCGTATCCGATGCCGTGACGTCGTACCTGTTCAACAGCCAGTTGCTGACCCGCCCGGACGGCAAGCAGGTGCTGGTCGTGCCGCAGGAATGCCGCGAGAACCCGCGTGTCGCCGCGTATCTCGACGATCTGACCTCGCATACCGGTCCGATCGACGACGTGCTCGTGTTCGATCTGCGTGAAAGCATGAAGAACGGCGGCGGTCCGGCGTGTCTGCGCCTGCGCGTGGTGCTGAACGAGGCGGAACGCGCGGCGGTGACGCCTGGCGTGTGGATCAACGACAAGTTGTTCGGCCGGCTCGATACGTGGATCGAGAAGCACTATCGCGATCGCCTCGCACCGACCGATCTGACCGATCCGCAACTGCTCGCCGAATCGCGCACCGCGCTTGACGAACTGACGCAGATTCTCGGCCTGGGTTCGCTGTATGACTTCCAGCGCTGAGTACGGCGTGCGGTTTGCGATGCTCGACGATTTCCTTGCCTACACACTGGCGGGCACGCGCCCCGGCGCGCAGGAAACGCAGGGCGTATGTGCGAACGGCGGCGTGCGCTGCTCGTGGCTCGACGACGGCGTTCTGCAACTCGAACCCACGGCGCTGGAGAAGGGCGCGCGCAGCGTGCTGGCTTCCGCCGGCGTGCATGGCGACGAGACCGCGCCGATCGAATTACTTTCGTATCTCGTGCGCGATATCGCGCGAGGCAGCGCTGCGCTGACCTGCCGGCTGCTGGTGATTCTCGGCAACGTCGACGCCATGCGCGACGCGTGCCGGTATCGCGACGACGACCTGAACCGCCTCTTCAGCGGACGGCATGCGCAGTTGCCGGACAGCCACGAAGCGCCGCGCGCGGCGGCATTGGAACGCGCGGCGACGCAGTTCTTCGCCGCAGCATCGGCCGAACGCGGCGCGCGCTGGCATATCGACATGCACACGGCAATCCGCGCGTCGGCATTCGAGCAGTTCGCGCTGCTGCCGCACACGGGCATGCCGTTTTCGCGTGCCATGTTCGAGTGGCTCGGCGAGGCGCGCATCAGCGCGGTGCTGCTTCATACGACCAAGGGCAACACTTACTCGCATTTCACCGCGCATGCATGCGGCGCCGAGGCGTGTACGCTGGAACTCGGCAAGGTGCGTCCGTTCGGCCAGAACGATCTGACGCGTTTTGCCGGTGCGGACGAAGCGCTGCGCCATCTGCTCGCGGGCACCAGCATTGCAAGGAATCATCCGGATGCGGCACTGCCGCGTGCTTTTACGGTAATCGATCAGATTACCAAGCAGAGCGACGCGTTCGAATTGCGGGTGGCCGCGGACGTGCCGAACTTCACGCCGTTCGCGAAGGGCACGGTACTCGCCTGCGACGGCGATTATCGCTATATCGTGAGTCGCGACGAGGAACGCATCGTGTTTCCGAACGCGACGGTCAAGCCGGGCTTGCGCGCCGGCTTGATGGTGGTCGAGACGACGCAGGAGACGCTGTCCAGTCTTGTCTGACGGCGCTTCGTGGATGAAACGTTGCGCACCGAAGGCGCGCAACGTTTCATCCCATGCGCAAGGGCACGCTTAAGCCGCGTCCGCCTTCACCAAACCTTCCGCCACCATCGCTTCACGCACTGTCGGCCGCGCTGCGACGCGCGCCAGATAGGCGTTCAGATGCGGATACGCGCCCAGATCGATGGAGAGCATCCGCGCCCAGCTCAGCACTGTGAACGCGTACGCGTCGGCAACCGAGTACTGTCCGCTCAGATAATCGCGTTCGGTGAGCAGGCGCTCGAGTTCGCCGAAGCGGGTGGCGAGCTTCGCGCGGCATTCGGCCTTGGTCGAATCGGCGGTCTCCTGATGCCATAGCCACGGGCTGAACGTCTTGTGCAATTCCGTGCTGATATAGGTGAGCCATGCGACTGCCGCGAGCCGTTGCGGCGAGCCCGCGGCCGGCAATAGACTACGCTCCGGCGCGAGATCGGCAATGTGCTGCAGCAGCGCCGCGCCTTCGGTGTGGCGTGAGCCGTCGGCGAATTCGACGAGGGGCACATAGCCGCGCGGCGAGATCGCATAGTAATCGTCGCCGTTGGCGAGCTTGTGCGTTTGCAGGTTGACCTTGACGGTTTCGAAATCGAGCCCGGCTTCGCGCAATGCAATGTGAACGGCCAGCGAGCAGGCGCCCGGCGAATAGTAGAGTTTCATGGTGTCACCGCTAAAAACGAGAGTGAAGTGCCGGCAGGCGCCGGTGGCAAGGCTCGTCGGCCGACAAGTCGATGTGGTAAAAGTAGCGCGGATCGCATTCAGAATAAACAGGCGGCTTGCCAAACCATGCGTGCAAAAACGCAATACGAACTGACGTCGGCGGATACCCAGACCATCCTTGCGCTGGTGCGCGCCGGCACGCTGGCGGAAGCCGCGCTTCGCCTGGGCATCGATGCGTCGACGATTTTTCGCTCCGTGCAACGGATTGAACGCGGACTGGGTCAGCGTTTGTTCGAGCGTTCGCGCAGCGGCTATCGCGCGACACCGCTTGGCGCGCAACTGGCGCGCCATGCCGAACGCATCGAAAGCGAACTGGCGGCGGCGCGCTCGACCGTGCAGGCGAGCAGCGACCGCGTGTCCGGCAGTGTTCACGTCACGACTACCGACACCGTGCTCTACGGCCTCGTGCTGCCCGCATTGCGCGATTTCGCGGCAATGCATCCGGCGTTGTCATTCGAGTTGACGGCCACCAACAGTCTCGCGAGCCTGACCAAACGCGATGCCGACATTGCCGTGCGCGCCACCCGGCGCGCACCGGATCATCTGGTGGGCAAACATGTCGGCCCGCTGCGTATCGCGGTGTTCGCCGCGAAGGCGAGCGGCATTCACGCAAGCGACGCCGATGCGCTGTCGCGCTGCGACTGGGTGACCCCGGACGGCTCGCTCGGCGATCATCCATCGATCCTGTGGCGCAAGCGTCATTGCCCCACGGTCGAACCGCGTTACAAGACCAATAGCGTGATGGCGGTGTTCGAGATGGTGGTGCGCGGCTTCGGCGTCGGCATCTTCCCGACCTTTCTCGCGCGCGAGCGGGACGATCTCGTGCAACTGACGCCGCCACTCGACGAAGCCGAATCGCAGGTCTGGGTGCTCGCGCATCCTGAATCGCGTCATCTGCCGCATGTCGCGGCGGTCTACACGCATCTTTCGCGGCGGCTCGAAGACGATTTCGCTGCCGGCGACGGGGCGCGCTGAGCGCGTGCGCAAGGGTATTTTTTTGCCTGAACGCGACACGTAATTGCGCCTTTACGCGCGCCATGACGCTTCCGTCAAACGAGGCGCGGGCCCAAGTGCCCGCCAGGCGTGCATTGGGAAGCCTGTACAATCCCGCCCGCGCGGCTGTTGCGCTGCACCACAGCGGCCGCTGGAGTTTGAATCGTATTTTTGGCGCGGCAATCATGCTGGCCCGGATTCGGCTTCGTCTTATTCAATACCGTAGAGGAACACCCGTAATGAAGATCAATTGGCGAAACATGGCCGCGCTCGCGCTGTTCGCGACGGCAACGGTAACGGCAGGCGTCGCATCCGCGGCGGATATCAAGGAAGTGCGCTTCGGTGTCGAGGCGTCGTATGCGCCGTTCGAATCGAAGTCGCCGTCGGGCGAGTTGCAAGGTTTCGATATCGACGTCGGCAATGCCGTCTGCGCAAAGCTGAAGGCGAAATGCGTATGGGTCGAGAATTCGTTTGACGGCCTGATTCCGGCACTGGAAGCGCGCAAGTTCAACGCGATCAACTCGGACATGACGATCACGGAACAGCGCCGTCAGGCCATCGATTTCACCGATCCGATCTACACGATCCCGAATCAGATGATCGCGAAGAAGGGCAGCGGTCTGCTGCCTACGCCGGCCTCGCTCAAGGGTAAGCACGTCGGCGTGCTGCAAGGCACGATTCAGGAAGCCTACGCGAAGGCGCGCTGGGCGCCGGCGGGTGTTGACGTCGTGCCGTATCAGACGCAGGATCAGATTTACGCCGACCTCGCATCGGGTCGTCTGGACGCCGCGTTCCAGGACGCGGAAGCGGCCTCGAAGGGCTTCCTGAAGAAGCCGCAAGGCGCGGGCTTCGAATTCGCCGGCCCGCCCGTCACCGATGAGAAGCTGCTCGGCGCGGGTGTGGGCTTCGGCATCCGCAAGGGCGACAAGGCGTTGAAGGACGCGTTGAACCAGGCGCTCAAGGAACTGAAGGCCGACGGCACGATCGACCGCTTCGCCGCCAAGTACTTCGATGTGAAGGTGGTGTTGAAGTAAAGCGTGGGAATCGAGCGAACTGAGTGATTAAGATGCACACATGAGATGCAAACGGCCGCTGATGCGGCCGTTTGCATCTGGAGCGCCACGTATGCGGTGGCGCCGCAGCCGATCAGCGAAGGTTAGCCTTCGGCTGATCGAGATAATCGAACGCGGCCTCACCGAGTCCGAGCGTCAGATCGGCCAGCAGATGCCGGGCCTCGACGATTTCGAGCACCGGCAATTCGGCGACCGGCGCCAGCGCATGCGGCGCCAGTTCGAGCGACGCGGGACCCGTCCATGCACCCTTCAGGGTGATGTCCTGCAGGTAGTAGCGCACCAGTTCGCAAATACGCGGTGTGCCGTCGACGTGCGGAATCACCTTCAGCAGGAAGTTCGGCGCTTCGAGGCGTTTCTGCTGTTGCGCGAGATCCAGTTGCCGATGCTTGTAGCCCATTGTGCCGGTGGCAATGCGCACCGGGCCGTAATCGAGCGTGCCGACGAGTGTGTCGGTGTGCACTTCGAGCACCGGCGAGGCTAGTTTCTTCGGAAACCCCCACAGTTCGCGGCCACCGGCGATCGGCGGGTGGTCGTCCAGATACATGGCCAGCGTGTAGCTGCCCGCCACCCCGTTGTACGACACCGGGATCACCTGACCGCTTTCCGTGTAGTCGCCAAAACCGGTCGAATCCGGCATGCGAATGAATTCGTAATGCACCAGCGGCTCGCCGATCTCGAGCGGTTCGGGCACCACGGCGCGCAGTTTGTCCGGATCGGTACGGTAGGTAATGATCAGGAATTCCCGGTCGATGAAACGATATGGCCCCATCGGAAATGCCGGGCTCGTGATCGGCATCGCGAAGGCATTTGACAGCACGCTTTTGACGTCCATGATTTTCCTTGGTGGTTAGAGGCGGGACTGCGGCAAAGTGGTGCACGTGATCGAACGCTTTTGCACTGCACAAGAGTATCGTCGATTCTGCCCCGGCCTTCAGCGAGACGGGCGCTCAATGACTTCCAATTATTTCGAGATATTGCGGCGTTGACATGTCCGCGCGCGATGGCCTGCGCTAAAATCGCCGGGCGTACCGCGTACCCAAAGGGCTTCAGGTTGTGGATGTGCGCAATGGGTGCAGCGAAAACCAAAATACAGCAGTAAGCGCCGGGGCGGCGCTTTGCGGGGGAGCAGAATGACCAGCATCGCAATCGAGAATCCGAGGCAGGCGAGGGCTTCGGACGATGCGCAATTGAACGCCAGCTTCGCGCGGCAGCCGATTCTGAATCGTGACGGCATGCTGTGCGGCTATGAAATCAAAGTGCGCGCACCGGATTTGCCCGCAGCCGACGAACCCGACGCGGCGGCGGCCCATGGCGCCGATCCGGCCGCGGCCGCCGATGGCTTGCCAGGCCGCGCGCCCGAGCCGGCGCAACGCGTGGCGCGCGCCGTACTGCGCGGTCTGCTGCACAGCAATGTGCGTAGTGCGCTCACCGGGCATCCAGCTTACGTGGATGTAAGCCGCGAGATGCTGTTCGACGATTCGATTCTGCACCTGCCCGCTGAGCGCTTCATGTTTGAATTGTCGCCGTCCATGCACGTCGACGATGAACTGATTGCGCGTATCGTCCAGTTGCACGGCCGGCGCTATCGCTTCGTACTCGACGAAGTGACGCAGCCCGATGAAACATTTGCCAAACTGCTGCCCTACGCGGAAGTCGTGAAGATCGATTTCACGCACGCGTCGCCGGCACTGTTGCCCAAATTGACGAGCGTGCTCAAATCGGCGGGCAAGTTGTTGATCGCGCAGGGCCTCGATTTGCAAGCCGATTTTGAAGCCGCGCACGGTATGGGTTTCGACCGTTTTCAGGGCTACTTCTTCGCGCGTGCGCAGACTTCGACAACGCGGCGTGTCAGTGCACCGCGGCATGCCTTGCTGAATCTGCTGCAGCTACTGTCAGGCGACCCGACCGTCGCGCAACTCGAAGCCGAACTCAAGTTGAACCCGGTGCTGGTCATGCATCTGATGAAGCTGGCGAATTCGAGCGGACTGGCAGTTGGCCACAAGGTCACGACACTGCGCGAAGCGATCAACGCAACCGGCACGAACCGGATCGCGCGCTGGACCCAGTTGCTGTTGTATGCGGACGGCCGCAAGGTGGCGTTGGAAGACGATCCTCTGCTGCAACTCGCGGCAACCCGTGCGCGGTTCATGGAGCTGGCGATCGAGCGCTTGCCCGAAGCCGGGCGCGACGAAGCCGATGCGGCGTTTCTGACCGGGGTGTTTTCGTTTGTCGATGCGGTGTTCGGCGGTTCGCTCGAAAGCACGCTGAATGTGTTGACGCTGTCGCGGCCGATCCAGGCGGGCATTCTGCATCGGCAGGGCGTGCTGGGCTTGTTGCTGACCGCGGTCGAAGCGCTCGAGCGCGGCGCGTGGGACGAGCTCGAAGCCTTGAGCGCGCGTTTGCAACCGTTGACGGTGGAAGAGATCGCGGTGCTTGGTCTCGCGGCCGGAGCCTGGGCCGGCGTCGGGGATCACAGCGCCGAGGGTCTGGAGCGGATCGAGGATTGAAGATTGAAGCGGGCAACAGGGGCCCGGGGTTTGAAGCAAAGGCCGGCATGCTGCGCATGCCGGCCTTTACACTTCCCACATCTGAGCGTCGCGACGTAGGGCAAATACAAAACCGGTGAGAGTGAAGCACCGTGATCAACGATCACGCCACGTCTTCACATCGTCTCCATTTCCTGCATCTGCCCCAGGCCGAAAAAACGTCCTAACTCCCTCGCCAGCTCATTCAACGCGCTCATTTCCTTCTGCGATATTCGTCGAGGCTCGTGAGCATGCGACCAGTCGCCGTAAAGCAGCGCCACTGTCTGATCGGTTTCGTCGACTACCGGCAAGAGTACGAAGGCGCGGGCATCGTCGAACGAACGTCGGAACCATTCGGGTAAGCGCGCCACCATCTTCGGGTCGCGCGCGTTCTCGATGAAGATGCCCACCGAGTTCGCGATCGCCAGATGAAACACGTCGGGCTCGAACGCGGTATTGAACGACAGCTTCGGCATGGCCGCGTCGATCTTCGGACCGAGCCCGAGGCGCGCCTTGAACGTACCGTTGCTGTGTTTGACGAACACGACAGTGCGCGCAAAACCGAGCGCCGCCAGCACGGTTTCCGCGGCCAGGGCCAGCGCCGGCGCGAGCGGGCTGCTGTCGGGCAGGCCGCGCAGATCGCCCACACCCGCCGCGATGCGCGCTTGCGGATCGAGCGCCTCGCGCGCGATCGCGTCCGCATTGGCGCGCAACTCCACGATCTCGCGCATCACGCCGTCGCCGCCTTCTTCGCGGGCGAGCGCGACGCTCATCTGATGCAGCACGTCCGGATCGGTATTCAGTGCGTAGCTGTATTGCCGCGCCAGTTCGGCGATGCGTTCTTCGCGCTCCCAGTCCGGCATGTTCTGCTGGGTCAGCACGTCGGCGACCGCCGTCGAATAGTTGGTGATGGCGCGCAGCCACTGCACCTGGCGCGGCTGTTCGACATCCAGCGGGTCGAACTCGCCCATGCCGGAGCGGATCATGTCGGGCAGGCGCCAGCGCACCGCGGCTTCGGCGCCGATTTCCTCGAACGTGACGCCGAGCACCAGCACGCAGGCATCGGCTTCGAGTGCGCCGTCGTCGATATGGCGGCGGATCTGATCCCACTCCGCGTCGAGGTAGAACACCACCAGCAGCTTGCCGATCTGGCGCATCAGCGTGCAGACCACGGCTTCCTCGCCGGCGCGCAGATCGCCGCGCTCGGTCAGCTTGCGCGCGACGCAGCCCGACAGCAGCGTGCGGTTCAATTCGAGTTTCGCGTCGATGCGGCGTGGCGCGCTGTGATGAAAGTGATCGACGATTTTCAGACCGACCACCAGATGGCCGACTGCGTCCATGCCGAGCACCATCAGGGCGCGCGACACGGTGGTGATGTTGCCGCCGAACGCCATGTACATGGCCGAGTTGGCGAGCCGCAGCACTTTTTGCGTCAGGGCGAAATCCGACAAGACAACCTGCACGAGGCCGGTGAAGTCGAGGTCGTCGTTGTTCATCGCCGCCATGGTGGTGCGCAACGACTGCGACAGCATGGGGAAATCGCCGCGCTCGCTCATTCGCGTCCAGAGCCGGTCGAGCACCGCCGCCTTTACCATGTGAGTCCCGCAAAAACCATACATGTTCCAAAGAATGCCACGCCGGCATCAGGCCGGCATCTTGCGCTGCGCACGCGTGCTGTCTGCATCGCTATGCGGTGTGCAGGTGCAGCGTGCGCGTTTCGAATCGCTGCGCGAGCTCGTCGGACGGCAACGCCTTGCACACGAGCCACCCCTGTATGTGGTCGCAACCCATCTCGGTGAGCAGCGCGCGCTGGGCTTCCGTTTCGACGCCCTCGGCGACCAGTTCGAGATCGAGTGTCTGTGCGAGTCCGACGACCGCGCTAACGATTGCCTGATCGTTCCGGGAGGTTAGCAGATTCTCGACAAAACTCCTGTCGATCTTGAGTTTGGCCAGGGGGAATCGTTGCAGGTAAGCCAGACTCGAATAGCCGGTACCGAAGTCGTCGACTGCAAAGCGGATGCCCATCGCCGTCAATTCTTCGAGCAAACCCTTGGCGTGAGCAGGGTCATGCATCAGCAGGCTTTCGGTGATCTCGAACACGAGCCGGCGCGGATCGATGCCCGTCAGCTCGATCGCTTCGCGCACGGCGTCTTTGAAGCGTGGATCGCGGAACTGTTGCGGCGACACGTTGACGGCCACGTATTGCAAGCTGATGCCGCGTGCATCCCACTGGATCAACTGCATGCAGGCGACCTTCAATACCCAGTTGCCGAGAAAGTTGATCAGGCCGATCGACTCCGCGAGCGGGATGAACATCGACGGCGGCACCAGGCCGTGCACGGGGTGCAGCCAGCGGATCAGCGCTTCGACGCCGACCACGCCATGCGTGCGGCTGCTCGTGATCGGCTGGAAATGCAGCGAGAACTCGCCGTTGCGCACGCCGTCGTAAAGGTCGGCTTCCAGCTTCAGGCGCTCCGCGTCGGCGGGATTGTCGTCCGGTACGTAGAAGGCGAGCGTGTTGCCGCCGGCGGCCTTGGCCTGCAGCAGCGCATGGTCGGCCCAGCGCAGCAGGTGCGTGTCGTGCGCGGCGGTGTCGTTGGCGTGCCGCACGTCGGGGTAGAGTGCAATGCCGATGCTCGCCGACAGATGCACCTGCTGACCGCTAAAGACATACGGCTGCTGGATCGCGGTCAACAGGCGGCGCGCCAGCGCTTCGGCCGCGGCGGCCGCGTCCGTGCGGCTCGCGGCCGGCTTCACGAGGATCGCGAACTCGTCGCTGGCCACTCGCGCCACCGTCTCGTTCGGGTTCGTCATATTCAATAGGCGCCGCGCCGTATCGCGCAGCATCTCGTCGCCGGCATCGTAGCCGAGCGCGCGGTTCACGCGCTGATAGTCGTCGAGGTCGAGCAGCAGCAGGGCGGCCGGTGTGCCGTGGGCGTCGGCCTGCTGTTGCGCGTCGAGCAGCGCGGGGATCAGCGCCGACTGATTGGCCAGGTTGGTCAGGCGGTCCAGGTGCAATGCCTGGGTCAGGCGCTCCTCGGTGGCGCGCCAGGCGGACACGTCGAAACCGGCGATCGCGTAGCCGTCGATGCCGTCGTGGTTGCTGCGCACCACCCGCAGCTCGACCGTGATCGGATAGGTCAGCGACTTGATCAGGCCGAGCGTGGCTTTCTCGACGTTCCCCGTGGCCGTGGCGCGCGTCAGCAGCGCGTCGAGGCGCGGCACGTCGGCGGGCGCCACGAGATCGTGCAGCGTGATGGTCTCGAGGTATTCCCGGTGATAGCCGATGAAGCGCAGGCTGGCGTCGGAAACGTAGAGGAAGCGCAGTTCTTCGTCGATGTGCGCCAGCAGGTCGACGGCGCCGACCACCTGTTCCAGTTGCGCCGTGCGGCTTGCGCGTGGCTCCGGCTTGCCGTAGGCGCGTCGGCCGAGCGCGCGAAACCGGTCGATGACCGTTCGCAAGGAGCCCCGGCGGGGCGCGGTGATCCTGTTCGCTTCCATGTTTGTCGCTGGCAACCTGTGTTCGTCTGCAGGCGGTGCGGCTCGCCGCCCACCGTGTCCGGGCGGTCAAGAGGTATCAGGCCGCCCCATCAGAACAAGATAACGACCCGCGGCGGGAAATCTTTAGCGCTCGCTACAAAAAACAAACGGTAAGGAAGCGGCGGCGCGGGCGCCGTCGCGGCGGCAGCGATTCGGTTAAAGTGCAACGGCCTGACGTCCGTTAATACGGCAAACCCGTTGTGCAGTGCCGGCTGAGACGTCGCTGCGTAGCTTTCCGAATACTTGCACCGATGAGCCATGTCTGAACGTCACTTTGCCGGGGCCATGCCCCGGCACGTCGAGGTGCTTGAGCAGGGTGCCGAAGACGCCGACCCGGCGTCCGGCGCACAGTTTGTTTATCTGGGCCGCCAGCCGATTCTCGATCGCGATGGCGCGCTCAACGCTTATGAATTGCTGTTTCGAGCCAGCGCGCATAACTATGCCGAGGTCAGCGACGACGCTCAGGCAACCGCGCAGGTGGTAGCGCGCGCGATCGGCGGCATTGGCGTGGCGGCCGTGCTGGGCCAGCACCGCGGCTTCGTCAACATCGACCGCGCGCTGCTCTTTAACGACATTGTCCATTTGATGCCGCCCGAGCGCTTTGTGCTCGAGATCCTGGAAACCGTCCAGTTCGATGCGCAGCTTGGGCGCCGGCTGACCGAATTGCGCCGTGCGGGCTTCCAGGTGGCGCTGGACGATGTCTGCGAGCTGTCCGACGAGCTGCTGGCCGCGCTGCCGTACGCCGACATCGTCAAGATCGATTTTCTGCAGGCCGAGCGGTCCGTGCTGGCCCGGCTGGCCTCGACGATACGCAGCCATGGCAAGACACTGATCGCGGAAAAGGTCGAGACGCGCGAAGACTTTGCGCTGGCTCGCGAGCTTGGCTTCGATCTGTTCCAGGGGTACTTTTTCGCCCGGCCGCAGGTGCTGAGCGCGCCGCGCAACCGCTCGCCGCGGCCCGGCCTGCTGCGTCTGCTGGCGCTGCTGTCGCGTGATGCCGGGATTCTCGAACTCGAAGCCGAGCTCAAGCTGAACCCGAGCGTGGTGGTGCAGTTGCTGCGCCTCGTCAATTCGAGCGCGTTCGGGCTGGGGCGCAATATTGCCTCGCTGCGCGAAGCCATCCTTGCGACCGGCACGCGGCAGATTGCCCGCTGGGCGCAACTGCTGCTGTACGCGGACAGCGGCGAGCTGCCGTGGCGCGCCGACCCGCTGGTGCAACTGGCCGGTACGCGTTCGCGCCTGATGGAGTTGGCCGCCGGCTGGCTGCGCCCGGGCGATGACGAGTTTGCCGATGCCGCTTTCATGACCGGCATTTTTTCGCTGGTTCACGTGGTGGTCGGTAGCACGCCCGCGGCGGTTCTCGAGAAACTCGGCCTCGCGCCGCAGATTCGCGAAGCGATCGTCACGCGCGGCGGCGCGCTGGGCACCTTGTTGCGGATTGCCGAGACGGCCGGCGAGGGGGGCGATGCCGCCTCGATCGCGGCCGGACCGGATGCGCCGCCAGGTTTTGCGGCGCTCACGCCCGAGGTGCTGGCCGAGCTGAACCTGTCCGCTGCGGCGTGGTTCGGCGCGCATATTGACGAAGCGGCCTGATGCATCCTTTTCGGGGATTCTGACGTACCTAGTGTGTACGTGGTCCAATAGCGTGTGAAGATTGCTGGGTCTGGCCAAACGCCTCGGCCTCCGGCAGATGATGTCGGCCACGCGCCCATGTGCACTAACATTTCGAGGGATCGCAGATGAAGAGGAAGCTTATACCGACGGTGTTTGCCGCCGTCCTGTCCGTGGGATTCGCAGTGCATTCGCTGACGGCTTCGGCCACGCTCAAGCCGGGCGATACCGCGCCGCAATTTACCGCGCAGGCATCGCTCGGCGGCAACACTTACAGCTATTCGCTGGCTGACGAACTGAAGAAAGGGCCGGTGGTGCTGTATTTCTACCCGGCGGCTTTCACGAAAGGTTGCACGATCGAAGCGCACGAGTTTGCCGAGGCTGTCGACGAGTACAAGAAGTATGGCGCGACCGTGATCGGTGTGTCGCACGACAACATTGATACGTTGACGAAGTTTTCGGTGAGCGAATGCCGCAGCAAATTCCCGGTGGCGGCCGACGCCGATGCGAAGGTGATTGGCGCCTATGACGCCGGCATGCCGATGCATAGTTCGATGGCTAATCGCGTGTCGTACGTGATCGCACCGGATGGCAAGATCATTTACGAGTACACGAGCTTGTCGCCGGAGAAGCATGTCGAGAATACGCTGAAGGCGGTGAAGGACTGGGCGGCGGCGCATAAACAGCCTTGATGATCGGGCTGGGCCGGGTCGGGCGATGTTTTGGCTTGACTTGGCCTGGCTTGGCGGTGCGTTTTTCGCAATGGTTTCTTGCCTGAGGAGTTGAGGTGGGCTGTGCTAGGCTGATTTTTTTGCCTGGCGAGTTTGCGATGCCGATTCTTGTAGCGTTCATTGCGCTGATCGCGCTGGTGTATGGGGCTGTGCGGGCGTTTTATGCCTTGCAGGCGGCTTGGGGTTTGGCCGTGGCTGTTGCGGTTGCTGCTTTGGTTGTTTTGCTTCTGATTGCTGCGGTTGTTTACTGGTGGCGGCGTCGGAAGGAAGTCGCGCCGAATATTCGCGACGGCGATTGGACTCATGAGATTAAAGGGACCTGGGGGGCGGTCCGGCTTGCTGCTGGGAAGCGGCTATGCGAGATTCGCCTTGGCGGCGAGCAGGGGGCCTATATTTTTGCCGATCTGCTGGGGGCCGAGGTGCAGCGGCATGGTGCTCAGTGGCAGGTCGCTTTGACAGTTAAAGATGCCAGGCATCAGGTTTGGGTTTTGCCCATGCCGGGCGAGCGGCAGGCTAAACAGTGGCGGCGGATTTTTTTGCTTGCTGTTGGGCAGGGGCTTTGAAATTAAGGGTTGGGTTTTTTGCCTGCCCGGCTGGGGGCCTTCGCGGCGCTTTTTTTGTTGGTCTGGCTCTTTGGCCTTTGCTTGCTTTGTTAGTGGTCCGTTCTGTTGTTGGTCTGTTGGCCTTTCCTTGCTGTGTTAGTGGTCTATTAGCGTTGCCCCTGTGCGGGGCGGCACCTACTTTTCTTTGCCGGCCGCAAAGAAAAGTAGGCAAAAGAAAGCGGCTTTACACCGCCAGCTCATAAGCGGGTCCCCCGCACAGTTACGGTAGTGGTGCATCTGGAATCTGTGTCCTCGCACATTCGGCGCTGGTGACAAGGGCGTCATACCTCCGGCGGCGCTGCGCGCGCCGATACCCGGTTCATAAAACCGCTCCCAGGTTTTTGCTCCCCCGATTTACCCAGTTCCTGACTCGTCGCTGCCTCACGGCTGCAAGCGCCACCGCGGCAGCGATCGCAAAGCAAGAGCAAAAGCGACGTACTACCATCTCATTTGAAGTGGGTTCACCAATCAGAGCAGGAGCGTCTCGCCGAGGCGAAGCCGATGGCTCCCGCTGCGCGAATTAACCCCACTGGTTTCCCTGGCGGACCCGTCCGCGACGCACGCAGTGCGGAGTGGGAGCTGATGAGCGCCTTGTCGCTAACGCGGAGTGTGCGGGGGCACGGATTCCAGATGCACCACTACCGTGGCTGTGCGGGGGACCCGCTTATGAGCTGGCGGTGTGAAGCCGCTTTCTTTGCTTACTTTCTTTGCGGCGGCAAAGAAAGTAAGTGCCCCCCCGCACAGGGGGAACGCTAATAGACCGATAAGAAAACAAGGAAAGGCCAAAAGACAAACACCAGGCCAGACCACAAGAACACAGCAAGACAACGCCAAAGCCCAGATCAACAAAAAAGCGCCGCGAAGGCCCCTCCCAGCCGGGCAGGCAAAACCCAAAACCAAACCATTAACCCGCCGCCATCCCAGCGCGGCGCCCCTTCCTCTTCTCCCACCGCACCCGAATCCGATCCATATAGAGATACACCACCGGCGTGGTATAGAGCGTCAGCATCTGACTAACAATCAACCCACCCACAATCGCAATCCCCAACGGCGCCCGCAGTTCAGCCCCTTCCCCGTGCCCGAAGGCCAACGGCAACGCCCCAAGCAACGCGGCACAGGTCGTCATCATGATCGGCCGGAACCGCAGCAGACACGCCTGATGAATCGCATCCCGCGACGACAACCCCTGCCGGGAGGCCTCAATCGCAAAGTCCACCATCATGATGGCGTTTTTCTTCACGATGCCGATCAGCAAGATCACCCCGATCAACGCGATGATGCTGAACTCCGTCCTGAACAGCAACAAAGCCAGCAACGCCCCCACACCCGCAGAAGGCAGCGTCGACAAAATCGTCAACGGATGGATATAGCTCTCGTACAGCATCCCCAACACGATATACACCGCCGCCAACGCGGCCAGAATCAGAATCGGCTGGTCGGACATCGACTGCTGGAACGCCTGAGCCGTGCCCTGGAAACTGCCGTGAATCGTCCCCGGCATGCCGATCTGCGCCATGGTGTCGTAAATCGCCTGCGTCGCTGTCGATAAGGACACCCCCGGCGGCAGATTGAACGAAATCGTCGAGGCCACGAACTGGCTCTGGTGATTCACCGACAACGGCGTATTGCCCGGCCCAAAGCTCGCAATCGCCGACAACGGCACCATCGTTTCCTTTGCCGTCGAGACCGCCGCGCCCGACGAAGCGCTAGATTTCCCGCTCGCCGCAATCGAATTGATCGCCTGGTTGCGCGCGGAGTCGGCAGCAATGCTCGCCGCGCTCGATGCCGTCGTGCCCGCGGTGCCGCCAGTGGTCGCGCTCGTGGCGCTCGAGGTCGGCTGCGCAGTCACCGTGCCGGCCGGCGCATTGGTGGTCTGCGCGCCGCTCGCGCTGCCGCCCGAGGTGCTGATGTAAATCTGCTTCAGCATGTCCGGGCTCTGCCAGTACTTCGGCGCCACTTCCATCACCACGTGATACTGGTTCAACGGGTTGTAGATCGTCGACACCTGGCGCTGGCCGAACGCGTCATACAAGGTATTGTCGATCTGCGCCGGCTTGATGCCGAGGCGCGCTGCGGTGGCGCGGTCGATCGTCACCATCGCTTCGAGGCCGCCTTGCTGCTGATCGGAATTCACATCCGCGAGTTCGGGGCGCGCCTGCAACGCCTCGGTGAGCTTCGGCCCCCACTTGTACAGATCGGGGGTGGAATCGGCTAACAGCGTGAACTGATACTGCGCGTTCGATTGCCGTCCGCCCACGCGAATGTCCTGCACGGCCTGCAGAAAGGTCCGCGCACCGGCGACGTCGCCGAGCGGCGCGCGCAGTTGCTGAATCACCTGGTCGGCGGATAACTTGCGCTCGCTCTTTGGCTTGAGCGACACGAACATGAAGCCGGAGTTGGTCTGCCGGCCGCCGGTGAAACCGGCCACGCTGTCCACCGCGGGATTCTTGCCGACAATCTCCATCATCTCCGAGAATTTGCCCTTCATCGCCTGGAACGACGTGCTCTGGTCAGCCTGGATGCCGCCGATCAGGCGCCCCGTGTCCTGCTGCGGAAAGAAGCCCTTCGGCACAATGATGTACAGCCAGATGTTCAGGCCGATAGTCGCAAGCAGAATCGTCACGATCAGGCGCGGATGCAGCAGCGCCCAGCCAAGCGTGCGCTCGTAACCACGCTGCATCGCGCTGAAACCGCGTTCGAGCCAGCGCCCGAAGCGGCCTTCTTCTTTCTTCTCGTGCGGCTCGCGCAGCAAGCGCGAACACATCATCGGCGTCAAGGTGAGCGAGACGATCAGCGACACGCCGATCGCCAGCGACAGCGTCAGCGCGAACTCGCGGAACAGCCGCCCGACAATCCCGCCCATCAGCAGAATCGGCAGGAACACGGCCACCAGCGAGATACTGATCGACAGCACCGTGAAGCCGACTTCGCGCGCGCCGAGGAAAGCGGCCCTCATGCGCGGCACGCCGTTTTCTATATGCCGTGAGATGTTTTCGAGCACCACGATCGCGTCGTCGACCACGAAGCCGGTCGCGATCGTCAACGCCATCAGCGAGAGGTTGTCGATCGAGAAGCCCAGCAAATACATCGCACCGAACGTGCCGATGATCGAGATCGGCACGGCCACGCTCGGAATCAGCGTGGCGCGCCAGTTGCGCAGGAACAGAAACACCACCATCACCACCAGCGCCACCGCGATCATCAGCGTGCGTTCGGTGTCCTTCAGCGACGCGCGGATCGTCGTGGAGCGGTCGGCGGCCGGCGCAATGTCGACGTCGGCGGGCAGCGACGCGTGCAACTGCGGCAGCATGCCCATCACGCGGTCGATCGTGTCGATTATGTTCGCGCCCGGCTGGCGGTACAGAATCACCAGCACCGAACGCTTGCCGTTGAAAAGACCCAGGTTGCGCAGATCTTCGACCGAATCGACCACCTCGGCCACGTCGGACAGCTTCACCGCCGCGCCGTTACGGTACGCGATGACCAGATCCTTGTATTGCGAGGCCTTGCTCGCCTGGTCGTTGGTGTAGATCTGCACGCGGTTCGGGCCGAACTCGATCGAGCCTTTCGGGCTGTTCGCGTTGGCGGCGGCGAGCGCCGCGCGCACGTCTTCGAGGCCGATCCCGTAGTGCGACAGCGCATTCGGTTCCAGTTCGACACGCACCGCCGGATTGGCCGAGCCGCTCACGTCCACTTCGCCGACACCGTCCACCTGGGACAGCGATTGCTGCAAGACGGTGGCCGCCGAATCGTACAACTGGCCGGCGGTCAATGTCTTCGACGTGAGCGCGAGAATCAGGATCGGCGCGTCGGCCGGATTCACCTTGTGATACGTCGGATTGCTGCGCAGGCTCGCCGGCAGATCGGCGCGCGCGGCGTTGATGGCCGCTTGCACGTCGCGCGCGGCGCCGTCGATGTCGCGGTTCAGCCCGAACTGCAACGTGATGCGCGTGGAGCCGACCGAGCTCTGCGAGGTCATTTCGGTGACGTCGGCGATCGAGCCGAGATGCCGTTCGAGCGGACTGGCGACGCTGGTCGCCACCGTGTCCGGGCTCGCGCCCGGCAAGCTGGCCTGCACCGAAATGGTCGGGAAGTCGACCTGCGGCAGCGGCGCCACCGGCAGCCTGGTGAACGCAAAAATGCCGGCCATCGCAATGCCGATCGCCAGCAGCGTGGTGGCGACCGGCCGGGAGATAAACGGACGCGACAGGTTCATCGCTCAGTTCCCCGAATCGGTGGCGGGCGGCACCGGGTTGCCGCGATTGAAGCGCTCGCGCACACGCCGAGCGAGTGCGTCGAAGCCGAGATAGATCACCGGCGTGGTGAACAGCGTGAGCAGCTGGCTGACGATCAGACCGCCGGCAATCGCGATACCGAGCGGGCGGCGCAGCTCCGAGCCCGCGCCGGTGCCGAGCATCAGCGGCAGGGCGCCGAGCAGGGCGGCGAGCGTGGTCATCAGGATCGGCCGGAAGCGCAGCAGACAGGCCTGATAGATGGCTTCGCGCGGCGACTTGCCTTCCTCGCGCTCGGCGTAGAGCGCGAAGTCGATCATCATGATGGCGTTCTTCTTCACGATACCGATCAGCAGCACGATACCGATAATGCCGATGATGTCCAGATCGTGCCCGGTGATCAGCAGCGCGAGCAGCGCGCCGACGCCCGCCGAGGGCAGCGTCGAGAGAATCGTGATCGGGTGAATGAAGCTTTCGTACAGCACGCCGAGCACGATATACATCGTGACGATTGCCGCGAGGATCAGGAACAGTTCGTTCGACAGCGACGCCTGGAACGCCAGTGCCGCGCCCTGGAAACGCGTCTGGAACGATGCCGGCAAGCCGATATCCTTCTCCGCCTGGCTAATCGCCTTGACCGCCGCGCCAAGCGAGGAGCCGGGCGCGAGGTTGAACGACACGGTCGTGGCCGGGAACTGGCTCAGATGCGTGACCAGAAGCGGCGCGGGCTTCTCGATGAACTTCGCGATCGACGACAACGGCACCTGGCCGCCCGTCGAGGTGGAAGAGGGCAGGTAGATCGAATTCAGCGATTCTGTGTAGTGCTGCATCGACGGCTGCGCTTCGAGAATCACGCGGTATTGGTTCGACTGCGTGAAGATGGTCGAGATGATGCGCTGGCCGAACGCGTCGTACAACGCGCTGTCCACGGTAGCGGGCGTGATGCCGTAACGCGACGCGGTGGCGCGGTCGATTTCGATGTAGACCGACTGGCCGTTGTCCTGCAGGTCGGTGGCTACGTCGGCCAGTTCGGGCGACTGCTTTAACCGGTCGATCAGCTTCGGCACCCACGTGGTGAATTCGCCGATGTTCGGGTCGGTCAGCATGAACTGGTACTGCGTTGGGCTGACCGTGGAGTCGATCGTCAGATCCTGCACCGGCTGCATGTACAGCGAGGCGCCCGGAATATGCGCGACGTCCTGCTGCAACTGGCGGATCACCTCGCTTGCGGTGTTGCTGCGGTCGTCGCGCGGTTTCAGGTTGATCAGCATGCGGCCGCTGTTCAACGTGATGTTGCTGCCGTCCACACCGATAAACGAGGTGAGGCTTTCGACGTCCGGATTCTTCAGGATCTGTGTGGCGAGTTCCTGCTGGCGCTCGGCCATCGATGCATACGACACCGATTGGGGCGCCTGCGTGATCGCCTGGATCACACCGGTGTCCTGCACCGGGAAGAAGCCCTTCGGAATGAACACGTACAGCACGCCGGTCAGCACCAGCGTGAGCAACGCGACGAACAGGGTGGAGCGTTGCCGGTTCAGCACCCAGGTCAGCGCGACCGCGTAGCGGGCGATCACCCAGTCGATAAACTGATGGGCCTTGGCTTCGAAGCGGTGGCTTTCAGGTGGCGGCGTGTGGCGCAGGAGTTTCGCGCACATCATCGGCACGAGCGTGAGCGAGACCACGGCCGAAATCACGATCGTCACGGCGAGCGTAATCGCGAATTCGTGGAACAGGCGCCCGACCACGTCGCCCATGAAGAGCAGCGGAATCAGCACGGCGATCAGCGAAACCGTCAGCGAAATGATCGTGAAGCCGATCTGTTTCGAGCCCTTGAGCGCGGCCTCCAGCGGCGACTCGCCTTCTTCGACATAGCGCGCGATGTTCTCGATCATCACGATCGCGTCGTCGACCACGAAACCCGTGGCGATGGTCAGCGCCATCAGCGACAGGTTGTCGAGCGAGAAGCCGCACAGATACATCACGGCAAGCGTGCCGATCAGCGACAGCGGTACCGACAGGCTCGGGATGATGGTGGCGTAGATGTTGGCGAGGAACAGGTACATCACCAGCACCACCAGCACGACCGACATCAGCAATTCGAACTGCACGTCGCGCACGGAAGCGCGGATCGTGGTGGTGCGGTCGGTGACGATCTGCACCTCGAGCGCGGTGGGCAGCGACTGTTGCAGTTGCGGCAGCAGCGCCTTGATGCTGTCGACCACCTGGATCACGTTCGCGCCCGGCTGGCGCTGCACGTTCAGGATGATCGCCGGCGTGTTGTCGACCCATGCGCCGAGCTTGGTGTTCTCCGCGCCCTGCACGATATTGGCGACGTCCGTCAACATGACCGGGCGGCCGTTCTTGTACGCAACCACGGCGCTCTTATAAGCGTCGGCATCGGTGAGTTGATCGTTCGCGTTGATCGTGTAGTTGCGCGTCGGACCGTCGAAGTTGCCCTTCGGCGTGTTGACGTTCAGGTTTGAAATCGTGGTGCGTAAATCGTCCAGATTCAGACCGTACGCGGCAAGCGCGCGCGGGTTCGCCTGAATCCGCACGGCCGGGCGTTGACCGCCCGACAGGCTCACCAGACCCACACCCGCCACCTGCGAAATCTTTTGCGCGAGACGCGTGTCGGCCAGGTCCTGCACCTGCGTGAGCGGCATCGTCTTCGAGGTGATCGCGAGCGTGATGATCGGCGCGTCGGCCGGATTGACCTTCGCGTAGATCGGCGGCGCGGGCAGGTCGGACGGCAGCAGGTTGCCCGCGGCATTGATCGCCGCCTGGACTTCCTGCTCGGCGATGTCGAGCGGCAGATCGAGGCTGAACTGCAGCGTGATGATCGACGAGCCGGCCGAGCTTTGCGAGGACATCTGATTCAACGACGGCATCTGCCCGAACTGCCGTTCGAGCGGCGCGGTGACCGACGAGGTCATCACGTCCGGGCTCGCGCCCGGATAGAAGGTCTGCACCTGGATCGTCGGATAGTCGACCTCGGGCAGCGCGGAGAGCGGCAAAAAGCGCAGCGCGACGAGACCGACCAGCATGATTGCCGCCATCAGCAGCGCGGTGCCGACGGGGCGCAGAATAAAGGCGCGGGATGGATTCATGCAGGAGTCGTCGTGCCTTTATTCCGAGGCTTGCGCCGCGTGTTTGCGATGATGCCCGCGTGCGCCGGAGGCGCCCGATGCCGCCGCGGCTCCGTTGGCGCCGCTGGCGCCGCGGGCACCCGACGCGCCGCGCGGCCGGTCGGCCGGGATGGTGATCTTCGCGCCTTCCTTCAGCCGGTCCGAGCCGTCGATCACGACGCGCTCGCCCACTTGCAGGCCGGATTTGATGCTGGTGCGCTCGCCGTCCACCGGTCCTATCTTGACCGGGCGCACGGTCACCGTGTTGTCCGGCTTCACGACGTACACGAACTGGCCCATCGAGCCGTTCAGCACGGCCGGCGTCGGCACGATCACTGCGTCCTTGATCGTATTCACCAGCAGGCGGGTGTTGACGAACTGATTCGGGAACAACAGGTTCTTCTCGTTCGCGAAGATCGCGCGCAGCTTGACCGTGCCGGTGGTGGTGTCGATCTGGTTATCCAGGGTCTCGAGCTGACCGCCTTCAAGCGACGTCGTATTGCTGCGGTCGTACGCGGTGACCGAGAGCTTCGCGCCGTTCTGGGTCTGCTGGAGAATCTGCTGCAGGTTGTCTTCGGAAGTCGTGAAGATCACGCTGATCGGCTGCAACTGCGTAATGACGACGATGCCGTTGGTCAGGCTCGGCGTTACATAATTGCCCGGGTCGACCTGGCGCAAGCCGACGCGCCCCGACACCGGCGCGGTGATGCGCGCGTAGACGAGGTCGAGCTTATAGGTATCGACGTTCGCCTGGTCGGACTTCACCGTACCTTCGTACTGCCGCACCAGCGAGGCTTGCGTATCGACCTGCTGGCTCGCGATGGAGTCTTGCGAGAGCAGCGTCTGATAGCGCTTCAGGTCGAGGCGGGCGGTTTGCAGCAGCGCCTGGTCGCGCGCGAGGGTGCCTTGCGCGTTTTCCAGCGAGATCTGGTAGGGGCGCGGGTCGATCTGGGCGAGCACGTCGCCTTTCCTGACCATCTGGCCTTCCTTGAAATACACGTCCTGCAGCACGCCGCTCAACTGCGGCAGCACCGTGACGTTGGCGAGCGGCGTGACCGTGCCGAGCGCGGTCAGTACGACCGGCATCTCACCTTGTGTGGCGGTTGCCACGTGCACCGGCTGCGCCATGTTGGCGAAACCGGCGCCGCCGCGTCCCCCACGGGCACCGCTTGCACCCGCCGCGGTCGTGCCGCCGGGCGCACCCCACGGATGCCAGCGCCACAACACGACCCCGAGGATAACCAGCGCCGCCACGATCAGCGCGATATTGCGGCCGCGATGACTTCTGGCTGAAGCCGGCAGCGGGCCCGGAGCGCCAGCAGGCTTGCCGGTGGAGGACGGTTGGGAACCGGCTTGGGAGGCCGGAGCGGCAGGGCGTGTGGTTTCCGAAAACTTTTGTTGTTCGTCCATCGGTTCGGTCTGGTGACTGGCTTTGATGTGAGCCGCTCATGCGATTGCGCCGCCGCGACAGTTCGGCGGGCCGGCACGCAGGCGGCATGACAGGCGGTTTCGACAGCGGACGCGCCACAAATGTTCAGCGCGATGCTACCCGAGGCGCGGGACAGAGATGTTAACGCAAAGGGCCATCATGGCAGGTCGGCGGGACGTTATCGAAAGGGTGATAGCGGTAAGCCGGGCGTGCGCGCCCGCGACGGGAATGCGTGATCCTACGTTGCGGGCGCTGTAACAGTCCACCCGTCTATTTTTCGATTGATTACGAAAGTTACAGTACGCGGCGGGCGGTTGCAAATGCCGTGGCCGCCGCCGCGCGAGCGTCGGCGTATCTCAATTATCCAGGCGGCGGCCGGGCGTGCCGCCGATCTCGAGAACGATCTTGCCGATGCACTCGATCAACGCCGGCGCCGCGCGCGAGATCAGCCAGTCGCGCGGGCATTGATCCGCCGAGCCACCGCAATTGACCGCATAGCGCTCGCCCGAGGGGCCGATGAATCCCAGGGCGATGGCGTTTAGACCGTCGTACCATTCGCCGGTGGCGATCGCGAAACCTTG
The DNA here is from genome assembly GCF_059567945.1 of Paraburkholderia sp. BGA-UO-ETr-F12. Taxonomy (NCBI): domain Bacteria; kingdom Pseudomonadati; phylum Pseudomonadota; class Betaproteobacteria; order Burkholderiales; family Burkholderiaceae; genus Paraburkholderia; species Paraburkholderia sp. BGA-UO-ETr-F12. The sequence continues at coordinate 587,760 of NZ_JCAQOZ010000066.1, read as the reverse complement.
CTCCGCGGTCTCCCGTAGGGCGGTGGTCAGACGGCTGCCGATATGGCCCCAGTCGTCGCCCTCGGCGGCCTGCAAGCCAATCAATAACTTTTCCCGCTCAGGTTCCGCGAGCGCCGACAAGTAGGCGCGACCAACCGCGGTGCGCGCGAGGCTCATGCGCGAGCCGATTTCGAGACGCGATACCAGCACTGCCGAGCGCGGCCGGATTGCGTCGATCACTACCATGTCGAGCCGGTCGCGCACGGCCAGATGCACGGACAACGCCGTGCGTTCGGCGAGTTCGATGAGAAAGGGGCGCGCTCTTGCCCGGATGTCGAAGTTGCGCAGAAAGCCGTTGCTCAATTCCAGTACCGACGAGGTCAGGACGAATCGCTCGCTATCGGGCAGGCGGAACAGAAAACCGGCGCTGACGAGCGTGGCGGTGATTCGCGAGACAGTGGGCTTCGGAATGCCGGTTACCTCGGCCAGTTCGCGATTGCTGAGCGGCGCGTCGGCCGCGGCGACCGATCGCAGCACGGTCAGGCCGCGTGCCAGCGCCGTGACTTCGTCGCCCGAGCCGTCTTTGTCTTTGGCTGGGGCCGGGGTCTGGGCCGGGGCAGTTCGGGAAGGCGTGGGTCGGTTCATATCATTTTTGTGGAACTATATTTCAGTTTTTTGTTCGACTTACCTGTCGGCAAGGCTGGCGAAAGGACCTGCTCGGAGCCCCAAAATGGGGCATGTACACCCATTTTTCATCAGAACATTCATTGTATCGGAATATTTTTCCGAGGCGCATGAAAGCTCTTTAGATTTTGCTTGACTTAGTCAGCATAACCATAAAAAATGGAATCTCATTTCGAAAGACGGTTTCAGGTTCTGCATTTTGAAGTTTTGAACCAGCCGTGGCTCGCGGAGTGTCTGGCCGAGTGCCTTAATAGCCCCCCGTAACAGTCCACGCAGTTGCCTGTCTCGAGCTTAGAGACCAGCGTCTTTAGTCGCGCGCCCGTCCAACTTTCGAATACCGTCTCTCAGGTTCTAGCACGGCCCTCGGAATGGCTAGAACTTTTCAAGGCGTCACGGAAACGTGACGCCTTTTTTTTTTGCGCTACGGGCGGACACGAAAGTCTGCAGCCCCAGCCCGTCAGTAATCGACGGTGATCCGGTTGTCGACCTGCATCACACCGGGGGCAAGCCATGCCACCCGCTCGGCCTCCTCGCGCTCGGCCCATGAGCGGACCTTGCCGCGCAGGACGACCTTATTGCCTTCGGCCTCGACCGTGATGTGCTGTGCGTCGACCTCCGCGTTGCGCTTGAACGCGTCGTCGATCTTGCGCTTGAGGTCGTCGGGCTTGATCTTCGGCTTGACCTCGATCTCGTTCGCGAGGCCGGTTACGCCGCTCACCCGCAGCGCCGTGTCGGCGGCGCGGCGGCGCTGGTAGTCCCATTCGACTTCGCCCTTCAGCGTCACAAGTCCGTCCCTCACGATTGCCTTGATGTCGTCCGACGCATAAGGCAGCTCGGCCTTCAGTTGGGCAATGATCTCGCGCACGATCTCCGGATCGGGCCGCTTGTTGATCAGAGGCAAGCGAACCTCGATATCGTTTGCGACTCCCTTCACGCCGCGCACACGCGTCGCGTCCTCCTCGGCCTTTCGCCTTTGCCGGAAGCTGCGCGCGAAACCGGACAAGGTGACCGCGCCGTCCTTGACCGCAACTCCGATATCTGATGCATCGATGTCTGGATCCCACTTCAGTTCGTACTCCACATCGCGTTTGATGCCTTCGTCGGTTCTCATCGCTGCTCCTTGGCGGTTCGTTGACGGACTAACGCGCGCGGGCTATGCCTTGCACCGCACGCGTCCGTCCACGGTAGGGCACGCGGGGGAGGATTTTCTTCCCTGGGTCTGCGCGGTTTTTGCGCAATGCTGCGATGCCTTCACATCTGAAAGCCGCGCAGCGGGGGCGCAGAGATCCGACACGTTTTCGCCGTCCGCTACCCCGACGCGTACGCTGTCATTACGTGACGGGCATGGCGAGTCGGGTCACGTGTCGCGCTGCCCGCCTTCGCCGGGCCGTACCCCTTGCTGTCGCTGCGCCAGGGCCACGCGATCGCGCTCCGCTCGCTCGGCGGCTGTCGCGTCGGCCGGGTCATCACGCTGCCGCATCAGCCAGTAGACGCTCCCTAGCGCCACCAGCGCAAACGCAAGCGCCGCGATCTGGGCGGGCGCACTGGCGGGGTCGAGAATGATGAATTTGCGGGCAATAGCCAGCAGTGCAACCAGAAGCACCGTTTTGACCTGCACGATGTGATCGCGCCGCGCCATCACGCGCGTAATCGAATGTTTGAATTCCATAGCGATCAGCAGCGTCATGACCATGCCGAAGATGGTCTGATACACCGCGTGATCCAGCGGGTTCAGCGCGTCCGCAACCAGCAATGCAATCACCGCGCGGATCAATTGCCAGAGCGACACCAGGGTGATGACGGAAATCACGACGCTCAGCACATGCGCGACAAGCTGCTCGAATCGTTCATAAAAGGTGAGCATGTCCCACTGCAGACGCAATGCATCGAGGTCCTTGCGCAGCCAGCTTTTCTTCGTTTCCATGATTAGCTCCCGGGCGGCCGTTGCTGCGCCGCGTACGCACCGTGCGTGTGCATCGATTGCACATGCACCGTGCCCAGTTCATTCGACGGGCGCGTGACGCACACACGCTACGGCCCTATGCGTTTGCGCGGGTTCTTCGCGGCAAGTTGCCCGAAGCAGCAGTTCCATGCACTGTACCCCGACGAGCGCAATATGGAAGACGCCATTTGGGCAGCGCTCATCGGGGACAACGTCACTAACCGCTCGCACCCAGGCCCGCACAGGACGCGCCGACCGGTCACGGTCATCAATCGTTCATACGACCGATGCCTCGCGGCTCGCCCTCCCGTGATGCAGTCCGCGGAAGCGACCGATTGTCCAAACAAATCCGGATTAGCGACTAGACTTAAAGCATCGTTGGCGCATGCTTGTGCAAGAGGAACGCATGCGCCGTTCAGTCACGATCCGGACGAGCGACCGAGGGAGGCAGACCGATGCCGAAGACCGTTCGAAGCGCTGAGCAGATTCGCGATGAACTGCAGAACCGCATGGCGAAAATCGCCGCTGACACGCCGGGCGTTCTGCGCATGCGCATACCGCTGCCGGAGCGGCACCCGCCGGACGCATCCGGCCGCAACTGGAACATAGTGCCGCTCAATGACCCCGGCGCGGATTGCGCACATCATCTCCAGAAGGTGATCGAAGACATGCGTACCGAGTTCGTGCTTCCCGATTGACGCCTTGATACGAAACCGGAGCGGGTCATGCAAACGCACGTGTTTGAACATCGAGGCTACGAGATCGTGGTACAGCCTGCGCAGAACGCAGACGGCCTGCCGCCGTTATCCTGGCGGGGCCGTCTGCTTGTGAAGCGCGAGAAACGAAAGACTGTTCTGAACCTCCTCAATGGCGGATAGCATATTCATGGTCAGGATCTATGGACGCATGCGCAGCGCGAATGGCTATGCGATACGCGACTTCCTGCATCGCTGCGACATACCGTTCGAATGGATCGAGCTGGGCAGCGATAAGGAAGCGAAGGAACTGGCGCACGTGCAGCATCTTTCCGATTCGCGCCTGCCGGTCTGCGTTTTCCACGACGGAACGCGGCTCGAATGTCCCACCGTCCGGCAAATCACAGAGAAGCTCGGCTGGTTTGCGAGCCCATCCCGTGAGGCCTACGATCTGGCGATTTACGGCGCTGGACCGGCAGGGCTGAGCGCGGCGGTGTACGGTGCGTCGGAGGGGCTGCACACCGTACTGGTGGAGCGTTTGGCACTGGGCGGCCAGGCCGGCAGCAGTTCGAAAATCGAGAACTATCTGGGCTTTCCGCAGGGCGTGAGCGGCGCGGAGCTCGCTGAACGGGCGCGCGCCCAGGCAGTCAAGTTCGGCGCCGAAATCCTGCTGGCTCGCGCCGGCGTGCGCGCGGAATTTCTGCCCGGGCAGGGCATCGTGTATCTGGAAGACGGCACACGTATCACGGCGCGCACGTCTATCTGCGCGACCGGCGTGGCTTATCGCACGCTAGGCCTGGCGGATGAAGAGCGTTTTCTCGGCGCCGGCCTCTATTACGGCGCCGGCGCGAGCGAGGCCGCGCTGATCCATGGCGAAGACGTCTATGTGGTGGGCGGCGGCAATTCGGCGGGACAGGCAGCCATGCATTTTTCGCAGTCCGCCAACCGCGTCTATATGCTGGTGCGTGACGCATCGCTTAAGAACACGTTGTCCCAATACCTGGTGGATCGCATCACGTCGGCGCCGAACATTGAAGTGCGCACGTGCACGGAAGTTACCGCGCTCGCAGGCAGTGACGTGTTGCAGGAGATCACGCTGACCGATCTGCGCACCGGCCGGCAACGCACAATAGGAACGAACTGGCTTTTCGTCTGCATTGGCGGTGTGCCGCAGACCGAATGGGCGCAGGAGGTTGGCATCGTGCGCGATGAAGGCGGCTATCTCGTGACCGGTCCCGACCTGCAGGATTATCGGGCGAACCTGAAGTGGCCGCTCGAACGCGCGCCGCTGCATCTGGAAACCTGTGTGCCTGGCGTATTCGCCGCGGGCGATGTGCGCCACGCGTCGATCAAACGCGTGGCGTCGGCGGTCGGCGAGGGTGCGATGGCTGTGGCGCTGGTGCATCGCTATCTGACTAGCGCTTGAGCGCAAGCGCAATCTTGATCCGCGCACGTCTGCGCGCACCTGTCCGAGGAGTACGATGATGACCCCTGGTTGCACGCACCTGGGCGCGGCCCGCATTCTCCACACGTCCATAAACTATTGCGAGGACTGCGTGAAGCTTGGCCAGCCGTGGGTGCATTTGAGGCTCTGTCTTTCGTGTGGATACGTCGGCTGTTGCGATTCGTCGCCCAACCGGCATGCAAGCAGGCATTTTCACGCGACCGGCCATCCGCTGGTGCGTTCAATCGAGCCCGGCGAAACGTGGATCTGGTGCTATCGCGACGAGATCGTCGCCGGTGAACTCGAATCCTGACGGCGCCGCCCCGCACGTGCGGGCGGCGCCGCGTTCTTCACCATGCCGGCGTCACGCATGCGCCGGCTCCGATGCCTCGCTGGGCGCCTCTGTTGTCAGCGATGCTCCTTTCTGCACGCGCACAGAGTGCGTACCCGGGTCGTAGGTCATTGTGACCTTGTCGCCGTCGCGCACGTCGCCTCCCAACAGCGCGTCGGCGAGTTGCGATTCCACTTCGAGGCGGATCTTGCGCTTGAGCATCCGCGCGCCGAACTCGGGGTCATAGCCGATCTGCGCCAGGTGATCGCGCAACCCGTCGTCGAACGAAAGGTCAATGCCTTGGGCCAGCGCCGTACGCCGTACGCGCGCAAGTTGCAGATCGACGATGGTGCGAATCTGCTCCTTGCCGAGCGCACGAAACACGACCACCTCGTCGACGCGATTGAGAAACTCCGGCCTGAAATGGTGCCGCAGGATCTCCATCAACCGGTCGCGCAACTCAGGATAGTCGAGCTGCTTCGAGTCGGCTTTCATGTTGTCCTGGATCAGTTGTGAGCCGATGTTGCTGGTCGCGATGATGATCGTATTGGTGAAATCCACCAGGCGCCCCTTGCCGTCGGTGAGCCGCCCTTCGTCGAACAGCTGCAGCAAGAGGTTGTGCACTTCCGAGTGCGCCTTTTCGATTTCGTCGAGCAGCACCACGCAATATGGCCTGCGCCGCACGCGCTCGGTGAGTTGTCCGCCTTCTTCGTAGCCGACATATCCGGGTGGCGCGCCAACCAGCCGCGCCACCGTATGACGCTCGGAATACTCGCTCATGTCGATGCGTACCAGCGCGTTTTCGTCGCCGAACACCGAAGCGGCCAGCGCCTTCGCGAGTTCGGTTTTCCCCACACCCGTAGGTCCCAGAAAGAGGAAACTCGCGGTCGGCTTGCCGGCCTCCGTCAAACCGGCGCGCGAAAGCCGCACCGCTTTGGCGACCGCGGAGACGGCCGCATCCTGGCCGACCACGCGCTCCTTCAGGCGGTCTTCCAGCCGCAACAGTTTTTCCCGGTCTTCGGCAGTCAGTTCGGATACCGGTACGCCCGTGAGCGACGAAACGATCTGCGCAATATCTTCCGCCGTCACTTCCTGCGAGTGGGTGCCGCGTTCCTTCTTCCACGTTTCAGTCGTTTCATGCAACCGTTTCTGTTCCGCGACGAGCCGCTCTTCCAGCTCCTTGGCTTTATCGAATTGCTTTGCAGCGCTGGCTGAGTCCTGTTCCTGCCTGATGCGGCGGATGCTCGCCTCGATGTCGTGCAATGGCTGCGGACGCGAATTCGATGAAATGCGCACGCGGGCGGCGGCCTGATCGAGCAAGTCGATTGCCTTATCGGGTAAAAAACGCGCGGCGATGTAGCGGTCCGATAGTCTTGCCGCGGCAGCGATCGCCTCTTCACTGATTTTCACCTTGTGATGCGCTTCCAGCCGGTCACGCAGGCCACGCAGAATCTCGATCGTTTCCTCGACGCTGGGTTCAGGCACCATGACGGGCTGAAAACGCCGCTCCAATGCCGAGTCTTTTTCAATGTACTTCTGGTATTCGTTCAACGTGGTCGCACCCACGAGGTGCAGTTCACCGCGAGCGAGCGCGGGCTTGAAGACATTGCCGATATCGAGGCCGCCTTCGCCGCCGCCCTGGCCTGCGCCGACAATCGTATGCAGTTCATCGATGAACACCACCAGACGGTCCTGGTTTTCGATGATCTCATCCAGCACCTGCTTGACGCGTTCCTCGAACTCGCCACGATACTTCGCACCTGCCACGACGCTATTGATATTCAGTTCGACCACGCGCTTGCCGCGCAGCACTTCCGGCACCTGGTCCTGAGCAATGCGTTGCGCGAGGCCCTCGACGATAGCGGTCTTGCCGACACCGGGTTCGCCAATCAGCACCGGATTGTTCTTGCGCCGCCGCGCGAGCACTTCAATGGTGGTTTCGATTTCCCTGTCACGGCCGATCACCGGGTCGAGCTTGCTTTGACGCGCAAGCGCGCTGAGATCGCGCGCGTACTTATCGAGCGTGGGCGTGGTGGAGCGGTCCTCCATCTTGCCGTCTTCGGCGCCCTTGCCGACCACCTTGACGGCCTTTTGCCGCAGCGATTGCGGCGACAGTCCGAGCTTGCGCAGCAATTCGCCGGCAAAGCCGTCTTCTTCCTCGACGAGCCCAATCAGAATGTGCTCTGGTCCGACATAGCTGTGACCCAGTTCGAGCGACGACTTCAACGCATTTTCCAGCGTACTCTTGGCGCGTGGCGACACGCCGATCTGCTCGTTGTCAGCCGGCCCCTTGCGGGTGCCGCGCGGCGCGGTCTGATCGATGGTTTTCCTGATCTCTTCGGGATCGAGCTTGAATTCACGCAGGATTTCCTGCACCACGTTGTTATCGGTGAGCGCTAGCAACAGGTGTTCCGTATCGACTTCGTTCTTGCCATATTCGACCGCTGCCTGCGCCGCGGCCTGCAGGCGGTCCAGACCGCTCTGGCTCAGGTACGTCTGCAGGTCCACCGCTTCACGGGCCCGGCGATGCCGGCGTGGGCGGCCGCCTGGCTGTCCGCCCGCTGATTCGCCCATTTGCCCGTTACCGGCGCCTGTGCCCTGACTCGCGCCGCCTGGTTGTCCAGGCGTGCGTCCGATGCGTGACCGGCTGCCGCGGCCGCTTTCCATCTGTGGCCACATGTCATCGAACAGACTGTCGAACAGTCCCCCGTGAAAGAGGGACTCGAGCGGCGACAGGCGGCGCTGATTGCGCGCCATGAACTCCATGTAGTGCTCATCGCACAGCATGAGCTGACGGCGTTGGCCGTTTTCGGTGATCGTGATCTGCGAGGTTGCGGGCCTTCCACAAACACTGCACTCGGCCATGATGAACTCCTTTTCGTCCGCGAGGGCATTGCTTCCCGGGGCGGGTAATGGGTGGGTGGAAATATCTGTTCCGCTGCTTATGCCGAGGTCGCCGTGTTTGCGCGCTGGGCTCGCTGCACTCGAAACGTGGCATAACGTCCGCTTGCGGCGTGAGCCTAATCACCCGGACTGCGGAAGCGGACGAGTTGTTTCACGGTAGGCTCGAGCGCGGAGTTAGGACGGTGCTATTTGATCTCGATGCGCCGCTTCGCTGACGGTTCTCCGGCCGCTTTGGGCACGCGCAGCGTCAGCATGCCGTTTTCAAATCTGGCTTCTGCCCGGTCGAGATCGATGCCCGCGGGCAGCGGCACCGCGCGCTGAAAGTGTCCAAACGACCGCTCGACCCGATAGCATCCCTGTTCTTCGCTGGTCGATTCGAAGCGCTTGTCGCCGCTGACGATCAGCATGTCGTCAATCACTTCGAGTTCGATGTCGTCGCGGGTCATGCCCGGCAATTCGGCGACGATACGCAGCGCATCACCTTCGTCCGTGACGTCGATTCGCGGTTGAAACTCGCTCGCGCTGAAGTCGCCGAACCAGCTTCCAAGTGGCCCGCGGCCGCCGAACGGATCGCGGATCAATTCGGCGAACAGATGAATCGGATCAGGTAGCGGCCAACTGGCGGGCGCAAGGGGTACCGGTGCAGCCGCCGCCATCGGTGCCCCGTTACCCGTTTGCGTGCCGCCCGACGGCTGCCCGTTTTTCGGGGCGTTTTGCTGACCGGTGCGCGACGCATCGGCGCGGCTGGATGCGCTTTGTTGCGCGGGGTGCGAGCGTAAGAACCGGAACGGATTCCATTTGTCGAGATCCAGAGGCATGTGATTCTCCTTACGTGAGATACGCCAGTGCCAGACCTGAGGTTTGACCACTTGAGTTGACGGGTGGTCCATTCGACCTCCGGATGCGAGCGGCGCGGGTCTGGCCGCGGGCTTGATCCTGTAACCCGCGAGTGCCCGTGAGCGGTGTGCTTACGGATGCAGCGGCGCGTGTGGCTCGTCGATCGGGCCGCCGTGGTGCCAGGCACGCGCAGTGATGCCGAGTACGAACAGCAGTGCTCCCGTGAACAACGCGTACACGCCGATCAGCCACACGAGCGCTAATGCGCCGGCGCCCGGAAAGAGCAGCACGAAAATACCGAACATGACGGACAGCACTCCGGTCAGCACCAGCATCCACGCATTGCGCAGGCGCCTGTGCAGCCGCGTTGCTGCGATCAGATCGAAAACGCCGGTGAGAATCGCGTTTGCGCCGATCACGGCGACCAGCACGAGCGCGGTAATGCCCGGCACCAGGATGGCTATCGCACCGGCGCCGATGCTGCAGATCCCGAGCAGCAAGGGCACCCACCAGCCGCCGTGCGTTGCGCGGTAGCGGATGGCCGCACCGATCGCGACAATGCCGCCGGCGATTGCGTAGGCGCTGAAGAGGGTGATAAGCAGTAGCAGAGTGAGACCAGGCCAGAATAGCGCCAGAATGCCGAACAGCAGCGCAACCGTGCCGCGCAGAATGAGCATCCACCAAGCGCGTCCAAGCAGTTCATCCATGTGGGACTCCAAGCTGTACCGTCAGGTGATCAGCTATAGTCTAGGCACTACGCATCTGCGATTCTTTCGCGTTTCTGCCATGCGTTTCGCGATTCTGCGTTCATTCAGTGCGCGTGCTGAATGGCATCCAGACTGGCATTCCAGACGCATCAAAATAACCCGATCCATCGCCGCTTTTTTATAGCGCCTCGCCGTGAGGCGTTCTAACATGAATTTACGCCGCGCACGGTCTGGCGTTAGCCCGATCATTGCTGGCCCGGTGTCGTACCGTCAACGTCAGAACGAAGGGAATCTCATGAAAGCGAATCTGCTTGTATGCTTGCTTGCGTCGTCGCTCGCACTTGCTCCAGACGCGCGCGCCCAGGTGGCCGGCGCCCAGCCGCTTGGTGTCAGCGTGGAAGAGTCGGCCGCGATCGTGGCGGGCTGGAGCGTGAGAAAGTCGATCATGGACAAGCCGGTCTTCAACGAGAAGGGTGAACGTGTCGGCGTCATTCATGACATTATCGTGGCACCGGACCGATCGGTATCGTTTGCAATCGTCGCCGCAAATCAGTTTTTGGGGGTGTCACATCACGACGTGGCCATCCCGATCGAGCAGCTCGATTTTTCCGAGGGCAAACTGGTGCTTGCCGGTGCGACGAAAGATGCGATCAAGGCGCTGCCCGAGTTTCAATACACAAAGGTGCGCGCGACACCTAAGCCGAGGTCCGACTACAGCGAGCATCACTGATATCTGTCCTCGATCGTCCGTGATCGATGCATTTGACGCGCGGCACGTTCACTCCACGGGCAGCGCCGTTTAGTGCGCCACCGCGCGTGACTATTCTTCATGTCGCACGCTTGCCGCCTGCTCTTCGGGCGACGTTCTTAACCAGCGCCGGTGCAACGCACGTCGCGTGCGACAGGTTGAAGCGGCAATTCATCTCTGAGCCCGCATACCGGGTCGTGATCGCGATGATCGGCAGGCTCCATTCGAGCGCGAAGCTTTACCGCAGCAACGTCCAGTCGATGTTCCCGGATCGCGGACACGAGTGCGGTGCATACGACGAACCTGACTGCTTGCTGACGCTGCGCAATATCCGGCGTAAGCGTCAGCTTGCAGAAAGCCTTCAGGAACCCTGGGTTGCGTTGAGTCCCGGCTAATAGCGTGTCGAGCGTCGCCCCAGGTTGTCCGGCAATTTAGCTTGGCAGCAACGCCGTCAACGTGGTCGGAATTGCCTGGGCCCATATTACGAATCCGCCTTAAGCAGCCCTGAATTCGACGTAAACTTAGGCATGCGACGAGACGAGGAAACCTCTGCTCACCATGAAGCAAGAAACAGGATCGACCCCGAAACACGGGTTACGCTGCCAGGCAATGAACGCTGCTGTCGCCGATGGCGGCCTGCATCTGGTGCAGGGACTTCGGCTCGTCATGCCGACAGGTGGCACCGTTGTGCAGGCTGCGGGCTGCGACGACCTCGGAACGAGTCATGTCATCCTGATAGGTGCACCATTCGTCGCAGTTATTCCGGCGGGGGCGCAGTTGGCCACAGTCGCTGACGGCGATCCCTCAGGATGGGTTATCGCACTCAAAGCGGGCGTACTTGGGCAAGTCTCGCAAGAAGCGTTTGACGCGGTCCCGAAATGGTCCAGGTCCTGGGATCCATTCCTGCGCGAGGCGGCGGACACCCTGGCTGCCTTGCATCATGCGGATCTGATCGACGCGGCCTGCGCCGACGCTTTTGCAGATGTCATCTCGGTGCACATCGCTCTGCGCCGCGGGCACTGTGCTGGTGCGGCCGAGCCGGACATGCCTCTTACGCGTCAACTGCTGACTCGCATTGAAGCTTTCGTTCATGAGCACATAGCCGAAACCATTCTGGTCGAGCAACTCGCAGTGCTGGTGCACATGAGTGCATCAAACTTCGCGCGTGTTTTCAAAACGGCGACAGGTACGCCGCCCCATCTGTACGTGACCCTCGAACGGGTGAAATTTGCGAGGACGATGTTGTGCGAGGAGACCATTCCGCTCGTCGACGTTGGCGCACGCGCGGGGTTTCAGACCCAGCAGCACTTCACCGAAGTGTTTCATCGGTACACCGGTGCGACGCCGCGCGCATTCCGGCTTGCCCACCGGAACGTCGGTAGCTGATTCATTTGGCGAAACTGCGAGCAAAACAATGACCGCGGGACTGGCGCGCACGCGATCAGATCAGAGCGATACGAGTATCGCGAAGTTGATACTGCCGGGGGTTGATCAGAACAATGATTCCGACACTTTGACTTTGCCCCCGTTTGACGAATCCCGGAGCCAAGGGCATGACGGGCCGCATCGAAGCCGATGGAGCGATGCGCCGGGTGAGCGCAGGATCCTGACATGTCCGGGCAGAAACCGGAAAGAAGCGCAACCGGGTCTTGGCTAGACTGGGCGGAAACCGGGATTCTGCCGATGCGATCGACACCGACGCGGCTAAGCGGCTATGCGATGCTTTTCGGTCCCGGTCGAAACCATAAGGAGGGAATTTATGCCTGATACGGAAATCGCGCCCGGGGAAGCCGGGCAGCACGAGGAACAAAGCCCGCTGCGCAAGCTCTTCGAACCCCTGAAGGTGGGACCGTACAACCTGCGTCATCGTGTCGTGATGGCGCCGCTGACGCGTTCGCGTGCGAGCCAGCCAGGCAACATACCGTCGCAGCTCAACGCCTGCTATTACGCGCAGCGCGCAGCGGCCGCGCTCATCATCAGCGAGGCGACGCAGGTGTCGATGCAAGGGCAGGGCTACGCATGGACGCCTGGAATTCATAGTCGCGAGCAGGTCCAGGGCTGGCGGCTCGTGGCGGACACCGTGCACGAGGCGGGTGGCTTGATGTTCATGCAGCTATGGCACGTCGGACGTATATCGCATCCCTCCTTGCAACCCGACGAAATGCTGCCCGTTGCGCCGTCCGCGATCCGGCCAGAAGCGGAGGCCTTCATCGAGAACGAGCGCGGCGAAGGCGTCCTCGCGCCCTGCATCGCGCCTCGTGCGCTGCAGGGTGAAGAGATGCCGTATCTCGTGCGCCAATACTTCCGGGGTGCGCGAAACGCGAAGGCTGCCGGTATGGACGGCGTCGAAGTGCACGGAGCAAACGGGTATCTGCTCGATCAGTTTCTGTTGTCCGGCACGAACCGCCGCACGGACGAATACGGCGGATCGAGCGAGCGTCGGGCCAAGCTGCTGTTCGAGGTGATCGAAACGGTTTGCGAAGTGTGGGGGCCGGAAAAGGTCGGCGTACGGCTCTCGCCTCTCGGCACCTTCAACGACATGCATGACGACGATGCCGAGGCGACCTTTTCTTACGTCATCGAGAAGCTCAACCAATACGGGCTGGCTTATTTGCACATCGTCAATCCCACGCTCGCGGCGACCGGTGAGGATGTCGCTTTCATGGAGCGCGCGACACGCATGAACGAGATGATACGGCGCACTTATCGCGGTGTGCTGATGGTCGCGGGGGGCTTCGACGCCGGCAGTGCCGAAAGATGGCTCGAGGACGGCAACGCGGACCTGATCGCCTTCGGACGCCTGTTCATCGCCAATCCCGACCTGCCGGAACGCTTCCGGTCGCACGCTCCGCTCAATTCGCCGGATCCGTCCACGTTCTATGGAGGCGGCGAGCGAGGATATACCGACTATCCGTCGCTCGCACAGGAGCGCGGGGAGGCGCCACGGTCCGTCATCGACGGGCGTTGGAGATAGCCTGTCGCCGGCCGGCGCGCTCGCTGGCGTCACACGACGGTTTGCGATGGCCGCCGCGCCGGCGGCCGATCGCGCTGTGAGGATCACGATGGTTGTCAGTACCTGCCGTGTCGTTGCAGACGGCAGCCGCGCGCGCGTCTACGAGGGAATCCCCTGGGACTGCCCATACCGCGTGGTTCCCTTGCCTTCCATATCGCGCTGCGCTTTCCCGTAGACGCTTCCCGCTTGCCGACGCTGATTATTCGTCTTTCGCGAATGAGGCGTTCGCCCGTTCCCCAATACCGAGTTGTGCTTCTTGCACCTATCTTTGGGGCGTCGCCGGGTGACATTCGAAAGAATGTCGCGAATCAAAGCGATGCCCCCATCCTTCGCGACCGAGGTCGCACAAAAAGATTGGAGTTGGACCGTGCGCTAACGCTTCGGCGCGCACAGGTGAGCCAACGTCAACGGAGACGGAAATGAATGCAGACAAGTGGGATACTTCCTACGAATGGAAAGCGGTCACGCTACTCGCGCTCGGCTTCGGCCTGGTTGGACTGGACCGCTGGCTTATCGCGCCACTTTTTCCATCCATCATGAAGGACCTCAATCTGAATGCCCAGGACGTCGGTAACTGCATTGGCGTGCTTGGTCTTTCGTGGGGTGTCTTCGCCGCATTGATGGGCGGCATCTCGGACAAGATAGGGCGCCGGAAGGTACTCATCCCGGCAATCCTCGCGTTCTCGCTCCTCTCCGGCTTCTCGGGGCTCGCTGGCGGGTTGTTCAGCCTGATAGCGATTCGCGGCTTGATGGGGGTCGCCGAAGGTTCCTTCTGCCCCACGAGTTTCGCGGCCACTGCCGATGCATCGCACCCACGCAGACGCGGTTTGAATCTCGGCCTCCAGCAAAGCGGGTTCGCGCTTTTCGGATTGGCGCTTGCGCCCATCATCGCGACGCAGTTGCTGGGCTTCGTCACATGGCGGTGGGTGTTCGCTCTCGTGGCCATCCCGGGGCTGATACTCGGTCTGATCATGTTCTATGTGATTCGCGAACCGAGGGTAACGCCGAAGGTCGCCGCCGAGGAAACTCCGGCTTCGCTCCGTCACGTCCTGAAGAGCAGGAACATTCTCGTGGCGATGGGCGCACTCTGCTGCGCGATGACGGGCGTCTTTGTCCTTGGCGCGCTACTGCCTTTGTATCTCACCGGATATCTTCTGCTCGACACGCAGCGGATGGGACTCGTCGTCTCCGCCATTGGCTTCGGCGGGTTTCTCGGTCAGTTTGGCTTGCCAGGCCTGTCTGACATTGTTGGACGCCGCCTCGCGAGCATCGCGGGTTTTGCGGGGACCGCCGCGATGCTCTACATCTTCCGCGGTCTCGGTCCCCAACCGCTGCCGCTGTTTGCCGTCCTGTTCGCGGCTTCCTTCTTCACGCTGGGTCTGGTGTCGTTACTCTCCGGGCCGGTCGCGACTGAGGCCGCTCCGGTGGGGCTCGTGTCGACGTCGATCGGTGTCGTGGTCGGTGTAGGTGAAATTTTCGGCGGCGGCATCGCGCCCGCCCTGGGCGGCTACGTGGCAGCTCACTTCGGGATTCAGAACATTCTCTGGTTGCCGATGTGCGCCGTAGTGCTGGGCATCGTGGTCAGCGTGCTGCTCAAGGAGACCGCGCCCGCCGTCCTGCAGCGCCGTCAGCCCGTGCGTGCGGAGCTGGAAAGGACCTGAGAGGGGTGTCTCGATACGCGTGCCCGAGAGGTAGGATTATTGATGAAGCCACAACGTTCCACGTGATGCACAGCGGGTCCTCCGTCCATATACACTGACGCATTTGCTGACGATGGAAGGGTGCGTATGGACCGGTTTCTGAGCATCGAAGCGTTCGTGCGGGTCGCGGAAGCGAGCAGCTTCGCTGAGGCGGCGAGGCAGCTTGGCGTGACCAGTTCAGTGGTGACGAACCGTATTCAGCAACTGGAGAAATTCGTCAATGCGCCTCTCTTTCACCGAAGCACGCGCCACGTGCGTCTGTCGGAGGTGGGGGAGGCCTTCTATCGCGAGTGTGCCGAGGTAGTGGGTCGGGTCAATGAGCTAACCGACCAGATGCGCGAGCTTCGTGCAACGCCTACCGGCCGCCTTCGCATCCAGATGCTGCCGGGATTCGCGCTGGGTCATTTTGGTATCCCGATGGCTGAGTTCAACCGGCGTTACCCCGGCATCCAGCTTGACGTGATAGTCAACGACCGCGTTGTCGACCCGATTGAAGAAGGGTTTGACATCGCATTCCAGATATTCCCCGCGATTTCGGAATCGCTCATCGAGCGGCGCCTTTTCACCGTGCGCCGTCTGTTCTGCGCCGCCCCGGCGTACATCGCCGAACATGGTGCGCCGCAGCACCCACGGGACTTGTTGCAGCACACAACGGCGCTCTACTCGGGATACCCCTCACGCAACCGCTGGACGCTAACCCGCGGAGAAGAGGTTGTCGAGATGGAGCTGCCGGGCATGATCCGCTCAAACTCGGTTCATCTGCTTCGCGATTACGCGCTGACTGGCGGCGGGGTCGTGTGCCTGCCGACGCTGGTCGCCAGCGCTTCGCTCCTCGACGGCTCTCTGGTGCCGATCCTGACGGAGTACCAGCTGTCGCCTCTGAGCTTCGCAGCGGTCTATCCCGCCACGCAGCGACAGGCCCTAAAGGTCAAGGCGCTAGTGGAGTTTCTCGTGGAGTATCTCGGCCCCGAACCTGCCTGGGACCTGCCTTTGCTTGAGCGCGGCTGGGTCTGCTAACGAAGGAACGAAGCCGATTATTCGCGAAGCGCAAATGCCATAGTCGTCGTCCAGCAGGTTGTTGCCGTCGCCGCCGGCTCCTAAAGTTGAAGCTAACGCAAGCTTCCAACAACAGGAGACAGCAATGACCGATACGGCGTTCCACACCGTCTTTGGCTCGCTCGAGAGCTACCGCAAGGGCGAAATCGAAATCACGAGCGGAAGCGCTCGCCACTATGCCTTCTCGAACATCTTCGAGGTGGCTTCGCAGTCGACCCCGTACGAAAAGGTCGTGGTCGGCAAAAACCTTGAATACGTCATCGAAGTGCTGCGGACCGAGGGCCGTTCCGCATGGTTCGCCTGTGCGCACGACGAGTTCGCCATTCTGATGGATGGTGAGGTTCAAATCGACTTCATCAAGCTCGACACGCCACCTGCCGCGGGGCAAGGGACGATTCACGCCGGAGAGGCACCCGCGGGCCGTGCAATGGGACACGTGGTGCTGCGTAAAGGACATCAGGCCATGTTGCCGGCCGGCTGCGCGTATCGGTTCAGCGCGCGCCAGGCTGGCGTCGCGATCGTGCAGACCATGCTGGGCGAACTATCAGTGCAGAAGTGGGCAGACGTCTGCCTGCACTGACATCCACGCATCGAACATTCTTAGGAGACACGCTATGGCCACCCTCGAAACCAACGACCACGCCCTCGGTTTTGCCGCGGACACGGTGCGCTCGACCGAGCCCGATAAGGTCACCGGTTACCGGCGCTTCACGCTCGGCGCGTTCGAATTTCAACGCGATGAGTATTTTGTGAAAATCAACTGGCCGGCGAAAGGCCAGACGCGCACGCACGCCGTTCCCGCCGATGCATTCCTGCGCGCGATGATGCGTGATGTCGCGTGGGGATTTTTCTATGGCTGGGTGAATTTCGACCACGTGTTCGGCACGCGCAATCACTACGGCAAGGTCGATGTCTATGCCGGCACGTTCAACGGGATCATGAAAGACGCCGGGGTCGACTACACCGAGACCTTCGAAACGCCGACCATCATGGCCACTTTCAAAGCCATGCTGCACGACTGGACCAACGAGGGTTTCGACCCGTTCGCGGCGCCCGAGGAAACCGGAACGGCGTTCGGCCGCAAACATGGCGACAACGGCGCGGCGATCGAACGGACTCGCATCGCCACTCGCAGAATGCCGGGCCTTGCAGGCGATTCGCCTTTGCGCGATGACTTGCCGGTCAATCGGGCCTTCCTCGATGTCGTACAGGACGAGCCCGAAGTTCACGCCGAGCCGGGCTTCGAGGGCGAGCTGCACGCGTTCAATCTCTTCAAGTATCTGTCGCGCTCCGACGTGACCTGGAATCCGTCCGTCACCTCCGTGTGCGGTCGCAGCCTGTTCTGTCCAACGACCGAGGAATTCATTCTGCCGGTGTTCCATGGGAACGACCGGGTCGAATGGTTCCTGCAACTGTCCGACGAGATCGTCTGGGACGTGGGCGACAAGAATACCGGCGCGCCGCGCGCACGCATCACGATGCGTGCCGGTGACATCTGCGCGATGCCGGCCGACATTCGCCATCAGGGGTATTCGACAAAACGCTCGATGCTGCTGGTCTGGGAGAACGCGACCCCGGATCTTCCGCAGCGATACGAGAGCGGCGAGTTCGCGCCGTACCCGATTGAATTTTGAGCAGAGAACCGGCAACAATCCGAGGACGATTCATGCAAACCCAACTCTTCATCGACGGCCGCTTTGTCGATGCCGTCGACGGCGGCACTATCGACGTACTCAATCCTCACGATGGCTCGCTCATCACGAAGATTGCAGCGGCAAACGCGGCAGACGTCGACCTCGCCGTCGAGGCCGCCACCCGTGCATTCCCGAAATGGTCCGCCATGGCGGCAGCGGAACGCGGACGCTTGCTGTTGCGCCTCGCCGATGCTATCGAGTCGAACGCGGAGGAGCTTGCGCAACTGGAATCGCTGGACACAGGTCATCCGATTCGCGACTCGCGGGGGCTTGACGTGCCACGCACGGCGGCCTGCTTTCGCTATTTCGGCGGCATGGCCGACAAGCTGCAAGGTTCTGTTATTCCTGTCGAGACCGGCTTTCTGAACTATGTGCAGCGCGCGCCGATCGGCGTCGTTGGACAGATTGTGCCGTGGAATTTTCCGCTCATGTTCACGAGCTGGAAAATGGGGCCCGCCCTCGCAGCGGGGAACACCGTGGTGCTTAAGCCGTCGGAAATCACGCCGCTCTCGACTTTGCGCATCGTCGAGCTCATGGCGGAGGTCGGGTTTCCCGCGGGCGTGGTGAACATCGTTCCCGGGTATGGCCATACGGCCGGTCAGCGGCTTGCGGAGCACCCGGGCGTTGGCAAGATTGCTTTCACGGGTTCCACTGCGACGGGGCGGCGCATTGTCGAAGCCTCGCAGCGCAACCTGAAACGTATTCAGCTGGAGTTGGGCGGCAAGGGCGCCAACATCGTCTTCGACGATGCCGACCTGGATGCCGCAATCAACGGCGCTGCGTGGGCGATCTTTCATAACCAGGGGCAAGCCTGCATTGCCGGTTCGCGGCTGATTCTGCACGAACGCATTGCGGATGCGTTTCTCGAACGCTTCGTCGCGCTGGCTGCATCCATCCGGATTGGCAACCCGCTCGACCCGGATACGGAAATGGGGCCGCTCACCTCGCTGCAACACCTCGAGCGCGTGCTTGCCTTCGCTGACATTGCACGCGAGCAGGGCGGGCGCGTACTGACGGGTGCGAGCGCACCGCA
Organism: Paraburkholderia sp. BGA-UO-ETr-F12; assembly: GCF_059567945.1. Lineage (NCBI taxonomy): Bacteria > Pseudomonadati > Pseudomonadota > Betaproteobacteria > Burkholderiales > Burkholderiaceae > Paraburkholderia > Paraburkholderia sp. BGA-UO-ETr-F12. Next base: position 568,993 of record NZ_JCAQOZ010000066.1, on the reverse strand, counting down.
GGACGCCGCGCTCGCGAACGGTTACTACGTGCGGCCAACGGTCATCGAGGCGAAGACGGCCAACGACCGCATCGCGCAGGAAGAGGTATTCGGTCCGTTCGTTACCGTACTGCGATTCAGTAGCGACGAAGAGGCTCTCTCCATCGCGAACGGTACCGAGTATGGACTCGGGAGTGGGCTATGGACTCGCGATCTGTCGCGTGCGCACAAGACTGCCTCGCAAATCCGGGCAGGCATGTGCTGGATAAACTGCTACAAGCGGGTCAATCCAGGCAGCCCGTTCGGTGGCGTTGGGCAGTCCGGATACGGTCGGGAAATGGGTTTCGAGGCGATGCGCGACTACACCGAGGCACGCTCGGTATGGGTCAACGTCGACGGCAACGTGCCGCCGCATTTCAGGCGCTGAGGTTTGCATGGAACGCTTTGTCTACCAGGGCACGCCCTCTCGCGTGGTTTTCGAGTGCGGTGCGCTCGCGCAGCTACCCGAAGAGCTGGCGAGGCTCGGCGTGCGGCGCGCGCTGATCTTGTCGACACCTGAACAGCGTAACCTCGCTGACCGGGTGAAAGACATCCTTGGGGAGCGTGCCGCCGGCGTGTGTGCTCAAGCGGTCATGCATGTGCCCGTCGAGGTAGCACGAGCGGCGTGTGAGATGGCGACGGCGCTCGAGGCGGACTGTTGTGTCGCGATCGGAGGAGGCTCCACGATCGGGCTGGGGAAAGCGATAGCGCTTGAGTCGTCACTGCCAATTATCGCCGTGCCGACAACCTATGCGGGCTCGGAGATGACGCCTATCTTTGGCCTGACAGAGGGACGCCTGAAGCGAACCGGACGCGATGCGCGCGTGTTGCCACGTACCGTGTTGTACGACGCGAACTTGACGCTTTCATTGCCGGCGGAGATTTCCGCGGCATCCGGAATCAACGCGATGGCGCACGCCGTCGAGGCGCTGTATGCAGAGGATGCGAATCCGATAACCAGCCTGATGGCGGAAGAGTCGATACGCGCTCTCGGCGAGGCGTTGCCGGTAATCGTGCGTACGCCGGGCGACGCGGGGATGCGGAGCCGCGCATTGTATGGGGCGTGGCTTGCCGGGACATGTCTTGGTGCCGTCGGGATGGCACTGCATCACAAGCTTTGCCATACGTTGGGCGGCACATTCAATTTGCCGCACGCGCAAACGCATGCGGCTATGCTTCCTCACACGGCGCACTACAACCACCGTGCGGCGCCCGAGGCCTTGCGGAAAGTAGCGAGAGCGCTTGGCGGCGCCGAAGCCGCCGAGGCGGGCCGGCTGCTATTCGAGTTGAATCGGAAACTGGGGATGGCGGTGGCGCTGGTAGATCTCGGCTTGCCGGCAAGCGGTCTCGACGAGGCTGCTGAGCTGGCGTGCAAGAACCCCTATGCCAATCCCCGTCCTGTTGAGCGCGAAGCAATTCGTCAACTGTTGCAGGATGCCTGGGAAGGGCGGTCGCCACGTTGAGTCTAAAGAGCGGGGCAGAGGGAGGAAGACATGATGGAGGGAGACATGGTGGAGACAGACATGACAACTGAATCTCAACAGAGCGACAGCGGATTGACCGAACAGGTCGTTGCCAGCTTTGAAGGCACGCCGGACGAACGCTTGCGCACCTTGATGCAGAGTCTGGTCCGGCACCTTCATGCGTTCGTGCATGAGGTGGAACCGACTGAAGCGGAGTGGATGGGCGCGATTCGCTTTCTCACCGAGACCGGCAAGATGTGTGATGACCTGGTTCGCCAGGAGTTTATCCTTCTGTCGGACACGCTCGGCGTTTCGATGCTCGTCGACGCCATCAATCACCGTTATGCGACAGGGGCGACAGACACGACCGTGTTTGGTCCGTTCTACATCAAGGGAATGCCTGAGCGCACGTATGGCGAGAACATGGCACTCACGCCCGGCACACCGGTCGTCGTGCGAGGGCGCGTACTGGATACTGACGGGGAGCCGGTAGCGGACGCGGTTCTCGACGTCTGGCAGACGGCGGAGAACGGCATGTATTCCGGTCAGGACACCGCGCAGCCCCACGGCAATCTTCGAGGACGCTATCGAACCGACGCCGAAGGACGCTACGCAATTGTTACGATCCTGCCCGTCAGCTATCCCATTCCGACCGATGGTCCGGTTGGCAAAATGCTCGGCGCAACCGGCAGACACCCATGGCGACCCGCGCATCTGCATTTCATGATTGACGCGCCGGGGCATCGCAAGCTCGTTACCCATCTGTTTGACGAGGCCGACCCATTCTTGAAGTCGGACGCGGTTTTCGGTGTCAAACCTTCGCTAATGGTCGCATACTGGGAACGTCCCGCGAACGATGATTTGGCGCGGCAGTTCAACCTGGCCGGCCCGTACCGCGAAGCGTGCTACGACTTTGTCCTCGACCGGAGCTGAACAACATGGCCCGTTTTTTCGCCGTATTCGCAACCGACAAACCGGACATGCGAGAAGTCCGTGAACGGGTTCGCCCGAACCATCGAACCTATTTGCGAAGCGCGGCGCAGCACGGCGTGTTTGTGCGTCTCGGCGGCCCCACGTTAGCGCCGCATTGCGATGCGATGAACGGCACGTTGCTGGTGATCGAGGCAGACGATATCGATGCCGTCATGAAGTTTGTCGGCAACGACCCCTACATGAAGGAGGGTCTATTCGCGCGGGTGGAAGTTCGCCCTTGGGACTGGAGCCTCGGCAATCCCGAGCGGCGGGTGTAAGCAATGAGTGTGAGTCGATTGTGCCGGTTCGTCGACGTCCCCGATGGCGGCGCGCACGTCGTCGACGGCGACCGTGCAGCGCATTCCGTGGTGGTCGTACGGCGTGGGCAGCAGGTGTGGGCTTACGTGAATCGTTGTCCGCACTTTTCGGTTCCCCTCGATTTCGAGCCTGGCATCGTGTCCTGTTACAGGGCACAGGTGCTGATGTGTGCACACCATAGCGCGCTCTTCAGGTTCGACGATGGCCGATGCATTGAAGGACCCTGTGAAGGTGCCGCCTTGGAGGCCGTGCCGGTCGACCTCGACGGGGACGAATGGGTCGTGCTCGGTCAATGTCCGCGATAGGCAGCGCGACCTCGATCACCGTCGACTACAGCGAGGGTACGCAGGCAGCGCACCGCGCGGGCATTGTCTGGCGCGGCATATCCGCGACTTCCGGCTCTTGCAGGCGAGCATATCGGCGGCCTTCGCAACCTCTCGGCTACGTGGCCCCGCCGCGCTGGGATTGCCGATGCTTGACGTTATCCGCCAGCAGCCGCCGCATGGTGGCCAGTAAGATTACCCCGTCTACAGGCTTGCGAAGAAACCCATCGTAACTAACGAAGGCGGGCGGGCTGGGTTCTCCGGAAATCAGTATGAAAGCAACATCGGCCAGGCCGGGGAGCGTGCGTAGCCGGTGGCATAGTTCGCTCCCCGACATCACCGGCATACGCCAGTCCGCAACCACGATATCGACAGGGGAGTCGATGAACATTGCCAATGCCGATTGGCCGTCGCTCGCGCTTCTGACTTCGAATCCGTCTGCGATGCAGCACGCCTCCCATGCCGCAAGGGCTTCCATGTCGTCATCTACCAGCAGCACGCTTGCCATACCCAGATTTCCGAGTGACCAGTTCTTCTTTGGCAGCTCGATACGGGCTAAAGTTTCACGCAACCCACGCAGCGTGCGCGGGACAACACCGTGGCGGTTCAGCGAAACGCCTCACTTGCGCTAGACTTGTCCGAGCAACCGCAAGGAGACCTGGATGATACGCAAGACGCTCAATGCCTCGCAGCTTCAGCAGGAGGTCAACCGGCGAATCCACCGACTGCAGGAAATCGTCGAGGATGGTGTCAAGATTCGTGTGCCGCGGCCGCAGTTGCAAGAGGCCGACAAGACGGGCTGCAACTGGACGATGACCCACTTCGGCAACGCGGCCGGCTTCGAGCGCGACATCGAGGGTGTGCTGAAGGCTATGCGTGCGGAATACAATCTTGCTACCGAAGTGAAAGACACCGGTAACCCGTTTGGGGACTGACCGCATGCCGCTCGACATGGCCGGCAAGTGACGAATGGACCTTTGGATTCAGCCCTGCGCGCCGTGCGCCGACCTATGCGGCAAGCCGGCAAATGAGCCTGCGCATAACATCAGCAGTTGTTCAACGCGTTGGAGAAAGACATGACGAACGCATCGGGCGCGAATACTAACCAGCAGGCACCCCTGTCCGAGGCGTTGCGGACGTTGGCCGCATATCTCGAGTTGTCGCTCGACGCGGGCGCCGCCCTGGTCGTAATGCGCCACACGAGCGAAACCGCCACGCTGTATCTGGGTGACGCAGCAGGCACGCGAGAAGATCTGAAGCGCTGCGGCACGGTTGCCGCATCGCTTGCCAACGAAATGCTCGACATGACGCAAGCGGGTGCGAACCTGATCGAAGTCGAGGGCAAAATCTACCGATTCTTCCGCAGCTTTGCGGAAATCGAAGGCGCTGCCGCAGTCGTATTTTCTTCGACTTAGCGCAACAGCACCGTCAAACTGCCGCCTTTGGCTGCATTGGAAACCCTCGTATGCGTCCTTGGCGCTTCTCCAGGAACTCTCTGCTGATGAACGACGATGAATGAACCGCGCAATCACCGCATGGGCCGTCGCCTGCGCCTTGCCTTGATAACAGCGATTGCGCTCGGCTCAGTATCTGGATACGCGGCGAGCTTCGACTGCAATCGCGCGCGTTTGCCGGACGAAAAAGCAATATGCGCATCCCGGCAACTCAGCGAACTGGACGTTGAAATGTCCGTGCGCTTCCAGATGATGATGGGTCTCGTCGCCATGGGTGCGCGCGGGGACATGGGGGAAGAGCAGCAGGCCTGGTTGAGCGCGAGAAGGAAATGCGCGGCGAATCAGACTTGCCTGCTTGCCGCGTACCGGCAACGAATCCAGACGCTAAAGAACGAGTACGCCCAACTGGCTAGCCGCGGGCCATTTTAAAAGCCGGCGCGGCGGGCGCGTGCAACGGCACGGCAGATGATGAGCGCGTCGGCGGGCCTGCTATTGACGATCCGTCACGCTGCTGCGCTATACTGTTTTCATGGAAACGAACCCGACCTCGCTGACTCTGTATTGCTGGTGGCGCGCCTAACCCAGGCGGCCCGTTTCCGTACGTATATCTACAACGTGATGCCGCCAGTCCTGGCGGCATTTTCGTTTTCGCGCGCGCATGGCTGGCGGTGTCCTCAAACACTGAGCTCACCATGTCACATGCAAAGCAGTCGGTTATCCTCACTGGCGACCGCACAACCGGTCCGCTGCACCTTGGCCACTACATTGGATCGCTGCGCTCGCGCGTGCAGCTCCAGCACGAAGCGCAGCAGTTCCTCCTGCTAGCCGATGCGCAGGCCATGACCGACAACGTCGGCCGGCACCAGAAGGTCACGGAAAACGTCATCGAGGTGGCGCTCGACTATCTCGCCGTCGGTATCGACCCTGCCAAATCAACCATCGTCGTCCAGTCGCAGGTGCCGGAGCTCGCGGAACTGACTCAGTACCTGCTCAATCTCGTGACAGTCGCGCGCCTCGAACGCAACCCGACCATCAAGGCGGAAATCGTGCTTCGCGGTTTCGAACGGGATATTCCCGCGGGCTTTCTGACCTATCCGGTCAGCCAGGCCGCCGACATCACGGCATTCAAGGCGACACGCGTGCCCGTCGGCGACGATCAGTTGCCGATGATCGAACAAACCAATGAACTGGTGCGCCGTTTCAACAACACGGTCGATTGGCAGGTGCTGGTGGAGTGCGAAGCCGTTCTCTCGCAGGTGGCGCGGCTACCCGGCATCGACGGCAGAGCCAAGATGAGCAAGTCACTGGGTAACGCCATTGCGCTGGGTGCGAGCCCGGATGAAATCACCCGGGCCGTGAACGACATGTACACCGACCCGAACCATCTGCGCGTCAGCGATCCGGGGCAGGTTGAAGGCAACGTTGTGTTCGCGTTCCTCGATGCGTTCGAGCCGGACGTACCGATGGTCGACGAACTGAAAGCGCACTACCGCCGCGGCGGTCTTGGCGACAGTGCGGTCAAGCGTCTGCTCAACGACCGCCTGCAAGCGATGCTCGCACCGATCCGGGAGCGCCGCCGCGAGTTCGCAACCGACCGTGCGGAGGTGCTGAACGTTTTGCGGCGCGGGACGATGCGTGCGCGAGAGGTGGCAGGCGCGACGGTGTCCGAGGTGAAAAGCGCGCTCGGCCTGAACTACTTCCAGGACTGAGCGGCAGGCGTTTGCGGTGACCATTCATGGCGCCGCGTCGTCGCCCTGTTTTTTATACTGCGACGCCATCCGTTCCTGTTGAGCGGGGGACACCGGATCGTAATGGCTGAGCTGGATAGTGTAGTGACCGTGGCCGCCGGCAATCGCATTCAGACGCGACTGATAGTCGTTGAGTTCGGACAAGGGCACCTGGCCCGCAACCACCACGGCATTGCCGGCGGCCGTGCGTGTGCCATGCACCTGCCCACGCTTGGCGGACAGGTCGCCAATGATGTCGCCCATCGCGGTTTCCGGTGTCATCACCTCGATGTCCACGATGGGTTCGAGCAGCACGGGCCGTGCCTTCAGCACCGCGTCGATGAAGGCCTTGCGGCCGGCGGAAACGAAGGCCACTTCCTTCGAGTCGACCGGATGGCTCTTGCCGTCAAAGACGGTGACGCGCACGTCCTGCATCGGGAAGCCGGCCAGCGGGCCGCTGTCGATGACCTGCAGCACGCCTTTCTCCACGGCTGGCATGAACTGGCCGGGAATCGCGCCGCCCTTGACGGCGTCGACGAATTCGAAACCCGCTCCGCGCGGCAGCGGCTCGACGCGCAACATCACTTCGCCGAATTGCCCGGCGCCGCCGGTTTGCTTCTTGTGACGGCAATGTCCCTCGGCTTTGGTGCCGATCGTTTCCCGATAGGCGATCTTCGGCGGCCGCGTCACGACCTCGAGCTTGTACTGCTCGGCTAGCCGTTCCAGCATCACGCGCAAGTGCAACTCGCCGAGCCCTCGCACCACGGTTTCGTTGGTGCTGTCCGGGTGGTCGATGATCAGGCAAGGGTCTTCCGCGCTCAGCTTTTGCAGGACTTCCCAGAGGCGCTGCTCGTTGCCGCGGCGCGCCGGTTCGATTGCCAGACCGTAGATAGGGGTGGGAAAGTCGAGCGGGCTCAGGTGAATGTTGCCGTCTTCGGCGGCGTCGTGCAGCACGGCATCGAAGCCGATTTCGTCGACCTTGGCAGTGGCGCAGATATCGCCCGGACCGGCCTGCGGGACGTCCACGTGTTCCTTGCCCTGCAGCATCATGAGATGGGCGACCCTGAACGGCTGGCGCCCATCGCCGATATAAAGCTGGCTGTCGCGCCTGATTGTGCCCTGATGCACGCGAAATACGGCCATCTTGCCGATATAAGGGTCGACGACGATCTTGAAGACATGGGCGAGGACATGCTTGTCAGGTGCCGGTTCGGCACGTGCGACTTGCTGGCGGCCGCCGGCATCGCGATAGTAGAGCGGCGGGTTGCCTTCCATCGGATTGGGCAGCAGCCGGACGAACACGTCGAGCAATTCCGCAATGCCCGCGCCGTTAGCCGCCGACGTAAAACAAACCGGCACCAGGTGACCTTCGCGCAGCGCCCGTTCGAAGGGTTCGTGCAACTGCTCGGGGCTGATGGCTTCGCCTTGTTCCAGGTAAAGCTCCATCAAGGCGGGGTCGATCTCGACCACCTGATCGACCAGCGCCGTGTGCGCAGCGTCAACGGAAAGGAAATCGGCTTCGCCGGCCGGGTTGAAAAAACAGTCCACCACCTGGTGGCCGCGCTGCGCGGGCAGATTGATGGGCAGACATTCCTTGCCGAAGGCCTCCTGGATTTGCGTCAGGAGCGCCGGGAGATCGACCTTTTCGCCATCGATGCCATTCACGACGATCATTCTGCACAGCTTGCGTTCCTGCGCCCACGCCATCATGCGGCGGGTGGTCATTTCGATGCCGGTCTGGGCATTGATGACAATGGCGGCCGTCTCAACGGCAGGCAGGGCACTGATCGACAGCCCGGAAAAATCCGCGTAGCCCGGCGTATCGAGCAGATAAATACGGGTATCCAGGTAGTGCAGGTGGGCGAGGGCGGAACTCAGCGAGTGGTGGTATTTGCGTTCGAGCGGGTCGAAATCGCACACCGTAGTGCCGCGCTCCACGCTGCCGGGCGTGTGTATTGCGCCGCCGCGGTGCAGCAGCGCTTCGATCAGGGATGTCTTGCCGCATCCAGCATGCCCGACCAGGGCGATGGTGCGGATGGCCTCGGGGCTGTAGCGCATGGCTGCCCTCGTCCAGTAGTGGATGTGGGGCCATTATTGGCGAAAACCGACCGGTGTGCCATACGGGGCGATCGTTCCCATTGCCGTTATGGCCGTGCGCCAGATCGCTCTGAACGGTGTGCCGCGCGGACGTGGCGGTGCCCGCGCGTGTCAGCGTGGCGGCGTAAGGCGCGGTGATGCTCGCGGGCGGCGCATGCGTTCGCAGCGACCGCGACTTCAAGTCCCCGCAGGTACCGCATCGCGCGCCGCGCCGGCAACACAGGCATGGGTCATCAGCCCGGCACGGAGGATGCTCCGTGTGCGCTACGGGCGGCTTTCGTGGCAACCTGCCGAAGCCCCTGCGCTAACGCCACAAACTGCATCGCGCGCGCGTTGGCGTCGCCACGGCGGTGCACAATGTACAACGTCGTGGTGGTGTCGGTCTCGTCCAGCTGTCTGAACACCACCCCCGGCAGCGCGATGGCCTGCAGCGTAGACGGTACGAGTGCAATGCCGAGCCCGGTCGCGGTCAACCCGATCAGCGTGGAAGCCTGCTGCGCCTCCTGGACCACCTGAGGTTCGAACCCGCGCTTCGCGCACAACGCGACCGTCTTTTCATAGACCGCGACGCCAGCTTGCCGCGGATAGGCGATGAACGGTTCGTCGCGCAGATCCTTAAGCTTGATCGATGACGCCTTGGCGAGCCGATGACGGGCATGCATGGCGAGCACGAGCGGCTCTTCCATCAGCGGCGTGAACACCAGATCGGCAGGGGGCACGCTTTCGGGCATCCGCAACAGGCCGACATCGATTTCGCGCTGCTCGACTGCCTCGATCTGCCGGGACGAGGACAACTCCAGCAGCGTGATGTTGACCTTCGGACGTTGCGTCCGGTACGCGTGAATCAGCTTGGGGAAAAACGGCGACAGTGTCGATGCGTTGGTAAAGCCGACCCGCAGCCGCCCAACGTCGCCGCTCACGGTTTCCCAGACGCTTTCCTTCGCGTGTTCGATGCGCGCGAGAATCGCCCGTGCGTCGTCCAGCAACGCCAACCCCGCCTCGGTCAGCGCGACGGAGCGGCGCGTGCGGTGGAAGAGCCGCGCACCCAGATCAGTCTCCAGCGACTGGATCGCGAGACTCAAGGGCGCCTGCGTAATGCCCAGCCGCTCGGCGCTGCGGCGGAAATGCAGCTCCTGCGCCAGCACCACGAAAAACTCCAGATGACGGATATTCATTGATTTGCTCTGTAAATCAATAACCTTGATTTGGAGAATAAATCAAAACTGTTTCCCGGGCGATACTGTCTTCCACCTACATAACGACGGAGACAGCATGAACGGTGCGGAACTGGTCGAACGCCTGCGCGCGCGACACAAGATCATTGCGCTGGGAATTCGCGCCTCGCGCACAACGGATGCGGTCCGCTGGGCCAAAGCGGCCGGCTACGACACGATCTGGGTGGACATGGAACATAGCTCGCTGCCGGTCGATACCGTGTCGCAACTGTGCTCATGCGCGGTCGACCTCGGCCTGATGCCGTGGGTGCGGGTACCGGAACGCGACTACGGCACGATCAACCGCGTGCTGGATGGCGGCGCGCTCGGCATCATCGTGCCGCGTGTCGAGACCGCCGGGCAGGCGCGCGACGCGGTGATTGCCACGCGGTTTCCGCCGCTCGGCCAGCGTTCGCAACTGGCCACGCTGCCGTACGTCAATTTCGAAAAACTTCCCGCTCGCGAACTCAACCGGCGCCTGAACGACGCGACCGTGCTTAAGGTCCTGATCGAAAGCCGTGCCGGTGTCGAAGCGGCCGATGCCATCGCGGCGGTCGAAGGCGTCGACGTACTGGCGCTCGGTTGCAACGATCTCTCCGCCGATCTGGGCCACACCGGCGAATCGGCCCATCCCGAGGTCGTGGCGGCATGCCGCGAGGTGATCGCCGCGGCGCAGCGGCACGGCAAGGTGGTGATCGTGGGCGGCATGCCGGAATGCGAGGCGCTCAATGAATTGCGCCGCGAAGGCGCCGCGCCCTTCGTCTTTGCCGGCATCGACAGCGATGTTTATCTGGCGGCGCTGCGCGAGCGCGTCGAACAGGCACGTCAACTTTAATTCGAACCTTTACTTTCAGATCATGGCAGAAACCCCGCTGATTTCCACGCCGATGCGCGACTACGAGACGCTGTCGCGGCCGTCGTTCAACATGCCGGCGCTCGCGTGCGACGCACACATGCACGTGTTCGGTCCCGAAGACAAATATCCAAAGGTCGAGCATCCGCACTACACGCTGCCGGACGGCAAACTTGCGCACTATCTGCAGATGATGAGCGTGCTGCAACTGAAGCGCTTCGTGATCGTGCAGCCGAGTTTCTACGGCACCGACAATCGTTGTCTGATCGACGCGCTGCACGTGGCTGGTTCGATCGCGCGCGGCGTCGTGATGATCGAGGAGGGCACGGACGCGGCAACGCTCGACAGTTTCCACCAAGCCGGCGTTCGCGCGGTGCGGCTTGACCTGTTTGCGCGTTCCGGGCTGCCGACCGCTGAAATCCAGCAGTACATCACCCGCATGGCCCGCCTGTGCGCGAGCCTTGGCTGGCACGTGCAGTTCTATGCGCCGGGCTGGGTGGTGCGTAATCTGGTCCCGTTTCTCGCTGACGTACAGACCGATTTCGTCATCGATCACATGGGTTACATGCTCGAAGAAGACGGCCTCACGCAAGCGGATTTCGACCGCCTGCTCAGCTTGCTGAAAGACGGCAACTGCTGGCTTAAACTCAGCGCGCCGTACCGGATCGCCAAACATCGCGGCTACGAAGCCGTGGCGCCGATGGCCGAAGCGATCATCAAGGCCGCGCCGCAAAAAGTGATCTGGGGTTCGGACTGGCCGCATATTCCCGATTCGACGCGCGACACCGGCGAATTGCTGAATCTGCTCGGCGCATGGACCGGCGATCCGGCGGTGCACAAGATGATCCTGGCCGATAATCCCGCGCGACTGTTCGATTACTGAGGCGGTATTTACCCAACTATGCCCTACCAACCCAACGCAGCGTTTGCCGGTCTGTTTCGCGCGTTCACATCGGACCCGCAGAGCATCGGCGCGCACCTGACGCAGCAGATGGCGCAGCAGCAGGCGGACGATCCATTGCTGGTGTCGACCGGCAGCGATATCGTGCTGTTTCCCGGCGCGGGGCGTGCGCCGACGATCGAGAGCTTTCGCAAATCGACGCGCGGCTTCATCGAGTTGACGGCGGTATCGCATCTGCCGCTGGCGCTGGCTTATCTTGCGCGGATGCGCGAACTGGCGCCGCACGACACCGCCTGGCAACGCGACGCGTCGAACCTGCGCACTCACGCGCAGCAAACCCGCGCGGCGAACTCACTGGCGTTGTGGCGCGATCACGTCGCGGTCGATAGTTTCGCTGGCCACGAACAGAAGATCGCCGATCTCGTCGACTATACCTGCGGCGTCACCATCGATCTGCTCGAGCGGATCGAGAAAGATCACGCGCTGCTGAGCTTCGACCGTCTGAACGACGAGTACTTCGCCGCGCCGTCCACGAGCGCGTTCCCGGTGCCGATGAACGACGTGATGTTCGCCACCTTCGGGCTCGCGTTTCTCGACATCGTCTATCGCATCGGCAACTGGTTGCGTGCCCAGGCGCTCGACTGGAACCGCCTGATGGTGCTCGTCAGCGGCCGCTCGGGCAGGCCGACTGCCGGCGTGACGTGGGGCTCCAACAACATGTGCTATCTGGTGTGGTGCGCGTCGAATCGCGTGCTGTTGCCGGAGCGCGTGTTTATCGCACCGCATGCACCGTCGTTCTCGGTCGCCGAACTGCCGGATGCCGCGGGCATGGCCGAACTGGAGCGTACGTATCGGGATTTGTGGCTCAACACGCGTGCCAGTATCGAGGTCGCGCGTGCGTTGTTTCCCGAGCAGACGCCGTATGACTTCGATCCGGCACCGCCCGGCGGCATGCCGCCCATCACCTCGATCGGCGACCGCGATGCGACTACGGCGCGTCTGCGCCGCATCATGGAAGACCCGACTCAACTGCTGTCCAACTGCGTCGCGGATTACATCGTCGATCAGTTGTACAGCAACGGCAATCGACCGCAAAAGGTTGAGATCCCCGGCTTTACGAACGTGACTTTCCCGGGCGCCGTGCAGTCGTAACGACGGACGCCGCACCGACACCCGCGCGCATGGGCGCCCGCGCGGGCCATAACAAAACGCCCTTGATGAAGGAGACAGGCTTCATGAATCCACTCGCACTAGAGCCGTCGGCGGGTCCGCCGGTCAGCAACGTGCTGCGTATCACGCTGGTGTGCTTCGCGGTATCGATGATCGACGGCTTCGACACGCTGATGCTGTCGTTCGTCGCGCCGTTGCTCGCGAAGTCATTGCAGATCGATCACGCAACGCTCGGCCGCGTGTTTGGAGCAGGCTTTATCGGCACGGTGCTGGGCTCGCTGATCGTCGGGCCGCTGGCGGATCGTTTCGGGCGCCGGCCGATGCTGCTGCTTGCGCTTGCTGTCACCGGCATTTTCACGCTCGGCTGTGCGTTCGCCACGTCGGCGACGATGCTGGCCACGCTGCGGTTTATCGGCGGCCTCGGCATGGGCGGCGCCATTCCGCCCGTGGCCGCGATCACCGCCGAGAGCAGTTCGCCGCAGCGCCGTTCTTCGCTGGTGATCCTGATGTTTATCGGTTTTCCGCTCGGCGCGGTGGTGGGCGGTGCGATCACCGCGGCGTTGATGGTGCGCTTTGGCTGGCCGTTCGTGTTCGTGATGGGCGGCACGTTCGCTTTGCTCGCGCTGATCCCGGTGCTTCTCGTGATTCCGGCGCAAACCGTCAGCCATGCTGAACGAGTGGCGGCACGGCAGCATGCGGCGGCGAGCGGTCTGAATGTAGTCGGCAGCATGTTTGCCGACGGCCGGTTCCCGGCCACGTTGGCGCTGTGGGTCAGCGTGCTGTCGAGCATGATCCTGTCGGGTTTCCTGGTTAGCTTCATGCCGACCATTCTCAACATGAACGGCGTAGAACCGGGCCGTGCCGCGCTCGGTTCGGTGTTGCTCAATCTGGGAGCCATCGGCGGCGCGCTGGTGATCTCGACCCTGGTCGGCAAACGTGGACCGTTTATGCCCGTGGCGATTGCCTTTCTGGGCGGCGCGGTGTTGACGGTGGCGCTGGGTCAGATCATCGGTGCGGGGAATATCGCGCTGGCGATGCTGTTTGCGGTCGGCGCCTTTCTGGTCGGCGGCCAATTGACGTTTCCGGCGATTGCCAGCTATCTGTTTCCGGCCAACGTACGGGCGGCCGGGGTCGGTTGGACTCTCGCGATCGGACGCATCGGTTCGATCGTCGGGCCGGTGGTCGGCGGCGTGCTGCTGTCGCAGCATCTGTCGTTCGAAACACTTTTCATACTGGCGGCGATTCTCGCGGTGGGCGCGGCGTTGGGTCTGTGTCTGTCCAATGTTCTGCGGCCGCGAGAGAAAGAAGCTGGACAGATCATGTCGACTGCGCCGTTCCCGGTCACGGGTTCGGAGTTGGGAGAAGCCAGTCATGGCAAAAACTGAGTTGGGCGCGGGCTTGCTCACAGCACTTCAGCAACTGCCGACTAGCGGCGCGCGCGCGGTCGAAGTCTTTACGACGAACGAAGGCACCTTTCTCGGCGTGCCGCAACTCGCGCGCGATGTGGCGGGTGAAGCGCCCTACATGAACGGTGGCGACAGCGATATGGAAGCGCCCATCTACCGCTGGCAGGACGGCCGTTTCGTCGAGCATGAAGCGCTGGCCTTGCCTGGCGGCGAAGACCTCGAGTACTTCGAGATCGACGGCCGGCGCTTTCTCGCGGCGGCCGGCGTTCGAAGCGGCAACGGACCGTACGATCTCGATACCGACGCGGTGGTGTATGAACGCGTTGCCGGCGCATGGGTGCCGTTGCAAAGATTTCCGGCATTCGCGGCGAAACAGTGGACGGCATTCTCGTTCGACTCGCGTCATTTCCTCGGGCTGTCGCAAGGCGTGGTGGTCGACGGGGTCGAGCCGAAACATCCACGCGAATCGTGTCTGTTCGAGTGGAATGGCGAACTCTTCGTGCCGTTTCAGAACTTCAACGGACAGTGGGGCTACAACTTCGCGTTCGTGTCGTTTGCCGGCGAGCACTATCTCGCGTATGCGGATCACGTCAGCGGATCGTCGGTGAATCGTTGGAACGGAGAGAAGTTTGTGCCGCTGCAAACCTTCAGCGAGAACGGCGGCCGTGCATTCCGCTTTTTCGAAGCCGACGGTGCGCTCTGGATGGTGCACGCGAACCTGCTCAACCACACCACGCTTTATCGATTCGACGGCGCGCAGTTTGTCGAGCGGCAGATGCTGGGCGGCCCAGGCGGACGCGAACTGTGTTTGATCGACGGTAAAGAGGGACGTTATCTGGTGCGTGCGTGCTTTATCACGGGCACGCCTAAAGCACCGGTGGTCATGCAGCAGTCGGAGATATTCCAATGGCGGGATGCCTGTTTCGAACTGGTGGGCGACTTCGCGACCTCGGGTGCGACGGATGCCGCCAGTTTCGTCGAAGACGGTCAGCGCTATCTGGTGGTGAGTAACGGCCTGAGCGATGAGATCCGCTTTCGCATTGATTCGACCTTATACCGGTTCAACGGTTAGCGGCTAGAAACCGCCAAACCCGGCTATCAGTTGCGCCCGGCGGCCCGCCGGGCAGTTCCACACAGGAACCGATTTCCCTTTTGCGGGGGAGGGCGACGCTTTGCCTTTTAAAAATAAAACATTGGAGACGAGTAATGAAAAAGTTTGCCTTGAGCTTAAGCGCAACCGCAGTACTGGCCTTGAGCAGCCAGATGGCCCATGCGCAAAGCAGCGTGACGCTGTACGGGATTATCGATGCGGGCATTACCTACTTCAGCAACGTGAACGGCCATTCGAATTTCGTCGCCAACGACGGGTCGATCCAGTCGAATCGCTGGGGCCTGCGCGGGGTGGAGGATATCGGCGGCGGCACACGAGTCGTGTTCGATCTGGAGAACGGCTTCAATCTCTACTCGGGCACGATGGTGCAATCGGGCGTGCTGTTTAGCCGTCAGGCGTGGTTGGGCGTCGAGAATCAGACCTACGGCAGATTCACGCTCGGCAAGCAGTACGACTTCTTCTGGGACAACCTCACGCAGTTTGCGATGGGGCAGGTTGCCGGGCAGTACTCGTGGCACCCAGGCGACTTCGATCACCTTGCGGGCACGCTGCATATCAACAACGCAGTCAAGTACACGTCGCCGAACTATCTGGGATTGCAAGCAGGCGCGCTGTATGCATTTCCTTCGCAATCCGTATCGGCGGGAACAGGGCGTGTGATTGCGTTCGGGCTGCGCTATTCGAATGGCCCGCTGAATCTCGGCGCCGCGTACACCGACACGCACGATCTCGGCCTGAATGGGCCGAGCCAGGCCGGCACCACGTTCTTTCCCGATCTGCCTGGCGCGCCAGTACTGGCGAGCAGCGTTAGCAGCTTCGGGGTGGGCGGCAGCTATCGCTTCGGCCGGAGCCTGACGCGGCTGCTGTTCACCGACACGCACTTCCGCATCGGTCACGACAACGGTTCGATGCCAACCTACGAAATCAACGAAGTGTTCCAGCTGACCCCGGCCACGACGCTGATGGGCGGCTACTGGTACAGCAAGCTCGGTTCGCAGAAGTGGCAGAACGGCACGCTGCTGCTCGACTATGCGCTGTCGAAGCGCACCGATGTCTATACGAGCGCGACCTATCTGCGCGCGTCGGGTGGCGCGGCGCCGGTTTTCCTCGGCGGCGGGGCAGCGCCGGTATTTGCCAATGGCATGTACGTCGGCACGGGGCAGTCGTCGACTGCGGTGCGCGTGGGCATCCGCACGCTGTTCTAGTCCTGCTGCGGCAGGACTGAATGCGCGGCGCTACGGTGATTGAGCGCCATTCATCTCAAACCGCCAAGTGAATCCGGTCCGGGGCACGCGTCAGGCGGTTGCGCCTTCCCGGACATCTGGAGACAAGCATGAACGCCTATCATCGGCGAGCCATGGAATGGCTCATCGCAGTCACGATTCCACTCATCATGCTGGGGTGCGGCGGCAGCGTCCACAGCCCGGCACCCGCCGACCCGAGCGTCGTCGCGACCCAGCAGGGACAGGTCAAGGGCATCGTCGCCAACGGTGTGCGCGAGTTCCTTGGCCTGCGTTATGCGGCGCCGCCGACCGGCGCGTTGCGCTGGAAACCGCCCGCGCCCGCCGCGGCCTATGCGAGCAGTCCGTACGACGCATCGCACGTCGGCTCAGTCTGTGTGCAAGGGACGGCGGCGGCCCCGACCGGCAGTGAGGACTGTCTCTTCGTCAACGTCTATGTACCCGGTACGACCGCAGGCACAACGGCCTTGCCCGTGCTGTTCTGGATTCACGGTGGCGGTTTCATTCTCGGCTCCGGCGCGGCGACCGATGGCAGCGCGCTTGCTTTGAAGGCGAATGCGATCGTGGTGACCATCAACTATCGCCTCAATGCGTTTGGTTTTCTCGCGCATCCGGTGCTTGCGGCGGAAGACCCCAATGGCGCGACCGGCGACTACGGCATCATGGATCAGACCGCCGCGCTCGCCTGGGTGCAGAAGAATATTGCGGCGTTCGGCGGCGACCCTACGAACGTGACGATCTTCGGCGATTCGGCCGGTGGCCATTCCGTGTACGTGCAACTTGCTTCGCCGGGTTCGGCCGGATTGTTTGCGAAGGCTGTCGCGCAGAGCGGCGGTTTCAGCCGGCAGCAGGAGAGCTTGCAGCAGGCCGAGACGGATGGCGTCGGCTACGCCAAAACGTGGGGCTGCACCGACCCGTCCAGCGCGACCTGCCTGCGTAATCTGCCGGCATCCGCGCTGTTGCAGGGCAACCCTGTCGCCTGGTATGCAACGATCGACGGCAAGGTGCTGCCGGGTTCGACAAGCGCGGCATTCGCCAGCGGCCAGTACAACCGCGTGCCGGTCATGTCGGGTTTCACGGAAGACGAGGGGACGTATTTCGTCGCCGCGGCATTCGATGCGCAAGGCAAGCCCGTGACTGCTTCGGGCTACGAAGCGGCGATCCAGGGCTTCCTCGGCGTTTCCGGCGCCGCGACCGCAGCGCTCTATCCGGCAAGCCAGTTTTCGTCGCCGGGTCAGGCGCTCGCCAAAGCAACCGGCGACTACCTGTTCACCTGCGGCGAAATGCAGGACGCCGACAACCTCGCGAAGTATTCTCCGGCGGTGTACATGTATCGCTTTTCCGATCCCGCGCCCTATAGCGTGCACAGCCTGATTTCAGTGCTGCCGCCCGCCGCGATGAACTACGGCGCCTTTCACTCGTCGGATCTCGACTACTGGTGGCAACTGATCCCGAGTCCCACGGCGAACCAGGCGACGTTATCGGGAGCGATGACGGCCGCGCTGGCCAGTTTCGCGCACACCGGTAATCCGAATTCGGGCAGCACGGTGGCGAGCTGGCCGTTGTACACCCCGGCGACGCGGCGCACGCTCGACTTCGGTTATCCGGTCTCGAACACCTACGACGCGTACACCGCGCATCAGTGCAGCTACTGGTACGGTCAGGCGCCGTCGCACGGTCTATAAATCGAGCTGAGCTATAGGGCCTTTCTTCGAAAACCAATCCACAAAAGCTTGTTTGCGATTCCGTATCCAGGTCGCTAGATTCATTCATATCGCAATGAATCGACGGAGCTCGCATGACCACACTTTCAGCGACGCTTATCTGGGGCGGACTGCGGCATCCTGTGCGAAGCCTGCAGAAGCAATGGTCAAAACGCGCGTCCGTCCTGTCTGAGCAATCTTCAGACAGGGCGGCTGCCGCGGCCTACACCCCCCCATCACCCGAGCGGCTCGAACGCATTGCGGCTTACGCACGCTGCGGCTATTTCCATATGGAATACACCGCCGGCATGTTTGTCGTACCGCTCGAGGTCCCAAGGGAATGATCCGCGCGCCGGCACGGGCGCGGCACATCCGCAGCGAGCGGGCGGGGCGGCTCCAAGCAGGAGCGACCGAACCGATGCTTCTTTAGAAATCACAATTAATTGGTTCGGCTTCTGCTAACTCTCTTTCATAGTGTCTTCTGATGGCTATAGGCGGTTGCATTCGCAGATGGCTTAGACCCGCGCCTACCGATTCGCGCGACATCGAAGGAGACATCATGACGCTTGAAATCGCAGAACGACCCACTCATGCATTGCTGGAAGCCGCCCGTTCGCAAGCCGCCGCGGCCGGTTTGCCTTATGCCGGCGGCGTGTCGCCGCAGGATGCGTGGGCGCTCGTCCAGGCCGGCGACGCCGTGCTGGTGGACGTGCGCAGCGCCGAAGAACGCAAATTCGTCGGACTCGTGCCGGACAGCGTGCATGTCGCGTGGGCGACCGGCACGAGCCTGACGCGCAATCCGCGCTTCGTGCGTGAACTCGAAGCGAAGACCGGCAAGGAGGCCGTCGTGCTGCTGCTGTGCCGCAGCGGCAACCGCTCGGCGCTGGCTGCCGAGGCCGCGGCGAAAGCCGGCTTCACACAGGTGTTCAACGTTCTGGAAGGTTTCGAAGGGGAACTGGACGGCGCGCAACGGCGCGGCGCCAGCAATGGTTGGCGCTTTCATGGGTTGCCGTGGATTCAGGACTGACGGCCTGATCGTTCGCGCTGCACTTTACGGGGAGTAACCGCTGTGGCTGTGTTTGATGTCGATGAAATTGTCCACGCGCTTCAGACGGTCCGCCAGCAATGGCGCGAAGTGCAGAAGCGCTCGCTCGAACCGGGCGGGCGCGAATTGCCGGGGCGCGAAGCGCTCTCGGAGATCATCGATACGCTGAAAGGCGTGCTTTTTCCGATGCGGCTGGGCCCGGCCGACCTGCGTCAGGAAAGTGAAAACTTTTACGTCGGGCACGCGCTCGACGCCGCGCTGCATGCGTTGCTGAGCCAGGCGCGGCTGGAGTTGCACTACCGCAGCCGTCATCAACCGCCGCCCGCCGCCACGATCGAGGCGCAGGCCGGCATCGCGGTGCGTGCGTTTGCGGCGCGTTTGCCGGCGATTCGCAGCCTGCTCGATAGCGACGTGCTGGCGGCCTTTCACGGCGACCCGGCGGCGGGCAGCGTGGATGAAGTCTTGCTGTGCTATCCCGGCGTGCTGGCGATGATCCACCATCGGCTCGCGCACGAGCTCTATGGGCTCGGGCTGCCGCTGCTGGCGCGCATCATCGCCGAACTCGCGCATGCGCAAACCGGTATCGACATTCATCCTGGCGCGCGGATCGGCGCGGGATTCTTCATCGATCACGGTACGGGCGTGGTGATCGGCGAAACGGCCATCATCGGCGAACGCGTGCGGGTCTATCAGGCGGTCACGCTGGGTGCGAAACGCTTTCCGCGCGATGCGCAGGGGCACCTGGAAAAGGGCCATGCACGTCATCCGATCGTCGAAGACGACGTCGTGATTTACGCGGGCGCCACCATTCTTGGCCGCGTCACGCTCGGACAGGGTTCGGTGATCGGCGGCAACGTGTGGCTCACGCAGGACGTCGCGCCGGGTACGCATGTGACGCAGGCCGTGTCGCGCAACGAGGGCACCGGCGCGGCGGCGGTTCGTGAGCGCGCGCCGCGCGGTCAGCCAGATGTGCAGGCGGACGCGGGGGCAAACTCGTATGCAAGCGCGAATGCGGAACCCGCAGCGGCCGGAGCGGCGCGATGAGCGTGCTCGTCAGGGACTTCGGCGCGGCGGTGCGACGCCTTCGCGAGGCGTCCGGCTGGTCGCAGGAGCAGCTGGCCGAGCACGCCGGACTCAATCGGTCTTATGTCGGGGAGATCCGAGCGCGGTTCTGCGATCGCGTCGATTGTCACGCTCGACAAGCTGGCCCGCGCTTTCAACGTGCCCATCGAGCGCCTGCTCAGCCATCCATCTGACGGTTTGAGTCTGGCCACGCGCCCGCATTCCGCTTTCGCCGATCCGGCGTCGCCCCTTTAGACCGCCTCTTTGCCGTCTATAGCATGTTGAACGGCTGGGGGCGCCTTCCGATAATCACTTTCGTTCATAAGCTTTCCCGTTTTTCTTCTATCAACCCCGGAGCTTCAGATGACAGCAACAGTGGGCGGCCTGACGGCGCTCGGCGATACCGCAGCACGGCAACTAGCCAATGCCACCAAAACCGTTCCGCAACTCGCCACGATTACGCCGCGCTGGCTCACCCATCTGCTGCAATGGCTGCCGGTCGAGGCGGGCATCTATCGTCTGAATCAGGTGAAGAATCCGGAAGCCGTCAAGGCGGCCTGCACCGCGCGCGAAGATGAAAGCATCCTGCCGCGCACTTTCGTGCCGTACGAAGAGCAGCCGCGCGAGTACTTCCTGAATGCGGTCAGCACCGTGCTGGACGTCCACACGCGGATCTCGGATCTGTACAGCAGTCCGCACGATCAGATCAAGGAACAACTGCGCCTCACGATCGAAACGATCAAGGAGTTGCAGGAAAGCCAGTTGATCAACAACCCGGATTACGGCCTGCTCGCGAACGTAGCCGAAGAGCAGCGCGTGTTTCCGCTGACCGGCGCGCCGACTCCGGACGATCTCGACGAATTGCTGACCAGGGTATGGAAGGAGCCGGCATTCTTTCTGACTCATCCGCTCGCGATCGCCGCGTTTGGCCGTGAATGCACGCGCCGCGGCGTGCCGCCGCCGACGGTCAGCCTGTTCGGCTCGCAGTTCCTGACGTGGCGCGGCATTCCGCTGATTCCGTCGGACAAGGTGCCGGTTGCCGACGGCAAGACCAAAATCCTGCTGCTGCGCGTGGGCGACAAGCGCCAGGGCGTGGTCGGCCTGTTCCAGCCGGGCGTGGCCGGCGAACAGGGTCCGGGTCTGTCGGTTCGCTTCATGGGCATCAACAATCATGCGATCGCTTCGTATCTGATCTCGCTCTATTGCTCGCTCGCGGTGCATTCGCCGGACGCGCTGGCGGTTCTCGATGACGTGGAGATCGGCAAGTACCATGACTACCCAGACACCTACAAGTAAGCCCATGAACAGCGTCCTGCCGCACGATGTGCCGACGGGTCCGCCCGCGGGTTTGCCTGACCCTGCCACATTGGCGTCGCTCGCCAATGCGTTTTTCTCGGCGCTGCCGGGCAATGCGCCACAGCCAGGAGGCGCGTCCGGCGTGGTCGCCACGCTGCCGCTTACGGCGCCTGTCACCAGCGAGATCAGCAATCCGGCACCGGCCGGTTCGCCGCTCGCTGGGCCGGGCGGCACGGGTACCGGCGTGCCAGGTGCCGGGTTGCCGCAAGGGCATGTGCCGGGTGGCAACCTGTTGCCCTCGGCGCCCACCCATGTCCTGTCGCTGGGTAACCGCGCGCCCGCGTTGGCGCCACATGCACTTGCGCAGAACGGCTTACCCGATAGCGCGGTGAGCGTTGCGCCGGCGCTCGACCCGCGCTTTGGCGGCGCGGCGCTGGGCGTGCCTGAGGGGCACGGTGTGCAACGTCCGCCGGCGGGCGGCGCGTCATTGGCGTCGCCAGTGTCGGCGGGGTCCGCATCGCCGTTCTATTTCCTTGGCGAAGCCGCGCAAGCTCAGACTTCGGGTTCGACGTCGCCGGATATCGTGGTGCCGGGCTGGCATGAGGTGAGCGCGCAATCGTTCGGTTTGCCAGGCGTTGACGAACCGCTCGCGGAGCAGCGCTTCCCGTACGACCGGCCGGCAGCCGCACAGACGGCTACGCCGGGAACGACGCCGGCGGAGCACGGCAGTCGTTCGCATTATTTTCTGGATCTGAATGAGGGGGCGCGTTTTGCTGCGCAAACGCCTCGCGCGGCAGATGGCGTGCCGCATGCCGGGCCGTCGGCCCATCCGCCCTTCGATGTGAATGCGATTCGGCGGGATTTTCCGATTCTGCAGGAGCGTGTGAACGGCCGTCAGCTGGTGTGGTTCGACAATGCCGCGACCACGCACAAACCGCAGGCGGTCATCGATCGGCTCGCATATTTCTACGCGCATGAAAACTCGAACATCCATCGGGCGGCTCATGCGCTGGCCGGCCGCGCCACGGATGCGTACGAAGCCGCACGCAGCAAGGTGCAGCGTTTCATCGGCGCGGCGTCGCCGGAAGAAATCATCTTCGTGCGCGGCACTACCGAAGCGATCAACCTGATCGCGAAGACGTGGGGTGTGAAGCATGTGGGCGAGGGGGATGAGATCATCGTCTCGCATCTGGAGCATCACGCCAATATCGTGCCGTGGCAGCAGCTTGCCGCACAAACGGGTGCGAAGCTGCGCGTGATTCCAGTGGACGACAGTGGCCAGGTTCTGCTCGATGAATACCGGCGGCTGCTCAATGACCGCACGAAGATCGTGTCGGTCACGCAGGTGTCGAACGCATTGGGCACCGTGGTGCCGGTCAAGGAGATCGTCGAACTCGCGCATCGGGCAGGGGCGAAGGCGCTGGTCGACGGCGCGCAGTCGGTGTCGCACATGCGGGTGGACGTGCAGGCGCTCGACGCGGACTTCTTCGTGTTCTCAGGTCACAAGGTATTCGGTCCGACCGGCATCGGCGTGGTGTATGGCAAGCGTGCGATTCTTGAAGATATGCCGCCGTGGCAGGGTGGCGGCAACATGATCGCGGACGTCACCTTCGAGCGCACCGTGTTCCAGCCGCCACCGAATCGCTTCGAAGCGGGCACGGGCAATATCGCCGATGCAGTCGGTCTCGGTGCGGCGATCGATTACGTTCAGCGCGTGGGCATCGAGAATATCGCGCGTTATGAACACGATCTGCTGGCTTATGCGACGAGCGTGCTGCAACCGGTGCCGGGGGTTCGGTTGATCGGCACGGCGCGCGACAAGGCCAGTGTGCTGTCCTTCGTGTTGAAGGGGTACGAGACCGAGGAAGTCGGGCAGGCGTTGAACGAAGAGGGCATTGCGGTGCGCTCGGGCCATCATTGCGCGCAGCCGATCTTGCGGCGCTTCGGCGTCGAAGCTACGGTGAGGCCGTCGCTCGCGTTCTACAACACCTGCGATGAAGTCGATGCGCTGGTGTCGGTGGTGCGGCGGCTGTCTTCGCGGCGCTAGGACAAGCGGCGACCTTCCACGGCCGCCGCTTTTTTCACCGCGCCATCATTCAGGCCGTATTTCAGGCTGTATTTCAGGCCGCACTTCAGGCCGCATTTCAGGTGATTGCCGCCAGATATTCCCACGGATAGATACCCTGCGCGTGTCCGTCGCTGAACCCGATCTGCACGCCGTATCCCATCGGCTGCATATCGACGATCGCAACATGCGGCTCGACCCGCGCATCGTGACCCGCATGCGCGAGGCGGCGGCATGTCGAGCAAGGGCAGCGCTCCCTCAGCGTCGCGTTGTCGATCCACTGCGTGTGTCCGCCATGCCATGTGAGGGACAATCGTCCACTCGCCGCGTGAACCGTGACGTGTTCCGGGGCGTTCATCGTTGCGCCTTTCCGATTTGCGTCAAGGCGATGCGGGCGGCCTTGCGTACTTCCGGATCGGCATCGGCCGAGGCGGCGTGCAAGGCGGGCAATGACGCTACGTCGCCCAGTTCTCCTAGCGACAAGGCAGCTTCCTTGCGCAGATTGCTGATCGCGTGGGTGAGGAGTGTGGCGACCGCCGTGCTCGCCGCTGTGTCGCGGAGTTTGCCCAACGCGCGAACTGCCTGCAAACGGACTTGCCAGTAGTCGTCTTCGAGCGCTGCGATCAGCGCATCGCGCGCGTCCGACACGCGCAGTTTGCCGAGGGTGGCCGCTGCTTCCTCACGGACCTGCCACGCCGCATCGCGCAGCGAGCCCAGCAACGCGACGATGGTCTCTTCCGTTGCCGCTGCCCCGATACCCAACGCTCCGATTGCCGCGCGGCGTACGGCAGCGTTCGCATCATTCACGGCGACCGCGGTGAGGGGGCCAAGTGCCTGCTCGCTCTTCAACCAGCCGAGCACGCTCACCGCTTCGAGCCGCACCGGGTCTTCGCTTGCGCTGAGCGCGGCCAGCGCGGGTTCCAGCGCTCCCGCGTAGCGTAATTCGCGCAGACCGCGCAATGCAGCCTGGCGTACGAACGGATCGGGATGCGTGGTGTAGGGCGCGAGCAGCGGTCCCGATTCGGGATCTTTCAGATTGGACAGACTTAGCGCGGCTGCGTCGCGCACCGCTTCCGTACGATCCGTCAATGCTTCGCATAGCGCTTTGACCGCGTCGGCGCGCTCCCACGCACCGAGCACCTCGGCGGCCTGCGCGCGAACGTCCGGCGACAGGTCGGTGAGCAACGCGGCGACAATCGGTCCGAGCAGGGCTTCGTCTTCAAGGTCGGCGAGCGCGAGGAGCGCGATACGGCGCACCGCGGCATCCGTGGATGCCAATCGCGGCAGAAGTTCGGCGGCTTCCGGGTCGAGGGAATCGGGGTCGAACGTCAGCGGAAGCGAAATATCGGTCATGTGTAGAGTGATGTCTGGATTGAAGCGGAAGCTTTCGGTAACCCGGTCAGGCACGCGAAACACGTCAGGCCATTGCTTCGCGCAACAGCGCGAGGCAATGGCGCTTGATCTCGATGAATTGCGCGTCGGTCGTGGTCTCGTCGTCGCGAGGGCGGTTCAACGTGACGCGCAAATCGGCGACGATGCGCGCGGGGCGCTGCGACAGCACGAGGATGCGGTCGGCGAGAAACAGCGCTTCGTCGATATCGTGCGTGACGAACAGCACCGTGGTACGGATCTGTGTCCACACGTCGAGCAGCAGTGTTTGCATCATGCGGCGCGTTTGCGCGTCGAGCGCGCCGAACGGTTCGTCCATCAGCAGCACGCGTGGCCGGTTGATCAGCGCGCGGGCGATTTCCACGCGCTGCTGCATGCCGCCCGACAATTGCGCCGGATAGCGCGTGCCGAACCCGCTTAAACCCACCAGGTCGAGCAGCTCGGCGGCTTGACGGTGGCGCTCATCGGCCGGGAGCCCTTTCATCTTCAGGCCGAATGCGACGTTGTCGATTACGCGCTTCCACGGAAAGAGCGTGTGCTGCTGGAATACGAGACCGCGTTCCGGATGCGGGCGCACGACCCGCTCGCCGTCGACGACAATCTCGCCCGCACTGGCTGCCACGTGTCCGGCGAGTGCCGCCAGCAGCGTGGATTTTCCGCATCCCGAGGGGCCCAGTACGCAGACGAGTTCGCCCGGTTCGACGCTGAAATCCAGTTGATCGAGCGCGGTGAACCGCTGTTCGCGCACGCCGACGTCGACGCTCAACGCGCGTACGTCGATGCGGCCAGGCGGTTTCGCTTGCAATTCGGTGCTCATCGCTGCGCTGCCTCCATCCGGTACCACGGTATCAGCGCCAGCCCGACGCGCTTCACCAGCACACTGCTGCCCATACCCAACGCGCCGATCAGCAGCATGCCGACGACGATGTCCGCATAGTTCTGCAACGTGTACGACTCCCACGTGAAATAGCCGATCCCGTACTGACCGGCGATCATCTCGGCGGTGACGAGACAGAACCACGCGGTTCCCATGCCGATCGACAGACCCGTGACGATAGCGGGCGCCGCACCCGGCAAGATCACTTCACTGAATAGCGCCGCGCCGCGCGTGCCGAGCGAACGGGCGGTTGCCACCAGCCGTGGATCGACGCCTTCCACACCATGGATCGTATTCAACAGGATCGGAAACAGGGCGCCAATGAAGGTGATGAACATCATGCTCATCTCCGATGAAGGAAACATCAGGATGGCAAGCGGGATCCACGCCACCGCGGGAATCGGCCGCAGTACCTCGAGCGGGGGCAGCACCGCGTCCTCGAACGCCCGATAGCGCCCGATTGCAAGTCCCAGCCCGATACCCACGGCGCTCGCCGCGACAAAACCCGCCAGCACGCGCATCACGCTGGACAGCAGGTGCATCGGCAATTTGGGCGAGTGGAACAGGGCCCAGGCCGCGGGCACCACGTCACTTGGCGCGGGCACGTTGGCGAACGTCACAAGCCCGAACGAGACATGATGTTCGGCCAGCACTTGCCAGATGCCGACACATACCAGAACCGATACGAACCTGGCCGCCACACGTGCGAGACGTGCCGGATTCCAGTTCCGCCGGGCGGCGGCGCTGTGTCGAACGCTGGTATTCTCCGTGGCGTCGAGAATGGCTGACATCGAGGACTCCCGTGGTTGGATGAACGTCGCAGGACGATCGGTTAGCGTGCCGCGACCGCTTGCGTCGCATCGGTCTTCGCGGCGGCGAAATCCACCACGTTGCCGTTCACCTGCTTCGCGTAGCGATCGGCGTTGTCTTTCAGCAGGAAGGCGTTGATATTGCCCTTGGCGTCCTTCACGTACCACGCCTGACTGGCGAACAGCTTCAGGCCGCTCGAACGATCCTGCACGTACACCACACGAGCTTTCTTGCCGCCTTGCTCCAGCGTGTTGAGCGCCGCGAAGGCCTCCTGCGCCGATGCATAGTTGCGCACCTTGCCTTCGCCATCGAGCCAGACCTGCGTCACACTGCGAAAATCGGTGATGGGTTTGCCGGTTTGCACGTCATTGGCCACGAGTGGCTGTTTCGCGTAGTTCCTGAGGGCCGCGTCGTAGTTCAGTCCCGATTGTCTGAATGCTTCGCGCAGATAGCGGTCGTCGATGAACGTGTTGACATCCAGATCGACGTCGGTCTTTTTCAGCAGCTTGAGTGTGCTGATCGCCGTGACAGTTGCCTGCCGGTATTCGGGCTTCCATGTGAGATCGCGCGTCTGCAGACCGAGCGGCCCGTGGAACAGATAATTGACCTCGGCGTCGATGCCGGTGACCTTCTGGATCAACTGGCTGTATTTCTCGGGATCTTGCGCAAACAGCTGATTCGCCTCGATCACTGCGCGCAGATACGCGACCACGACTTCCGGATAGCGCTTCGCATAGTCGGCGTCGACGAGCGTGCCGTGGAAGGTCGGCGCGTGGGTCTGCGCACCGTCGTAGATCTTGCGCGCGAAACCGCGGAACGGAAACAGTTCGGCGAACGGCACGAAGTCGGCGTGTGCGTCGATCTTATGCGCCTTCAACGCACTACCGGCCACTTCGGGCGACTGCGTGATGATGTTGACGTCGGTGTCGGGATTCCAGCCTTGCGCCTTGATGGCCCGCAGCAACATGCCGTGCGCCGCCGAGGCGAACGGCACCGAGATCGTCTTGCCTTTCAGGTCGGCGATCGAACGGATGGACGAGTCGTCCGGCACGACGATGCCATTGCCGCTGCCGTCGATACTGCCTGAGAGTACCGTGATGAAGATGCTTTTCCTGCCGGCCTTCTGGAAGGCTGCTCCGTTCAACGAACCGGGGAAATCCGCCATCGATCCAAAGTCGAGTTTGCCCGCCACCATTTCGTTGGTCATCGGCGCGCCGGACGTGAAGTCTTTCCATTGCACGTCGTACTTGACGTCTTTGTACTTGCCGTCGTGCGGCAGATATTTGTCGAGCAGATTCAGTTCGCGGATCAACAGGCCGCCGGTCGCGCAATTGATCGTCGTGTCCTGCGTGCCGATCGCGACGCGAATTGTCTCGGCGCGCGCCGCGCCCGCTGTGAGTGAAAACAGGCCGCTCGCGAGGAGAGCCGTGGCAAGCCATTGACGACGTTTCATGAGTTAAGCCCCGGTTGATAGGGAAACAACGTTTGGTCGGAGTGAGCGGCTGCTAGCGCAGCAGATACGGAATGTCGACCCTGACCGCATCGGTCGGGCAATCTTTTTCACACGGCATGCAGTACCAGCATTCGTCGAACTTCATATAGGCCTTGCCCTTGGTCAGATCGATCGCGAGCAGGTCGAGCGGGCAGACATCCACGCAGACGGTGCAGCCTTTGTCCGCGATGCATTTGTCTTCGTCGATCGTGACCGGCGCGGCGCTGCGCTGGAAAATGTTGTGCGGTGTCGTAGACATGGTGGCTCCTCAAGCGTCGGCGAGCGCCGGCTCGCCGATTCGCAGGTTCTGATAGGCCTGAGCTTCGTGGTCGCCGAGCGGCACCACATAAGGTTCTACGGCGCGTTTCTCGCTGACCATGCGGCCCGTTGCGTCTTTCTTCAGATGCGTGTGGCAAAACCATTCCGCGTCGTTGCGTTGCGGATAATCGACGCGATGGTGGTACAGCCCCCAGCGGCTTTCAGTGCGATACAGCGAAGCGTGCGCCGCCATTTCGGCGCAATCGCGAATCGCCCGCACCTCCGCGGCGCGCATCAGTTCGTGCGGATTGTCGGCCTTGATCTGATCGATATCGGCCGCGATTTCAGCGAAACGTTGCAGGCCGATCTCCATCTTGCGCGTGACCTTCGGCGGCTGAAGATAGTCGTTCACCATGCGGCGCAGCTTGTACTCGACTTGCGCCGGTGCGAGCCCGGTGTCCCGTTCGAGCGGGGCATAGATTCGCGTCCGTTCCGCCTCCACTTGCGCGCTATCGAGCGCCGCATGCTCGCGGCCGTCGATGTATTGCGCCGCGTTCTGCCCGGCGAACCAGCCGTACGTGAAGGCGCCGAGCATGTAGTTGTGCGGCACGGCGGCCATGTCCCCGGCAGCGTAAAGACCGGCGACCGTGGTCTCCGCGCGCTCGTTCACATAGACGCCGGAGGCACTGTGGCCGCTGCAGAAACCGATCTCCGAGATGTGCATTTCGATCATCTGCTGGCGGTAATCGGTGCCGCGTCCTGCGTGAAACCGTCCCCGGCTCGGGCGTTCATTCGTGTGCAGAATCTGCTCGATGGTCTGAATGGTTTC
Source organism: Paraburkholderia sp. BGA-UO-ETr-F12 (assembly GCF_059567945.1). NCBI lineage: Bacteria > Pseudomonadati > Pseudomonadota > Betaproteobacteria > Burkholderiales > Burkholderiaceae > Paraburkholderia > Paraburkholderia sp. BGA-UO-ETr-F12. Next base: position 539,899 of record NZ_JCAQOZ010000066.1, on the reverse strand, counting down.
TTCGGCGAGATGGTCGAGCTTCAGAAACACCGGCCCATTGCCGCTTTGGAGTTCCTGATAGAACTCCCACATCATCTGGCCGCTCCAGTAATCGCACTCGATAAAACGCTCGCCCTTGCCATTCGCCGTGAAGCCGCCGAGCGGGCCCGTCACATAAGCGCAGGCCGGGCCGTTGTAGTCCTTGATCAGCGGGTTGATCTGGAAGCACTCGAGGTTCGCCAGCGCGGCGCCCGCGTGATATGCCATCGCGTAGCCGTCGCCGGCGTTGGTGGGATTCTCGTAGGTTCCCATCAGGTATCCCGAAGAGGGCAAGCCTAGCCGGCCCGCCGCTCCGCAGCAGAGAATCACGGCCTTGGCGCGCACGACATAAAAATCCGCCGTGCGGCAATCGAAACCCAGCACGCCGCAAGCACGGCCTTGCGCGTCGGTCAGAACCCGTGTGACGACAATACGATTGGTGATCGGGATGCGCGCGCGTTTGAGCTGCCGGTAGAGCACTTTCTTGATGTCATGGCCCTCCGGCATCGGCAGAACATAGGAGCCCATGTGATGCACTTTCTTGACCGCGTAGTCGCCTGTACCGTCTTTTTCGAACTTCACGCCCCAGCGGTCGAGTTCCTCGATGGTCCTGAAACTGTGCCGGGCGTAGGCGTAGACGGCGGCCTGATCGACAATGCCGTCGTTGGCGATGGTGATTTCCCGGGTGTACTGCTCCGGTGTGGCATGGCCGGGGATGATGGCGTTATTCAGACCGTCCATACCCATCGAGATCGCGCCGCTGCGTTTGACGTTGGCCTTCTCCAGCAGCAACACTTTCAGGTTCGGATTCTGTTCCTTTGCCTTGACGGCAGCCATAGGGCCGGCCGTGCCGCCGCCCACGACGACCAGGTCGTACTCGAGCACGTGCGTACTCATTTGCGTGTTCATTTCGTCTTCCTTGTGCTTTTCTTCTCTTTCTGACGGTCGATGCGAAAGCGGTATTGGAACGCGTCGCCGCGGAAATAGAGGTATTCGTAATCGATTGGCGTGCCGTCCGCGCTATGTGTAAGACGTTCGATGCGCAGCACGGGGCTGCCTTCTTCAACCTTCAGGGCCTCGACGATTTCATCGTCGGCGAGAATCGCGTCGATGGAGATGTCGGCGTGGCCGAGCGGTACGGCGCAGTCGTTCTCGAGAATCAGGAAGATGTCGCGCGTGACGAGGTCCGCGCCGGCGAGGCGTTTGCCCAATGCTTCCGGCACCCACGTGATTTCAAGCGACACCGGTTCGCGATTGAGCAGCCGCACCCGATGGATTTCGGCGACCTTCGTGCCTTCCGGCAGTTGCAGGCGGCTCGCGATGTGCGCGGTGGCCGGGATGAAGCGGATCTGTTTGAGCTGGTTGACGATTTCATAGCCCATCGACGACATCGCTTCGGCAAAGCCTTGCAACGCACTGACGTTCTGGAACGCTTTCGGCTTGGCGACGAAGGTGCCCTTGCCGTGAAGCTTGAAAACGAGACCTTCCTTTTGCAGATCGCCGAGCGCTTGCCGCACGGTGATGCGGCTGACGTTGAACATCGTGCAGAGGTCGCTTTCGGACGGCATCTGCGAATGGGCCGGATAGGTGCCGTCGAGAATGCGCGCGCGCAACGCCGTCTTGATCTGCTCGTAGAGCGGGACGGCGGAAAGCGGCAGCACGTTGGCCGGGTCGGGTTTCAGCATGATCTGTGGGGTATCCGTACTTGTTATGACAAGTTGCAGCACAGTCTAGTGATGGAGCCGCGGCGGGCGAACGAAGATTTTGTGCTTTGTATTTCTGCGGGACAGCTTTCGGCGTGCCGGTTCGCGCTGGCGCCCCGCGCGGCGGGTTCAGCAGGCCGGTACGGGTGGGTGCAAAGCGGTGGGCGGCGCCAAGCAGCCTTGGTGAAGGCCGATTAAACTGGCCCGACCTGTTTGCGATGGAGCTTGCTACATGTCACGTCAGCTTCGCCTCGGCGCTTTTATGCGTCCGACCACCATTCATACCGGCGCATGGCGCTATCCTGGCGCCTATCCCGATGCCAACTTCAACTTCACGCATCTGAAGCGCTTCGCGCAGACGCTCGAGCGTGGCCGCTTCGACGCGTTCTTCATGGCCGACCACCTCGCGGTGCTCAACATGCCGCTCGACGCGCTCAAGCATAGCCACACGGTGACCTCGTTCGAACCGCTGACGTTGCTGCCTGCGCTGGCCGCGGTCACGGAACGGTTGGGACTCGTTGCAACCGCGTCCACCACGTTCGACGCGCCTTATCACGTCGCCAGACGTTTCGCGTCGCTCGACCATATCAGCGGCGGCCGTGCCGGATGGAATCTCGTGACGACGTCGAATCCCGATGCCGCGCTCAATTTCGGCCTCGACGAGCATGTCGAGCACGACGAACGCTATCGGCGTGCCCGCGAGTTCTTCGACGTGGTCACGGGCCTCTGGGACAGTTGGGCCGACGACGCCTTTATTCGCGATACGCAAACCGGCATATTCTTCGATCCGCAAAAGCTCCATGTGCTGAACTACAGGAGCGAGAACTTCTCGGTGCGCGGGCCGTTGAATATTGCCCGTCCGATTCAGGGGTGGCCCGTCATCGTGCAGGCCGGTTCATCGGAAGCAGGGCGCCAGATCGCGGCTGAGACCGCCGAGGTGGTGTTCACCGCGCAAAGCCTGCTGGCCGACGGCAAGCGCTTCTATGCCGATGTGAAAGGCCGGATGGAAAAGCTTGGCCGGGCACGCGATCACATGAAAATCCTGCCTGCCGCTTTCGTGGTGGTGGGCGATACGTTGGAGGAGGCTCAGGAAATCCGCGCGCGGCTCGATACCTTCGTTCACTACGAGAGCGGAATCGCTTCGCTGTCGATCGCATTGGGGCACGACGTGTCCGGTTTCGATCCGGACGGCCCGTTGCCCGAGATTCCGGAGACCAATGCAAGCCGCACTGCACGGCAACGGGTAGTGGAATGGGCGCAGCGCGACGGGCTGACGATTCGTCAACTCGCCCAGCGTATCGGCGGATACTCAGGGCTCGAGATGGTCGGCACGGCGAAAACGATTGCCGACCAGATGGAGCAATGGCTGGTGGAGGAGGGCTCGGACGGGTTCAACGTGATGTTCCCGTATCTGCCGGGCGGCCTTGATGACTTCGTGGATAAAGTCATTCCTGAGTTGCAACGGCGCGGCCTGTTCCGGCGCGAATACGAAGGCACGACGCTGCGCGAGAATCTCGGATTGCCACGGCCTGAGAACCGGTTTTTTGCCCGCTGAGATGAGCGGGCAAAAAACCGTCAACCAGGTATTTCACCCCACGTTCTAACGCTCGCCCGTGCGCGCCGTCAGTTCCCCATTCATCGCGCTGCTTACGACAAACTCATACCGTTCCGGCCGGATATGAAATAGCGTCGACTCGCACACGCGCCCATCGGTTAGGCGCGAGCTGCGTTTCATCACCAGCAGGGGCGCATGCTCCGTTGTCTGAAGGCTGCGCGCGATAGCCGCTGATGCCGCCACGGCGGTAATGCTCATGTCCGCGCGGGCGATTTTCCATCCGGGCATCGATTCGATGATCTCGTAGGAAGGCCGCGTCTGCGCCAGCTGTTCGGAGATCGTTTCGGCTTCCGGCAGCAGCCACGTCTGCGCCAGCGCGACGCTCACGCCGTCCACGGAATGCAGGCGTTCCAGATAGACGGCGGTCTTGACCTCGTTCGCGAACACGCCGGCCATGTCGGCCGGCAGTTTCTTGCCGGGCTGCATGCGCAGGAGCCGCATCTGCGGCTCGGCGCCCTGGCGCGCCAGCGAATCGTAAAAGCCACGCAATACATCGAGGCGATGCTGCATGCGCTTGCCGCTGGCAAAGGTGCCTTTGCCCTGTTTGCGCTCCACCAGCTTTTCGTCCGCCAGCTTGCCGATGGCGAGCCGCACGGTCACACGGCTCACGCCAAAGCGCTCGCTGAGTTCGGCCTCCGACGGCAGCTTGCCGGAAGGCTCGAAACTGCCATTCTCTATCTCGCCGCGCAACGTGCCGGCAATCTGATCGTACAGCGACGTGACGTTCTCACGGACCAGTCTCATGGACTCTTTTTTCCTTTTGCAGTGCCCACCGGCACCGCGATGGATCGATGCGGCAGCCTAAGCCAATTCTTCGTATAAGGATATGAGAAGTGCTTAGATCGACAACTTGTATTAATACGTATTATGCCAACTTTCCGGCGCGTCAGGTTCGCATGCGGGCGAATCCTGGCCGCCTCACAGGAGCGGGGAAGTGGCAAACGAAACATCGAGCTATGCGACGGTCGCAAGTGTAAATCCAACCGTGCCGCAGCACGCGAATCATTCCGTGGCAACGCATTTACCGGCACGCGGGAGTCTGTTGAAGGCTCGCGCGGGATTTCTGTTTGCGTGGCTGTGTTTCATCGCTATCGCCTGGATATTGCCGGCGCCGCAAGGTCTCACGCCGCATGGCAAGGCGACTCTGGCCGTGGTCGCGTGGGTGGCCGTCGTGTGGATCACCGAGGCGATACCCGTCGGCGTCAGCGGCATTCTGCTGCCCATGCTGCTGGTGTTGTCGCACGCGGTCACGCCGTTCCCCAAAGCCGCAAGCGGTTTCGCCGCGCCGGTCGTGTTCCTGTGCCTGGCCGCTTTTCTGTTTTCCGCGATCATGCAGGCGGCCGGGCTCGACCGCCGCGTTGCGCTGGTGCTGCTCGACAAGCTCCGGGTGCGCTCGGCGAATGGCGTGATCTGGGCGATGTTCGTGGTCAACTTCGTGATGTCGCTGGTGGTGCCGGCTGCTAACGCCCGTGCGGCTGCGTTGCTGCCGGTGACCAACGGCATCGTCGGGCTGTTTGGCGAGAGCGGGCGCGAGCGCAGCGCCAGAAAGGCCATCGTGATCCAGACGCTGGTCTATGGCTCGATGATCAGCGGCATGTGCATTCTTACCGCGCATCTGCCGAATATGGTGGTCTCCGGTCTGCTGGAGAAGCAGCTCGGCGTACGGATTTCGTATTTCACGTGGTTCCGGCTGCAATGGCCGTACCTCGGCATGTTCGTGCTGACGCAGTTCTGGGTGCAGCACTACTTCAAATCGCGCGGTGTGCCGGTGCCGGGCGGCCGTCAAGCGATCGTCGACGCGCGCCGCAGTTTGCCGCCGGTGGCGCGTCAGGATTGGCGGGTGCTCGCGATCTTCGGTTTCGTCGCCGTCATGTGGGCCACCGAATCGCTGCATCACCTGCAATCGGAAATCGTCGCGCTGGTCGCACTCGCGCTGATGTTCGCGCCTGGCGTGCTGCGCTCGAGCTGGAAGGAGATTCAGGAGCGCACCATCTGGGGCACGCTGTTTCTGCTGGGCGGGGCGCTCTCGCTGTCGTCGGCGATCAGCGATTCGGGGCTCGCGCAGTGGGCCGCCGATCACATCTACACACTCGCACACGGCTATGTCTGGTGGCTGATGCTGGCGATCGTGATGATCGGCACGCACGTGATCCGGATCGGCATGCTCTCCAATGTCGCGGCCGTGACCATGATCGCGCCGATCGCGCTGGCTCTCGCGCCGCGTCTCGGTCTGCATCCGGTGGCTTTCACGCTGCTGATCAGCGATACCGACAGCTTCGCCTATCTGCTGCCCACGCAGATCACAGCGGGCGTCATTGCCTATAGCAGCGGCGCCTTCACGACCTCGGACTACGCGAGGGTCGGCGTGGTCTCGGTGCTGATCGCGATCGCCTACGGCATCTGCGTGATGGCGCCGTGGTACGCGTATCAGGGCATTCCGATCTGGAACCCTGCCGCGCCTTGGCCGTTCGCGCATTGATCGCGCCGCGCTTCACCCATCTTTTGATCGAGAGACACTGACATGAGCCAGGACCACGGCCACGACCGCAATCACCACAACCACCGCAACCACGGCGATCACGATAGCGGCAGCGGCAACGAAAGCATTGAAGCGACGCTCGGGGCAAAGGGCGTCGCGCTGCGCAAGCGCCTCGGCCCGCATGTCGCGCCCGCCGGTTTATATGAGCGTCATAAGGCGTTGCCGTTTGCCGGGCGCGTGAGCAGCAACGTAACGCAGCTCGAAGCAGGTAGCTGGAGCGAGATCGTTCTCGACTACGAAGTGGGCGCTTCGGGTATCGCCGACGGCGCATGGCTGAAGGCGACCTTCAAGTTCTATTCCGATTGGGCGCTGTTTCAGACCAGCGACCCCAGCGCGGCCAATTACATCAGCGCGGAATATCACGCGGCGCCGCTCGTTGCGGGACAAAGCCCGGCGACCGTCCAGTCGTTGAATGTGCGCTTCGATCAGAAGGGGCACGAAAGGCCGTTTCAGAAGGCCGTGATCGTCGATGTCGCTGACGGCTACCTGAATGCCGGCGACCACATCGTGATTCGCCTCGGCGATCGCCGGCGCGGCCCGGGTACGCGTGTGCAGACTTTCGTCGAGGATCAGTTCCGTTTCCGTTTTTACGTCGACCCGCTCGGCACCTCGCGTTTTGTCGCGGTGCCGGGCGACGTGGTGATCGATATTCATGCCGGCCCGCCTGCCCGTGTGCTGCTCAACGGACCGCGCTTCGTGCAGCCGGCGCAGGCTGCGCCGTTCCGGCTTTCGTTGCAGGACCGCTGGGGCAATGCTTGCCGCGCTGCCGGCGGCGCGGTACGCGTGCGTGCCTATGACGAGCACGAACACCTCGTCTATGAGCGCGAGTTGCCGCTGCCGGCCGAGGGCTGGGCGAGTGTCGCGGTCACCGGCCTGCCGGCGTCATCCGGGACTTTGCGCATCGTGGCGGATGTGCCGTCGCTGCACGATGTGCGCGAGGCGGAGGCCTTTCTGACGGTCGATGCCGCGCTGCCGGTTGCGCGGTCGTTGTACGCCGACTTGCATGTTCATGCGCACGATACGGTGGGCACGAACAGTCCTGCCTACAACGCGGCCTATGCACGCGATATCGGTGGCATCGACGTGCTCGGCTACACCGCTAACGATTTCCAGATCACCGACGCGAACTGGCAACTGGGCGTCGAGACTGTCGAGCAGTTCAACGAGCCGGGGCGCTTCGTGGTCTACCCGGTGCAGGAGTGGTGCGGGAGTTCGACGGCGGGCGGCGATCACAACGTGGTTTTTCTCGGCGACGAGCGGCCTGGTTTCCCGTACAACGCGCGTGGCGAACACAACCGCACGCTGGTGTGGAACGAAGACATGAAGGGCGCGGCGGTCGAGCTGGGCCGCTGGCCGGTGGATGAACTATGGGACGCCTACGTGGACGATGCCGCCCACCATCTGGTGATGCCGCACGTGGGCGGCCGCCGCTATATCCCTGACTGGCATCATCCGGAGCTCGAACGGCTGGTTGAAATTGCATCGACGTGGGGCCATTTCGACTGGCTCTATCGCGACGTGATCGCACGTGGCTATCAACTCGGTGTGGCGGCGAGCGGCGACGAGCACCGCGGCCGCCCGGGCGGCGGAGCGCCTGGCGTGAGCGTGTTCGGCGTGCATGGCGGCCTGACCGGCGTGCTGTCCGATTCTCTCGACCGGCGCTCGGTCGGCGAGGCATTGCGTGCTCGCCGCACGTGGGCGACCACTGGCGAACACAGCGCGGCGCTGGTTCGTTGCGGCGAGTTCTGGCAAGGCGATGCCTTCACCCAGCGCGGACCCGCCACCCTCGACTATCGTTTGCTGGGACGTGCCGGCTGGGAATATGTGGCCGCGTTCGATCACAACGGTCTGCTGGTCGAGCGCAATCTGCACGAAGAACTCGGTTACGCCGAACGCCTGATTCGGGTCCGCTGGGGCGGCGCGCGGATTCGCGACCGCTATCGGTGGGCCTCCTGGCAAGGGCGAATTCGCATCGTCAACGGCACGATCAATAATTTCGGCGCCGGCGGCTTCGAGCATGTGGAAGAGGCGGCGTGGCGCACGGGGGCAACCGACATCGAGTTTCGCAGCGATACCTATGGCGACGCCGATAGCATCGAGATCGATGTGTGCAATCTGGCCCAGGCGCGCATTGTGATCGAAGGCACGATCGACGGCTTCGTTAAGGTGGGCGACCCGCTGCAGGGCAATCCGTTCGCGCACGCGCCGACGTTTCACTGGGAAATCAGCGGGGCCGAGTTGCTCGCAAGCGGCACGGCGCGGCATGAACTCGGCGGCACCGAACTGTTTCTGGCGGTCGAGCGTTTGACGGATCGGCCGTTGCCGGTAGATCTGCAAGGAAGCTTCGAGGTTGCTCCGCAGAACGCCGGTTTTGGCTTTCGCCCGGTGTACGTGTTCGGCCGTCAGCGTGACGACAGCAAGGTGTGGACCTCGGCGCAGTTCATCACGTTCGACAGGTAGAGTAAGCCCACGCGGCCGCCTCGAAGCGGCCGTCTCGAACTACGCGGTCTCGGCCGCTTCCCGCGGGTGCAGGTGGCGGCTGAAAGGGCGTTGCAGCCTGAAGTGTTCGCGCAGCGTACGTCCCTCATAGTCAGTGCGGAAAATGCCGCGCTGCTGCAGCAGCGGAACCACGCCATCAGCGAAGTCCTGCAAGCCACCCGGCAGCACATCCGGCATCAGATTGAAACCGTCGGCGGCGCCGCCTTTGAACCAGTGCTCGATGTCGTCGGCAATCTGTTCCGGCGTACCGACAACCACACGATGTCCGCCGCCGCCCGCCAGCGCGCGGATCAACTGGCGCGCGGTGTAGCCGTGCGTGCGCGCCTGCGCGAGCGTAGCGTGGAAGAACGTGTGATTGCCGTTGCCGCCGCCGGGCAACGAGAGATCGTCCGGCAGGCGCTCGTCGAGTTTCAGGCGCTCGACGCTGATACCCAGTATGCCGGCCAGCCGGGTGAGGCTGTAGGTCCATGGAATCAGATCGACCAGTTCATCGCGGCGGCGCAAAGCCTCGGTTTCGGTTGCGCCGATGATGGTGGTGAGACCGGGTAGCACGCGAATCGCGTCGCTGCCGCGTCCCCACGCTGCCGCGCGAGATTTCAGTTCGCGCGCATAGGCAGCGGCTTCGTCGAACGACTGTGACGCGGAGAACACCGCTTCCGCGTGCCGCGCCGCGAGCTCGCGTCCGTCAGCCGAGCCGCCGGCCTGGATCAGCACGGGGTGCCCCTGGGCGCTACGCGGCAGATTGAACGGGCCATCGACGCTGAAGTATTTGCCGCGATGGTCGATGCGATGCACCTTCGTGGCGTCGATGAAACGGCCGCTCGTCTTGTCGCCGATAAAGGCGTCGTCTTCCCAGCTATCCCACAGCGCCTTCACCACCTCGGTGAACTCGGCTGCGCGCTCGTAGCGTTGCGCATGATCGGGCACCGCCTCGTGCCCAAAATTGCGGGCTGAACCGAGATCGGCGGTCGTCACGATGTTCCAGCCTGCGCGGCCCGCACTGAGCTGATCGAGCGTGGCAAAGCGGCGCGCGATGTTATACGGCTCGTTATAACTCGTCGATGCCGTGCCGATGACGCCGATATGCGTCGTGGCCGCGGCAATGCCGGCGAGCAGCACGGTCGGCTCAAGCGCCGTGATCGGGCGGAAATCGATCTGATCGGCAATCGACGCGTTATCCGCGAGAAACACCGCATCGAATTTCGCGGCCTCGGCAATCTGCGCGACGCGAACGTAGTGAGCTATATCGACAAAAGCGCGCGGATCGGCTTCCTGTGTACGCCATGCGGAAGGGACAAAGCCGGAGTGGAGGATGTTGACGTTCAGATGAAGCTGACGGGGCGGGTCGGTTCTCATGGTCTTGTCGAATGCGGGAGCAGCCAGCAGCGAACGAGCGCGCTGAGCGATCCGTCCATTGTCGAGGAGCGGATGGTTCGCGACCACGAAGGAATTGTGGCATCGATATGCCCGGGCAGACTAAGCGCGCGGCAAGGACCCCTGTTGCCGCGTAATTCAAGGCAACTGCTTGCGAAAAGCCTACGGTTCGTCGCGCCCGACGCTTTGCATATCAGAACAAATTGGTTCTCCACGCGTCCCGCCCAGGCAGACAATCATTCCCGAGCCGCGGCGACCAATCCGGCGGTGGTCGGCGCGGTGTCCGAACGCTGCCACTGCGGCCTGGATCCCGGCGGCGGACTGACCCTCACCCATTTTTCCGGACATCCATGAGCAAACGTAGCGGGCACCTGCGCCTCGGCGCTTTCCTTTATCCGTCCGGGCACCACATTGCGGCGTGGCGGCATCCCGAGGCTCAGGCGGACGCCGGCGTCAACTTCCGTCACTACGTCCGGCTCGCGCAAACGGCCGAGGCCGCGAAGTTCGATCTGATCTTTCTCGCCGACGGCGTGGGGACACGCGGAGACAACCTCGACTTTCTGAGCCGCACGGCGCACAGCTATGTCGCGCAGTTCGAACCGCTCACGCTGCTGTCGGCGCTGGCGGCGGTGACCGAGCGTATTGGCCTCGTCGGCACCGCATCGACGAGCTTCAACGAGCCGTATCACATTGCCCGCAAGTTCGCGTCGCTCGATCACATCAGCGGCGGGCGCGCGGGCTGGAATCTGGTTACCTCGTCGAGCGAGCACGAAGCGAAGAACTTCAATCGTGACAGGCACTTCGACCACGCCGAGCGCTATGCGCGCGCTGCCGAATTCGCGGAGGTGACCGAGGGCTTATGGGACAGTTGGGACGACGACGCGTTCGTTCGCAACAAGGCCGAAGGGCGCTTCTTCGACCCGGATAAGCGGCACGTGCTCGATCATAAGGGCCGCTTCTTCCAGGTCAAGGGGCCGCTGAACGTGGCCCGTTCCCCGCAGGGGCATCCGGTTGTCGTGCAGGCGGGATCGTCCGAAGCCGGCCGCGACCTTGCAGCGAAAACGGCCGAGGTGATCTTTACGGCGCAGCAAACGCTGCAGGATGCGGTGGATTTCTACGCGGACGTGAAAGGGCGCATGGAGGCCTACGGTCGTCACCCCAACGATCTGAAGATCATGCCGGGCGTGTTTCCGATTGTCGGCCGCACCGAAGCGGAGGCGAAAGAGAAGTTCGAGCAATTGCAGTCGCTCATTGATCCCCGGGTCGGACTCGCACTGGTATCCGGACTGACCGGTGGCTTCGATCTCTCGGCTTATCCGCTCGATGGCCCGATCCCGGAACTGCCTGAAACGAATGCCAGCAAGAGCCGGCAGTTGCTGACGCTCGAACTGGCGCGCCGCGAGAACCTTACGATCCGCGAGCTCTATTTGCGAGTCGCGGGTGCGCGGGGCCACTGGCAACTGGTCGGCACGCCGGCACAGATTGTCGATCAGCTCGAAGAGCGCTTTGTGAATCACGGCGCGGACGGGTTCAACGTGATGCCGCCGGTGCTGCCGCATGGCTTGACCGATTTCGTCGAACTGGTGGTGCCTGAGTTGCGCCGGCGCGGTTTGTTCCGCGAGAACTACGAAGGCCGCACGTTGCGCGAGAACCTCGGATTGCGGCGGCCCGGCAACCGCTATTTTTCCGTGGCCAGTCTTGAATCCGACGCATAACTTTCCACGATTCGTTATTTCCTTCCTGCCCGGCCATCGCCTACGCTGAAACGATAGGCGCATGCGCCTGCTGCCGCCACGCGTTGCGTGCCGCGGCTACCTGCAATGGAGATTCCAATGACCGGGACTGTCGAAGAGCGGCAGGAGAGGACGCGTTTCGCGTGGATTGCCGGGGTGGGCGCGAGCGCCGGATTGGGTGCGGCGCTCGCGCGCCGCTTCGCTCAGGGTGGCTTAAGCGTGGTCGTGACGGGGCGCTCGCGTGAGCGGCTCAAAGCGATCGTCGACGAAATCCGCAGTGCCGGCGGCCATGCGGTGGCTGCGCCGGGCGACGTCACGCGCGAAGCGGATCTGACGGCAATTGCCGGGCAAATCACGACGCAAGGCACGCTCGAAGTGGCCATTTTCAACGCCGCCGGTGCGACGCGTGCGCCGACGCTCGAACTGAGCGCGGAGCAGTTCGAGGCCGCATGGCGAGTGACGACGCTGGGCGGCTTTCTGTTCGCGCGGGCGGCGCTGCAACCGTTGCTGGCGGCCGGCCGAGGTTCATTACTCTTTACCGGCGCGACTGCATCGCTGCGCGGGCGTCCGCCGTTTGCCGCGTTCGCTTCCGCCAAAGCCGGTTTGCGCTCGCTGACGCAAAGCCTCGCGCGCGAGTTCGGGCCGCGCAATATCCATGTTGCGCATGTGGTGGTCGACGGCGGCATCGACGGCGAGCGCCTGCGTACGTCCTCGCCGCAGAGGGTGGCCGAGCGCGGTGAGGACGGCCTCCTGAATCCTGCCGATATCGCCGACGCCTACTGGTATCTCCATCAGCAGGCGCGCAGTGCATGGTCGCAGGAAATCGATCTGCGGCCATTCAACGAATCGTTTTGACGTGAGGGCATGAACATGAGCGATATCGTTATCGATGCACCGGTGTTGGCCACGACAATCGAGGCGGAACTGAACTACCTCGAATTTACCGGCGAGAAACCGGTGTCGTATCAGTACGACCCGCCACCGGGTGTTCCGAAGCGCAGCGGCGTGTACCGGGCGCACCGGGTCAGCATTGCGAATGCGCGCGTTGCACCGCCGCCTGGCGTGTTGTCGATCGATCGTAACGGCTTCGAACTGCATCGGCATGCCAGCGCGTTGAGTGACTTCTCCGATCCGGCAAAGATCGAGTCTGTCTGCTATCCGGAAGCGGAGCGCCTGCTGAAGCAGGCTACCGGTGCGCGGCGTGTAGTCGTGTTCGACCATACGTTGCGCGACGGCAATCCTGAACGCGGCAATGGCATAAGGGAGCCGGTCAAGTACATCCATAACGACCAGACGTTTGTGTCGGGACCGCGCCGGGTGCGCGATCATTTGCCGGCAGCGGAAGCCGAACGTTTGCTGAAAGGGCGCGTGGCGATCGTCAATCTATGGCGCCCGATCGGAGAAACGGTGCACGCGTCGCCGCTCGCGCTATGCGATTCGCGCAGTATTGCGCTCAACGATCTGGTGGCGTCGGACCTGGTGTATCCCGACAAGGTTGGCGAGACGTATGCGCTGGTGTTCAATCCGCGGCACCGCTGGTACTACTTCCCGCATATGTCGCCGGATGAATACCTGTTGCTGAAGATCTACGATTCGGCGGGTGACGGCATCGCGCGCCTGACGGCCCACACGGCATTCGACGATCCAACATCGCCGGCCGATGCGCCGCCGCGCAGAAGCATTGAGCTGCGCACGCTGCTGTTTTTCTGAGTGAGTTTGTGCATGCCGCGCTGGCGTAGCAGGTTGCGGCGCCTGGCTCGGCTGACCTACAAATTCATGTTGAACCACGCCGGCATGCGTGTTGAAAAGCATGCCGGCGTGTATGCGGATAGAACGTCTTGACGCCTAGAAGTCGAGACCCGGTCCGCCTGCGCCCGGACCGCCCGGCTGGCCCGCTGCCGGCGCATCCTTCGGCGCTTCATGCACGGTGGCGTCGGTGGTCAACAGCAGACCCGCAACCGACGCCGCGTTTTGCAGCGCCGTACGCGTGACCTTGGTCGGATCGAGCACGCCCGATTCCACGAGGTCGCCGTACTCGCCGGTCTGCGCGTTATAACCGAAGTTGCCCGTGCCTTCGGCCACTTTCGCAACTACCACGCTGGCCTCTTCGCCGGCGTTCGTCACGATCTGGCGCAGCGGTTCCTCGAGCGCGCGCAGCACGATCTTGATGCCCGCATCCTGATCGGCGTTCACGCCCTTGAGCCCGCTGATGGCCTGCTTCACGCGAATCAGCGCGACGCCGCCGCCCGGCACAATGCCTTCTTCGACCGCGGCGCGCGTGGCGTGCAGCGCATCGTCGACGCGGTCTTTCTTTTCCTTGACTTCGATCTCGGTCGCACCGCCCACCTTGATGACGGCAACGCCGCCCGCCAGCTTCGCGACACGTTCCTGCAGTTTCTCGCGGTCGTAATCGGAGCTCGCTTCCTCGATCTGCGTGCGAATCTGCTTCACGCGTGCTTCGATGTTCTTGCTGTCGCCCGCGCCGTCGATGACCGTGGTGTTCTCCTTGCCCACCTCGATGCGCTTGGCCTGACCGAGTTCCGCGAGCGTCGCCTTTTCGAGCGACAGGCCGGTTTCCTCAGCGATCACCTGGCCGCCGGTCAGGATCGCGATATCTTCGAGCAGTGCCTTGCGGCGGTCGCCGAAGCCCGGTGCCTTGACCGCGACCGTTTTCAGAATGCCGCGAATGTTGTTCACCACCAGGGTGGCGAGCGCTTCGCCTTCGACGTCTTCCGCGATGATCAGCAGCGGGCGGCCGGCTTTCGCGACCTGTTCCAGAATCGGCAGCAGATCACGGATGTTCGATACCTTCTTGTCGTGCAGCAGCACGAACGGGTTATCGAGCACGGCAACCTGTTTGTCCTGATCGTTGATGAAATAGGGCGACAGGTAGCCGCGATCGAACTGCAGGCCCTCCACCACATCGAGTTCATCGTCGAGCGACTTGCCGTCTTCAACGGTAATGACGCCTTCCTTGCCGACCCGGTCGATCGCTTCGGCAATCCGCTGGCCGATCGATTCTTCACCGTTGGCCGAAATCGTCGCGACCTGGGCGATTTCCTTGCTGGTGGTAGTCGGTTTGCTGATCTTCCTGAGTTCTTCGATCGCGGCGACCACGGCCTTGTCGATGCCGCGTTTCAGGTCCAGCGGGTTGAGGCCCGCCGCGACGTATTTCTGGCCTTCGCGCACGATCGCCTGTGCAAGCACGGTTGCGGTGGTGGTGCCGTCGCCGGCGGCGTCGCTGGTGCGCGAAGCGACTTCTTTCACGAGTTGCGCGCCGATGTTCTGCACGCGGTCCGGCAATTCGATTTCCTTGGCGACCGAGACGCCGTCTTTGGTCACGACCGGTGAGCCGAAGCTGCGCTCCAGCACAACGTTGCGTCCTTTCGGGCCGAGCGTGACCTTGACCGCGTTGGCCAGGATGTTGACGCCTTCGACCAGTTTCGAGCGGGCGACGTCGCTAAAAATAATTTCTTTTGCTGCCATGGTTTGACGCTCCGTTCGTTATTGAGTGACCACTGCCACAACATCTTCTTCGCGCAGCACAAGCAGTTCGTTGCCGTCGACCTTGACCGACTGCCCGGCGTA
Source organism: Paraburkholderia sp. BGA-UO-ETr-F12 (assembly GCF_059567945.1). Classification (NCBI taxonomy): domain Bacteria; kingdom Pseudomonadati; phylum Pseudomonadota; class Betaproteobacteria; order Burkholderiales; family Burkholderiaceae; genus Paraburkholderia; species Paraburkholderia sp. BGA-UO-ETr-F12. Next base: position 524,830 of record NZ_JCAQOZ010000066.1, on the reverse strand, counting down.
CTTGCCGAACAGCACACGTTCGCCGACTTTCAGATCCGGCTCGATACGCTTGCCGTCGCTATCGCGCTTGCCCGGTCCAATGGCGATCACTTCACCCTGGTCCGGCTTTTCGGCGGCGCTTTCGGGAATGACGATGCCTGAGGCAGTTCTGGTTTCCTGGTCGAGACGCTTGACGATCAAGCGGTCATGCAAGGGACGTAGGCTCATGTTGGACTTCCGCGATTGAGATTTGGCACTCGTCGGTGGTGAGTGCTGACCGGAATCGAGTATAGAAAGATGCCGCGCGGCGCTCCAATAACGGATTCATCGATCCTTATCGGTGAATCGCATTTCAGAATCGCGCATATTCATAGCTTGAATTGCTTGTTCAGTGCCGCGTGCCGCGTCCCTATACTGGTCCGTCGAACCGGCACGTCCCACGCGGACGCCGATATTCATGCTCCCAGCACACCTCGCCGGATCAAGCCTGATCTGTGCGCTTTTACAAGGAATCAAGGCATGCAGGTCTCTCAGGAAAGCGCGGCGCGTACGCGGCTTCAGGCGGCACTCGCCGCGTTGCCGGCGCTCGCCGAAGCAATCGGCGAAGATGCGGCGCAACGCGAAGTACGTCGCGAGTTGCCGTTCGACCGCTTCGCGTTGTTTCGCGAATCGGGGCTAGGCGTGCTCCGTTTTCCGGCCGAGTGGGGTGGCCTCGGTGGTTCGCTGGAAGATCTCTTTCATGTGATCGCCACACTGGCCGCGCATGAGTCGAATGTTGCGCATGCGTTGCGGATTCATTTCGATCTGACCGAGCAGTTGCTGCTGTCGCCGCGCTCCGCGTTCAACGACACGCAGATCGAACGGGTACAGAACGGGGCGATCTTCGGCGGTGCGTCGACGGAACTCGGTACCGCGAGGCCTGGCGAAATCGTCACCAGGCTGGTGCGCGACGGTGAGCACTTTCGCGTGACGGGGAAAAAGTACTACTCGACCGGCACCGCGTTCTCCGACTATGCGCGTATCAATGTGCAGGACGAGAACGACGAGAAGGTGTCGATCGTGATTCCGGTCGCTCGCGAAAGCTTGCAGGTACTCGACGACTGGGACGGAATGGGGCAGCGCATGACGGCGAGCGGCAGCCTGGTGCTCGACAATGTGCAGGTCTTTGCGCATGAAATCGCGACGCGCGGCTATACCAGTCTCGCGGGCCGCCATGGCAGCGCGGTGCGGCAGTTGCATCTGGTCACGGTCGCGGCAGGGATTGTGCGCAACATTCTCGCGGATGCGCGGCGCTACGTGACGCAATACGGGCGCCCAGTACTGCATAGCCCGGCAGCCTCGGCGCGCGAAGACGGTTTCGTGCAGCAGGTGGTAGGCGATCTCGCGGCGCACAGCCTCTCGATCGACGCGCTGGTGGCGCAAAACGCCCGCACCCTGGACCGCTCGGCCAATGCCATTCGCAGCGGCGCGGCCAATGCGGAAGATCTCGTGCTGGAAGGGGCGCTGGCGACCGCCAAAACGCAACTGGTGGTCAGCAAACTGGCGCTTCATGCGGGCGAGCGTCTGTTTGAAATCGGCGGGGCTTCGGCTACGGGGCGCGCGCACAATTTCGACCGTCACTGGCGCAATCTGCGCACCATCTTCAGCCATAACCCTTTGCTGCATAAAGCGCGCGTGGTCGGCGATTATGAGTTGAACGGCGTGACCACGCACCTGACCGAAGGCCGCGTTTTCTGAGGCACTGGAAAGACCGCCGCCATTCACTCATCCATCATCTCATCACGGAATGCCATGAGCCGAGATCTGCTTTTACTGTTGGAACCAGGCTTCACCGATCCGAAACATCCCGGTGAGCGCTTTATCTGCCCGGATGGCGCACCGATCGAAGGCTTGCTGGCCAGCGACCTGGCGCTCAACGCACGGCTGGATATTCGCCGCTTGCCGTTCCCGCGTCCGCGCGCCGCGGTTGTGGAGGCGCTCGATGCCGAGCATCAAAGTCTGCCGGTATTGATACTCGGCGACGAACAGCCGGCGCCCGCCGATGCGCAGACGCTGGGCGACAAGCGCTTCGTGACGGATACGCGCCGGATCCTCGACCTGCTCGCGCAGCGGCACGGTTTTCCCAAGGTGCATTGACCTGCGTGGAGGGTGTCCGCCAGTTCCCGCGCGCATGGTTCGTTGCGCGCGGCAGAAACAACGGACACCCGATACTCATTCCTCCAAGGTGCGCCGGCCTCAGAACAGATGCTTGATGCCCGCCGAGACCGCCACCTGTTTGCTGGTTGCGGACGGCGTGAGATACCCGATCGCAGCAACCGCCGGCCGGCCCAGCGAGTCGGTGCCGCTGGCGTGCTGGTAGGCGCCGGTCAGGTACAGATCGGTGGCTTTCGATAGCGAGTACGCCGTACCGAGATTCAACTGCTCGTACTTCGCGCTGCCCTTGCCACCGACGCTTCCTCCCTCCGTATAGTCGAACGATGTACCGAAGCGCAGGAACGGCGTGGCCTGATAACGCAGGCTCGCACTAACGGTACTGAGCGTGGTCGAGCCGCTGTAGTTGAGCGGATTGAGCGACGCGTTCGAGCCTAGCCCGCGAAACTGTGTATTCGAGTACGCCGCGCCGAAGATCGCACCGCCGCTCGTATAGGTCGTTGCAACCGAAATGGTCTGCTGTGTGCGGGCCGATGCGAAACCGGCAATCGCGGGATTGGATTCGGGCGCCGTGGCCGACCCGGCGGAACCCAGGTTATTGCCGGTGGCGCTCGCATTGGCGTTAGTGCCGTAGAGCGACGTATTCGGGTTGCGTGCATTGACGATCGACGCGGCGATCGCGAACGCTCCACCGGTATAGCTGCCGCCTGCGGACCAGAGCTGATTCTGCGTCACGTTCCCAGCCACGCCGCCCACGCTGTACAGTCCGCCGAAACGGAAGCCGTTGAAAGAATCCGACAGGTACTTGATCGAATTGTTGATGCGGTGCGTGAAGTTCAGATTGTCATAGTCGGCGGGGTGGATCGAGAGGTTGCCCCAATACCAGCCGTGGATCAACGGCGACACGAATTCCACCGAGGTGTCGCCCTGGCGTCCGAGCGTGAAGGTGCCGTAGCGCCCGGCTGTGACACCTACCCACGCCTGGCGGCCGAACTCGGTGCCGCCTTGTCCAAGCGCACCGCTATTCACACTGAGCCCGCTTTCCAGCTGGAACACGGCCTTCAGGCCGCCTCCCAGATCTTCCACGCCTTTCAGGCCCCAGCGGCTCGACGACAGGCCCGATGAACCGCTATCGAACTGCGACACCTGGGTGCCGCCCTTCGGTTTGCCGGACGCGGACGTTGCAGCGGTTTGCGCGTTGTTCGTATACGTGACGTTGCCGGTGACGATCCCATACAGCGTGACGCTGCTTTGCGCACTTGCCGTGCCGGCCATTAATGAGGAAACGCTAAAAGCAAAAAGCAGTTTTTTCATGATTATTCGAATCGATGTGGAAAAAGCGTCGGAGAAGTGATTGTTCGAGGGTCGTTTTGAAGCGACGAGTAACGATAAGCAAAACGAATTTATTGAACAAACAAGCAAATTCGATATGGATATCGATGATTTCCCCGGGGTGTGCGCTCAAGCGGCGATCATCGAGCGATAACGCCAACTATCGACAGTAGATATGCAATCCTGAATTAATTCGTTCTGTCGCGACATTGCGGTTGATATCTTGCAGCGCATCCAATAGCCATTGCGGGTGCGTTGCCGGTCGGCACAGCGCTCGCCTCCGAGGGGAGGTCGCATGAGTCAGCGCAGAGGATTTCATTCCGGACGTCGTCACGTATTGCTGGGGCTCGCGGGCAGCGCGGCGGGTGTCGCGCTCGGCCCATTCACGCCGTTGGCGCAGGCTGCGGTTCAGGACAGCACCGTGGCGCCGCGACGCGGCGGCCGGTTGACGGTACTGGTGAATCCGGAGCCGAACGCACTGGTCAACTTCGCAACCACGGCGGGCGCGGAACAGAGAATCAGCCCCAAGGTGACCGAAGGTCTGCTGGCCTATGACTTCAACGTGCAGCCGCGCGCGCAACTCGCCACCACCTGGTCGATCAGCCCCGACGGTTTGCAGTACACGTTCCGGCTGAGAGAGGGGGTGCGTTGGCACGACGGTCAGCCGTTCACCTCGAAAGACGTGGCGGTGTCGATCGGGCTGCTCAAGCAGTATCACTCGCGCGGCCGCTCGACCTTCGCCAACGTGCTGGCAGTAGAGACGCCCGACCCGCACACGGCGTTGCTGAAGTTATCGAAGCCGGCACCGTATCTGATCTATGCGCTTGCCGCATCGGAATCGCCAATCGTGCCCGCGCACATCTACGGCAGCGGCAATCCGCTGGAGAATCCTCATAACATCGAGCCGATCGGCACGGGACCTTATCGGTTCAAGCGTTGGGAGCGCGGCAGTCATGTTGTGTTCGTGCGCAATCCTGACTACTGGGACGCGCCAAAACCTTATATCGACGAACTGGTGGTGCGCTTTATCGGCGATCCGGCGGCGCGGGCCGTGGCACTTGAAACCGGCGAACTGGATCTGGCGGGTGAAAATCCGGTGCCTCTCGCCGACATCCAGCGCCTCGCGGCTCTGCCGCATCTGGCGCTGGAAACACGCGGCTATAGCTACAATGCCGCGCAAACCCAGTTGCAGTTCAATCTCGACAACCCCTATCTGTCGAAGCAGAAGGTCCGTCAGGCAATTGCACACAGCATCGACCGGCAGGCAATCCTGAAGTCGGTATGGTACGGCTACGGGATCGTTTCGCCGTCACCGATCAGTCCGCTCTTGACCCAGTTCTATGATCCGGATGTGCCGAGTTTGCCATACGATCCCGGCAAAGCCGGGCAATTACTCGACGAGGCCGGTTTGCCGCGGCAGGCGAACGGTTTTCGTTTTCCGTTGACGATCGATTTCAACCCGTACGACCCAACCTTCGCCCGCCTTGCTGAATATTTACGGCAGACGTTGCGTCGTATAGGAATCGAGTCGACCGTGCGTTCGCAGGATTTCGGCGCCTACGTGAGACGGATCTATACCGATCGCGATTTCGCTCTCGACGCCAACTTTCTTGGCAATACCTTCGATCCGACCGTGGGTGTACAGCGCCTTTACTGGTCGCGCAACTTCAAGAAAGGGGTGGCGTTCTCCAACGCGTCGCACTATGACAGCCCCGAGGTCGACCATCTGCTCGAAGCGGCCGCGGTGGAGAACGATCCGCGCACCCGCGTCGAGTACTTTAAAAAGTTCCAGTGGGCGATAGCGCGTGACCTGCCGATCGTCAATCTGGTCACGCTCAAGCAGGTGACCCTCTACAACCGGCGTGTGCATAACCATACGGTGACCGCCGACGGTCTGGGCGGCAATCTGGCCGATGTGTTTCTTGCCTGAGCTGGCGATCCATAGCGGTGCGGCTCCTTTCCTTCACATCGTGCTTTGCATATGCATAACGATTGGTTCGTTTGCTGTCGCAGCGGCTTTATCGTGAGCGCTGCGGCAGCAGTATTGCCGAAAGAATCACGAAGGCAATTCATTCGGCCACCACGGGCCGAATCATCGAAATCATCGGCAAAAGGAAAGGGATCACATGGCAGGGCTGAATCGACGCGAATTTCTGATTTCATCGGGCGCAGCGCTGGCGACGGCCGGCATGCCCGCACTGACGTTCGCACAAGGCGACAGCGCCGGGCCGAAGCGGGGCGGCACGCTGAACATGCTGATCAATCCGGAGCCGCCGGTGCTCGTGTCGATCTTTCAGACCACCGGTCCCGCGCTCGTAGCGAGCTCCAAGGTGCTCGAAGGCCTGCTCGCCTATGACTTCGATTTGCGGCCGAGACCACAGCTCGCCACCGCATGGACCGTCAGTCCGGATGGGCTGAAGTACACGTTCACACTGCGGCAGAACGTCAAATGGCACGACGGGCAGCCGTTCACCTCAGCCGATGTCGCGTTCTCGATCGACCTGCTCAAGGCGGTGCATCCGCGCGGCCGCAGCACATTCGCCAACGTAACACGCGTGGCCACGCCGGATGCCCGCACGGCGGTGATCGAGTTGTCGAAGCCGGCCCCGTATCTGCTCAAGGCGCTCTCGGCGGGCGAATCGCCAATCGTGCCTAAACACCTGTATGCGTCGGGCGATCCGCTGTCCAATCCGCATAACAACGCGCCGATCGGCACCGGGCCGTTTCGCTTCAAATCGTGGACGCGCGGCGCCAATATCGTCTACGAACGTAATCCGGACTACTGGGACGCGGGCAAACCGTATATCGACGGCCTCGTATTCAAGGTGATTCCCGATGCCGCCGCACGTTCCGCCGCATTCGAAACCGGCGCGCTCGATCTGGGCGGCGAAAATCCGGTGCCGCTCACCGATCTGCCGCGCCTCACGCAATTGCCGCAACTGGCCGTCGAAACACGCGGCTATCGCTTTCTGGAGCCGCTCGCCGAAATCGACTTCAATCTCGACCACCCGATTCTCAAGGACCTTCGAGTGCGCCAGGCGATCGCTCACGCCGTCAATCCGCAGATCGTCCAGCGCACGGTGGCGTATGGCTACGCCGATCTGTCGCCCACGCCGATCACGCCGGGCTCGCCGTATCACGACGCGAGGCTCACACCCTATGCATTCGATATCGGCAACGCCGAAAAACTGCTCGATGCAGCGGGTTATCCGCGCAAGGACAGCGGCGTGCGCTTCGGTCTGACGCACGATTTTCTGCCCTATGGCGACATGTACCGCCGCCAGGCGGACTACGTGAAGTCGGCGCTGGCGCGGGTGGGTATCGACGTTACCGTGCGCTCGCAGGATCTTCCGGCGTTCCTGAAGCGTGTGTATGCGGATCGTCAGTTCGATTTCACCAGTATCGGCGTCAACACACTGTTCGACCCGAGCGTAGGGGTTCAGCGCCTCTACTGGTCGAAGAATATCCGTCCGGGTGTGCCGTTTTCGAACGCGCCGCATTACAGCAATCCTGAAGTCGACCGGCTGCTGGAAAGTGCGTCGGTCGAAACCGATGAGAGCAAACGCGTCGCGCTGTACCAGCAGTTCCAGCAGATCGTGTATCGCGAGCTGCCGATTCTCAACCTGGTCGCGCCGCGCATGGTCACGCTCGCGAACCGTCGCGTTCACAACCACACGGTTTCCGCGCAGGGCCTTGAAGGCAATCTCGCGGACGTCTATCTGAGCGCATGACCGGAGAGACACGATGAGTCGACGTTTGCGTTTCGCTGCGATTGCCCGGCGTACCGCGTGGCAGGCACTGCCGACGGTGATCGGCATCGTGATCCTGAACTTCTTTCTGCTCAAGCTGATGCCGGGCGATGCCGCCGACGTGCTGGCCGGCGAGTCCGGCTCGGCAACGGTGGAAACGATGCAGGTGCTGCGCGCGAAGTTCGGGCTCGATCAGCCGGTGCTGCATCAGTTGTGGTCGTACCTCGCGCATCTCTCGCATTTCAGTCTGGGTTATTCACCGCGCTACGACATGCCGGTGATGCAACTGATTCTGTCGCGCCTGCCCAATACGCTGCTGCTGATGGGCGTGGCCTTATCGTTCGCGATCGTGGCTGGCGTGGTGCTCGGCGCGGTGATGGCGCATTGGGCCGGTAAATGGCCCGACCGGGTGCTGTCCGTGCTGGCCTTGCTGTTCTATTCGACACCGGGTTTCTGGATCGGCCTGCTGGCGATCGTGCTGTTCTCGGTGCATCTGGGCTGGCTGCCGAGCGGGGGCAACATCACGCTCGGTGTGCAGTTACACGGATTCGCCTGGTTTGCCGACGCAGCCAGACATGTGCTGCTGCCTGCCGCGACGCTGGCGACCTTCTTTGTCGCGATCTACGCACGGCTCACCCGGGCCGCGATGCTGGAGGTGCAGCGCCAGGACTTCGTGCGAACCGCGCAGGCCAAAGGTTTGCATCCATGGCGCGTGACGGTGCGGCATGTCTTGCGGAACGCGCTGATGCCGCTCACGACGATCATCGGGATTCATTTCGGCACGCTGCTGGGTGGTGCGGCTGTGACCGAGACGGTGTTCAGTTGGCCAGGGCTTGGGCGTCTCGCGCTCGACGCCGTGATGGCGCGCGATTTCAGCGTGCTGCTCGGCGTGTTGCTGCTGTCGTCGCTGCTCGTGATCGTCGCCAATGTGCTGGTCGATCTGTTGCAGGCGTGGCTCGATCCGCGCGTGGCGTGACGGCTTTCACGCGCACGCCGACCTGTTTAATCTCAGAGGAATGAAATGGCTTCCGACTCTTCCAACCTGATTGCCACCCCGCCTGAGCCCACAACCTCGCCGTGGCGGCGTCAACTGGCCGGCACGCTGTTCGGTCAGCGGCGTGCCGGCGCCGCGGCTGCATCCGGATCGCGCGCGCCGGGGCGAGGCGTAGGACGGGCGCTGCTGCGCAACCCGTCCGCGTTTGCCGGCTTGCTGTTACTGGCAGCCTTCATCGCACTCGCACTCAGCGCGGGACATCTGTTCCCGGGCGATCCGCTCGATATGGTGGCGGCGCCCTTCGAATGGCCGGGTGCCGATCCGCAATACTGGCTCGGCACGGATTCGCTGGGCCGCGATGTGGCGGCGGGCATCGCGCACGGTACACGCGTGTCGCTGCTGATCGGCGCGGCGTCGGCGGGTATCGGTCTGGTGATCGGCACGCTGGTCGGGGCGACCGGGGGCTTCTTCGGCGGGGTGATCGACGATCTGCTGGTACGCGTGACCGAACTCTTTCAAACGGTGCCGTCGTTTTTGCTGGTGATCGTGATTGTGGCGATCGGCCGGCCGAGCGTGACGATCATCGCGCTGGCAATCGGCATCGCCTCGTGGCCTACCGTCGCGCGGATCGTGCGTGCTGAATTCCGTACGCTGCGTCAGGCGGATTTCGTGCTCGCCGCACGCAGCCAGGGATTCGGCAACGCGCGCATCATCTTCGGCGAGATTTTGCCGAACGCTTTGCCGCCGGTGATCGTCACCGCATCGGTAATGGTGGCGAGCGCGATCCTGATCGAGTCGTCGCTGTCGTTTCTCGGCATGGGCGACCCGAACGTGGTGAGTTGGGGCGGCATGATCGGCGCCGGTCGCGATTCGTTGCGCACCGCATGGTATCTGACCGCGATTCCCGGCGCGGCGATCGTTCTCGCGGTGCTTGCGCTGAACCTGCTTGGCGACGGTCTGAACGATGCGCTCAACCCGCGCTTGCGCGAACGCGTTTGACGAGTGGCTCAAAAATCGGCTCAAAAGCAGCTCAAAAGTAGCCGGCAACGTACAAAGGATGCACCGTGGCAAACCTGCTTGAAGTACGCGACTTACGCGTCAGTTTCGGCGCGCATGAAGCGGTGCGCGGCCTGAGTTTCGACATCGCGCACGGCGAGACGCTGGCACTGGTCGGCGAATCGGGTTGCGGCAAATCGGCGACGGCGCTTTCGTTGATGCGTCTTGTGCCTACGCCGGGGCGTGTGACGGGGAGCCTGCGCTTCGACGGTCGTGAGTTGCTCGATCTGCCGGCGCGCGAGATTCGGGAGATTCGCGGGCAACAGATTTCGATGATCTTCCAGGAGCCGATGACGTCGCTCAATCCCGTGCTGTCGATCGGCGCGCAGATCGTCGAGACCTTGCGCGAGCATGAGCGCCTGTCCAAAGCCGCGGCATGGAAGCGTGCCGTCGAGCTGCTCGAACTGGTGCGGATTCCGGAGCCGCAGCGGCGGGTGTTCGACTTTCCGCACGAGTTGTCTGGCGGCCAGCGGCAACGCGTAATGATCGCGATGGCGGTGGCCTGCCGGCCGCGTCTGCTGATTGCCGATGAGCCGACCACGGCGCTCGACGTCACGATTCAGGCGCGCATTCTCGACCTGCTCGACGGTTTGCGTCGCGAGTTGTCGATGTCCTTGCTGCTGATTACGCACGACCTCGGCATTGTCGCGAGCCATGCGGATCGTGTCGCCGTGATGCTCGCGGGCGAGAAGGTGGAGGAAGCGCCGGTCGCGCGGCTCTTTACGCAAGCGCAGCATGCCTACACGCGCGGTCTGCTTGGCGCGTCGCTGAATCTTGCCGACGATCTGCATTATCGCGGCTGGAAACTACCCGAAATTCGTCACGGTATTGATGACGACGGCAAACCGAGCTTCGCCGTGGTGGCGCGTTCGGTACGCACCGGCCACTTTGTTGCGGATGCCGATCCCGCACAACGTCTGACCGCGGTGAGCGAAGCACCGTTACTCGCGCTACAGGACGTGCGGATCGATTATCCGCAACGTCACGGCAAAACCACACTGCGCGCGGTCGACGGCGTTTCGTTGCAGATCGCGCGAGGCGAAACGGTTGGTCTGGTCGGCGAATCCGGTTGCGGGAGATCGACGCTCTCCAAGGCGATCCTGCGGCTGGTGCCGACAGCGGGCGGGGAAATCCGTTTGCGCGGGACCGATCTCGTGCCGCTGGGCGAGCGCGAGCTGCGGCCGTTGCGGCGTCATGTGCAGATGGTGTTCCAGGACCCCTATGCGTCGCTCAATCCGCGCCGCACGGTGGCGGAAATTCTCGATACGGTGCTGGTGGTGAACGGAATTGGTAACGCGCAGCAGCGCCGTACACGGATCGCCACCATGCTCGATCGTGTGGGTCTGCCGAACTCGGCGCTCGGGCGTTTTCCGCACGAGTTCTCAGGCGGCCAGCGGCAACGCATTGGCATCGCGCGGGCATTGGTGCTGGAACCCGATCTGCTGATCTGCGATGAACCGGTGTCCGCACTCGACGTATCGATTCAGGCGCAGATCCTCAATCTGCTGGTCGACCTGAAGCGCGACCTGGGGCTTGCGTACCTGTTCATCTCGCACGATCTCTCGGTGGTGCGATATATCGCGGATCGCGTGCATGTGATGCAGGCGGGACGGATTGTGGAAAGCGGGCATCACCGGGACATCTGGCGTGCGCCGCAGCATCCGTACACGCGCACGTTGCTCGACGCGATTCCCGGCAAGACCTTCGACGCGCAGGCGGCGTAGCCTGCACAGTTCGTACGAAGCCAGCTGCATAAGGCCGCTCCAGGCGGCCTCAAGCAGGGCGGCTGGCCGATGCCGCCCTCGCTATCCCTCAAGCGGTCTCACTCGTTGCCGAAGTACGCCGGCAAGCGAAAGCCGTCATAGAAGCGATTGCCGCGAATCGCACGCTGGAAATCCGCCGATTGATACGCCTGCACGATGTCCTGCGTCGCACGCGTATTGCGGTTGCTTGCCTTGACGACGACCTGATTGATATACGGCGGCGTCATCTCTTCAAGCGCCAACGCATCGGTCAGTTTGTGGCCGCTGAAAATCGCGAAATTGCCCTGAATCGCGGCGTAATCGACATCGTCGAGTGCGCGCGGCGCCTGTGCCGATTCAAGCGGAACGATCTTGATACCGGCCGGGTTGGCGATCACGTCGCGCTCGGTTACGTCGACAGGATTCGGGTTCGGCTTGATCCTGATCCAGCCGATGCGCTGGAGAATTTTCAGCGCGCGCTCCAGATTGACCGGGTCGTTCGGTACCGCGACACGCGCGCCGGGTTTCACCTCCGCCAGTGAGCGATGTTTGTTCGAGTAGAGTCCCATCGGCGGCGTAGGCACCTGCACTACGCCCACCAGATCGGTACCGTTGCGATCGTTATACGACTTCAGATAGACCTCGTGCTGCATCACGTCGGCGATGATCTCGCCGCGATACACCGCCTGATTCGCTTCGAGCCCGGTACTGAACTCGACGTATTTGATCGCGTAGCCTTTCTTGCGCAATTGCGGTTCGACGCCCGCTTTGAATTCGTCCGCGTACGGGCCGGGCACGAAACCGACCCGCAACTCCTGCGCAGTACCGCCGGTATCCGCGCCGTAGGCGGTGAGCGTAGTGAGCGTGGCGGCCAGCAGGAAAGCGCCGGCTAGGCGTCGCCTGAGCGACGAACGTGCTGCGATGGTTCGGGACATGATGATTTCGCTTTGGGCGGCCCAGGCCGCCGTGGTGCCGGCGGAAAGAAAGGCCAGCGAGGTTTGCAGGAACTGACGACGCTCGAAGCTCATGGCTATCCCTGCTGAACGGCGGCTAGCGCGTCCTGCGCTGCCCCATGCCGCGGGAGCCGGCCGAAGAACGGGTGACCCGGATCGTTGAAGCCCGGCGTGGAAGGATGGCCGCTCGTGACGAGCGAGTCGACGAATGCTTCGTCTTCTGTGGTCAATTGATAACGCAGTGCCGGCAGATAGTCCTGCCATTGCGCTTCAGTACGTGGGCCGGCGATGGTCGAACTGATGTAGCGGCTATTGAGCACCCAGGCGAGCGCGAATTGCCCTGCGGAAAGCCTGCGCGCTTCGGCATGCTCGCGTACGCGGCGCGCGAGTTCGAGCGATTCGGGGCGCCACTCGGTCTGTTGCAGGCGCCGGTCGCTGCGGCCCGCGCGGGTGTCGGACGCGGGCGTCGCACCCGGCTCGTACTTGCCGGTCAGCACACCGCGCGCCAACGGGCTATACGAAATCACACCGAGCCCATAGCGGTGCGCGGCCGTCAATTGCTCGGCTTCGGCCTGGCGATTGGCGATGTTGTAGAGCGGCTGGCTCGCTACGGGCGCATCGAGTCCGAGCACCTGTGCGGTATGACTGAATTCGGCAATCCTCCACGCGCGATGGTTCGACAAACCGTAGTAACGCAGCTTGCCTGCCTGGATCAGATCGTTGAGCGCACGCACGGTTTCTTCGACCGGCGTCTCGTGATCTTCGCGATGAATGTAGAGCAGATCGATGTAATCGGTATTCAGGCGCCTGAGGCTTGCCTCGACGGCCCGCACGATATGTTTGCGTGACGCGCCGCGCGCGTTGACGTCGCTGCTGTCCAGCGGATTGGCGAACTTGGTGGCGAGCACCCAGCGCTCGCGCTGCGCGGCGATGCTGCGGCCGACCACGCGTTCGGATTCGCCCTTGCCGTAGACGTCCGCGGTATCGATCGAGTTGACGCCCTGCTCGTGGGCCTGATCGATGATGCGCGCGGAGGTCGCTTCGTCGGTCGGGCCGCCGAACATCATCGTGCCGAGCGTGAGTGTCGAGACCTTGATACCGCTGCGGCCGAGTTGTCTGTATTCCATGTGAGTCGGACTCCGTGAGAATGTAAGTCGAAAAAGGTTTAGCGTTGCAGCCAGACGTCGGCGAAACTGGCCGAGACGCCGTCGGGCGAGGTCGTATGGTTGTGCACCGCGCGCGAATAGACGGTCAGGTACTGCGGCGCCACGAGATTGATGTCCGGCAGATCGCGTTCGAGAATCCGTTGAATCTGCGCGAACAACGCCTTGCGCTTCGCTTCATCGGTTTCTTCGGCGACCTGGGCGAACAGCTGATCGATTTCCGGATTGCTGTAATGGGAGCCGTTGGTAAAGGGCACGCCACGCCGGAAATTATTGGTCGTGTAGAGACGGGCCACGCCGACCACGGGGTCGAACAGATTGCTCATCCCGTTGATGCTTAAATCGAAATCGCGGTCGGTGTAGATTCGCTTCAGGTAGGCGGGCAGATCCTGACTGCGCACGGTGATGGCAATGCCGATGCGAGCCAATGCCGATTTGACGTAAGCGGCGGTGCGGGTGGGCAGATCGCCGATCGGCAATGGGTCGACCGTCAGCGCGAAACGTGTGCCGTCGGCCTTGCGTGGATAGCCCGCTTCGTCGAGCAACGCGTTGGCGCGCTCCACATTGAACGGATAGGGCGTAGGCGTGGGGTCGTAGTAGGGATTCGACGGAATGATCGGACTCGCGAGCGGCGTCGCGTAGCCGTAGTAGATCACCTTGCGGATCACTTCGCGATCCAGCGCCGAGGCGATCGCCTGGCGCACCTTCGGATTCTTCAGCACCGGGTTGTCGAGATTGAACTCGATACGCGATACCCCCGCCTGAAACTCGTAACCGCGTGTCTCGAGCCCCAGCTTCGGGTTGCTTTTCAGGCGTTCGAGATCGGACAGCGGCACGGGCGAATCGCCGCTCAGATCCGCTGAGCCGTCTTCGAATGCGACGGTGCGGGCGGCGGGGTCGTTGATCACCTTGACGACAATGCGATCGAGCCAGGGCTTGCCCTTGTCCCAGTAGTCGTCGTTGCGCACGTACTCGATATAGCTGCCGCGTACCCATTTGACGAAGCGAAATGGCCCGGTGCCGATCGGCGCGTTATTGGCGGGATTGGTCAGTACGTCGGTGCCGTCGTAGATATGCTTCGGCACGATCGGCGTTTCCGACGACGAAAACGCCTTGATCAGATAGGGCGCCGGCTTCGACAGCGTAATGACAACGGTGTAGGGGTCCGGCGTTGCGACGTCGGTGACATTGGCGAAAGTGGTCTTCGCACGCGGGTGGACTTGCCTCAGCGTCTGGATCGAGTACGCGACGTCCGCGGAAGTAAAGGGCTTGCCGTCCTGCCATTTCACGCCGTGGCGCAGATGGAAAACGTATTTACGACTGTCGTCGCTGACTTCCCACGAGGTGGCGAGCGACGGCCTGGGTTGGAACTTGAAGTCGTATTCGAGCAGTCCTTCGACGACCTTCGGACTGACCTTCAGCACATTGGTCGCGGTGGTAGCCAGATCGACGAGGGCAGTCGGCTCCGGCGTGACGATGAAGTTGAGCGTGCCGCCGCGAGTTTGTGCGTGCGCAAACGGGCTCGATAGCGCGCTCGATAGCGCGACGACGAGCGTGAGCGCCCATCCGGATGCGAGCTTGAACAGCTGGCCGCGGCGGCATGGCGCCGCCTGCGAGGTGACATGTGCCATCGTTGGATTGGGTGAAAAAAGAGAGTGGTGCGAAACGAGCGCAAACCGAAGCGGACTCAAACCGAAGCGGTCAGCGCCTGCCGTCGTGCGAGCGCTGCGCGAAGGGGCGTGGGGTCTACCCAGGCGTCGAAATCAAAGTCCGAGGGAATGAAGCCCCATGTGAACAGAAAGCGTTTGAAGTCGGCGAGCGCGGCCAGCGCCTGGGGATCGAGTCCGATCGTCAGTTGCCGGTGCAGACCGCCCGGGTACGCACGCTCGACCCAATGCTCGGCGCTGCGCGTTTCGCGCGCAACGTACCGCGCCACGTCGCCGGCGTGATCGGCGGCCCATGCGCCGGTGTCCAGCGTGCGCGCCAGTACGCGTTCGACTAGGTCGGGGCGCTCGCGCAGCAGTTGCGCATCCACGGTCAGCGGGCGTGGCGTGCCGTTATTCGCGTGCAATGCCCGGTTGGGCTGGGCGCTGATGTCGACCAGAATCCTGGCGTTGAGCAGGTTGGTAATATCGAGTCCCGTCGCGCCTTTGACGAACACGACGTCGGCTTCACCGCGCAGCAGCGCCGCGGCTTCACGCGCGAATTCGTGCGAGCGTTGCGCATCGAGCCAGTCGGCGAGCGGGGCATCGGTGGCGGGTTTCGCGTCTTCAAGGCTGCGTGGAGTGTGCGGCAGATCGACCAGATCGATGTCTTCGAGTTGCACACCCAGCACGCCGAGCAGCGAAGAAAAACCGCGCAAGGCGGTCGCGCGATGAAAATCGACCACGCTCGCGCGAGTGTTGAGCGGGAAGCCAAAGCGGCGTCCGGCAAGAGATTCGGGGCTCGTGTCGAGGTGCCGGTCCAGCGTGATCAGCGCCTGGAATTCATCCACCCAGCTCAAGGCGATCAACCGTGTGTCGCTGCCCTGGGCACGTGCCCAAAGCGCGGGAATATTGCCGCCCTGGCGGAACGACCAGGGTTGCGTGTGCGTGAAATGCGAGCGGCGGATCTGCACGTCGTCGGCATCCTGCAACGCCTTGACGTCGATGCCGTCGGCAGCGAATTCCTCTTCCAGCCAGCCTTTTTGCGCGGCAATGCCGAACGGCGTGGGGGCGGGGCAGCGCGTATACCAAAGTCGGCTCATCCGATCACCTCTGTGTTTTGTTTGTCATCAGTACCGCAAGCCGGCTTCGCGCAACAGCGGCAGCACGCGCTCGCCGAAGAAATCGAGGTCCGGCTGAAAATCGAAGAAGCTCAATTGCACGCCGTCGACGCCGGCCTGATGCAAGCGCACGATGTAGTCGGCGATCTGCTGCGGCGAGCCGACGATCGAGATGTTGCCGCCCACCGCGCGCGAAGCCGCCTGATTACGCTGTTCCGCGTTGCCGCGCCACGCATGGGCATCGCTTTCGAAGCGGTGGAAACTGCCCTCGTCGCCGTGTGCGACGATCGCGTCGCGATAGGCAAGCGCCTCGGCCTCTGTCTCGCGGCAGATCACCATCGGATTGATCAACGTGCGAATCTTGCGGCCGTGTTGCGCCGCTGCGGCTTTCACACGCGCCGTGTGAGCCGGCAACGCGGCCAGCGCGCCCTCGATCTCGGAGCCGGCGGGGCTCGTGATGAACACGATGTCCGAGTACCGCGCAGCGAAATCGATGCCGGCATCCGAGCCGGTCGCATTGACGAGCAGCGGACGCCCATAACGCGGCTTTGGCGTGACGAAGGCCTTGTCCAGCTTCCACGAGGAAAGCTCGGGCGCGAAGCTGAAGTTCTCCGTTTGCGCCCACAGTTGCTGAACGGCGTCGAGAAACTCGGCGGCAAGTTCATAGCGCCGGTCATGTTCGATACGCTGCCAGCCGAACATTTCGTGCTCGATGGCGCGATGACCGGTGACGACGTTGATGCCCCAGCGGCCTTTCGAAATGTGATCGAGCGTCGCGGTGAACTTCGCGAAATGCAGCGGATGCCAGGGACCATAAAGCACATGGCTGGTGGCGACCAGGATGATTCGCTCGGTACGCGCGGTCATCGCGGCGAGCGACATGAAGGAGTCCAGCGCCTCGCCGTTGAATACGCCGCCATAGCCACCCTTCGGCAGCCATTGCGACAAAGCGAAGACGAGATCGAAGCCTAACGCCTCGGCCTTCTGCACAAGTGCCAGGTTGTAATCGAATGACCAGTCGGTGGTGCGTGCAAGTGTCGAAGCGCTCCAGCCGCCCGCCTGAATCGGCAGGAACAGTCCGAGCAGCAGGGGCTCCTCCAGTGCGCGCGAGACGGGGCTATCCGCGAATGTGGCAGGCGAGCGGACCGGAACGAAAGGGGACGCGTCGCGCGTCGCGTCGGTGGAAGCCGGCGCGGCGGGCGATGCGGACGAGGGCGCGGTCAGAGTTGATTGAGTCACAGGGAATATCCGTGCCGACCGTATGACGGGGCGTGTGTTCGATGAAGCGGCCTGGGAAATCGCTGTGCGCGGCTCAGTCAACCGCTGGCGCACACGGTGCGAGGACTTAAGTGTCTGCAGTAAATCACGCGAGAGTTGGCAATGCAAAACAACGAATTCTGCTATTCATTCGAGATGCGGAACGATGCGGCGATAGGCATGCCACAGCGTGTTTGCTGTATGTGAAAACGCCGGTTTCGTCTCACTGTTGACGGCGATGTTGCCCAACCAGGTCTGCATGCTTCCGGCTGTGGTACGTTCAGGTCTGTCCACTACTGGGTGGTCTGACGCCGTTGAGATAAAAGTTGCCGACGGCGGCGTATTTCCAGCGCACCGGGTCGTGCAGGGTATGAACCTGTGCGTCGCGCCAATGCCGGTCGAGATTGAATGACGGATGCGTCGAGCGGGTGCCCGCCAGATCGAACAACCGGTTGCTGGCCTGGATCGCGATTTCCGTTGTCAACGCCTTGGCTTCGGCCACGGCGATCGACGCCTTGGCAAGCGAGTCGGGTTGCGGGTCGTCGAGGCATAGGTCGATCTCGTGTCCGGCGCGGTCGAGCATGGCCTCGGCCGCGTGCAACCGGGTCTTCAGTTCGCCGAGCTGGAAGATGACATACGGATCGGAATGGATCGGCCCTGTCGGCGGCGTGGACGGATTGGACGCACGTTGCCGGATGAAGGCGATCGTCGCGTCGAGGGCGGCGCGTGCGATACCCGCATCGATTCCGGCGTGACTGATCTGCGTGATGGCGTTTTGCGGCCATTCTTCGTAGCTTCGGTAGATCGGCAGGACGTTGAGCGCGGGTACCCATACGTTGTCGAAGATGACCGTTCCGCTCGCGGTGGTCTTCTGACCGAAACTCTCCCAATCGTCGACGATGTTCATCCCCGGATGTCCTGCAGGCACGATCGCCACGATCCGGCGGCCCTGTTCATCCTGACCGATCGTCGAGACATAGTCGGCAAACAGGGCGCCGGTTGCATAGAGCTTGCGGCCGGACAGGCGATAACCGGCTTCGTCCGGTGTAATGCTCATCCGGGGGCCGGGAACCGGCGGTGGGCCCGCATCGACGTTGGCGTTGCCGAAGCGCGCACCGCGCAGGATCGCACCGAGAAAATGGGCACGTTGTTGTTCGCTGCCGGTTTTCCAGAGCCAGAACACGGCGCTGTTATGGTTCTGCTGGATTTGCGCGATCGACGGATCGGCCGCGGCAAGAATCGCGAACGCGCGCCCGACCGTGACATAGGAGACCTGGGCGCCGCCGTAGGCCTTGGGCACGGTCATTGCCCAAAGTCCCGCTTGCGAACAGGCGTTCAGTTCGTCGAGCGGCAACCTGCGCTCCCGGTCGCGGCGCGCGGCATCCACGGCGAAGCGGCTGGCGAGATTCTGCGCGATGCCGATCGCCTCGGCGTCGGAGGTGATGATGTGGGCGGGTGGATAGGAGCGAGTTGCGGCCGCCGGGTGTTCGGCGGCCGCAACGGGTGAAGCCTGCAGAGTCATCAGTAGCTCCGGGGGACCCGGTAGGGAAGAGGTAGAGATAGAGGTCGAGGGCGCGGTACTCAGTTCAACGCGACTGCGGCAGCGGCGCTTACCGGCGAGCCTTCGACCGCCACCGAGGGCGTGCCGTCCGGCCCCACCGGCACGTCGCCGACCAGCGTGGTGCGATACAACTGCCGGTCGAAGTCGAGATCGAAAATATCGGTCGGGGCGAGGTGAGCCGTCGCGCGGTTGTCCCAGAAGGCGACGCTGCCGGCCTCCCATCTGAAACGCACCGTGAATTCCGGCCGTGTTACATGTTCCCAGAGCAGTTCGAGCAGCACCTGGCTCTCGCGCGGCGTCACGCCGACGATCGACTTCAGGAAGCTCGGGCTCACATACAGTGCCCGCTCGCCGGTCTCCGGATGCACTCTGACGAGCGGATGTTCGGTGACGAGAATGCGTTGCTCGACGGCTTTCACAAACGCCTCCGTACCGCTCGCACCGGCAGGCGGCGTGAAACGATGCAGCCCGCGCAAACCGTCGACGAACGCGCGCAACGGTGCGGAGAGCTTCTGATACGCGGCCACGAGGCTGGTCCACTGCGTGTCGCCGCCGTAAGGCGGAATCGTCACGCCGCGCAGGATCGAGGCCCAGGGCGGATTGACCGCGGCGGTTACGTCCGTATGCCAGCCGGTCCAGGGGCGTTGCAGCGTTTGCCCCTCGAAACGCGTGGCCTTGCGATACTTGGAGATCGAATAGATCTCCGGGTGGCCCTCGACATGGCCGAACACCGGATGCCCCACGGTCAGCTCGCCGAACTGCGCCGAGAACGCGACGTGTTGTTCGTGCGTCAGGAATTGCTCGCGAAAGAACACGACGCGCCATTTGAGCAGCGCCGCGCGAATCTCCGCGACCTGCCGCGCGTCCAGTTTCCGCGTGAGATCGACACCGTGAATCTCGGCGCCGATATGCGCGGAAAGCGGGTGAACCTGAATCGATTGTGTTTCCTGCAATGCGGCTGCGCTCATGCGATGCTCCTGGCGAAAGAGAACGTGGCGGGCGGCTGTTTTGCCACGTCGGTATAACGGTTGGCAGGTCGCGGCAGTCCGAGATTCTCGCGCAGCGTGCGTCCCTCGTATTCGGTGCGGAAAAGTCCACGCCGTTGCAGTTCCGGCACTACCAGTTCGGCGAACTCGGTCAGGCCGCCCGGCAGCCACGGCGACATGATGTTGAAGCCATCGGCGCCTTCTTCTTCGAACCATTGCTGCAACTGGTCCGCGATGCTTTGCGGCGTGCCGACTACCTGCTGATGACCGCGCGCGCCGGCAATACGCAGGTACAGATCGCGAATGGTCAGGTTTTCGCGCCGCGCGAGATCGAACAACAGCCGTTGGCGGCTCTTGCCGCCGTTGGTTTCCGGCAGTTCGGGCAACGGGCCGTCGACGGGGTACTGAGACAGGTCCACGCCGCCCGACATATTCGACAGCAGCGACAGGCCCACAGTCGGATGGATCAGGTCCTGCAGCGCGGCGAATTTCGCGTCGGCTTCCTCCTGGGTGCGGCCGATGATCGGGAAAATGCCCGGCATGATCTTCAGATGATCCGGCGCACGGCCATATTTCGCGAGACGGCCTTTGACGTCGCGATAGAACGACTGCGCTTCATCGAGCGTCTGATGCGCGACGAAGATCACCTCCGCGGTTTGCGCCGCGAGTTCGCGTCCCGCCTCCGATGCGCCGGCCTGCACCACAACCGGCCACCCCTGCGGCGAACGCGCGACGTTCAGCGGACCGCGCACCTTGAAGTGCTTGCCGGCGTGATTGAGCACATGCAGCTTGTCCGGGTCGAAATAGATGCCGCTTTCCTTGTCGCGGATAAATGCATCGTCTTCCCAGCTATCCCACAGGCCGGCGACCACGTCGTAGAACTCGCGCGCGCGTTCATAGCGGATCGCGTGCTCCGGATGGCGTTCGAAACTGAAATTGAGCGCCTCGGATTCGGTGCTCGACGTGACGAGATTCCAGCCCGAGCGTCCGCCGCTCAGATGATCGAGCGACGCGAATTTGCGAGCGAGGTTATACGGTTCGTTGAATGTCGTGGAGACGGTTGCGATCAGCCCGACGTGTTTAGTCACGACCGAAAGCGCGGACAGCAGCGTCAACGGTTCAAAATGATCGGCGCGCGCCGTGCGCGATAGTGCGGGCAGATTCGTGTCCCGCACGCTCACGCTGTCGGCGAAAAATACCGCATCGAATTTGGCGCGCTCCGCGATCTGCGCAAGTTCCGCATAGTGTGCGAAGTCGAGTCCGCCACTCGCGTGCGCATCCGGATGTCGCCATGCGGCGATATGGTGGCCTGTCTCCATCAGGAAAGCGCCCAGTTTGATCTGCCGCTTCTGCTGATTTTCACCGCTCATCATTTGCTCCGTGAAGGGTTTATAGGTATGGGAAATGCGGTGCACCTCACCACGCGAGCCGCCATTCGGTGATCGACGGACTCGCGACCGGAATGCGCGTGCCGCCGTGCGGCGGTTCGTCTTCATGAGGGTCGCGGCGCGCGCCGTCGTGTTCGGCGAAATCGGCCAGTACCTCGTCGCGCAAACGAATGAAGCGGGGATCGTTACGCTCGCGTGGACGCGGCAAGGCCACGTCGACAATCCGTTTGATGCGACCGGGACGCGGCGCCATCGTGACGACGCGGTCGCCGAGATAGAGCGCCTCGTCGACGTCGTGCGTGACGAGAATCATCGTGATGCGCTCGTGTTCCCAGATGCGTTGCAGTTCGTTCTGCAAGCGGCCGCGCGTGAGCGCGTCGAGCGCGCCGAACGGTTCGTCGAGCAGCAGGACGCGCGGACGGTTCACGAGACCGCGGGCGATCGCCACGCGTTGCGCCATGCCGCCCGACAACTGATGCGGATACGCATTTTCGAAGCCTTTCAGGCCGACGAGTTCGATGTGCTGCGCGACCGCATCGCGTTTTTCGCGCACTGACAGCGGCGCATTGCGCAACGCGGCGAGAATGTTTTGCGACGCCGTGAGCCACGGAAACAGTCGATGATCCTGAAACACGATGCCGCGTTCGAGCGACGTATCGCGGACCTTTTCGCCGGCAACGACGATATCGCCGATGTAATCGCTATCCAGTCCCGCGATCAGACGTAGCAAGGTCGACTTGCCGCAACCGCTGGACCCGACCACGCTGACGAATTCGCCGGGACGCACCCGCAGGCTGATATCGTCGAGTACCGCGAGCGGGGTGCCGTCCTGCTGCGCATAGCGTTTGCTGACGTGGAGAATGTCGATGCTTTCGGCAAGCGTGGAAGAAGTCATGGGTGGACCTTGATCTGTGTTCGGGGCAAATACGGTGCGCGTTTGGTACGTTTTCGGTGTGGGTTCGGTGTATCCGCGGCGCGCCCTCGGTGAATCGCGAATACGGCGTGTCTATCGTGCCGGCACCTGTGAGCGGCGCGCAAAGATCGCTCGTTCCGCCGCGCGCGCCAGGGCGTTCAGCGCCCAGCCGGTCACCCCGACCACGATCACGCCGAACAGCACCAGATCCATGCGGAACTGTTCGCTGCCGTCGATCAGCGTATTGCCGATTCCGCTGCCCGCCACCAGCAGATATTCCGCGCCGAGCGTGGCAAGCCACGAATAGATCAGCGCGAGATAGATGCCGGTGAAAATCGACGGCAGCGCGGCCGGCAGAATGACCGCGCGGATCAATTGCCAGCGCGAATAGCGGAATGCGCGCGCGACTTCGATATAGGCGCGCGGTACTGCGTGAATGCCGTCGCAGGTGTGCGCGGCGACCGGCAGCAAGGCCGCGAGCGAGAGGAACACGACTTTGGCCGCGTCGCCAAGGCCGAACCACACGGAAATGAGCGGAATCCATGCGAACAGCGAGATCTGTTTGAACGTGTCGAAACTCGGGCCGATCATGCGCGTGGCGAGACGCGAGAAACCGAGCGCGCTGCCAAGCAGCAGGCCGCCCAGCGTGCCGATCACGAAGCCGCTGGCTTCGCGCGCGAGCGACGCGGAGAGGGCCCTGAACAGCGCGCCGCTGACAATCTGCTGCCAGGCGGTGGCCAGCACCTGCGCGGGGCTGACCAGCAGACCGCTTTTGCTCAGGTGCGCTTGCGTGACAGCCCACCAGATTGCAATGGCGACGACCGGCAAGACGGCGCCGCGCCAGTCGACGCGTGTGAGCAGCGGCCGGCGTGGCCGCGCGGCGCGCTGGAAGGAGGCGGGCACGTTAGCGCAGTCGCAGGACGCAGGTGTTGCCTGCTTCACGCCCGAGCTGCGCTTGAAAAGAGCAAGACTCATCGTAGATACCTCACAAGCGATGCATGGCAGCGTTTGGCGCCATTACTCGCGAAACGCCGACGGTTGACCGCGCCGCAAACGCGCTTCGAGTGCGTCGAGCAAACGATTCATCGCGTAACCAATTGCGCCGACCACCACCACCGACGCCATCACCAGATCGAGCTGAAACAACTGCCGGCCGTAGACGATCAGATAGCCAAGCCCTTCGGACGAGGCCACCAGTTCGACCACTACCAGCGCGAGCCAGGCTTTGGTGAACGCAAGCCGTACGCCGGTGGCAAGCGTCGGCACGGCCGCGGGCAGCACGAGATAAACGATTCGTTGCCAGCCGCTGTATTCGAATACGCGTGCGACTTCATCGAGCGACGCGGGGGGCTGGCGGAATCCTTGCAGCGTGCTCAACGTCACGGGCACCAGCGCGGCATGCGCGATCAGAATGTATTTGAGCGGCTCGCCTACACCGACGAGCAGCAGCAGAAACGGCAGCCAGCCGAGCACCGGAATCTGCACGAGCGCATTGAAGCTCGGCAACACGTACGCTTCGAAGGTGCGAGACAGGCCGAGCGCCGCGCCAAGCGCAAAACCGAGCAGGGTGCCCGCGGCGAAACCGAACAGCACGCGTTGCAGACTGATCAGCGTGTTGCTGACCAGGTCGCCACTCTTCGCAAGCTCGACGAACGTGTCGAACACGCGCTCGGGCGGAGGCAGGATCTGCGGCGCGATCCAGCCGCGCTCGCAACCGATGCTCCACAAGGCGAACAGGACCGCCGGCAATACCCACGGCGCGAGCCGCCAGGCGAGGGCGCGCAAGCGTGCATTGCGATAGAGTGGCGCGCGCGGCGCCGCGGCAGCGTGGCCGAGCCGGTCGCGCTCGACATGGAGGGCGGTTTCGCTCATCGTGATCGCTTCCGTTTTTAGCTTAGCGGCTTGCCGGCGGCGTCGTAGCGCGTCCAGTAGTGGTCGAGTTGTTGCGTGCGTAGCGCGTTGTCGAGATATTTCGTCTCGAACCAGTTGTCGACCTGGACCGGCTGACGGATCAGTTTGAGTTTCAGTGCATCCGCGGCGACCGCCTTATAGCGCGCGACGATGAACGGGTCGATCAACGGCGAGTTGCGGTCCTTCAGGCTTTGATTCGCGAATTCGGCCTGCCACGAGGAATAGGACACGCCGCTTCTGGCCCACAGCTTGAAGAGGGCGTCGCGGTTCGCTTCGTCGGACGACCATTGCGCGCCTTTGACGACTACGTTGACGACGCGTTGCACGATATCCGGATGCGCGCGGTCGAAGTCGTCGAGCACCAGCAGATGCGCCTGACGGGTGAATTGCGGCCCGTCGTTCTGCGATTCGTAGACGATCTTCGCGAGGCCCTGGTCGCGCAACTTGTACAGGTGGTAATCGTTGACCGACGCGTCGATTCCTTTGGACGCCAGCGCGGCGAGCGAACTCGCGGAGTCGAGATTGATCACGCGCAGATCCCGCTCGTCGAGTTGATTGGCTGCGAGCGCATTGTCCGCGACGAGCTGCAGATTGGTGCCGCGAAAGATCGATACGCGCCGGCCTTTCAGGTCTTTGATCGAGCGAATGTCCGAATCCGGAGGCACGGCGATCTTGACGCCGGAGCGTACGCCCGAGGCGAGCAGCAGGCGCGTCTTCAAGCCGTTGGCGCGGCCGAGCACCGCGGGCAGATCGCCCTGGTAGGCGAAGTCGAGTGAATTGTTGGCGATCGCTTCGTTGACGGCGGGGCCGGCGCCTTTGAAGAACAGCCACTCGACCTTGATGCCGTCAGCGGCGAATTCTTTCTCTAGCGACTGCTGCAACTGCACCGTCGCGGCAGGCGATCCGCCAAAGGTTGGCGGATCGCCGTTGCCTTGTTGCGCGACGCCGATGCGGATCACCGCCGGCTTGTCGGCATAGGCGTGAACCGCGGCGAGCGACAGGGCCGCCACGGCGAAGAAAGATTTCAGCAGACGGAAATAGCGCATGCGGCAATACCAGTCGAATGAGGGGAGTGGGCTGAAAATGCTCAGGTGGGCAAACAGCCGGCACTACAAGTTAGATTCGCGGGCGTCTGAATCCAACCAATCATTGCTGATAAGAAAATCTGCGGTAGTTCGAACCACACCGCGTGAATGGCGCCGCGCGGCACTTGTGGTGTGCAAGTGCGCGTTTTCCCGATTTGCATAGTTGAATTCGTCGTTTGGCCGTGACGAATTGCATGGCTACCATGCGACGCTCATGGGACACTCATGCGGCGCGCTCGACCAGCCCCGGTTGCAGTTGAGCGAGTGCGCTACATCCCAGCAGGCGCATGGCGATATGCATCTCCTGCAGCATCAGGGCCAGCACCTCCTTGACGCCGGCGCCGCCGCGCGAAGCCAGACCGTAAAGCGGCGCGCGTCCAAGCAGGACACCACGGGCGCCCAGAGAAACGGCTTTCAATGCATCGCTGCCGCGCCGCACGCCGCCGTCGACGAAAACATCGAGACGGTTCCCCACGGCTTCGGCGACGTCCGGCAACAGTTCGAGCGGCGCGAACGTGCTGCCCAATTGCCGTCCGCCGTGATTCGACAGCACGATCCCATCCGTTCCATGGGCGAGCGCCAGCAATGCGTCGTCGCGCCCCTGGATGCCTTTCACGATCAGCTTGCCGCTCCAGTGCCGCCGGACCCATTCGAGATCCGTCCAGCCGAGCGTCAAGTCCATCTGCCGGCTGAGCATGGCGGCGTGACGTGACAGATCGGCCCGCTCGCCGACGCTGCGCGCGATGTTTTTCAACTGCGGCGAACCATGGCGCGCCATCTGCCAGCACCAGTGCGGATGGCGCATGCAATCGGCGATGAGCCGCGGCGATAGCCGTAAAGGCAGCGCGAAGCCGTTGCGGGTGTCGTGATCGCGTTTGCCGTGCACCGGCACATCCACCGTCAGGACCAGTGTGGAAAAGCCTGCCGCGCTCGCGCGCCGCATCAGGTCTTCTGCAATACCGCGATCCTGCTGCACGTAGAGCTGCATCCACAGGTCGCCGCGCGGCGCGGCGGCGCGCACGTCTTCGAGCAGGGAGGTGGAGGCGGTCGACAGAACGAAGGGCAACCCTGCCTCGCTCGCGGCGTGGGCGAGCAGTTCGTCGGCACGCGGCCAGAACAGGCCGTTCAGGCCGGTCGGCCCGACGATCAACGGGGCGGCCGCCTCGCGTCCAAAAAACTGCGTGGCGCTGGAGCAGCACGACACGTCGGTCAGCACACGCGGTTTGAAGAGCCACTGACGGTAAGCCTCGGCATTGCGGCGCAACGCGTCGCCGTCCTCGGCGCCGCCGTCGAGATAGTCGAAGGCAAGGCGCGGCAGACGTTTCCGGGCGGCGATCCGATAATCGGCTACGCATGAAAGCATGAATGCTCCACAGACTTCAAATATGCTGCTGTTGTCCGATTCAATCGCATTACAATCGAGATAACTGCTATTCGATCTTCTCGATCTGTTCGATTCGCCTTAAGGGCCGCGCTACCACCATGTCAGAACACGCCAGAGGCACAGTCCGCAAGACCAGGGCGGCTGAACCGGAGACACCGCGCTCGTCGCTATTCGTCGGCTCGACCGCGAAGGCGTTTCAGGTATTGCACGCGTTCGACGGGCCGAACCGCCACATGACCCTCGTCGATATCGCGCGAGCCTCCGGCCTCGATCGCAGCGCTACGCAGCGTCTCGTGCATACGCTGGAAGCGCTCGGTTATCTGTACCGCGTGCCCGACACTCGCAACTACGGCCTCACGACGAAAGTGCTGCAGTTCTCCTACAACTACGTGCGTGCCAACGAGCTCATCGACAAGGCTTCACCGTATCTGCTCGACATCAGCCGGCGGCTTGGCGAGACCACCAATCTGCTGGAACTCGACGGGCATGAGATCGTGTTCGTCGCGCGATTTCCCGGCCAGCATCTGGTGAATATCGACATCGTGGTCGGCGCGCGTTTGCCGGCCATGTTCACCGCTGCCGGCATCGCCATCCTCTCGCGTCTGTCCGACGACCGCGTGCGCGAGATCCTCGCCCAAACGCGCCTCGAACCGCTTACGCACTACACCGAAACCGATCCCGACAAACTGCTCGAACGCGTGCGCAAAGTCGCCCGGCGCGGCTACGCGGTAGTCGAGAACGAAACCGTGCTCGGCGATATTTCCGTTGCCGCGCCGGTGACGGATCACGGCGGCATGGGCGTCGCCGCAATCAATATCTCGGTGCCGACCTCGCGCTGGTCGCGTGAGAAAGTGGAAGCCGAACTCGCGCAGCACGTGCAGGTGGCCGCGACGTCGATCTCGAAGTCGCGGCTCACGGGTTATCAGCGCTGAGCGCTTATTTACTGCTTATTTACCGCTTACTCAGTGCTCGTTGAGCTTTCACGCACGGCGTTCGAACGCGTCGAGCTGCTTTTCCAGTTCGACCCGCAGGTTCGCCGACAACTCCGGTGCGGCCTGCACGAGTGGCGCGAGCATCGTCGGCGCATGCACGCCGATCAGATCCATCACCGATTTCATCGGCCCCGGATTGGTTTCGGCAAACGCCAGGTTCATCAACGGAATCAGCTTGCGGTGCAAGGCCAGCGATTCCTGTGTCCTGCCCTCGGCGGCGAGCCGATAGATCGTTTGCCACGCGCTCGGCAACAGGCTGGCCGTCACCACGATACCGCCGCGCGCGCCCGCCGCGACATGCAGCGGAAACAGCGTGTCCTCGCCGCTCAAGACCGAGAACGATTCGTCGACGCCGGCCACGGTGCGCAGGAAGTGCCACATGTCGGTATTGCACGCCTTCATGCCGATGATCCGCTCATGCTTCGAGAGTTCGTGCAGCACTTCAGGCGCGATCGAAATGCGCGTGCGATACGGAATCTCATAGATCAGGATCGGCAGCGGCGATTCGTCGGCGTAACGCAGGAAGTAGTCGCGAATGCCGCCCTGGGTCGGATTCGTGTAATAGGGCGTCAGCACCAGCAAGCCGTCCGCACCCGCCGCGGCGAATTCCTTGCCGGCCTGCATGGCATCGTGATATCCCGGGTCGAGCACGCCGGCGATTACCGGGATGCTGCTCGCCACTTCCTCGGCGGCGACGCCGGCCATGCGGATGCGTTCGGCACGCGCCAGCGCGCCGTATTCGCCGGTGCCGCCGAGCGGCACGAGGCCGTCCACGCCCTGCTTGAGCAGATAGCGGATCAGGGTGCGGGCCGCGCCGCTGTCGATCGTGTCGTCGGCGTTGACCGGTGTCGGAATGGCCGGCAGAACGCCGCGTAATTGTTGTGCTGAAAGCATGAAGAGTCTCGGTGAATGAATGGGTTCAGGCGGCGAGGCTGCGCCGGCGCAAACGGTCCGCGACCCAGATGAGCGCCGCGATAAAGATGAAGAGGCAGGTCGATACGGCAGCGATGACCGGCGAGATCTGCATCGTGATTTCGTCCCAGAACTGCTTGGGCAAGGTCGTACTGAGACCGCCCGAGGTGAAGAGCGCGATGGTCAGTTCATCGAACGAGGTCGCGAACGCGAACAGGAACGAGGACATCAAACCCGCGCCCAGAATCGGAAAGGTGACGCGGCGCAGGGTGGCCCACGGACGCGCGCCCATGCTCTGCGCGGCGAGATCGAGACGGGTGTCGTAATTGCGCAGCACGGCCATCATCGTGATCACGACGTAGGGTACGGCGACCGTCGTGTGAGCCAGTACCAGGCCGAGCGACGAGCCGACGAGGCCGATCTTCGCGAAGAAATAGAAGATGCCGACCGCGATGATCATGCGCGGCACGACGATCGGCGAGAGCACGAACGCCAGCATGGCCGCCTTGCCGCGCATGCCGCCGCGCACCAGCAGGAATGCGGCGGGCGTACCGATCAGCATCGACAGCAAACCGGTGCCGAGCCCCACCAGCATCGAGCGTGTGATCGCCTGCATCCACAGCGGCGAATCGACGATCTGCCGATACCATTGCAGCGAGAATCCATGCGGCGGCCATGCCAGCCCGGAAGCCGAATCGAACGACAGTGGGATCATCAGGAAGGCCGGTGCGCTGAGAAACACCAGCAGCAGAAACACGATCACGCGCAGCGTCAGGCTTTCGCCGCTGCCCGGCGCATTGCGTTTGCGGCCTGCGCGCGAGCGGGGCAGGATGGCGAGCAAGGCGTCCGTTGCATTGCCGAGCGCGCTTAGGATCAGCTCGCCGAGCTTGCGGCTCCAGCCGCCCGCGCGTGAGCCTTTCGCGCCCGCGCTTTCGCCCGCCATGGTCGAGAGGCCCACCATGCGGTCGTACACCAGGAAGACGACCAGCACGACCGCGAGCAGCAGCACCGAAATCGCGCCGGCAAATCCCCAGTTCAGCGCCTGCATGACCTGATCGATGATCAGTTGGGTGATCATCGTTTGATGGCGGCCGCCCAGCAGCGTCGGCGTGATGAAGAAGCCGATCGCAGTGACGAACACCATCAGCGCGCCGGCCGCGACGCCTGGCAGCGACAGCGGGAAATACACCTTCCAGAACACGGTGCCGGGACGCGCGCCCAGCGTGGCCGCGGCGCTCGGCAGGCGCCGGTCGATGTTCTCCATGACCGACAGCATGGTCAGCACCGCGAGCGGCATCAGCGCATGCACCATGCCGACGATCACGCTGGAAAAGTGATAGAGCAGGCTCAGCGGTGCGTCGATGATGCCGAGTTTGAGCAGCAGTTGATTGATGACGCCGTTGCGCCCGAGCAGCACGACCCATGCAAAGGTGCGCACGAGAAAGCTGGTCCAGAACGACAGCAGGACCCAGAACAGCAGGCGGTTCTTGCGTGCCCGGCTCGCGGACGAAATCAGATACGCGATCGGATAACCGGTCAGCACCGAGAAGAACGTGGTCCATAGCGACACTTTCAGCGTGATCAGCAGTACGTCCACATACACGGACGACGCGAAGAGCCGCTTGTATTCGATCAGCGTGAAGCCGGCGTCGTTGTGAATGCTGAGCAGCAGGAGCTGGCCGACCGGATAGACCAGCATCACAAGCAGCAATACGACGAGCGGCGCGCCTTTCGCGCCGGGCTTCAGCCACGCGCGCCAGGCGGCCCGGCGCGGCGCGGGCTGGATGGGCTGCGCCGGCCCCGCCGGTTGAGAAGGGCGCGCGCTCAGAGCGGAATGATTCATCGCCTACCCCGCGATCGCGACGGCGTCGGCGGCGAGCCACGACAGGCCGAGCGTTTGCCCGACTTCGTACTGGCTGCCGAAACGGTTGGTCGGGAAGGCGGCGACGAGCGGCGCGGCATTGGCGGTATGCGGCTCGAGATAGAGCTTCGTCATACTGCCGGTCACCATGATGTCGGTGAGTTTCGCCGACAGGCTGCCGCCGTTGCCTGGGTCGGTGTTCGCCCCGTCATGCACGCGCAGATTCTGCGGACGCAGCATCAGCTTGACGGTCTTGCCGTTGCCGATCACCGGGTCGTAGGCCATCGCCTCGCCTTTTGCGACGCCTTGCACGCTGATCTGCACCTGATCGCCCGCCCGGCTCGTAACCACCGCGTCGAGCAGATTCGACTCGCCGAGAAAGTCCGCGACAAACACGCTGTTGGGCCGGAAATACAGATCGGCCGGCGTGCCGAGTTGGGCGATCGAACCCGCGTTCATCAGGCAGATGCGGTCCGACATGGTCATGGCCTCTTCCTGATCGTGCGTTACGTAGACGATCGTGGTACCGAGTTCGCGATGGATGCGTTTGATTTCGAGCTGCATGTGATCGCGCAGTTTCTTGTCGAGCGCGCCGAGCGGTTCGTCCATCAAAATGATCGACGGCCGGTAGACCATGCAGCGCGCGAGCGCGATCCGTTGCTGCTGGCCGCCGGACAGCTCTCTTGGATAGCGTTGCGCCACATGCGGCAGATGCACCATTTCCAGCGCCTGCATCACCTTGTCCTGAGTGGCCTTGGCGTCGGTCTTGCGCATCTGCAGCGGGAACGCAATGTTCTGCGCGACCGTCATGTGCGGAAACAGCGCGTAGTTCTGAAACACCATGCCGATGTCGCGTTCATACGGCGCGCCGTACGTCACGTCCACCCCATTGATGCGAATCTGGCCTTCATCCGGCAGTGCGAGGCCGGCAATCAGGCTGAGCAGGGTGGTCTTGCCTGAGCCGCTCGGCCCGAGCAAGGTCAGGAATTCGCCCTCGGCGACGTCGAGACTGGTCGGCGCGAGCGCGACGAAATCGCCGTAACGTTTGCTGAGTCCCGTGATCTGAAGATTCGAAGCGGACATGAAATCGGCCTCCATGAAAAGGTGACAGGGAGCGGCGGCGCGCTTACGTCAAGATCCAGCGATTGAACCGCTCGAGCGCGACGCTCTGGTTTTCCTGCCAGTACTTCGCATCGATATGCAGGCCGTTGGTCATATTCTGCGGATAAGTCGGGCAGTTTTTCGCGATCTCCGGCTTGATGAAATTGAAGGCTTCGGGTTGCGTAACGCCCGCCGGGAAATAGTCGACCAGCGCGGCCTGGCGCTTCGGATCGGCGGCGAACTTGATGAACTCGCGGCATGCATCGGCGTTCGGCGAGCCCTTCAGGATCGACCAGTTGTCGACGCCCCAGATATTCTGGTTCCAGACGATGCCGACTGGCGCTCCGTTCGCGATCGCCGACTGCGCCCGTGACACCCACGTGCTGATCATGTCCACTTCGCCTGAACCCAGCATCTGTTCGACCTGTGCGCCGGTGGTCCACCACACGTCGACGTGTTTCGCGATCTTCGTGAGGCTCGCGAAGCCGCGGTCCAGGTTGCAGGGATAGACCTGGCCGGTCGCTACGCCATCGGCCATCAAGGCCTGTTCCATCGTGTCGAACGGATACTTGCGCAGGCCGCGGCGGCCCGGGAAATCCTTCACGTTCCACATATCGGCCCATGAGGCCGGCGCCTTGCGGCCCTTGAACGCGTCGGTGCGGTAAGCGAGCACGGTGGTGTAGATATTGGTGCCCACGCCGTACGGCGACATATATTGCTTAGGAATCTTGGCGATCACCGGATCGGATTCCAGCCCGTGTTTTTCGAGGTAGTCCTTGCCGCCGCCGGTCAGCAGAAGAATCGCCGGCTGGCTGATCTTCGCCATGTCCCAGGTGTAGCTGCCGGTGTCGACCATGCTCTTGATCAGCGCGGTCGGTTCGGCGTTGGCCTGCACGCCGACCACTTCGATGCCGGTCTTCTCGGTGAACGGCCGGTAGAACACCGCGCCGTAGGCCTTCGTGTAGATACCGCCGTCGTCACGAATCACGATCCGTTTGCTGGCCGCGCGCGACGGTGTCCAGACGAACGGAAAGGCGACCGCCGCCGTGCCTGCCAGCGCCGCCTTGATGGCCGTGCGGCGGCCGGGTTGCTGAATCTGATCGCGTGTGGGCTGCTTTTTCATGACGACTCCAGGGAAAGTGGCAAGCGTGGGAAGCGTGGATAAGCGGAAGACCGGAAAGGCGAAAATTCAAATCGCGCGGCGGTTCACCGGGCAGGGCGTCACGGCAGCAACCGGCCGGGGTTGAACAGCTGCTGCGGATCGAGTGCCTGTTTTACCGCGCGCATCAAAGTCAGTTCGGCGGCGGATTTGTAGTGAGCCATTTCGCTGAGTCCGGTCTGGCCGACACCGTGTTCGGCGCTGAACGTGCCGTGCAATTCGTGCGCGACGTCGTTCACGCAGCGGCGCATAGCGGTAGCCATCGCAGCGGGGTCCGCTAATTCACGCCATGCGTCGAAGCTGAAGAACGGAATGAAGTGCGCGTTGCCGTCGCCGAGATGGGCCACCACCAGAATCTCGAGACCGGGGACGAGCGCATGGACCGCGCGCGTGGCCTGCTCGATGAAAGCGGGGACCGCGGACACCGGCACCGCGCAATCGGTCGTCAAGCCCACGCCGCCTTTCTTGTTCGCCTCGGACACGCTGTGGCGAATTTCCCAAAGCGCGGCGCGCTGGGTGTCGTTGCTGGCGAGCACGGCGTCGGCAATGAGGCCGTCAGCGGCGGCCTGTTCGAGCGTGTGTTGCAGCAGTTCTGCCATTTCCTCGCCGCCGCGGGTGTCCGCGAGTTCGACCAGCACGTGCCAGTCGTGCAGTTCGCCAAGCGGATTGCGGCGCTCGGGCACGTGTTCGATCACGAGTTCGAGCTGGCGGCGGTTGATCATCTCGAACGCATTCAGGCGCGCGCCGCAGGCGGCCTGAAACAGGCTGAGAATACGGAGCGCGGCCGCCGGATCGACGGGCGCGAACCATGCGAGCGCGTGATGCGTCGGCAGCGGATGCAGCTTCAGCGTGGCCGCCGTGATGATGCCGAGTGTGCCTTCGGTGCCGATGAACAGATGCTTCAGATCGAGGCCGGTGTTGTCTTTGCGCAGCGCCCGCAGGCCGTTCCAGATCGTGCCGTCGGCGAGTACCACTTCGAGACCGAGCACGTTGTCGCGCGTATTGCCGTAGCGCAGAACGCCGGTGCCGCCCGCATTCGTCGACAGATTGCCGCCGATCTGGCATGAGCCTTCGGCGCCGAGGCTTACCGGATAGAGCCGCTGTTCGGCCGCGGCGGCATCCTGCACGGTCTTCAGCACGCAGCCGGCTTCGACTTCCATTGAGCCGTTGGCCGTGTCGATCGAGCGAATCCGGCGCATCCGCGACAGGTTGACGATGACCGGCCGGGCGCCTTCGCTCGCGGGCACGGCGCCGCCGCACAGGCTGGTGTTGCCGCCTTGCGGCAGGACCGGCACGCCGTGCGCCGCGCACAGGCGGACCACCGCGGACACCTGCGCCGTCGTCGAGGGCAGCGCAACGCAGAGCGCCGGCGCCTTGTAGCGGCCGCGCCAATCCTCGATGAAGCCGTCGAGGTCGGCTTCGGCGCTGAGGATCGCGTCCGCTCCGAGTTCGTTTTGCAAGCTGGCTAACAAGGGCGCGACTGGGTTCATTTCCGGTTCCTTGATCGGGCGGCGGCTTCGACTCGGCTGCGACCCGAATGGGACGAAACCAGCGCTGCCTGAGAAAAAGCATAGAAGTAAAAAAATCGCATTGAAATGCAATTAATCGCAATGCGATTAAAGTGCTCGTTTTTCCTGGCAGGGGTCGAATGGACGCCGAGCGCTCCGAAACAAATAAGCAAAGCGAAATTTGTTGGTTTGGGTAAGCCCGCAGCGCCGCGATACTTGATCGTCCGATGGCCGTGCCATCCGGTTTCGACGTATCCGTGCGCAGTTCAACTCTCTGGCCGAACCCGACTCCATGACGCAAATCACTCACTCCGATCAGCATGCGCTCGACACACTTCGGCTGATTGGTCCGGCACCCGACAACTGGGTTCCGCCACGCGAGGGCATTGACCATAACGTCTTGATTGTCGGCGGCGGCCAAACCGGCACGGCATTCGCCTTTGCGTTGAAACGCGCCGGCATCGGTCAGGTCAGCGTGATCGATGCCGCCGCCGATGAAGACCAATCGGGCGTGTGGCTGAATCGCGCCCGCATGAACAAGCTGCGCACCCCGAAATCGTTGGTGGGTCCCGAAGGAGGGCTGCCGGGGTTGAGCTTTCAGGCATGGTATGAAGCGCGCTTCGGTGCCGAGTCGTATGGCGAAATCGATCGGATTCCACGTACGCGCTGGGCGGAATATCTCGCGTGGTACCGGCATTTCCTCGAGATTCCGATTCGCTACGGCACCCGCCTCACGCGAATCGAACCGGCGGGTGAGCATTTCCGTTTGCATCTGGACGTGCGTGACGGCGGCACGGTTCGGAGCGTCGTGGAGACGGCGCGCAAGATCGTGCTTGGCAACGGCGTCGCGGGCAATGGCGGACCTAGCATTCCCGCTGTGCTGAAAACGCTGCCGTCCACCTTGCTTGCCCACACCTCCGAGGCAATCGATTTTTCCGCCTTGCGCGGTAAATCCGTCGCGGTGATCGGCGGCGCGGCCTCCGCGTTCGATGCGGCAGCAACGGCGCTCGAAGCCGGCGCAGGGCAGGTCCATCTGTTCGCGCGGCGTGAGCGGATTGCTTCGGTGCCGGTGACTCGCGCTCGCGCCTATCCCGGTGCGTACGACAACTATTTCCATCTGCCTGACGCGATTCGCTGGTCACAGGCACGGCGCTTTCGCCGCGCCGGTTCGACGCCGCCGCTCGACGCGGTGGAGCGCGTCACGCGGTTTGCGAACTTTCATCTGCATCCCGGCACGCAGTGGTCGCACGTCGACGTCAGGAACGGGCGCGTCGAAACCGAGGTGGCGGGGGAGTCGCTGACATTCGATTTCGTGATTGCCGGCACGGGTTACGCCATCGATCTCGCGCTGCGGCCGGAACTGGCGCAGATCGCCGGACATGTCCGCCTGTGGCGCGATCAATACGTGCCCGCCGCCGGCGATAACGACGACGCGCTTGGCGCGCATCCGTATCTCGGCGCCGCGCTCGAATACCTCGAGAAGGTCGAGGGTGAAGCGCCTTATCTGAAGAACATTCACGTCTACAACCCGGCGGCCTTTGTCAGTTTCGGCTTGCCGGTCGGCGACGTGCCGAGCCTGAAGCGCGACATTCCCGCCGTGGTCCAGCGCATCAGCCGCGATCTGTTTCTCGCCGATCTGGACGCGCACGCAGCACGTATTCATGGCGACATCGCCGCGGATTTCGACGAATCGGTCTACGCACAGAGCGTCTGGCAGCACGACCGGGCCGACGTCGCCTGAAGTTCGTCCAGAAGCGGGCTCCAAAGCGGACCCGGAAGCGGGCACGAACTCACGCGAGCTCAACAACGCAGGAGGCTGGAACCTTTATGTCCACTCAGTTCGAATCGATCGCGACGCGCGCTCCGGCTAGCGGCGCGGAGCCTCACGGTGCCGCGCGCCCCATAGCAAGGCGTGGACTCTCACGCAGCGTCTGGATCGCCGGTCTCGCGGCGCTGGCATGGCTCGGCAGCGCCGCGCTGACCAAATGGTGGCCGAGCGCGGACGACTGGCCGTACACGAAAGAATACCTCGCGCTCAAGCTGGTGCTCGCCGTATTCGCGGCCGCGACAGCTATCGCCGGGTGGCGTAATCCGTCCCTTCAGGCGAGGACGCCCACGCGCACCCATGCGTGGCTCGCGGCCATGCCGTGGTTGCTCGCCCTGGCGCTCGGCGTGAGCGTATGGGAGGTGGTCACGGCGCAACTCGAATGGCTGCCGCGGCCTTTTTTCGCGCCGCCGCAAGCGCTAATCGGCGTCTATGCCGAAGACTATCCGCGGCTGGGTTCGAGTGTCGTGCATTCGTTTGGACTACTGGCTTATGGCTACGTGCTGGGCGCGGCGGCAGGCTTCGTGACGGGGGTGAGCATCGGCTGGTCGCAAGCGGTCAGCTACTGGGTCCATCCGGTGCTGCGCCTGATTGGACCGCTGCCGGCTACCGCGTGGTTGCCGCTGGCGTTCTTCTTCTTTCCGTCGAGCTTTAGCGCCAGCGTGTTCCTGATCGCGCTGGCGACCGCCTTTCCGGTGGCCGTTCTGACCTGGTCCGGTGTGGCCGGCGTCAACCCGGCTTATTACGACATCGCCCGCACGCTCGGCGCGCGACCGGCTTTTCTGATCCTGCGTGTCGCGATTCCGGCGGCGTTGCCGTCGGTATTCGTCGGCCTGTTCATGGGGCTGGGCGCATCGTTCTCGGTGCTGATCGTCGCGGAAATGATGGGTGTGAAAGCGGGACTCGGCTGGTACCTGCAATGGGCCCAGGGTTGGGCGGCCTATTCGAATATGTATGCCGCGCTGCTGGTCATGGCGCTCATGTGCTCCGGTCTGATCACGTTGCTGTTCCGCCTGCGTGACCGTTTGCTGGCTTGGCAAAAAGGATTGCTCAAATGGTAGCCGTGCCCGAAGTGCTGAATCAGAACGCCGCCGCAGCGCCTCTGCGCGACGGCGCGCGCATCGACGTGCGCCATGTCAGTCATCAGTTCGCATTGCGCGGCGCCGCGTTGCCCGTGTTGCAGGATGTCAGCTTCACGGTCGAGCCGGGCGAGTTCGTCGCGCTGCTGGGCCCGAGCGGTTGTGGAAAGTCCACCTTGCTGCGTCTCGTGGCGGGACTCGATACGCCGACGCAAGGCAGCGTGCAGGCCGACGGCGCCACGATCGCGGGCCCCGATCCGTCGCGCGTGGTGGTGTTCCAGGACCCAACCTTGTACCCGTGGCGCACGGTGCGCGGCAACGTCGGGATCGGTCCGCAGGCGCAGCGCAGAGGCTTCGCCCGGCGGCGTGGTCCACAGGAAGATCAGGCGCGGCAACGAATCGATGCCGCGCTGGAACTGGTCGGCCTGACTGAATTTGCCGAAGCGTTTCCGCATCAATTGTCGGGCGGCATGGCGCAGCGGGTGGCGCTGGCGCGCGCGCTCGTCAACGATCCTGCGCTGCTGGTGCTGGACGAGCCGTTCGGCAAGCTCGACTCTCTGACGCGCATCCGCATGCAGGGCGAACTGGCGCGGCTGTGGCAGGACGCACGCTTTTCCGTGCTGCTGGTGACGCACGACGTCGAAGAAGCGCTGCTGCTTGCCGGGCGCGTGATCGTTTTCAGCGAACGGCCCGCACGCGTGGTTGCGCAAGTGCATAACGACGCACCGTATCCCCGCCATCGCGACGATCCGAAGCTCGTGGCGCTGCGCCGCGAGGTGCTCGCTCAACTCGGACTCGACACCTGAACAACCCATAGAACAATTGATAACGATCTGAGGAAGAGTCAACCATGAATCCCTACGATGAAGCGCCGCTCAGCGAAAGCCGCCGCGCGTGGTTACGCAAGACGGCCTGGACTGCGGGCGCCGCGGCGCTCGGCGGCGCGTGGCTGGGTATGCCGGGCTCGCCGGCGGTCGCCCAGACGCCGCAGGCCGGGCTCAAGCCGCTCAAGCTTTCGTGGAATGCCGGCGCGATCTGTACCGCGCCGGTGGCCGTGGCGGTGAAGCAGGGTTTTTTCGAGCGGCACGGCTTGCAGGTGGAACTGGTGAACTTTTCCGGTTCGACGGACCAGTTGCTCGAGGCGATCGCGACGGGCAAATCCGATGCGGGTGTCGGCATGGCGCTGCGCTGGATCAAACCGCTGGAGCAGGGCTTCGATGTGAAACTGACGGCCGGGATTCACGGCGGCTGCATGCGTTTGCTGGCCACGCGCGCGTCGGGCATCGTCGACGTGGCGGGACTGAAGGGCCGCACGATCGGCGTGAGCGATATGGCAAGTCCTACGAAGAATTTCTTTGCCATCGTGCTGAAGAAAATCGGTGTGGACCCGGAGCGCGATGTGAACTGGCGCCAGTATCCGGCGAACCTGTTGGGCGAGGCGCTGAAAAAGGGCGAAGTGCAGGCGATTGCGGACGGTGACCCGACCATCTGGACGATTCGCGAATCCGATCACCTGGTCGAGGTATCGAACAATCTGTGCGGCGAGTATCAGAACCGTTCGTGCTGCGTGCTGGGCGTGCGCGGGTCGCTGGTGCGAAAGGATCGCGCCACCGCGCAGGCGTTGACCCAGGCGCTGCTCGAAGCAACCGAGTGGACCGCCAATCATCCGGCCGACGCGGCGGCGATTTTCTCGGCCTATACGCCCTCTGCCGAAGTGAGCCAATTGACGGCGATGCTCAAGAGCCATACCGATCGCCATCATCCGGTCGGCGACGCGTTCAGGAAAGAGATATCGCTCTACGCCGACGATCTGAAGGCGGTGGGCGTTCTCAACAGCGGCACCGATTCCAATCGTCTCGCGGACAGGGTGTTCTCGAACGTGCTGGCTTGACGGCGCACCGTATCCGTCCGATATGCGGTTTGTGTCGAACGATAGTCGAATTTATCGTTTGGCCGTGACAGCAGGCATCGTTACGCTAATCGGCTTGCCTATGATGTGCCGACGCCATGATGAACCCGCACAACTCTCCGCCGTCGCGCGGCCGCCGTCGACTGCTCGGTCGGCTGGCGGCCGGCGGTCTGGTGGTTTCTCACACCGCTGCCGCCAGTGAATTGCTCAAGCCGCTCACAGTCGCGCAATCGAGCCGCGTGCCCGGCGCGCCCATTCTCGAGCATCCCTACGGCGTGCCTTCGCCCTATGAGGCGAATGTCGTACGGCGCAGCGCACGCGCGTGGCCGCTGCCCGGCGCGGCTTCGTCAATGACGCCGCTCGCCGATCTGCACGGCACGCTCACCCCCAACGGTCTGGTCTACGAGCGTCATCACGGCGGCGTGCCGGACATCGATCCCGATCAGCATCGGCTGGCTATTCACGGGCTGGTGCGCACGCCCAAGCTGTTCACGATGGACGACCTGCTGCGCCTGCCGTCCGAATCGCGGATTCATTTTCTCGAATGTTCCGGTAATACCGGCAACGAATGGAATGGTCCGAGCGGCATGCCGGTGCAACTCACGCATGGTTTGCTGTCGTGCTGCGAATGGACCGGCGTGCGCTTGTCGACCTTGCTGGAAGAGGTGGGCGGCTTGTCGAACCCGGCCAATCCGGCGGGCGGCTGGTTGTTGGCAGAAGGCGCGGACGCCGCCGCGATGACGCGCAGCCTGCCGCTCGAGCGCATACTCGATCGCGCGCTGGTGGTCTACGCGCAGAACGGCGAGCGCTTGCGTCCCGAGAACGGCTATCCGTTGCGTCTGATCGTGCCTGGCTTCGAGGGCAATACGAACGTCAAATGGCTGCGCCGGCTGAAAGTGGTCGATGCGCCTTTGCAAACGCGTGAAGAAACCTCGAAGTACACCAGCCTGCTCGCGAACGGCACCGCGCGTCAGTTTGCGTTCGAGATGGATGCGAAGTCGGTGATCACGCGGCCTTCGCCGGGACATCGCCTCACCACCCAGGGCTATTACCCGATCACCGGTCTCGCGTGGTCCGGACGCGGGACGATCCGCAAGGTGGAAGTGTCGACCGATGGCGGCGCGAGCTGGCGTCTCGCGCGTCTGGACGGCGCCGTTCACGATCGCGCGCTGACGCGCTTTCAGGCGGACTGGCACTGGGATGGCGGCGCGACCGCGATTCTTTCGCGTGCCACCGACTCGACCGGTTACGTGCAGCCCACGCGTGCTGAACTCGTTGCCGCACGTGGGCTGAATTCGCAGTACCACTACAACGCGATCCAGCAATGGCGAGTCGAGGCAAGCGGCGAGGTGCGCAATGCGTAACTGCCGCAGTTCGATCCGCACGCCCGCGCGCATGGCACGAACCGCGCTGGCCGTGCTGCTGTCGCTCTCGGCATTGGCATCGTGTTCAACAGTCGCGCCGGGTGACCGGAGCGCTGGCGCGCGTTACGAGATCGGCACGCCGCTCACCGAACAGGACCTCGCCGCCTGGAACATCGACGTTGCGCCGGACGGCCGCGGCTTACCCGCGGGCAGCGGCGACGTCGCCACCGGCGCGCACGTGTTTGCCGCCAAATGCGCGGCGTGTCACGGCGCGCAGGGCGAGGGCGGTCTCGGCGATCAACTGGTGGGCGGACAGGGCACGCTGACGGGCGCGAAGCCGAAGCGCACCGTCGGCAGTTACTGGCCCTATGCGACGACCCTGTTTGACTACATTCGCCGTGCGATGCCGTACAACGCGCCCGAATCGCTTTCCGCCGATGAGGTGTACGCGTTAAGCGCATTCCTGCTCAACCGCAACGGCATCGTGCCGGCGGATACGCGACTCGATGCGGCGTCGCTGCCGCGTGTGGTGATGCCCAATCGCGGCGGTTTCGTGGCCGATCCGCGGCCGGGACGGCTATGAGTTGCGGGTGCCGATCTGATGGCTCGTGCCGGGCGCTTCATGCTGCCGGGGCAGCCGGCGCATTCGGCGTGTATTTGCGCAGCCGCTGCGAAAGCAGATGCGAAGGTTTTTCGATCATCCGGTAGAACGCGTAGCTGATAGCGAACGCCAGCGCCACCTGCACGAACCACGCGAATCGGGATGTAGCGTCGAATCCGCTCATTTCCAGCAGGGCAAGCGCCATCTTGTGGCACAGATAGAGGCTGTAGGACCACGCGCCGAAGGTGGCCAGTCTGGCCCACACGCCGCTTCTGGACGGCGTGGCGGTTTCCGCCGCGATCCAGACCGCCGCGAGGAACTGAAATAGCGGCAGCGTGATATCGGGCGTGATCAAGGGCACGATGGCCGGCTTGAGATTCGATTCGGACAACAGAATCATAATGACCGCACCGGCCGCGACCACCGCCACTCTCAACGCAACCAGGTGATTTGCGAGGTAGCGCGTGCTCCGGTCAAGGCCGCCCTTGATCATCAGCGTGAGCGGCGAATACGCACCGCGAACATGGAACTGCTCCGTGTTGCGCTGGATCTCCGCGATCAGACAGCCGAAAATCCATCCGGCCGCATACAGCAGCGCCGTGCCGGGAACCCCATACGTTTCGATGACGCAGCCGTGGCAAACCGGGTGCCCGATCAGCCGAACCACGGCCACCATCACGCCCGCCGCAAGCGCGCATCCAACGATCATTTCACCGAGGTAGCGAAAGCGAGGGCGCAGCAACGGATAAGCGGCGTAATACACCATCTCGCAGTAGAGCGACCACAGTACGGATTCCAGATAGTTCTGGCCCGCCGGCAAAGGTTGAACGAGGCACAGCAGAATGACCAGCGGCAAGCCGATGCGGATGAATCGGGACGCGTAATAGTTGATCGGCTTGAGCGTCACATCCTTTTGATATGCGTTGTGGATGCAATAGCCGGAAATGACGAAGAATACGATGACGGCGGCGGGCCCCGCGAACAGCGCGGTCGAGCCTGACCACAGCGCGCCGCCGAGGAAGGCGAGTGGGTGGGGCAGCAGTTCTTTGAACGCGGGCGGCTTGAAGTGGTACATCAGAACCCAGACAGCCGCGAGGAATCGAATGGCGTCGATCTTCAACGACTTGTTCAGATTGGTGGACGCTGAGAGATTCAAGGTGATCGCCATTTTTGCCCCTTCTACTATTCAGGCTGCGGCGATCTTACCGCCGTGGGGAACAACAAAAATAACGATAAAAATCGAAAAAAATGGCGAAATTAATGCCTCATTCGCGCCGGCGGATTGATGCAGGCACAATTCAAAGGCAGTCTCTGCCGAGACCGGACCAGAATTCGAGGCGTAACGACCTTATGACTCCGTCAGAAACCATTGACCAGATGATCGCGGGAATCACGGATTGGCGTGGTGAAACCTTCGCCGCGATGCGTAAGGCCATCCTCGCGGCCGACTCGCAGATCGTCGAGGAATGGAAGTGGATGGGCAGCCCCGTGTGGTCTCGCGACGGAATGATCGCGGTCGCCAATGCGCACAAAGGCAAGGTGAAGTTGACCTTTGCCCACGGGGCTAGCCTTCCGGATCCCGACAAGCTCTTCAACGCGAGTCTTGAGGGCAACGCAAGACGGGCGATCGACTTCTTCGAGGGCGACAGGATCAATGAACGCGCGCTAAAGAATCTGGTCCGTGCCGCGATTGAACACAACCAGACCAAATTGAAGAAGAATGCGCCGGCGAGTAACCGGGCGAAAGCACGTAAAAGCAAAGAGACGTGAGTTCGGGGGGAGAGTCCAGGGCGCCGAATCGTAGCCGTATTCGTGCGCGACATCGAGTACCGACGCGCCGGTTGCCAGTGTGGAAGGTTCAGCAGGACCCGCCATCGACGGCACGCATGAACCGTGCGTCATACCGGTTTCGCGCCAGTCAGATCGTGATTGAACGCGAGATGCCGCACGTCTCGCGGATCAGCGAAGCGATCACGCCGTTCAGCGCGCCAGCAAGGAAACGGTTGCGATGCCGAGGATCGTCATTACGAGCGAGGCTCCGACGTGAATGACGATCTCGCCTGCTGCCCAGCCGAGCCGGCCGTCTTGCAGGCGCTGCACGACTTCCGCCGAGAATGTCGAGAACGTCGACAGGCCACCCATCAAACCCGTGATGACGAAGAGCCGCCATTCGGGGGCGATCTGCGGCGCCCGCGCGAACCCCGCGACCGCGACGCCGATGACGTAGCCGGCGATCACGTTAGCGGCGAAGGTGCCAAGCGGCAAACCGGTGAACAGGCCGTTCAGACGGATGCCGAGAAACCAGCGGAATAGCGAGCCGAGCGCGCCGCCAATGCCGACCGCGAGAATGGACAAATACATGGAAAAGTACTCTGGCGAAGCCGAAAGATCGACAAACCGGGCTCGCGGGGTAGGCGTGATGCCGCGTCCGCAGTCGTCCGGGCGAAGCAGGCATCATCAGCCATCAAGGGCGGTTAATGGAG
The DNA here is from genome assembly GCF_059567945.1 of Paraburkholderia sp. BGA-UO-ETr-F12. NCBI lineage: Bacteria > Pseudomonadati > Pseudomonadota > Betaproteobacteria > Burkholderiales > Burkholderiaceae > Paraburkholderia > Paraburkholderia sp. BGA-UO-ETr-F12. Next base: position 481,668 of record NZ_JCAQOZ010000066.1, on the reverse strand, counting down.
AATGCCATCTCCAGCGCGCAAGTCTAGCATCCGCCTGGCATTGGGGACAGACGAGCATTGTGCGCGGCGCGCAGCATCCGGCGCGCCGCGCACGATTTGCGGCCAACCGCGGGTAGCGTGCTAGCAGCCCCTCAGCCGACGCTTTCGTGCTCCGGCGTGGCCGAAATTTTGTGGATCGACAGATCCGCGCCGTTGTATTCGTCTTCCTGGTCGAGCCGCAACCCTACCGTCAGGCGAATGGCGCCGTACACGAGCGTGCCGCCGAGCAAGGCCACCACAATGCCGCCCAGCGTGCCGACCAGTTGCGCGCCGAACGACACGCCGCCAAGGCCGCCGAGCGCACGCAAGCCGAAGATGCCGCCTGCGAGGCCGCCCCACGCGCCGCACAGACCGTGCAGCGGCCACACGCCGAGTACGTCGTCGATACGCCAGCGGTTTTGCACGCAGGTGAACATATAGACGAACAGCAGGCCCGCAATGCCGCCCGTCACCAGCGCGCCGAGCGGATGCATCAGGTCGGAGCCGGCGCATACCGCCACCAGTCCGGCAAGCGGGCCGTTGTACGTGAAGCCGGGGTCGTTGCGGCCCGCGAGCCATGCGCTCAGCGTGCCGCCGACCATCGCCATCAGCGAATTGACCGCCACGAGGCCGCTGATCTTGTCGATGGTCTGCGCGCTCATCACGTTAAAGCCGAACCAGCCGACCGCCAGCACCCATGCGCCCAGCGCGAGGAACGGGATATTCGACGGCGGATGCGCGGCGATGCGGCCGTCCCGCTGATAACGGCCGTGGCGTGCACCGAGCAGCAGCACAGCCGGCAACGCGACCCAGCCGCCGAACGCGTGCACCACCACCGAGCCGGCGAAGTCGTGAAACGGCACCCCGAAGACCTGGGTCAGCCAGTTCTGAATGCCGAAGCGGCCGTTCCACGCGATTCCTTCGAAGAACGGATAGATGAAGCCAACCAGTACGAAGGTGGCGAACAGTTGCGGATTGAACTTCGAGCGCTCGGCGATGCCGCCCGACACGATCGCCGGAATTGCCGCCGCGAAGGTCAGGAGGAAGAAGAAGCGCACCAGCGCATAGCCGTTGTGCGCGGCCAGCGATTCGGCGCTGCCGAAGAACTGCACGCCATAGGCGATCGTGTAGCCGATGAAGAAATACGCGATCGTCGAGACCGAGAAGTCCACCAGAATCTTCACCAGCGCATTGACCTGATTCTTTTTGCGGACCGTGCCGAGTTCGAGAAACGCGAATCCCGCATGCATGGCCAGCACCATTGCGGCACCTAGCAAAAGGAAGAGGGTATCGGTGCCGGTTTTAAGACTTTCCATCGAGTGTCCCGCTTATGCCAAAAAAGCGGGCATTGAATGCAAGAACCGGGCCAAATTTGTGCCGAAAGCGTCGATCAGGTGCAGATCCGCACCGGAATGGGATTGTTCTGACGTGCTGGCAATTCAGCGTCAGTTCTTCCTTGCACCTCGAATGGCAACGAAAGCACAATTTAAGTGCATGATGGTTTCGCTCCCGCTCTCATGATCCAAATGTGGGCAAATTATTCGATTTGATTTACGTTTAATTCAAAAGCCTGACGTTCTATGCGCAATCGCTGCGTACGGAACGATATCTGGCGGAACAAGCATGATTCCTGACGTGCCGTCTTTGTCTTCCTGCGCAAACGCCCACATAATGTGCCGTCCCCGTGCATGATCTGCCGGCCATCGACCTCCAATGCGCACGCATGAGACTGACCACTAAAGGCCTGTTGCTGATCGCGATTCCGGCTTTCTTCGAATTGGCGCTGCTGTCCGGCCTGGTCAAGGCGCAGTCTGACGCGGCACAAGCCGAGCGGTGGGCTATCCATAGCGAAGACGTGCTGCGCCAGACCACCGCGATTCTCGATCCGGTGCTGGGTGAGTCGGTGGCGCTGCGCGGCGCGGTGCTTGCCAACGATACCCGCTTTACCACGCCGGTCACGGTGTGGATGGACGTCGACCGTCGCATCGATCAACTGGCCGAGCTGGTGGCCGATAACCCGGCGCAAGTCGAACGGGTGGTGCAGGTGCGCCAGGCGGTGCAGGGCTATCGCCAATGGTCGGACCGCGTTCAGGACATGCTGCATTCGGGGCGGCGGCGCGATCTGCTCGATCGCTTTCGAGATCTGGGCGGCGCCGACGTGCTCGATCGCTTCCGCCAGCAAGTGGCGGCCTTCCAGAGTGAAGAGCGGCGCCTCGACACGTTGCGTTCAAGCGCCGCCGGCGCCGCGCGTGAACGGCAGCAGATGCTGGTCGTCGCGGCCGTGCTCGGCTCCTTGCTGTTCGTCGCGGTGGCCATCTGGTTGTTCACGCGTGGCGTGCGCGGCCGGCTCGCGCTGCTCTCCGACAATGCCGGGCGCCTTGCGGGCAACGAGCCGCTAGCGCCGATCGGTCCGGGCCGCGACGAAATTGCCCGGCTCGATCTGACCTTGCATGAAACCAGCCGGCGCCTGCTCGAAGCCGAGCGCATCCAGGCGCGCTTTCAGTCCGATCTCGCGCGCCGCGCCGGCGAACTGGCGCGCATCAACGAGACCTTGCGGCAACAGACCCAGGAGAACGAAATGTTCATCTACAGCGTGTCGCACGACCTGCGTGCGCCGCTGGTGAATCTGCAAGGCTTCTCGAAAGAACTGACGCGCGCCTGCGACGACCTGCGCGCGGTGCTGCGGCAGTCGTCGCTCGCGGCCGAGCCGCGGCAGCGCATCGAACGGGTGGTGGACGAGGATATCGGCGAGGCCTTGCACTTCCTGCAAACCGCCGTGTTGCGTGCCTCTCATATTATCGACGCGCTGTTGCGGCTGTCGCGCGTCGGCCGGGTCGAGTACCGGCAGCAAAAGGTCGAAGTGCGCGATATCGTGCCGCGCGTGATCGATGCCATGCAGGGATCGATCCGGGCACGGCGGGCGCATGTGATCGTCGACGAACTGCCGCCGGTATGGGGCGACCCGACCGCGCTTGAACAGGTGTTCGCGAACCTGATCGGCAACGCGGTCAATTATCTGGACCCGTCGCGCGAAGGTCTGATCGAGATCGGTACGACGCCGGCCCCGCCGGGCGTGCATTCGCTACGGATTTTTTACGTGCGGGACAATGGCCTGGGTATTCCGGCGATCGCGTTGCCGCGGCTTTTCAACGCGTTTCAGCGGCTGCACGGCAATGTGGCGGCAGGCGAGGGCATCGGTCTTGCGCTCGTGCGGCGGGTGGTGGAGCGCCACGGCGGGCGCGTATGGGCGGAGTCGAAAGAGGGGGTGGGCACGACGTTTTATCTGTCGCTGCCCGAAGCCGGGACGCGGGGCGCGCAGCGGTCTGTCGAAACACATGCCACGCTGGCGGACGGTGCTCACGCGGTGCAGGGTGGACGGGAAGCGCGTGCGGCAGCCGGTGATTCAGGGGGCGCGGGTCCCGGCGGCGGTGCGGTACACGCCGCGAATACCGCCCATGCCGCGCCTGGCATCAGTACGCGGTAAAGAGCCGGCGTGGTTTGAGCAGTTTGCTACCGCGGATCGACCAGTAACAGCCGCAGCAGATCAGGACCGCGATGCCGGTCAGCGCTTCGAGCGGCGCCGGGTGCAAGCCGGGCAGGCCGTCGAGCGCGAACAGGCCGCGTGCGGCGATCAACAGCGCCGCCCATAGCGAGCACGCTGCCTGCACCAGCATGCGCGTACCCGCCAGACGCCGTGCGCGGTTTTCCCGCGACCAGTTGGCCGGTGTACGTGCGCAAAAAAAAGCAATCGCCATCAGCGTGACGGCGAGAATGACGATCCAATCAGTCAGTTCCATCAAAAAAGGCTCCCAGGTCAACCCGCGACTATAGGAAAGCCTTTTGCTGCGAACTATCGGACGAGTCTCAAAGTCGGGTGCGACGAGGGCACATTCCGGGGCAATCGCATTGAGAGGTTTCTGCGAATCCGCTTCGTGGTTCTACTGAAGCTTTATCAGTCCTGCTGTCGTCGAGCGGAAGCCACAGCGGCGATAAAACGCCCCGAGGTGGGGTTCAGAATCGACGTGCGGCCAATGTAAGCCGCGTTGCCGCGCAAGTATTGCGAAGGCGAGCGCGCGTGGCCGCAAAGAGCCGGCGCGCGCCGTCGGGATCAGAGTTCGATCCGGGTGCCGAGCAGCACGAGGAATTGACGCAGCCACTCAGGATGAGCGGGCCACGCGGGGGCGGTGACGAAATTGCCGTCGGTGATTGCCGCATCGACCGGAATGTCGGCGTACTCGCCGCCGGCCAACTTCACTTCGGGCGCGCAGGCCGGGTAGGCGGAAATGCGCTTGCCGCGGATCACGTCGGCGGCGGCCAGCAATTGCGCCGCGTGGCAGATCGCCGCGATCGGCTTGCCCGCTTCGGCGAACTGCCGTACCAGCTCGATGACCTTGTGATTCAGACGCAGATACTCGGGCGCGCGGCCGCCCGCGATGGCCAGTGCGTCGTACTGACGGGAATCGGCGTCGTCGAATGTCGCATTGAGGGTGAATTGATGGCCGGGCTTTTCGGTGTAGGTCTGGTCGCCTTCGAAATCATGGATGGCGGTCTTGATCTTCTCGCCGGCTTTCTTGTTCGGACAGACCGCGTCGACGACGTGGCCGACGGCCTGCAGTGCCTGAAACGGCACCATCGTTTCGTAATCCTCGGCGAAGTCGCCGGTCAGGAACAGAATCTTCTTTGCTGCCATCGCATGCCTCCAGTTGATCAACGGAATACATCGAGCGGGCAGTCAGTCTACTCCAACACGTTTGACAGAACCGCGACGCAACATGCGGCGCGATGAACGGGTTCGCCGCGCAACGGCGTATCATGGGCGCGTTTTCGCATGCGAAAGCCGTTCGATGCGGCTCATATACAGCACATACAAATATGACTTTATCCATTCGTTCACCGTTGTTGCGCCGTGCCGCCGTTGTTGCCCTCGTGTTCGGCGGCCTCACGGCTTGTCAAAAGAATGATGCGTCGGCGGATCAGGTCGCCGGCAAGCTCAATGAGGCGGCCCAAGCCGCCGGTCAGAAGCTCGATCAGGCAGCCAGCTACGTGGGCCAGCAGGTCGATGCGACCAAGGCAACGGCGCAGCAGAATCTGGACTCCGCAGCTTCCGCGCCGTCGATCAAAATCGATCCCGCCGCGCTGGCATCGAGCGCGCAGGCCAACCTGCAAAACGCGGCGAGCGCCACGAACGCGCAGCTCGGCAAGGCGGCGGCGCTGACCGGCCAGGGCCTCGAGAACGCCGGGCGCAAGCTGCAGGAATGGTCGGCGCAAAGTTCGGCGTCGGCGGCGGCCTCCGCTTCCTCGTCGGCATCGGGCGATTCCAGCGATGCGCAAAAGCAGATGGACAAGTGAGAGGACGGTCTATGCAGCCGTCCGTTTGACAGCCGGATTAAATGTAATTACTATGGTTACACATTGTCGTTGCCGGGCAGGTTTGCTGTGAATACGAGTAGCCGGTTTGCGTTTGCTGTGCACGTGCTCGCGCTGCTGTCGTTGCAGGAGGGCGTGCCGCTTTCGTCGGAGATGATCGCGGGCAGCGTGAATACGAATCCTGCGCTGATCCGGCGTCTGCTGACCATGTTGGCCGACGCCGGTCTCACGACCTCGCAACTTGGCGCGGGCGGCGGTGCGCTGCTCGCCCGGGCGCCCGAAAGCATTACCCTGCTCGAGGTGTACCGTGCGGTGGACGACGCGCAATTGTTCGCCATGCATCGCGAGGAGCCGAATCCGGCATGCATGGTGGGGCGTAATATTCAGGTCGTGCTGCGCGGTATCATCGACGAAGCGCAGCAGGCTATGGAAGCGTCGCTCGGCGCGCGCACACTTGCGGACGCCACTGCCGACGTAGTGCGCGCCGAACGGGCGCGTGAGCGTAAGCGGCGTTCGCACGGATAACGTAGCAAAGAAGCGGTACAGAAGGGCGCGCGCGAAGTAGTCGCGACGCGCGCCTGAGAATGGAAGGGGCTGATGCCCCTCTTTTTTCCGGAATATATGTAATCAATGTGGTTACATATTGGCTTACATACCAGGAGTATCGAAATGAGCAAACAGTTGAAGATCGCGTTGTTCGGCGCCACCGGCATGATTGGTTCGCGGATCGCCGCGGAAGCGGCTCGTCGTGGGCATCAGGTGACGGCGCTGGCGCGCAATCCGGCACGCGTGCCGGCGGATCTGGCGAATGTGACGGCTGCGCAGGCCGACGTGCTCGACGCCGCGAGCGTCAGTGCCGCAGTGCGCGGTCACGACGTGGTCGCCAGCGCATACGCGCCGCCGAAAGACGACCCGGCAGTGGTGAGTCGGGCCTCCCATGCGCTGGTCGACGGCGTGCGCGCAGCGGGGCTGAAGCGCCTGGTGGTGGTGGGCGGCGCGGGCTCGCTCGAAGTCGCACCGGGCAAGCAACTGGTCGACACGGACGGCTTCCCGGATGCCTACAAAGCGGTCGCGCTGGCGCATCGCGATGCATTCGATTACTACCGCGGCATCACCGATCTCGACTGGACTTTCTTCGCGCCGGCCGCGCTGATCGCCCCGGGCGAGCGCACCGGGAAGTTCCGCACGGGTGCGAACACGCTTATCGCCGACGCCGAGGGTAATAGCCGTATTTCCGCGGAAGACTATGCGATCGCCTTCGTCGATGAACTGGAGCAGGGCCGTTTTATCCGTCAGATCGCGACGGTGGCTTACTGAGCCTTAACGTGCCGTATGGGCCCGCACGCGGCTCGTGTCGCGCGTAGTCCGTGGCATGCGTCGTAGCGGCCGCCCGGCGGACCGGGTGGGCCGCCAATCGCCGGGTTTGCGCAAGCGTCCTAACAATCGGTTACGCATGTTCGGTTGCCTGCTGTGAAACTGCGGCTACACTGGCGTCTCCCGTTTTCTTACGGATCGCCATGCAGTCATGCCAATTGCGGCGTGAGTCCGGGGCCGCGCCGTCTAACGGCGAACAACCGGCGACTCGCGCCGCCTTTCAGTTTAATTTCAATCAGATCGGATGCAGCGGTGGACGCGGTGTTCGTACTCGCGTCGCGGCGTGGTTCGGCGCGTGGGCGCTCACGGTGTGCGTCGCGCTGATCCTCAGCATTGGATGGATGCCCGCCGCGGCCCAGGCTGCCGGCGCTGGCACGCCTGTTATTCCGGCTTTACAGAGCCTGATCAATAGCGCGACAGCGACCCCTGCGTCCGCCGCCTCGGGCGCCTCCGCCGCGGACGCGGCCTCCGCGCCGTCGCCTGCGAGCCAGGCGGAACTGGCGCGCTCGCTCGACAGCGTGATCTCGACACTCGACAACGATCGGCAGCGCAGCGCGCTCGTCGCCCAGCTCAAGAAGCTGCGCGATGTCTCGCAAAACGTCGCGCAACCGGCGCCCGCGCAACCGAGCCCGGGCTTGCTCGGCGCCATCGCGTCGGGCATCGCGTCGTTCGAATCCGATGTGCATCAGGGCCGCACGCCGGTGCGCTATTGGGGCGGCCGCTTCAACGCGGCCGGCAACGAGCTCTATACGATCATTTCGGGTCAAGGGCAGGAAAGCTTCGGGCGCATCGTCTTCTCGATGATCGCCATGCTGGCCGGCTGGGGGGCGTGCGCCGGCGCGCTGATCTACGTGCAACACCGGCTGTACCGGCGCTTCGGCATCGTTCTGGGGCTCAACCCGAATCCCACCACGCGCGAATTGCTGATCTTTGCACTACGCCGCGTCGGGCCGTGGATCGTTGCCTTTCTCGCTGCCTTGCTGTTCGTGCGTGCCATGCCCGATGAGCTTGGCCGCACGCTCGGCATGGTGGTCGCCTATGCGATTGTCGCGGGCGCGGTGTTTTCGGCGATCTGTCTGATCATGTTTTCGCTGTTCGGCTCGGGGCACCGGCGAGTTGCCGTGCGTCTGCTGCTCGATCACGCGCGGCGCGTGCTGTTTGTCGTGGGCATATGCGCCGCGCTCGGCGATGCGGCGGTCAACTACGACGTCGAGCATCAACTGGGATCAAATCTCGCCGCGCTGATTTCGACGGCGGCCAACATGACTGCCGCCGTGCTCACCGGCTATTTCGCGCTGGCGTTTCGCCGGCCCGTCGCGCATCTGATCCGCAACCGGGCCTACGACCAGCGTAACGACCATCAGGCCGCGACCGACGCGTTCGACGTGCTCGCCTCGCTCTGGCATGTGCCGGTGCTGGTGCTGGCCACCGCGTCGGTGGTCGCCACGCTCGGCGGCTCGGGTTCCAGCGAAAACGTGCTGCAGATTTCGGTGGTGACCGCACTGCTGCTGGTGCTGGCATTTTTCCTGTCGGCCGTCGTGCTGCGTATGACGCGCCCGCGCAGCGCTCGCGCACGGCGCCGCTCGCCTTATCTGTCGCGCTTGTTGCGCTTTTGCGGCACGCTGCTCACGTTGTTCATCTGGCTGCTGTTCTTTGAACTGGCGGCGCGGTTGTGGGGCGTGTCGCTCGCGGAAGTCGTGGAGGAAAACGTTGCCGCGCGCGGGATTGCGCATGCGGTGACCGCGATCGTCGCAACCGTATTCATTTCATGGCTGCTGTGGATTCTGGTCGATACCGCGATCACCGAAACCCTCAATCCAGGCAGTCTGCGCAACAAATCGCGCAATCCGAGCATGCGGGCGCGCACGATGCTGCCGTTGCTGCGCAACGTGCTGCTGGTGTCGATTATGACGATTGCCGGCATCGTCACCGCGGCGAATCTGGGCATCAACGTGACGCCGCTGCTGGCCGGTGCCGGCGTGATTGGTCTCGCGATCGGTTTCGGCGCGCAGTCGCTCGTGACCGACCTGATCACGGGCCTTTTCATCATCATCGAAGATACGATTTCGGTCGGCGACTGGATCGACGTAGACGGTGGCCATGCGGGCACGGTCGAGCATCTGTCGATCCGTACGGTCCGTTTGCGCGACGGGCAAGGCGCGATTCACGCGATTCCGTTTTCACAGATCAAGATCGTCAAGAACCTGTCGCGCGATTTCGCCTACGCGGTGTTCGAAGTGCGGATGTCGTTCTCGACCGATGTCGATCAGATCACGCAACTGATTCGCGAAGTCGGCGCCGATCTGATGGCCGACTTTCGTTACCGGCGCGAAATGCTCGGACCGATCGAGGTGTGGGGGCTCGACCGTTTCGATCCGAACTGGATGGTCGTGAAAGGGCAGATCAAGACGCGGCCGTTGCAGCAATGGAGCGTGGCGCGGGCCTTCAATCTGAGGCTCAAGCGCAAGATGGACGAGGCCGGCATCGAGATCCCCGTGCCGCAAATGCGGGTGTACACGTCATCGAAAGATAGTGAAGGGCAGCCTTTGCCGGACGATGAGCTTGCGCATGGGCATGGACCTGAACACGTGCATGCCGCGACAGGCGCTTCGATGCGTGCCGCGCACGTTGCCGTGGCGGCGGCGCGCGATGTGTCGCACGAACCGCGTCCGGCGCCGCCGCCGACCGGGCAGACCGCGCCGATCCCGCCGCAGATTCCGACCGCTGGTGACGCGGGCGGTAAAAGCTGAGTAAGCCCGATGCCGGTTTCAGGCGAGCGCCGGTGCCTGAACGGTGTGCACGATGTCGTTGACGTGCGTGGCGATCTGCGCGCCCGCGACGCCGTAGATATGCAGCGAGACGGCGGGCGCGTCGCTGCAATTGCCGAGCCGGTGAATGCCGCTCCTGCCGCCACGCACAAACGACACGGCGCCGGTATTACGGGCTTGCGTTCGGGTGGCGCTTGCGCAATGCTGTGCGCCGTTCCATTCGAAGACCGTTTCGCTCAGCGTGCCCTCCAGCACCGCGTAGCCGCACCAGGTGTGGTGTGCGTGCACCGGGCTTGCCTGGTGCGGCAGCCACACCAGCGCGGCGATCGCATAGCGGCCGTGAGGGTCGGCGGCCAGCAGATGGCGGCGATAGTTTTCGGCGGAGCCTTCGCGTTGCGCCGGGGTGAGCAAGGCGGGGTTCGCGGCGGCTTCGGCAAGCGCGATGCGCATGCTGCGCGCGAAGAAGGTCGAATTCGAGGGTTCGGGGAAATTCACGCAGGCTTCGAACATTGCATCGAGCGCGTCGCACAGGTGTGCGAGCGGCGCGGTGCGAGGCGCACACGAGGGCATTTCGCGCGCGGCGGCAAACTGCGTGGCGTGGGCGGAGGAATGGGCGACGCGGGTTGAACGGGGGTCTTGGCTCATGATCGCTGTGCAGCTGGATGGCTGCTTATCGGCTATTTTTTGACAGAGATATTTATACCCGTTTGCCTGGAGAAAGAGTTTCCATATAATTCCACCCACAGTCTTAAAAGTAGAATAATTTCCTATAGGGGCGTGATGATGGGAATGGATATCATCGATCGGAAGCTGCTCGAACTGTTGCAGGAAGACGCAACGATGCCGATCGCCGAACTGGCGCAGCGCGTGAATCTGTCGCAAACGCCATGTTGGAAGCGGCTGCAACGTCTGAAAGAGACCGGCGTGATTCGCGCCCAGGTGGCGCTGTGCGACGCGCGCAAACTCGGCGTGGGCACGACCGTGTTCGTGGCGGTGCGAACGAACCAGCACACGGAGGCCTGGGCGCAGGCCTTTACGCGTGCGGTGCAGGACATTCCGGAGGTGGTGGAGGTCTACCGGATGAGCGGCGAAACCGACTACCTGTTGCGCGTGGTGGTGTCCGATATCGACGACTACGATCGGGTCTATAAGCTGTTGATCGGCGCCGTGCCGCTGTATGACGTGAGTTCCAGTTTTGCGATGGAACAGATCAAGTACTCGACGGCGCTGCCGGTGCGGCCCTCGGCGGTGGTGGAGGGCCGTTGACTGCAAGCCACGCGCAAGCTCAGTGGGCGTAGAATGCCGCCTTTCCCGATACTATCCGCGACTGCTTCGCGAACCGAGCCCGCCTCATGAACAAACCGCCGCGCAAGAAGAACCCGACTTTTGGCATTGCTATTTTCATCGTGGTCGCGGTACTGCTGGTGATCGCCACGCTCTTCTATAACGCCATCACGGAAAAGCGTGAGTTCGACCGTCAGAACGCACCGGAGCCGACGGTTTCTTCGGACGCGGCGGCGGCTACGGCGGCGGCTACGGCGGCGAAACCCGCGAGCGGCGCTGCGCAATAAGGCACACGAAGACACACGACGCGATCGATCGACGATCCGCCGCCGCGGTCGGTTCGGCGGAGCTTGCGCCTCGTGCGGTGCTGGTTGCCGGCACGTGCTGAAAGCCTGCTTTGAACGTATGGCGCACGACGAGCCCGGGCCGCTATAACGGCCCGTTTCGTATCACGCTTCTGCCGGCAGCCGGATCACGCTCGCATCCTTGCGAATCTGCGCTGACGCCGTCAGCATCTGCTTGCACTGATGGGCGAGCAACTTCATGTCGTGCACGGCGTCCGCCGAATAGTCTGGCGATTTCTCCGTCTCGACCACCATCACATCCAGCTCACGCATCAATTGTTTGATCTGTTCGCCCTGGTCGGCGGGCGATGCGCTACCCGCTTCGGCCTCGGTCAAATTGTCGCGGACCACGCTCAGCGCGCGCTGCAATGGCTGTAGCGAGACAGCGTCGCCCTGCTGCGCGGAGGTGCGCAGCAACGGCGCGGCCGCTGTGATCTGCGAGGCGAGCACGTGGCTGCGTATCAGCAGGTCGTTCAGTTCCGGCACGAACTTCTGCGCGGACTTCGGCTCGAGCATCATGCGCTGGAACGCCTGGCCCAGATTGGCAAACGCTACGTGGACGTTCTTGCGCGCGAGCCGGTAGCGATAATCGCGATCAAGCGCGGTTGCAGCGGCCACCGCGGCAGCGGATGCCCCGCCTGCCGGCTTGGTGCTCGCGTTGCTGACGGCGGCGGCGTCGCCTGAACTCGGCTTGGCACCCGCATTAGTATTCGGATTGGCAGCGGCGGTTGCACCCATGTTTGCAGCGGCGCCGGAGCCGGTTTGAAGTACCGCGTTGCCGCTCGTAGTTGCTCCAGCGCTTGTTCCAACGCTTGTTCCAACGCTTGATCCAGCATTTGCCATCGCGCGCACCGGCTTGCCGAAATCGATCGCCGGATCCGCCATGGCCGCCGCGGGCGCAAATGCACCGGCTTCCGTTACTGTGGCCACCACCGCGGCCGCCGGCTTGCCGCTCCACCACCAGCTCGCTTCCAGATACTGCCGCGTGGCATTGATCATGTTGTTGACCAGCTTGCCCATCAGCCGGTATTCCCAGTAGGGGAACAAGTGGCTTGCCGCAATCGCGATCGCGCAACCCACCACCGTGTCGATCGCGCGTTCGCCGATGATGCGCATACTGCCCGGCGCGAGCAGATGGAACATGAGCAGCACGTACGAGGAGGTGAACACCACGCTCGCCGTGTAATTGAACAGCAGCAGGCTGTAGCTCATCACCATCGACGCGAACATCACCACCAGCAGGATGTGCGGCTCCTTGACGAAGATCATCAACGCGATGCTCGCCGCACAGCCGATCAGCGTGCCGACGATCCGCTGCCCGTTGCGCTGTTTGGTCAGCGAATAGCCCGGTTTCAGAATGATGACCGTGGTCATCACGATCCAGTAGGCATTCGTGAGCGGCAGCAGGCGGCCGAGCCAGAAACCTATCGCGACCGCAATCGTCACGCGCAGCGCATGGCGGAAGCTCGGCGAGGCCATGGTCAGATTCGAGAAGATCTGCCCGAACGGCACACGGCGGCTCGATACGAAGCGGGAAAGCGCCTGGTCGAGGCGCAATTCGGTTTCAGTTCCGCTTGCGCCCGGATCGCTCGACAGGCTTTTACGCATCTTGTCGATCAGGCGCGTGGCGCTCCAGATACGCCGGAAGGTGGACGATATCGCCGAATACGCCTCGGGATTTTTGCTCGGCAGGTCCTGCTTGCGCATCAGGTCGATCTCGAACTCGATGGCGCGCAACTCGGCTTTGACATTCACGCGAATACGCGGCGGCTGGTTTTGCAGCACCGCGAGTCCAATTTCTTCGAGATCGGCCGCGGATTTGCGAATCAGATCGCGGTAGAACACCAGCAGATCGGAGCCGCCAAACGTGTTGCGCACCAGCGAATAATCGACATGCGTGCCGACAAACAGCTCGTGCAGATCGACGGTATTGATGAACAGATTGAACAGCATGGCCCGGCGCGGCTCAAGCCGGCCGGTTTTCAGCTTCGGCAGATTGCGCAGCACGATGTCGCGCGCAGCATCCTGACGATCGACCGCGGAAATCTGTTTGTCGACCAGGTTGCGATAGCACTCGTCGAGATCGTTATCGAGATCGTAGAAGGCGGCGCGCGCGAGCAGATAGTCCGCGCACGCGAACACACTTTCGGCGAGCGCCTGCTGTTCGATGCGATGCATCATCCAGCGGCTGACGAAAGTCGACCAGTACGTGTACCAGAGACCGCCCACCAGAATCCACGACGCGTTGACGAGCGCCTGCATCGGCGTGAAATGCTCTTCCAGCGTCATGACCATCATGAACAGCGTGGCAAAGCTGATTTGCGGCCAGCGGTTGCCATACACGACGATCAACGAGAGCACGAACGTGAGCGGCACGACCGTGCACCACAACGCCACCGAGTTGACCGTGGCGAGGCCGGTGGCGAGCGCGGACAGGAAGCCGATCACCGTGCACGCCAGCATCTCGTTGTGCTTGTACTTGAGCGGGCCCGGCATGTCGACCACACATGCGCCGAGCGCGCCGGTCGCAATCGTGAAGCCGAGGTCGCGATCGTGAAATACGATCAGACACAGGACGGCCGGTAACGACACGCCGACTGCGATGCGCAGGCCGCCATAAAAGTACTGGCTGTAAAGGAATTTTTTTATTTCAACCGAATAGCGCATCGACTGCCTGAATTCCATTCACTGAGAAAACGCGGTTGAAAAGGCCGACCCGGGGTGGACCTGGTGCAGACCCAAACTTGCCGACGAGTCTAACTGATTTTGTGCCTGATCTGACCTCGTCCGTTCGGCCAGGTTCTGCCCTGGTGGCGCGTTTGTTATGCTGTCGCTTCAGTATCTGTCGCGGCCGGGGTGTTCCGCTCGCGCCGCCTGCTTCCCCAGGATCCATGCTCCAGCTCTTCTACTCGAACCGCTACGAAACCCTTGTCGGCGCGCTGCTCGACGACCTGGCACAAGCGCCGTCCGACCCTTGGCGCGCGCAGCCCGTGATCGTCCCGAGCGCGGCCGTGCGCCGCCGGCTCGAGCTCGACATCGCGGCGCGCCAGGGTATCTGCGCGAATGTCAATTTTGGTTACCTCGCGCAATGGCTGTGGGCGCAAATCGGCGGCGTGATCGAGGTGCCCAGGCATTCGCCGTTCGCGCCGGACCGGCTCGTCTGGCGCTGCTACCGGCTGCTGGGCGAAGCGGACGAAGCTTTGCCGTGGAATGCCTCGCCGCGTCTGCGTACGTATCTCGATGCGGCGGATGCGTCGATGCGCTACGAGCTGGCGCGTCGTGTGGCCACCGTGCTCGACCACTATCTGACCTATCGCCCGGAATGGCTGCTGCAATGGCAGAAGGGCGGTTCGATCTTCGCGAGCGGCGCCGCGGGAGACACCGGCCCGCGTCTCGTCGGCGCAAGCGAGTCGGCGCGCGAAGACGAGCGTTGGCAAGCTGCACTGTGGCGCGCCGTGCTCGCCGAAGTGGCAGGCGACGCGCAAACGCCCGCGGCCGCTCTGCCGCCGGCTTATCGCTTTCTCGAGGAAATCGGCACGCTCGATCTGGAAGCCATCTCGAACGCGCAGTGGCCGGAAGCGGTCAGCGTGTTCGCGCTGCCCACCATGCCGCCGTTGCACGTCGCGCTATTGCGAGCGCTTTCGCGCTGGGTCGACGTGCGGCTGTATGTGTTGAACCCGTGCCGCGAGTTCTGGTTCGACGTGGTCAGCGCGGGCCGCGTCGAAGCGCTCGACGCCGCAGGCCAACTCGATTATCAGCAGGTGGGTCATCCGTTACTGGCCGAATGGGGCCGTCAGACTCAGGCGCAACTGCACATGCTGCATGAGCTGACCGAGAGCGCCGCATCCGGCGAGACGGGCGAGTTCAGCGAGAATCCAGAACCGAGCTGGCTCGCCGCCGTGCAGAACGGCATCCTCGAGTTGCGCGAGGAAACGGACACCGACGAATTGCCGATTGAGAATGGCATCGAAGTCCACGTATGCCACAGCCTGTCGCGCCAGCTTGAAGTGCTGCATGATCGGCTGCTCGGATGGTTCGACGAGTTCGACGATCTGCAGCCCTCCGATGTGCTGGTTGCAGTGTCCGATCTCGCGGCCGCCGGGCCATTGATCGATGCGGTATTCGGCACCGCGCCGCCTGGCGACACGCGCCGGATTCCCTACCGGATTACCGGCTTGCCACCTTCGCAGGCCAATCCGGTTGCGCGTTTACTGATTGACTGGCTGGCCTTGCCCGAGCGTAGCGTGGGCGCACCGGATCTGATCGAATGGCTGCGGGTCGATGCGATCGCCGCGCGTTACGGGATCGATGCCAGCGCGCTGGAAGCCGCACAGGAGTGGCTCGCGGCAGCCGGTGCACGGCGCGGGCTGGCGCCCGGCGAGCCGACCGGCGAGCACGTGCCGGTCGCGCGCCATACATTCGCCGATGCGCTGACCCGGCTATACCTCGGTTATGCGATGCCGGATGGTGGCGAGCCGGTCGATGCCTGGTTGCCCGTTGAAGGCGCGGACGGGTCGGATGCCGAATTGCTCGGCCGCCTGTCAAGTTTCGTCGACGATATCGAAAGCTTCGCGCAGCGCTGCGCGGTCGAGCAAACCCCTGCCGAATGGGCGCAATTGCTGCTCGAAACGCTCGCGCAGTGTTTCGACGGCGGCGTGGAGTTTGCCGATTCGCTGGCGGCGGTGCGCGACGCGATCGACAAGATGGGCGACGCGATGCAGGCGGGCGCGCAAGACGTCGGGTTGCCTGCCACCGTGGTGCGCGGCGCACTCACCGAGGCGCTCGACGACCCCGCGCGCGGCGGCGTGCCGTGGGGGAGCGTGACGTTTTCGTCGCTGACCAGCTTGCGCGGTTTGCCCTATCGCATTGTCTGTCTGCTCGGCATGGATGACGGCGTGTTGCCGAGTCTCGCCCGCGCGGACGAATTCGACCTGATGGCTGCCTTCGGGAAAGCCGGTGACCGGCAGCGTCGCGACGACGAACGCAATCTGTTCCTCGACTTGCTGCTGGCCGCGCGGGACCGGCTCTTCATCGCCTATACCGGTCGCAGCATTCGCGACAATGCACCGTTGCCGCCGGCCGCGCTGGTCGACGAATTACTCGACCACCTGGCCCAGGTGTCGGCGGGGGAAGGGGCGAGTCCCGCGGAAATCGAAACCGCGCGGCATGCGTTCATCATCGATCACCCGCTGCAGGCGTTCGCGTCGGACTACTTCTCGTCGCAGCGCGGCCTTTTCACTTACGACACGGATCGCGCGGAACTGGCCACTTTGTTGGCCGCGCCGCAGCATCCGGCCGCTGCGCCGTTTTTCGATCAACCGTTGCCCGCTGAAGACACGGCCTCTGTTGCCTTCGACGAATTCGTGCGTTTCTGGCGTCATCCGGCGCGTGCATTGTTACGCGACCGCCTCGGTATTGTGTTGTCGGACGCGCAGGGCGAGTTGCTCGATACGGAGCCGTTCGAACTCGATTGGGCCGGCCGTGACGCGTTGGCGGAGCGGCTCCTGCCGGTGCTGCTGGACAGCGGCGCTGAAGACCAGGACGGTATGTTTGAGCGGGTACGCCGCGTCGCCGCGGCCAGTCCGGAATTGCCGGGCGGCGCGACCGGCGCGGTATGGCGCTCGCGCGAACTCGGCGCGCTACGCCAACTCGCCGACAGCGTGCGCCGCGAAGTCGCATCGGGTGTCGAGCGGTTGCCATTCGTGCTCGATATCAAGCCGCGCTGGCCCGCTGGCGCTGACATCGCCGATACGCTTTTCGGCCCGCACGACGCGGCGCTCCGCAAAGCAGCCGAAACACCGCTGCAACTGCACGGCACCTTGAATTTGCTGACCGAAACAGGACAAGTGATTTTCCGATACGCCAAAGCGACTGCGCGCGACTATCTGTCGGCGTGGCTCGCGCATCTGGTCTATTGCGCGGCGCAGCCGAACGGCCCACGCCGCACGGTCTGGCATGGCAGCGGCGAGAGCTTCGAACTCACGCCGGTTGCCGCGCCGCTCGACGAACTGGCGCCGCTTGCCGCGCTGTTCAGGGCCGGGCGCAGGCTGCCGCTGCGCTTTTTCCCGAAGAGCGCATGGGTGAAAATCAGCGAGAGCGATTCCGCGGCACAGGGCGTGTGGATCAACGATCGTGTGCGCGGCGAATCCGACGACCCTGCTTTGCGCATCGCGCTGCGCGGCACGCCATTGACGCTCGACGAACCGTTCGGCAGTCTTGCCTCGATCGTCTTCAAACCGCTGCTGCAGCATCTGCGGAGCGCGTCATGAGCGGCGCCGTTCATCATCACGCGCTGGTTGCGCAGGAGCTCGATGTCTTCGCCTGTTCGCTCGAGGGCGTCAACCAGATCGAGGCGTCGGCGGGAACCGGCAAGACCTGGAACATCTGCGCGTTGTACGTGCGGCTGCTGCTTGAAAAGAATCTGAACGCCGACCAGATTCTGGTCGTAACCTTTACGAAGGCGGCGACCGCAGAATTGCACGAGCGGATTCGCGGGCGGCTCGCGGAACTGGACCGGGCTATCGATGCGGACGACGACGGCGGCGATCCGTTTATCCAGCGTCTCTTCGAAACCACGCTTGCGCCGGAGCGAGGCATTGATCGAGAGGGCGCGTTGAAAGTCGTGCGGCGCGCGCTGCGCACGTTCGACCAGGCCGCGATTCACACCATTCACGCCTTCTGTCAACGGGCCTTGCAGGAAGCGCCGTTCGCCGCGGCCATGCCGTTCGCGTTCGAAATGGAAGCCGACGACGCCGCGTTGCGTTTCGAAATGGCAGCCGATTTCTGGCGCGAGCAGGTGGAACCGGTGGCCTATGCGCATCCCGCGTTCGCGGCATGGCTCGTGGCCAAACGCGCCGGCCCCGCGTCGCTCGACGAGCAACTCGCACGGCGCTTGAAGAAGCCGTTGGCGCAACTGCGCTGGGGCAAGGTCGATGCCGGCGGCAACGACGCCGATCCGCAGGCGCGTTTTGATACAGCTTGCGCAATCTGGCAGGCGGAGCGCGACACGATCGTGAGCCTGCTTGGACAAGCGCAGGACCGTCTGAGCAAGACCTCGCATAAGCCCGATCTCGTGAGTGCCGCGATCGCGGCGTGGACCGAATACTTCGCGCAGGGCGATTGCCATGCGCCGCCGCCGAAAGCGGCCTTGAAGCTGACCGCGTCGGCGTTGAAAAAGGCCACCAAGGTCAAGTTCGAACCGCCCGGGCATCCGTTCTTCGAGCAGGCCGAGGCACTGGCTGCGGCCGTGGTCGCGGCCGAAGCCACGCAACGCGCGCGCTGGCTTGCGCTTATCGAAACCTGGCTCGATTACGCGCCCGCCGAACTGGTGGCGCGCAAGCGCACGCGCAGGGTAGTGTCGTTCGACGATCTGCTGTCCAACCTGTATCGGGCGCTCGCGGCCAATCCCTGGCTTGCCGATGCTTTGCGCACGCGTTATCCGGCTGCGCTGATCGACGAGTTTCAGGATACCGATCCGTTGCAGTTCGCGATTTTCAGCCGCATCTTCGCGCCGGCTGGGCCGCTGTTTCTGGTCGGCGATCCGAAACAGGCGATCTACAGTTTTCGCGCGGCGGATTTGCATACCTATCTGGCGGCGCGCGAGGCGGCTTCGGCGTGCTACACGCTGGCGGTCAATCAGCGTTCGACCGCGCCGATCGTCGAGGCCTGCAACCGGCTATTCGAAGCGAATCCCCAGGCTTTCGTGCTCGACGGTCTCGACTATCAACCGGTGCGGGCCGGCGAGCGGCGTCGTCCGCCTTTCTCCGAACCGGATGCAGGCGCGGGCGACTTCCGCATCTGGACCTTGCCGCAGGGCGACGCGGCGCTGACCAAACGCGATGCGCAACGCGCGGCGAGTGAAGCGTGTGCCGCCGAGATCGTGCGGCTCCTGCGCGGTGCGCGCGAAGGGTCGGTAACGATCGGCGACGTGCCGCTCGCGCCGGGCAATATCGCGGTGCTGGTGCAAACGCATAAACAGGGCAGTCTGATCAAGCGTGTGCTGGCGTCGTGGGGTGTCGGCAGCGTGGAACTGGCGCAGGCCTCGGTGTTCGCGACGCTCGACGCCGAGCAGATCGAGCGCGTGCTGGCCGCGGTCGATACGCCGGGCGATCTGCGACGTTTGCGCGCCGCGCTTGCCACCGATTGGCTGGGTCTCGACGCCGCCGCGCTGTGGCGTCTCGAGCAGGTCGCCGACGCGCCGGCGCCCGCCGACGATCCCGCGCATGCCGCGGACGCGATGGGCTGGGTCGAACGTTTCTCACGCTATCGCACGCTATGGCACGAGCGCGGCTTCGCGTTGATGTGGCGCACGCTGATGCGCGAGTTGCGAGTCGCGCAACGGCTGGTGGCCGGACCGGACGGCGAGCGCCGTCTGACCAACGTGAATCATCTGGCCGAACTCGTGCAGGCACGTGCTGCCACGCAACCCGGTATCGCACCGACTTTGCGCTGGCTCGCCGCGCAACGCACGCAAGGTGGCGGCGAAGACGCGCAGTTACGGCTCGAGTCGGATCGCAACCTCGTGCAGATTGTCACCGTCCACAAATCGAAAGGACTGGAGTACGCGGTTGTGTTCTGCCCGTTTCTGAACGACGGCGCGCTGCGCGAGCCGCCATCCTCGGGCTTGCCCGATGCGCGCGAATATCACGACGAAACGGGCGGTGCCGTGCTGCACTACGGTTGCGACGACGAAGAGGCCGAACGCGCGTCACGTGATGCGGTGCGCGAGCAGGCGGCAGAACGGGCGCGGCTCGTGTATGTGGCGCTGACACGCGCGGTGTATCGCTGCTATCTGGTTGCCGGGACTTATCTTTCGTCGCGCTCCACCAGGGAGTCTCGCCGCAGCGTACTGAACTGGCTGGTGTGCGGCAGCGGCTACAGCTTTGACGATTGGCTCACCGATCCGCCTGACGAAGTCGCCGTGGCCGAACGATGGCGCTCGCTTGCGGGCGGCCCGATCACGCTGCAGCCGTTGCCGGAGGTGGGGCGCCGGGTGCCGTTGGAAAGCCTCCAGGATAGCGGCGCGCGAATGCAGGCGCGTGCCAACCGGCGGCCGTTGCGCGATCAGTGGCGCATGGCGAGCTTCAGCGGCCTGATCGCCGCCGGCAGCAAAGCCGAGGAGGCGCCTACGCGGGTGGAAGAAGTGCGGCCCGATCACGACGAGATCGCCGATGTGCTCGCACCTCTGCCGTTGCTGGTGCCGCAAGCGCCGTCCTATGCGGAAGACGACATTCTCGCCTTTCCGCGCGGCGCGGCGGCGGGCGACTGTCTGCACCGCATGTTCGAACTCGCGGATTTCACCGATCCGCAGACGTGGCCGGAGGCCATCCGGGGCGCATTGCGCGAGCGCCCGGCGCCGGCTGTGCCCGAACTTGCGGTACGTTTGCCTGCCATGATGCACAAGCTGATCGCGGACGTCGTGAGCACCGAGCTCGTGCCCGGTATGGCGCTTGCCAACTTGAATCCGCAGCGGCGTCTGAACGAACTTGAATTTCTGTTTGCCGGGCCTTCGCTCGATTTTCCGGCGTTGCGCGAACTGCTGGTCGAATACGGCTATCCCGATGTGGCGCTGGAACCCGGCGTGTTGCGCGGTTTCGTCAAAGGATTTATCGACATGATCGTCGAGTACGACGGACGTTTCTGGATCGTCGATTGGAAATCGAACCATCTGGGCGACACGGCCGCCGACTACGCCGCGGCGCCGCTTGAAGCGGCCATGGCGAGCCACGCGTATCACCTGCAGGCGCTGCTCTACACGGTGGCGCTGCATCGCTATCTGAAAACGCGGGTGCGCGATTACGCCTACGACACGCATATCGGCGGCTATCTGTATCTGTTCG
Source organism: Paraburkholderia sp. BGA-UO-ETr-F12 (assembly GCF_059567945.1). Taxonomy (NCBI): domain Bacteria; kingdom Pseudomonadati; phylum Pseudomonadota; class Betaproteobacteria; order Burkholderiales; family Burkholderiaceae; genus Paraburkholderia; species Paraburkholderia sp. BGA-UO-ETr-F12. Next base: position 460,674 of record NZ_JCAQOZ010000066.1, on the reverse strand, counting down.
TGCGCGGCGTTCGTCCGCAGTGGCGCGACGGCGACGGGGCGGCAGCGGGCGTGCATATGCGGCGCCCCGCGTTCGAACTGGTGGCGCTGCTCGACGCGGCGATGATCGGAGGTGTCGCATGAGCACGTTCGAGCGGGACGCTTTCGCACCGCCGGCACTCGATGACATCGGCGTGAATCTACCCGCGCCGGCCGATTTCAGCACCGCGCTTGCCGAAGGGTTCGCGCGCCGCATCGGCACGCTGGCGCGCCGCGGCGGTGCGTCGGGCGAGTCGGTGAAGTGGGCGGCGCGGGCCGCCTTCGCTGCGAGCCGCGCGACTGCCGAAGGGCACGTGTGTCTGCCGCTTGGCGTGCTGGCGCGGCGTTTCGATGGGTCGAGCGCCGAGGTGCGCGCGGCGCTGTTCGCAAGCGGCATGGTCAGCGACGGCACGCAGAGCGCGGCGGCGTTGCGGCCGCTGGTGATCGACGGGCAAGGGCGGCTGTATCTGGCACGCTATTACGACTACGAGCGGCGCCTCGCTCGCTCGCTGGTTGGGCATGCGGGCGGTGGTCAGGCGGAGCAGGTGAGGGTCCGCGAAGCTGCGGGCGCTGCGGGAGGAGCTGGCGCCGAGGCCTATGCCGGTGCCGATTCCAATGCGCCAGCGAACGCGCGCTCCGGCGCAGGAGCGGACACGACCCCGAGCGCCGCCACAACCGCGAACACGAACACGACGGCCCAGGCATTACACGAACGTCTGTTGCGCTACTTCGGCGCACCGCGGGACGACGAGGTCGACTGGCAACGTGTCGCGGCAGTCATGGCGCTGTCCGGGCGCTTGACCATCGTTAGCGGCGGCCCGGGCACCGGCAAGACGACTACCGTAGTTGGTGTGCTTGCGTGCCTGCTGGACGCGCGGGCCGATCTGCGGATTGCCTTGGCGGCGCCCACCGGCAAGGCCGCCCAGCGGATGCAGGAAGCCTTGCTGGCCCGTGCCGGCGATTTGCCGCCGGAACTCGCGGCGCGCTTGCCGCAGACGTCGTACACCTTGCATCGCTTGCTCGGGTCCGGACCGGGCGGGCGCTTCCGGCATCATCGCGATAATCCGCTGCCTTATGACGTCGTCGTGATCGACGAGGCGTCGATGATCGACGTCGCGATGGCGGCACATCTGCTCGACGCGATTGCGCCGCAGACGCGTCTCGTGATGCTGGGCGACAAGGACCAGCTCGCCGCCGTCGAGGCCGGTGCGGTATTTGCCGAACTTAGCGCGCGTCCCGCTTTTACGCAAAACGGACTGCAGCGGATCGCCGGGGCGCTCGGTATTGACGCGGCGCGGTTGTCGCAGGCGCTGCCGGGTCCATCGAGCGGACTTGCCGAAGGGCATGACGGGTTTTTCGCGCACGCGGGTGAGCCGGACATTTTCGATGCGCCGCCCGGCGATCTGTTTGCCGATGCCGATGCCGAAGCGCAAGGTGCCTTCGATCAACCACCCAGCGGCGATCTCTTTGCGAATACCGCCGAGCCGGATACTGGAGCACCGTCGTCTGCAAAATCAGCAGCGGCATCAGCATCAGGCTCTGCCTCAACATCGGCCGCGCTTGCACAAAACCCGCTCGCCGACTGCGTCGTCTGGCTCGAGCGCAACTATCGATTTGGCCTCGAATCGCCGATCGGCCGTTTGTCGCTTGCGATTCGCAACGGTGCGGCGGGCGCCGCGCTCGACGCTCTGCGCATCGACCCTGCCGAACCCTGTGCAGCGGCGCTGTACGAAGACACCCATGTGAGCCTCGCCGAGCGCACGGTCACACGGCTTGCCGCGGGTTTCGCGGCGTATGCGCAGGCGCTTGCTGAAGCGTTAGCCACCGATACGCCAGACCCGTCGCCGCTCTTCGATGCACTGAACCGCTTTCGAATTCTGTGCGCGACGCGTTCGGGACCGCGCGGCGTCGATCAGGTGAATGCCGCGATGGCCGCGCAGGTGCGGCGCTCGGCGGGTGTGACGCTGGCGGTGGGCGCTCAATGGTTCGCCGGACGGCCCGTTATGGTCACGCGCAACGACTATGCGCTGGGTCTGTTCAACGGCGACATTGGGATTGCGCTGCCGGGCGCGGGCGGCGCGTTGCGCGTGTATTTCCGCACGGGTGACGGCGGTTTGCGAGCCGTGTCGCCGGCGGCGCTGCCGCCGCACGATACGGCATTCGCGCTTACGGTTCATAAGTCGCAAGGCTCGGAGTTCCAGCATGCGGTGCTGATGCTGCCGTCGACGTTCAGCCGCGTGTTGTCGCGCGAACTCGTGTACACGGCGATTACGCGCGCGCGTGAACGGGTGGAGGTGATCGGCGCGCGCGCCGTGCTGTTGCAGGCGATCGCGACGCCGACGCAGCGCGACTCCGGTCTGGCCGCGCGAATTGCGGAGGCGTGGCGCGCGGCCCGGTAGCGTGGCGCGGGCGGGCCGCCGTGTTCAGCCAGCGATTCCGTCCGGCTGCGTGCGCGCCTCGACGCGGTTGCGCATGGCCTTGCGGTACCACATGGTCCAAAGCGCCAGGCCGCCGTATATGCCATAGCCGATGAACGGCGAGACCACCAGGAAGCGCTCGATCGGCCAGGTGAGCGCCATCCATGCGCGCAGCGCTGTTTCGCCGGTCAGGCCGACGCCCCATACCAGCGTCATGAGCCGCATTGCGCTGACGAAGCCCGGCCGCTCGCGCCACAACGTTTCGAAGCGCTCGGCGCCGCCTTCCGTCTCGCGCGCGACGGTGGCGCGTGCAAGATAGAAGATCAGCGGGCGGCGCAGTGGCAACGACAGCAGAAACACCACGCCTATCGCGCCGGACACCAGCGACTCTCGCAGCAACAGCATGCGAGGACTGCCGCCCAGCGCCATGGCCACGATCGACAGCACGATGCCTGCCACGACCATCGCGCTGAGCGCGTCGACGCGCCGGAAGCGCACCAGTTCGATCACGCTCCAGACCATCGGCGGCACCGCGGAGGCAATCAGGGCGCCGGTCTCGCCCAGGTGCGGTAACGCAAAGCGGTAAGCAAGCCACGGCAACAGAAAGTTGATGGCCAGTTCCAGAACAAAACCCGGACGGAGTTTCATATAAATTTACGCTGTAAGCGAAAACCGCAGTATCAACGAACTGGCTGTGCCGATGCAAATGGTTTTTCGCATCGGCGGCCGCCGCCCGATAGCGCCTGGCCCGGAATCGGCTGCGCACTGTGTACACTTGCATCTCCCAGCTCAATCCTGTCATGACATCCCGCTATCCCATTCCGCCGAACGAAATCGAATTGACCGCAGTGCGCGCGCAAGGAGCGGGCGGCCAGAACGTCAACAAGGTTTCGAGTGCCATCCATCTGCGCTTCGACGTGCAGGCCTCGTCGTTGCCCGAGGTGCTGAAGATGCGCCTGCTCGCGCTGTCCGATCACCGGCTCACGCGCGACGGGGTGGTGATCATCAAGGCGCAGGAGCATCGCACTCAGGAGATGAACCGCGCAGCCGCGTTGGCGCGGCTCGATGAACTGATCGAAAGCGTCAGCGTGACACGCAAGCCGCGTGTCGCGACCCGGCCCACGCGCGCCTCGAATCGGCGTCGCCTCGACAGCAAGGCGAAGCGCAGCGAGATCAAATCCGGCCGCGGGCGCGTAGAGGAATGAAGAAGGACTGAAGAAGGACAGAAGAGGATAAGGGGCTGCGGCTGGCGAGGCCTGACGGCGCAGCCGGGGCGGACTCAGCGTTTGGCTGTGCGTCCGCCAGAACGCGTCTCGGCTGCCGCCGTCGCCGGCACAAAATCGACACAGAGCACATGCGTGCCGTCACGCTCGAACGCGATTGCCGCCGTATAGCAGTCCTGGCCGTCCGCGAGCGAATAGTGCGGCCCCATCATCGCGACGCGCCCCGGCGCGGCGAGCGCGTGCTTGAAATAGGATCGCCGCGACCAGTTGCTGCGCGTGTCGGTGTAGAGCGGTGCGAGCCGCGACGGGGGCGGTGGCACCGAGGCGGCTGAGATCGACGCTTGAGTCTGTTCGCCCTGGCCGTTGGTGATGAACACCCGGCGGGCCTCGCGCAGATGCCAGATCTTTTGCGCCGCCTGCTGCAGATCGCCGGTGGCTTTGAACGTGTCGGCGGCGGCGAGTACGGCTTCGGCGAACCCTTCGAAACCGAGCCGCTGGTGGCCGGCGTGGGCGTGTTCATAAGCGGCGAATTTGGCCCACATCGACTCGATCTGCGCCGGCACCCCTGCACATGCCGCCTGCACTGAACTCTGCGGCTGGCCGAGCCAGAAACCCTGCACGAAATCGACGTCGGCCTGCATCAGAATCATCAACTCCTCGTCAGTTTCGACGCCTTCGGCGAGCACCAGCGTGCCGGACTGATGGAGCATCGCGATCAGATGGCCGATCATCGAATCGTCGCCTTCACGCTTGCCCGCTCGCGCAACCAGCGAACGGTCGAGCTTGACGATGTCGGGCCGAAAACGCCACACACGGTCAAAGTTCGAAAAACCGGTGCCGAAGTCGTCGATCGCAATCAGGAAGTCGCGTGGCTGAGACGCGGCAAGCATGCTGGCGACGGCGGATTCGTCGTCGGCGGGTTGTTCGAGCACTTCGATCACGATGCGCTCCTGCGGCAAGCCGAAGTGCGCCGACAGTTCGTCGATGAAGGTCCGCTGCGGCCAGCCGGTTTCGAACACCTGGGGACGCGTGTTCAGAAACAGCCATCCGGTGCTGATGCCTTGTTCCATGAAATTCGCCACATGCAGGCAACGCGCGATGCGGTCGAGTTCGCGTGCGTCGGCGGCCGAACGTGTGCCGGAGAACAGCACCTCCGGCGATACCGGCAGGCCGACCGGATCGAACGCGCGCAACAGCCCCTCGTAGCCGACCACGCACTGATGCGTGACGGACAGTACCGGCTGGAACACGCTATGCAGGGTCAGCGCGCGCCATGTCGCGGTCCAGCCGGACTCGTCCCGGACCAGATGCGGGAGCAGACCGCGCAGGGTCAATTCGCTGACGGTTGGCATGAGAGCGGGCATAAGGGCGGGCATGGCGGCATCGCGGCAAGCAGGTGACGGGGCGCGCAAACAGATTCGGCGCGCAACGAAGGCACAGCCCAGGCGTCGGTAGGGCAAGGTGGGTACGGCCCGGGAACGCGGAGTGCAATGCCAGCCATGCGGGGCTCCGGCGGGATTTGTCAAAACCAGTCTATCAGTTCGCACTTCGCATGAATGTGCGGGTAATCACAGACGCAGGATCTGGCCGGGTGCCTGGCAGGCGGGCGGTCACGCGGCTTCGGCTCCGGCGTCGTGGTCGTTGCGCGTGAGCTTCGCGCGCGTTCGCCTTGCGCAGGACCCATCCTTTCAAATGGAATCAATCACGCGTATGAAGCCGAGGGTAGCAGGGCGGTAAGTGGCCGCCCGCCAAACTCCAGGCAAGGACGGTGCTCAGACGTTTCGCGCGCGGTTTGCCTTGCATCCGGGTAATCCAGCCGCCGCCGCGCGTACTTGCAGGCAGCGCGTGGCCGCCTGCAGGTTTGACGGGGGGCGGGTATGCTGCTGCTTTTCCTGAAACAACGGAGGGCAAGCATGGCTGAAATCGCGGTGGTCGCAATCTCGGTGGCAAAGCCGGGCTATGAAGAGCAACTGCGCCAGGCGCTGGAAGGCATCGTCGGGCCAACGCGCGAGGAGCCGGGCGCGCTTCAATACGATTTGCATCGTGACGTGCAGGAGCCGCGCCGGTTCGTGTTTGTCGAGCGTTGGGCCAGCAAGGAAGCGTTGGCGGCGCATGCCGCGTCCGCACACATTGCGGCTTACAAGAAAGCCGTGGCGGATTGGGTCGAACACGCGGAAATTCGGGTCGTGTCGAAGATCGCCTGAACGCCTATGAAGTGAACCACAAGGTAGGAAAAGCCGGACGACGGCGAGCGAACTGCGAGGCCGGATCCGGCCTGTGCGGCGCTCGCCGTTTATCTTTAGTGCGTGGCTTGCGGGACGTCGAGGATCAGGATGATGGTCCAGTCCGCATCGCCGTCGTGGTGATACTGGCGCTCTGCGACGATAAACGGTTGCTGCTTGCCGTCCGGGCCAAGAAACAGCACGTCGCCTTCCATCGGCAGGCATTCGACGGGCGGCAGCGCGAGGAACGCTTCCTGACCGCCGCGCGGCATCAGTTTTTCGATTTTGCGGGATGCCGCTTCAGTCCATTCGATATCTAGCTGAATGTTGCTCATGCTGTCCTCCGCACCAAGGTGCGCACAGGTTAGGGGGATTCCGGCGGGCGCCGGTCGGTGCGCGACTTTAGCATAACGTCAGCCGGGCGCAGCGGGCCCGCAGCAAGTTCATTAGACAATAAAAAAGCCGAAACCGGCGGCGCCGGCTTCGGCTTTTTCATCTCCGCGGCAGGGCTGCGGATGATGAGCGAACTACGCTTACGAACTGGCGGCGTCGGCCTTGGCGGCCTTCTTATGATGATGGGGAGCCATCTTGTGATGTTTTGCCGGCATGGCCGGTGCGCTTTCCATTGCTTGCTGGCGGTTTTGCAACTCTTGCGCGCGTTGCTCGACGTCGGCGGCCTTGGCCGGATCGGTGCTCATCATGACGCCGTTGTCCTGCGCATAGGCTGCACCCGTTACGGCACCGAGGGAAATCAGGATCGCCAGGGACACTTTCTTCATTGTTACCTCCGCAGAGTGGTTATGGACCCGAGTATTTGCCTGTCCAATCGGAAAGACAATGCATTCTAGCCAGCAAAATCCGCTCCAGCGGACGTTTTGTAACGGTAATGACAATTAGTTACATCTTGTTACGTTCGTTCCACAGTCATTATCGATGACGATGGCGCATCCAATTTGATAATGCCTTGTCGACAAAAGGAATATTCGCATCTCTAAATAAATTGTCATTCTGCAACGTCAGATTCAGAACCATCCGATTGCACGATAGACGTGAAATTGCGCGATTCCAACCAGTTCGTGCAGTGCGATCTCGGCATTCACCAGGTTGTCATAGTGCGGCAGTACACCGAGACGTGCATGTCTCGCGCTCGAGATCAACGGTTGCGGCGCGATGCCGAACCGATGGAAGTCGAGTAATGCGCGTGGCATCTGATACGCGGAGGTGACGAGTATCAGGGAATCGTAGCGTGAGCGTTCGAGAATAGCCGAGACGTTGCGCGCATTCTCGTAAGTAGTGCGGCTGCGGTTTTCCAGCACGATGTCCGCACGCGGCACCTGTTTGCGCAGCAGATACGGCAGGTAGGTGTCCGCTTCGCTGGCGGCGCGCCGCTGCGGATTGCCGCCGCTCACGATCACCTGACATGTGGCTGCCGTACGCTTGCAAGCCGCATAGCTTTTGGCGCTCACCGCGATGCGCGCGACCACATCCGGCGGTGGCACGAGGACGTCGTTTTCGTCGTAGGCAGTGCCTCCGCCGAGCATGATGATCGCGGTGCGCGGCGCGAAGCTGGCGGGCGTGTCGGTTTGCCGGTGCGGCTGCGCCAATTCGAGCAATGGCGCGGTGAGCCAGCCGGTGGCAAGCAGCCAGAATAGAGCGATCGTGACAATGATGAGAGGCGCTCGGCCGCGTTTCCATAGCACGATTGCTGCAAAAAAAAGCGCTAATAAAGTGAATAGAATCAATTTAAATGGGGTAACGTATGTCTTTCGGGACAAATCTTCGGGCTTGCTATCGCGCCGCAGCGGTTGCATCGTCGGTCCGCAGATAGAACGCTAACATGTCGTTCAGACGGGGGTTCCGAAAACCAGACCAGGCAGCACCTGGCGGAGCAAGGCAAGCGGCCGGCTTCCAGCCAAGGGCGGGTGCTATGCGCGTCACTGGTGGCGCGGTGACGTGTTGGCATAGATGTGTCATAGCTGCACTTTAAGAAAGAAGTGAGATGACCACGTATTCCAACGAAGCGGTACTTGAAGCGCTGCGGCGGGCGCAATATCGCCAGGTTCCATGGGCCAGACGGCCGGGCGTCTTCCAATATCTTCGCGCGTTAGGCCTGATGGACACTGTTCGGCAGCGCACGGTCGCTCCGGCCCCAGGTTTTCATGCGCCGGTCGACATCGCCGTGCTCACCGAACGGGGCCGGGCCGAGTTCGCGAGACTCGAGCACGACGAGCGCCTGTTGAGCTGGAGCGCGCAGCGCATGAACGATTACGTCGTCGCCGCAGCCGAAGCGCGGCCCGCAGCCGCTCTCGAAGCCCGGCCTTAGGCCGGCGCGGCAAACGGGCGCTGTTTCCCCGGCCGCTTTGCGCGGCTGGCGGTGATTTTGTCGCCGCGGGTCGTGGCCGGCTTATGGTCCTGCTTATGACCGTGCCTGTGATCGCTCATGCTCCCGTTTGCTGGTCCCGCTGGTAGCCTCGAGCGGCAGCGCGCATTGCGCGTCCGCCGTTCGCGCACCGATCGTTCGCTAAGGCAAAAAAGCAAAAAAAAGCCCGTATCGCAAGGATACGGGCGTACCGGAATTACTACTGCCACGCTGTGCTAATGGCGTTAAATCAGACTGGCGCGACGCCGGGTGGTTCCCCCAATCGTTCAATTCGCCGTGCCCATGCAGTGCGCTGCATTGCGTGATTCCGCTAGCGGCGACGCACGGCGTCTTCGCGCGGCGGCGACTCCGGCCGCATGCGCGCATTGCTCGCGATGTCGCCGCGCAAATCTCCGCGCGGCGCAGGCGGCGTGAAGTCGCGGCCGCGTGCATCGCCTTGCTGCCAGGCCTGAACTGTGGCTGTGCGGTCCGGCCGCCAGTTCCAGCCTTGTGGGCGCTGCTGTGCGAGCGCCGGTGCGGCCATTGATGAAACAACAATGCCGCACAGAAGCAGTGACATTGGTTTCATGCTGAGCTCCCGTCAAGCCCATCGACTCAAGGCCTGTTTGCATACTCATACGGTATGCCGAGTGGCGAAAGCACGCTGTAAGTAATGGTAAATGGATGTTTCATCCGCAACCGGTGAGCCGTGTCAGGTGTCTGAAACGGCCAGGCGATGAACTCGATGAAGGCCGTGAAGTCGGAGCGGGAAGCGACGACTATGTTGGGCGCGCCGGGAAGCGGTGCCCACTTGCAGACCGGGGTCGTGTCGACGGACGTCGACAGACGGCGTACGGCGAACGCACGGCGGCCCAGATACACGCCGGGCGCCCGCAGGCGCCCGGAGGCAAAACAATTCGCGTCAGGCCATCTTGACCGGCGCGCGCCACGATTCCGGATTGGTCCAGAACGCGCCGCGCAGGCGGTCGCGGCTCGGCGGTGCCGGAGGTTTCGCGGCGGTCGCGCCAATACGGCCGCGCAGCGAAATTTCACGGCCGCTGGTGCCGAGTCGCTTAACTATTTCGGCGAGCGTACCATCGGCTTGCCACTCGTCGAAGCGGCGGCGGCAAGTCGGCGGCGACGGATAGCGGCCCGGCAGCTTGGACCAGCCTTCGCCCGTCGATAGCACCCAAAGCACGGCGTTGACAACCGCGCGTGCTTCCACGCGTGGCCGACCGCGCCGTTCGCTCCGTGCTGGCTCCGCACAGAACAACGCCTCGACCAGCGCCCACTCGTTGTCTCTCAAATCGTCGAACAGCATCATGTTTCACCTCAGCGAAGCTAACTCCGGTGCGCTGCCCCGCGCCGCGCACTCTCCATGCACTCGATAGGCGAGTGCCAAGGGGGGTCGGGCTTGCCACGGTTTCATGTCAGTCAGAAGTCATGGCGCCGACCCTGTGTGCATGTAAATGCAGGAAGTGTGCCAAGACGAGTCCAACTGCCAGAAAGCCCTGTGGCAGCGGGCCAGCGCGGGCGCTAGCTAGGGGCGTATAAGAATCCAAAAAACCCATCTCGCAAATCGGGACAATCACCAATCTTGTGCAATCAGGCCCGGCCAGCGTGCGTTTGCGCCTTATTGCTGCATTGCAGCGATGTCACTGAACCCGACTGTGGTGCGGCATTTCACCATACAATGCGCATTAAATAGGGTTATTGATGAGGTTGGTAAATGAATGTGACGCTGCGTCAGCTAAGGGTTTTCATTGAGGTCGCCCGTTTGCAGAGCTTCAGCCGGGCCGGCGATGAAATCGGCCTGACGCAATCGGCGGTCAGCCGCTGTGTACGTGAGCTGGAAGGCGAAATCGGCCTGAAGCTGATCGACCGCACCACCCGCGAGGTGCAGCTAACGGATGTCGGCGGCAACCTGGTATCGAGCGTGTCACGCCTGCTGACGGATTTGGACGACGCCTTGCGCGAGATCCGCGAAATCGGCGAACAGCGTCGCGGGCGTGTGGTGGTGGCCGCGAGCCCGACGGTCGCCTGCCGCTTGATGCCGCGCGTGGTGGCGGCGTGCGGACGTCAGTTTCCTTACATCACATTGGGTCTGCGTGACGACGTGCAAAGCGACGTGGTGCGCAAGGTAAAGTCGGGCGAAGTCGATTTCGGCGTGATTATCGGCCCGTTTTCCGCCGACGACCTGCTCAGCGAATCCCTGATGACGGATTCGTTTTGTGTCGTTGCACGCGAGGATCACCCCCTGGCGGCGCGGGAGCGGGTGGCATGGACCGACCTGGACGGCCAACAGCTCGTCATGCTCGACTACGCGTCAGGCAGCCGGCCGATCATCGACGCCGTCATGCAGGAATACGGCGTGAGCGCCACCGTGGTGCAGGAACTGGGGCATTCCGCGACCGTTTTTGGGCTGGTCGAGGCGGGCGTGGGCGTAAGCGTGCTGCCGTGGCTCGCGCTGCCTTTGCCGGCGGGCGCCGCGCTGGTGGCGCGACCGCTCGTGCCGCGCGCCGAGCGCACGGTCGAACTGGTGCGGCGGCGCGACCGCTCGTTGTCGCCGGCGGCGGAGGCGGTGTGGAGTCTGATTCGTCAATTGCCGGCGCGAGCGGAGGATTTGAACTGACAGGGACTGACGACGCGGGCGCGTTTCGCCACCCGCTGACTTCGCCGTCCCAAAACCAGGCGCCGCGCTAAACTGTCGCCTCCCCGGGCTTCAAGCCTTGCCCCATGCGTTGCCCCATTACTTATTGCCTGTCCATCACTGTCTGGAAGCCTCGATGAGCGAATCGGATCTGCCTGTGCCCTCCGTCCCCAACGCGCGCGATGCGGTGCGCGCACTGCGTCCCTCGCAGATCCGTGAAGTCGCGAATGCCGGTTTCGGCGTCGCCGACGTGCTGCCGTTCTGGTTCGGCGAGTCCGACCGGGTGACTCCGGCCTTTATCCGCGACGCCGCCAGCGCCGCATTGGCCGCCGGCGCCACGTTCTATACGCATAACCTGGGCATCGCGCCGCTGCGCGCGGCGCTCGCGGGCTACGTCAGCGAGCTGCACGGAACGACCTCGCCCGACCATATCGCGGTGACGAGCGCCGGTGTCAACGCGTTGATGCTGGCCGCGCAGCTGGTAGTGGGGGCGGGCGACCGCGTCGTGGCGGTAACGCCGCTGTGGCCCAATCTGGTCGAGATTCCCAAGATTCTCGGCGCGCGGGTGGAAACCGTTGCGCTGGGCTACGGTGAGCGCGGCTGGCAACTCGACCTCGAGCAACTGCTGGCGGCGTTGACGCCCGACACGAAAATGCTCCTGATCAATTCGCCGAACAATCCGACCGGCTGGGTGATGAACCGCGACGAGCAGCGCGCCGTGCTGGCGCATTGCCGTCGTCACGGTATCTGGATCGTCGCCGACGAAGTCTACGAGCGTCTTTATTATCCGGACGCGCCCGCGGATGCGGATGCGGATGCCGGCGTCGGCTCGCCCGGCGGTGATTCGCGCACGGCGCCGTCGTTTCTCGATCTGGCAGGGCGCGACGAGCGCGTGATCTGCGTGAACTCGTTTTCCAAGGCGTGGCTGATGACCGGCTGGCGGCTCGGCTGGCTGGTCGCGCCGGTTTCGCTAATGGACGATCTGGGCAAGCTGGTCGAGTACAACACGTCATGTGCGCCGGATTTCGTTCAGCAGGCGGGCATCGCGGCGGTCCAGCAGGGTGAGCGTTTCACGCAGGACCTGGTGCGCGACCTGAAGGCATCGCGTGATCATCTGGTGCGCGCGCTGGCCACCGTGCCGGGCGTCGACGTAAAGGCGCCGCCCGGAGCGATGTATCTGTTTTTCTCGATGCCGGGGGCGGTGCGCAGCCTCGAGCTGTGCAAGGCCATGGTGCGGGAAGTAGGCCTGGGCGTGGCGCCCGGCAGCGCATTCGGCCGGGAAGGCGAGGGCTTCGTACGCTGGTGCTATGCCTGCGATCCCGCCCGGCTGGATTTGGGCGTCGAGCGTTTGAGGCGATTCCTGGCGCAGCACGGCATGCATTGAAGTGTGGTGGCGGCACGGGCAGGCGGTCCAGCTTAAGGGCTAAAGGGCTAAAGGGCTAAAGGGCTAAAGGATCGATCGCGGCCCGATTCCGGGCCTGCCGCGCTCCGATTGCTGTCCGATTCGGCCAGCTTTTCCTTTTAAGCGGACGACTTGAGGCATCGCTAAAAAATGCGCCGGGGATTTCGTCTTTACGCACCGGTTGTTTTTGCGTAATATGGCGCTCAGTCACGCGATTCCTTTCAGGAATATCGCTGCTCCGTCCGGCTGGGTTTGGCTCGATTGCCTGTTTCGCCTCCCCCCGGTGCGTGCTCCCATCAATATGACCGATCAGAATCGGGCGAGCGCGTCTTCAGTTCCACATCGTCTGTTTGATCCGGTTCTTTGACCACAGGGTCTGACCTAGCTGCATGAATACCCAAGAGGCGAAGATCGTCCTCGAGACTGCCTTGATCTGCGCGCAGGAGCCGTTAAAGCTCGTCGATTTGCGCAAGCTCTTTGCCGACGGCGTGTCGGCAGACACTGTTCGGAATTTGCTCGAAGACCTCAAGCAGGATTGGTCTGGGCGCGGTGTGGAGCTGGTCGGGCTGGCGTCGGGCTGGCGATTTCAAAGTAAGCCCGCGATGCGTTCGTATCTGGATCGTCTGCATCCCGAGAAACCGCCGAAATACTCGCGCGCGGTCCTCGAGACGCTCGCGATCATTGCGTACAGGCAACCGGTCACGCGTGGCGACATCGAAGAGATTCGCGGCGTCACGGTGAATACGCAGGTCGTCAAACAGCTTGAGGATCGCGGCTGGATTGAAGTGATCGGCCATCGTGACGTGCCAGGCCGTCCGGCGTTGTACGCGACCACGCGGCAATTTCTCGACGACCTCGGTTTGAAGGCGCTCGACGAATTGCCGCCGCTGGCCGATCCGTCGGCGCAGTTGAACGCGGATCTGCTCGGTCAGCATGCGATCGAATTTTCCGAGGCCGAGGCTGCGCAAGCCCTGGTTTCGGGTGAGGAGCGCGCGCTGGAAGAACCGGCGGAATCTGCTGCCGGCGAAGCAGCCGCTGCCGAGGGTGAAGCCCTTGGCGAAACTGCCGATCGCGATTGCGGCGAAGAAACTGGCGAGGCAGCAGGAACGGAAATCGCTGGCGAACACGCCGTAGGGCATCAAGCGCCAGTCGCTCAGGCTGAGTATGCGGAGTCAACTGAGACAAACGAGCCGGCTGAACTTGCCGAATCGACGCATGGCGCGGCGGATGCCGCACCGGCGCCCGAGTTGCATCGGGATGCCGCCGCAGGCCCGGCTGGGCAAGAGCACGCCGAAGTGGCAAACGTTGAACCGCAGGCCGGCGCTGCCGAGTCCGCACTGAATCACGATCCGGTCTCCCAGGCCGATCCGGCAGTACCCGCGCACGACTCGGGCGTACTCCGCGATACGGAGCACGCCGCCGGGCCGAACCCGACCACAGCGGCGCACGGCGATCCAGAAGATCGTCGCGATGCCGCACAGGACGCAGGCATTCTGACCGACGACGAACCCGAGTCGCGCAGCGCCTGACGTAACCGAACTTTTTTTGCCACGCCCGCAACGGGTGTGCGCGACCTGACATTTTGAGGTTGTTTTGACACATACCCACGACACCGATTCGTCCGAATCCGAGCGCGCCGTGCCGTCGGCACGCGCCGACGAAGCGCGTACCACGCAAGCGTCGGCAGGCGAGGGCGAGCGCCCGGCGCAGACCACGGAAGCAGACGGCGAAGACCGTCCGCGCCGCGGCCTGCGTCGCGGGCCGCGCAGCCTGATCGCACGACGCCGCGCCGGAGCGAAGACGAAGGGCGCCGAAGGTGCACCTGCGCAAGGCGCGCCGGTCGTCACCGAAACGCCGCCGGACGGCGAGGTGGTGGCGCAAGTGCGCACGCCGCGCAAGGAAGGCGCCAAGGGCCAGGGACCGCGCCGCAATGCGGGCGGCGCGAAGCGCGAGGGCGCTCAACGTGACGGCGCGCCTCGCGAGGGCGGACCGCGTGAAGGGCAGCGTGAGCGCCAGCCGCGCGAAGGCGGCCAGCGTCAGAATCGCCGCGGCGGTGAAGCACCGGCAGCTGTGGCAGCCGAAGCAAGTCCGGACGACCTGTTCTCGTACGTCACATCGCCGGCATTCGACGCGGACAACAGCGCGACCGGCGGCGTGCGTGCCCCGATGCTGCGCCGGGGCAAACCGGCTGCACCCAAACGGGTCCTCGCCGCGGACGACGACGCGCCGAAGCTGCACAAGGTGCTGGCCGAAGCCGGCATGGGCTCGCGCCGCGACATGGAAGAACTGATCGTCGCCGGCCGCGTGTCGGTGAACGGCGAGCCGGCTCACATCGGCCAGCGCATCATGCCGACCGATCAGGTCCGCATCAACGGCAAGCCGGTCAAGCGCAAGCTGGCCAACAAGCCGCCGCGCGTGCTGCTGTATCACAAACCGACTGGCGAAATCGTCAGCCATGCCGATCCGGAAGGCCGCCCGTCAGTGTTCGACAAGCTGCCGCCCATGAAGACCGCCAAGTGGCTTGCGGTCGGCCGCCTCGACTTCAATACCGAAGGTCTGCTGATGCTGACCACCTCGGGCGATCTGGCCAACCGTTTCATGCATCCGCGTTATAGCGTCGAGCGTGAATATGCGGTGCGCGTGGTCGGCGAGCTGGCCGAAGGCATGCGTCAGAAGCTGCTGCATGGCGTCGAGCTGGAAGACGGCCCGGCGAATTTCCTGCGCATCCGCGACGGCGGCGGCGAAGGCACCAATCATTGGTACCACGTCGCGCTCGCCGAAGGGCGTAATCGCGAAGTGCGCCGCATGTTCGAGGCAGCCGGCCTGATGGTCAGCCGCCTGATCCGCACGCGCCATGGCCCGATCTCGCTGCCGAAGGGGTTGAAGCGCGGCCGCTGGGAAGAACTCGAAGACAATCAGGTGCGCGCGCTGATGGCGTCGGTCGGCCTGAAGGCGCCGTCGGAAGAAAAGGGCGGCCGCAGAGAGGCGCCGGAACGCAGGCAGCCGGATCCGATGCAGACGTCGATGGGCTTTATCAGCCGCGAACCGGTACTGATGTCCCACGGCCGTTTCGATCAACAGCAGCCGCGCGGTCAAGGCCGTCGCGGTGCGGCGGGCGGCTTCGGCGGCGGCGCGGGCGGTGGTTTTGGCGGCGGTGCTGGCGGCTATGGCAATCGCGGCGCTGGCCGCGGCGCCGGTGGCTTCAGCGGGCCGATGGGTGGCGGCGGTGCTGCGTCTGGCCCACGTGGCGGGCGTGACGTCGACGGCAATCGCGCGCCGTCGGGCAATGGCAACCGCGCGGCAGGCGGTAAGCGTCCCGGCGGCCCCGGTGGCAATCCGGGCGGCGGTAGCCGTGGGCCGGGCGGCAATCGTGGCGGCAATGCCAACCGCGCCGGTGGCGGTAACGCCAACCCGGGCGGCGCCAATCGTGGTGGCGGCGCGCCGCGCGGCCGCTCGCGTGGCCGTTGATCCGTCAATGACGTAAATACGACGGTTGGCCGTTGATCGTTCCTCAACGATTTACGCTTCGCCACTGTCGGAGTCGATCGACGAGTGCCGCGGGCTTCCGCAGGTTTCATGCATTGCATGAAACCGCGGCGTGCGCATAAGTAGGGGCAGAGTTTCCCGGCCCCGCTTGTCCGGCGTGGGCCCGAGGCCGCGCAGCCCGTCTTGCAAAAGGCCCGAAGCGCCGCCATATCGTGGAAAGATTGCCATGAAATCAAGCGGAAATGCGCTTCGCACGGCGTTCTGCGGTTTGCGTTTGTCCCGAAAAATGGCTACAATCACAAAGTCGCTGGGCGTGCGGCTTTTCATGTGCGGCTCAGGTGCGACCACCGGTAATAAGATGATGGGCGTTTAGCCCATTTTTTTTTGCCGCTCAGTTCTAAGTGGTTTGGCATCTCGGGTAGCACGAACGTGCGCCAGCTAGGCGCGCGGCCCGCATTGGTTGTTTGCAAAACAAGCGGCAGGCTCGCTGCGCGAACATCTAAGAGGGCACTGTGCAACTGACGGAACTGATTGAAACCACGGTCGTGGGACTCGGCTACGAGCTCGTCGATCTCGAGCGCACCGGGCGCGGCATGTTGTGTATCTATATCGACCAGCCGGCCGGCATCGCGATCGAAGACTGCGAGAAAGTTACGCGTCAGCTCCAGCACGTTCTGACGGTCGAAAATATCGATTACGAGCGGCTTGAAGTGTCGTCGCCGGGTCTCGACCGCCCGCTGAAAAAACTGGCGGATTTCGAACGCTTCGCAGGCAGCGAAGTGGTAATCACATTGAAAAAGCCATTGGACGGACGGAAATCGTACCGGGGCATTCTGCATGCTCCGCAAGGCGAGACGATCGGTCTGGAATTTGAAGGGAAGGAAGGCGCCGCGATGCTTGATTTCACCGTCGCGGATATCGATAAGGCACGCCTCGTTCCGAAAGTTGACTTTAGGAGCCGCAAACAATGAGTCGCGAAGTGTTGATGCTGGTGGATGCGCTGGCACGCGAGAAGAACGTCGACAAAGACGTGGTATTTGCCGCGCTCGAGGCGGCCCTCGCTTCGGCCTCCAAGAAACTCTTCGAAGAGGATGCGGACATCCGCGTCCAGATCGACCGTGAAAGCGGCGAGCACGAAACGTTTCGCCGCTGGAAAGTCGTCCCGGACGAAGCCGGTCTGCAAGAGCCGGATCAGGAAATCCTGCTGTTCGAAGCGCGTGAACAGAAGCCGGAAATCCAGCTCGACGAATACATCGAAGAGCCGGTGCCGTCGATCGAATTCGGCCGTATCGGCGCGCAGGCTGCCAAGCAGGTGATCCTGCAGAAGGTGCGCGACGCTGAACGCGAGCAGATCCTGAACGATTTCCTCGAGCGCGGCGAGCACATCATGACCGGCTCGGTGAAGCGCCTGGATAAGGGCAACTTCATCGTCGAAACCGGCCGTGTCGAAGCGCTGCTGCGCCGCGATCAGCTGATTCCGAAGGAAAATCTGCGCGTGGGCGACCGCGTGCGCGCCTACATCGCCAAGGTCGATCGCACCGCTCGCGGTCCGCAGATCGAGCTGTCGCGTACGGCGCCCGAATTCCTGATGAAGCTGTTCGAGATGGAAGTGCCGGAAATCGAACAAGGCCTGCTGGAAATCAAGGCGGCGGCCCGCGATCCGGGCGTGCGCGCCAAGATCGGCGTGGTCGCTTACGACAAGCGCATCGATCCGATCGGCACCTGTGTCGGTATCCGCGGTTCGCGGGTGCAGGCCGTGCGTAACGAGCTCGGTGGCGAAAACGTCGACATCGTGCTATGGTCGGAAGATCCCGCTCAGTTCGTGATCGGCGCGCTCGCGCCGGCAGCCGTCCAGTCGATCGTCGTCGATGAAGAGAAGCATTCGATGGACGTCGTCGTCGACGAAAACGAACTGGCGGTCGCGATCGGCCGCAGCGGCCAGAACGTGCGTCTTGCCAGCGAACTCACCGGCTGGCAGATCAACATCATGACGCCGGACGAATCTGCGCAGAAGCAGAATCAGGAGCGCGGTGTACTGCGTGACCTGTTCATGGCGCGTCTCGATGTCGACGAAGAAGTCGCCGACATCCTGATCGACGAAGGCTTTACGAGCCTCGAAGAGATCGCTTATGTGCCGCTCAACGAGATGCTCGAAATCGAAGCATTCGACGAAGACACCGTTCACGAACTGCGTAATCGCTCGCGCGACGCTTTGCTGACGCAGGCCATCGCGAATGAAGAAAAGGTCGAAAATGTTGCACTCGACCTGAAGAGCCTGGACGGCATGGACGCCGACCTGCTCGCCAAGCTTGCCGAACATCAGATCCAGACGCGCGACGAACTCGCCGAGCTGGCTGTGGATGAACTGGTCGAGATGACCGGAATGGAAGAGGATGCCGCTAAGGCGTTGATCATGAAAGCACGTGAACATTGGTTCCAGTGAGAAATGACCATGGCGCACTAAATTGAAGCGGCCGTCAGGCCGCATGACAAGATGCTAACCGCAAGGAATCGGTCCTTGCATTAAGAGGAATGAATGGCGAGTAACAACGTAGCCCAATTTGCCGCGGAACTGAAAATGCCAGCAGGCGTGCTCCTTGAGCAGCTGCAGGCAGCAGGCGTCACCAAAGCGAGCGAAGACGACAGCTTGTCCGAAACGGACAAGGCGCGTCTGCTCGACCACTTGCGCAAGTCTCACGGCTCGACTGATGCAGACAAGCGCAAGATCACGCTGACGAAGCGGCATACGTCGGAGATCAAGCAATCCGACGCGACGGGCAAAGCTCGCACCATTCAGGTCGAGGTGCGTAAGAAGCGCACTTTCGTCCGCAGGGACGAATCCGCCGCTGAAGGCGGCGATGCATCGAATCATGTGGCCGAGGCCGACGTCGACGATCTCGAACTCCAGCGCCGTGAAGAGGAAGCTCGTCACGAAGCCGAGCTGCTCGAAAAGCAGGCTCAGGAGTTGAAGGCGCGTCAGGAACAACTCGAGCGCGAAGAAGCTGAACGTCAGGCGCGCGAGCAGGCTGCTGAAGCCGAGCGCCGTCGTGCGGAAGAAGAAGCGGCGAAGAAGCGCGCTGCAGCTGCGGCTGCGGCCGAAGCTGCGGCTCGCGAGCAGGCTCAGACGGCGAAGTCGGCGCAGGTTGCCCAGCCGGCAGCTGCCGCGAAGGCTGAACCGGTCGCGGCCAAGGCTGCGGAACCGGCGGTTGCCAAGGAAAGCGAGCAGGACGACGAGCGCGCTGCGGCAGAACGCGCGGCGCAACGCGAAGCGGCGAAGAAAGCGGAAGACGCAGCGCGTCAGGCCGCCGAGAAAACGCGCGCCGAGCAGGAAGAAGTCAGCAAGCGCCGGGCAGCGGCGGAAGCCGAAGCGCGAGCCATTCGCGAAATGATGAACACGCCGCGCAAGGCGCAGGTCAAGGCGCCGGAACCGGCACCGAAGCCCGCCGAGCCGGCCAAGGCCGCGGAAGCCAAGGGCACGCTGCACAAGCCGGCACGTCCGGCGGGTGAAGCACCGGCGCGTCCGGCAGCCAGGAAGCCGGCTACTGCAGCGGCTCCGGCTGCAACGACCACGCCGTCGGCTGGCGACAAGAAGAAGCCGGGCGGTGGCAAGGGCGGCTGGCAGGACGACGCAGCAAAGCGCCGCGGTATCAAGACGCGTGGCGATACGAGCGGCGGTGTCGATCGTGGCTGGCGCGGTGGCCCGAAGGGTCGCGGCAAGCATCAGGATCAGAACACCACATTCCAGGCGCCGACCGAACCGATCGTGCGCGAAGTGCACGTGCCGGAAACCATCACGGTCGCCGATCTGGCGCACAAGATGGCGGTGAAGGCATCGGAAGTCATCAAGTCGATGATGAAGCTTGGCCAGATGGTCACGATCAACCAGATGCTGGACCAGGAAACGGCGATGATCATCGTCGAGGAACTGGGCCACCACGCGGTTGCGGCCAAACTGGACGATCCGGAAGCCATGCTGGTCGAAGGCGAAATCACGGATGCGGAAGCACTGCCGCGTCCGCCGGTCGTCACGGTCATGGGTCACGTCGACCACGGCAAGACCTCGCTGCTCGACTACGTCCGCCGCGCCAAGGTGGCCGCGGGTGAAGCGGGCGGGATTACGCAGCACATCGGCGCCTATCACGTTGAAACGCCGCGCGGCGTTATCACGTTCCTCGATACGCCGGGCCACGAGGCATTTACGGCCATGCGTGCTCGCGGTGCGAAGGCAACCGACATCGTGATTCTGGTGGTCGCAGCCGACGACGGCGTGATGCCGCAAACGAAGGAAGCGATCGCCCACGCGAAGGCTGGCGGCGTGCCGCTCGTCGTCGCGATCAACAAGATCGACAAGCCGGATGCGAATCCTGAGCGCGTCAAGCAGGAACTCGTCGCCGAAGGCGTCGTGCCGGAAGAATACGGTGGCGATTCGCCGTTCGTGTCGGTGTCGGCGAAAACCGGTACGGGTATCGACGAACTGCTGGAAAACGTGTTGCTGCAAGCCGAAGTGCTGGAACTGAAGGCACCGGTCGAAGCGCCGGCCAAGGGTCTCGTCATTGAAGCGAAGCTCGATAAGGGTAAGGGGCCGGTCGCAACGATCCTGGTCCAGTCGGGTACGCTGAACCGTGGTGACGTGGTGCTGGCAGGTAGCGCTTACGGGCGCGTGCGAGCCATGCTCGACGAAACCGGCAAGCCGACCAAGTCGGCAGGCCCGTCGATCCCGGTTGAGATTCAGGGTCTGTCGGAAGTCCCGCAAGCTGGCGAAGAAATGATCGTCATGCCGGACGACCGCAAGGCGCGTGAAGTCGCGTTGTTCCGTCAAGGCAAGTTCCGCGACGTCAAGCTGGCCAAGCAACAGGCCGCGAAGCTCGAGAACATGCTGGAACAGATGGGCGAAGGCGAAGTGGCGTACATGCCGCTCATCGTCAAGGCCGACGTGCAAGGTTCGCAGGAAGCGCTGGTGCAGTCGCTGCTCAAGCTGTCGACCGACGAAGTCCGCGTGCAGATCGTGCACGGTGCCGTGGGTGGCATCAGCGAGTCGGACGTCAACCTGGCTACGGCTTCGAAGGCGGTCATCATCGGCTTCAACACCCGTGCGGACGCACAGGCGCGCAAGCTGGCGGAAGCCAACGGCGTCGATATTCGCTACTACAACATCATCTATGACGCAGTAGATGAAGTGAAGGCCGCGATGTCGGGCATGCTGGCACCTGAGAAGCGCGAAATCGTGACGGGTACGGTCGAAGTGCGCCAAGTCTTCAAGGTACCGAAGATCGGCGCGGTGGCCGGCTGTATGGTCACGGACGGTTTCGTCAAGCGCTCCTCGTCGGTGCGCGTGCTGCGCAACAACGTCGTCATCTTCACGGGCGAGCTCGATTCGCTCAAGCGCTTCAAGGACGACGTCAAGGAAGTCCGTCAGGGCTTCGAGTGCGGTATGTCGATCAAGAACTTCAACGATATCGTCGAAGGCGATCAGTTCGAAGTCTTCGAGGTTACCGAAGTCGCGCGTACGCTGTAATTCACGCGGCATTGGCTCAACGGGCGGAGCGGGCTTAAGCGCCCGCTCCGCCCGTTGTTTTTGGGCCCGCGCATTTTGTCGCGTAACGTGCTACGAGAGTGGTTTGCCGCCACTATCGCGCCGCTTCATCGCCGTCGCCGGGTAACAAGCCTGGCAACAATCGCCACGGCGCGCACGAACAACTTTTTTGCATCCGTCTGAACGGATCACAAACACCATGCCTAAAAAACGTTCTTCTCCCAATCGCAACGTGCAGATCGCCGATCAGATCCAGCGCGACCTGTCCGAGTTGCTGCGCGAGGTCAAGGATCCGCGCATCGGCCTCGTCACGATTCAAAGCGTTGAGCTGACGCCCGACTACGCGCACGCGAAGGTCTACTTCACGACGCTGACCGGCGACCCGCAACAAACGCTCGAAGCGCTCCAGCACGCGGCCGGCCATCTGCACAATCAGCTGTTCAAGCGCCTGCACATCCATACCGTGCCGACGCTGCATTTCCATTACGATCAGACGATCGAACGGGCCGTTGAAATGTCCCGTCTGATCGACGAGGCAAACGCCAATCGCGCGAAAGAAGACTGAGCCGTTGCAGTGCTTCAATTGCAATACCTCAGCCGCTGCTTGTTTAGCGCTGTTTCCGTACACTTCGAAGACCCTGTCTTTCTGACATGACCGCACCTCAACGCCCCCGCGTGCCGCGTCGCGCGCTCGACGGCGTGCTGCTGCTCGACAAGCCGCTCGGCCTGTCGAGCAACGACGCGCTGATTCGCGCGAAGCGTCTTTATCTGGCCAAAAAGGCGGGCCACACTGGCACGCTTGATCCACTTGCCACGGGTCTTTTGCCGCTGTGCTTCGGCGAAGCCACCAAGTTTTCGCAAGATCTGCTCGAAGCCGACAAGACTTATGAGGCGACCATGCGCCTCGGTATCCGCACGACCACGGGCGACGCCGAAGGCGAGCCGATCGACACGCGCGACGTGACCTGCGATCAGGCGACGGTCCAGGTGGCGATGCAAAAATTTCTCGGCGACATCGTTCAGGTCCCGCCGATGTATTCGGCGCTCAAGCGCGATGGCAAGCCGCTGTACGAATACGCGCGCGCCGGTCAGACGGTCGAGCGGGAAGGGCGTCAGGTGACGATTCACGCGCTCGACATGCTGGCGTGTACTTTGCCCGACGTGACGTTTCGCGTGACGTGCAGTAAGGGCACGTATGTTCGCACGCTTGCCGAGGATATCGGTGAGGCGCTCGGTTGTGGTGCGCATCTGGTCGCACTGCGGCGTACCGGCGTCGGCGCACTGACGCTGCAGAATTCGGTGACGCTCGACGCATTGTCCGACGCGACGGAGAGCGAGCGTGATGCGTGGCTGCAGCCCGTCGATGCATTGTTGTCCACGTTCCCGCCCGTCACCCTGAACGAGGACGCAACCCGCCGTTTCCTGCACGGTCAGCGTCTGAAGCTCTCCGAGTTGACCATTACCGGCGAGGCTGTGAACGCGCCACGTGTACGCGTCTATGCAGAAGAAGGCCGCCTGCTAGGCGTCGCGAAGCAAGGCGAGGGCGTATTGGCGCCCGAGCGGCTCGTCGTCACCACGGAGAGCTAGCCCGCTAGCCCGTTAGCTCGCCAATTGGCCTGCGAAGAGACGAACCTGGCAAATAAAAAGGCGGGACCGCTATTAAGCGGTCCCGCCTTTTTTCACATCATCGGTTGCTACAGACGAAAGACGCTAAACCCTCAATGCGCCGCCGCTGCCGCAGCACCCGCATCGCCGCCGGCGCGTTCCGGCCTGGCCATCCAGATCAGCGCGATCAGCGCGACGAAAATCCCCGCCGACACGAAGAACAGATCATTCACGCCCAACTGTGCGGCCTGCTGCGTGGCCATCGTATTGAACAGACCATACGCCTGCGGCTGACTGAAGCCCGCCGCGCCCATCTGCCGGATCGACTGATCGAACACCGGGTTGTACACGCTGGCCTGCTCGGCCAGTTGCGCGTGATGCATGATGGTGCGGTGATCCCACGCGGTCTGGAAAATCGACGTGCCGATACCGCCGCACATGATCCGCACAAAATTCGACAAGCCCGAGGCCGCCGGAATCCGGTTGCCCGGCAAGCCCGACAACGTGATAGACACGAGCGGGATGAAGAACCCGGCCATGCCGATCCCCTGAATCAGAGTCGGCAACAGAAGCGAATAGGTATCGACGCCGGTCGTATAACGTGAGCGCATCCAGAAGCACAGCGCAAACACCAGGAACGACAAGGTCGCGATATAGCGCGGATCGGTACGCGGCAACACCTTGCCGGTGATCGGCGACAGCAGCACGGCGAACAGGCCGACCGGCGCCATCACGAGGCCCGCTTCGGTGGCGGTGTAGCCGATATTGGTTTGCAGCCACAATGGCAGCAACACGAGGTTGCCGAAGTAGAGCCCGTAGCCAATCGACAACGCAACCGTGCCACTCGTGAAATTGCGCCGGCTGAAGAGCGACAGATCGACCACCGGATGCTCGGCCGTCAATTCCCACACAATGAAGAAGGCGAGAGCGATCACCGCAACCAGCGCCAGCACGACGATCGTGGTCGACGAGAACCAGTCGAGGTCCTTGCCCTTGTCGAGCATGATCTGCAACGAGCCGACCCAGAGGATCAGCAGGCCGAGACCGACGCCGTCGATCGGCGCCTTTTTGACGACTGAATCGCGGTTGCGGAAGATCGTCCACGTCGCGACGGCGGCAATCGCGCCGACAGGAATATTGACGTAAAAAATCCACGGCCACGAGATATTGTCCGAGATCCAGCCGCCGAGAATCGGCCCGGCCACCGGCGCGATCAGCGTGGTCATGGCCCACATCGACAGCGCCATCGGCGCCTTGGCGCGTGGATAGCTGGCGAGCAGCAGCGTTTGCGACAGCGGAATCATCGGGCCGGCCACGGCGCCTTGCAGCACGCGCGAGGCCAGCAGGAACGGCAGGGTGGGCGCGAGGCCGCACATCCATGACGAGATCACGAACAGAATGATCGACGCCATGAACAGGCGCACCTGGCCGATACGGTCGGTGAGCCAGCCGGTCAGCGGCACGGAGATCGCGTTCGCCACCGCGAACGACGTGATCACCCACGTCCCCTGGTCGGACGACACACCGAGGTCGCCCGAAATGGAGGGGATCGACACGTTCGCAATCGACGTGTCGAGCACGTTCATGAACACGGCGAGCGACACCGCGATGGTGCCGATCACCAGTTGCGCGCCCTCGAGCGGCGGATGAGGGACTTGCGCCTGAGCCTGAGCCATTAAAAAGCCTTCTAGGAATCGTCGCGCCGCTTACATCATCTTCGCAGCGGGCCGGGTGGCTCCGCTGCTTTGAAGCGATTTTTGCGAGCCGCCGTTCGGACCTGCGTTTTCCGCAATGATGCGGGCGATTTCAGCGTCAGCCTGGTCGCCGTACTTGTCGAACACATTGGTCTGATAGACCGTGTTCGGCGCCTGGCCGAGCTGGCCACCCTGATCGTCCTTGATGCTCACGTCGGCTTGCATCGACAGGCCGATACGCAGCGGATGCTTTTCAAGTTCCTGCGGATCGAGCGCGATCCGCACCGGCAGACGCTGCACCACCTTGATCCAGTTGCCGGTTGCGTTCTGCGCGGGCAGCAGCGAGAACGCCGAACCGGTACCCGCCGAGAAGCCGACCACCTTGCCGTGGTACACCACGGACGAACCGTACACGTCGGCCGTCAACTCGACCGGCTGACCGATGCGCATGTGCTTCAGTTGCACTTCCTTGAAGTTCGCATCGACCCATACGCCGCCCAGCGGCACGATGGCCATCAGCGGGGTGCCCGGCGAAACGCGCTGGCCGACCTGCACCGAGCGCTTCGCGACGTAGCCGGTGACCGGCGCCGGCAGGTTGTTACGCGCATTGTTCAGGTACGCGTCGCGGACCTTCGCGGCGGCGGCCTGCACGTTCGGGTGATTCGCGATCGTGGTATTGGCGGTCAGCGCGCGGTTCGATGCCAGTTGCTGCTCGGCGGCATCGACGGCGGCTTGCGCGCTCTTCACGGCGTCGCGGGCGTGCGAGATTTCTTCCGCCGACACAGCGCCGGTTTGCGCCACCGTCAGGCGGCGCTTCAGGTCGTCCTGGGCGCGCGACAGATCGGCCTGGCGTTGAGCAACCTGCGCCTGGTACTGATTGTCGTCGGCGAACAGGCCGCGCACCTGGCGCACTGTCTGCGCGAGATTCGCTTCGGCCTGTTCGAGCGCGACGCGCGCGTCGGCCGGATCGAGCACGACGAGCGGGTCGCCGGCCTTCACGGTTTGCGTGTCGTCCGCGTTCACCGCGATCACCGTGCCGGTGACTTGCGGCGTGATCTGCACGACGTTGCCGTTCACGTACGCGTCGTCGGTGTCTTCATGGAAGCGTGCGTCGAGGAAGTAGTAAAGGCCGTAGGCGACTGCGGCGATCAGGATCACGATGACGAGCAGCGTCATCATGCGCTTGCGCTTGCCGTTGTTCGCCGGCGGTTGGGCCGGTTGCTGTGTCGGCTGCGGGGCCGATTGAGCCGGCTGGGTAGTAGCCGCGGGCTGTTGGGTGGTGCTCATTGATGTGCTCCGGGTTCTCTCAAGCGTCGTCGTTTATTCGGATGTTCGTGCGGGTGTGGTCTGCGGCGGTGCGGCTTCAGTTTGCAGCTGCGGTCGTGGCGGCGGATGATGCCGCGGCGGCCGATGCCGGAGCATCGGTCGGCACCACGAGGCCGGTCTGCGTTGCGTCGAACCCGCCGCCGAGCGCCTTGATGAGGCTGATCTGCATATCGCGGCGGCGCATCTTCAGGCCCGTCACTGTCTGTTCGGCGCTCAAACGGTTCTGGTCGGCGGTCAGCACCTGCAACTGCGGCGACAAACCTGCCTTGTAGCGGATCACTGCCAACTGATAGGCCTTGGTCGACGCGTCGAGCGCGCGCTGGGCATCGCCCGATTGCTGGTCGATCGAACGGATCGACGACACTTGCGTCGCGACATCCGATAGGGCACTGATCAGCGTCTGGTTGTAGTTCGCCACGTCCAGGTCGAAGTCGGCGTAGCGGCCCTTCAACTGCGAACGCAGCGCGCCGGCGTCGAAGATCGGCAGGTGAATCGCCGGGCCTAATTGCATCTGGCGGCTGCCCGACTTAAGGAAGCGACCCCAGCCGAACGCGTCGAAACCCACGCCGGCGGCGAGGTTGATGTCCGGGAAGAATTCGGCTTTTGCTTCCTTCACGTCGTGCATCGCGGCTTCCACCTGCCAGCGCGCGGCGACGATGTCCGCGCGGCGCGCCACGAGGTCGGCCGGCAGGTTGTTCGGCAATGCGACCGTGTCGCCGGCGGTCAGCACCGGCTTGGCGATCTGCAGGCCACGATCCGGACCCTTGCCGAGCAGCGCGCCCAACTGATAGCGCACCACGGTGATCTGACCGTCGAGGTCGGTCAAATTCGCCTGACTGGTCGCGATGTTGCCGTTCGCGGTTTGCCGTTCGACGTTGGTGTCGAGGCCGGCGCTGACGCGGCCGTTGGTGATGCGGCCGATATCCTGCCGGTTGGCGATTTCGCGCGCGGCGATGTCGCGGAATGCGTACAACTGGGCAAGCTGGTTGTAGGTGCTCGCCACGGAGGCGGCAAGCGTTACGCGCGCCTGCTGCATATCGGCTTGCGCGGCCTTTTCCTGCGACACGGCCTGACCCAGACGCTGGCGGTTCTTGCCCCACAGGTCCAGATCCCATGACGCGCTCGCCAGCACGTTGTTCTCGCTATACCAGGTGCCGCCGTACGGAGGCGGGTAGAGCGCGTTGCCCGAGAACAGTTCGCGAGTCCACGAATAGCTGCCGTTGACCTTCGGGTACAGCGCCGAGCGCGAGCTTTCAATGTACGACGAAGCCTTGGCGAGGCGAGCCTGCGCCTGCGCGATCGAAGGGCTGCCTTCCAGCGCCTCCGCGATCAGTTTGGGCAACTGCGGGTCGCCGAACTGGTTGGCCCAGTCGAGCGACGGCCACTGGCCGCCCTGGCCGGGCAGACTCTGGGCGGACTCGTACTGAGCCGGCGACGAGATCTGCTTGTCGCTCTTCACGCCGAAGTAGTTCGCGCACCCCGTGAGGGCGAGCGCTGTCACCGCGGCGGCGACAGCGGCCCGGCTCGAAAGCGCGGGCGCGGACAGGGAAAGGGATTTCATCGCTCGACTCATTGAGTGGAATGTAATGATGGACACTGCAAGCAATTTATTACGATTTGCTGTCAAAATTGCTTGCTGCATCACGGGTTAGTCCCGGTGGTTGTTCGCCGGAGTTGATGAGCACGCGGCGCAGCATGCTCTTCAGAAAGCCCACTTCTTCGGCGGTAAAGCCGTTTAGCAGGCTGTCCAGCACGCCGTTGAAAATGGCCGGCATTTTCGCGGCGATGGCGTGGCCTTCCGGTGTCAACGCGAGCCGGACAACCCGCCGGTCTTCGTTGCTGCGCACGCGCGTGAGCAGCCCGCGCTTCTCCAGACGATCCACCAGACGCGTGACAGCGCTGGCATCTATGCCGTATTCCCGTGCCAATTCGGCGGCCAGCAGACACTTGCCGCTCGCCACCATGAACAGGATGCTGCCTTGCTGACTGGTAATGCCCAGCTCCGTCATGCTGCGCTGGGTGACCAGGTTCGACATGGTCGATTTCACCCGCGAGAGCAGATAGCCGACGCTTTCGCCCAGCTGGTATTCGCTGACAATCGGGTCAGGCGTTAGGGACGGATCCGGCATGATTCTCGTGCGAATGCAATGGTTGACTAGGCAGGATTATAGGGGGCGGTTGATTGACGCGGCAAGTGTTATTGCAGCTTAGGCAAGGAACTTTCCCTGCTCAAGGGATAATCCTCGCGGTTTTGCGTAGGGATAGCGAACGGGCGATGAGGTTGTTTCTCGCATGCGGATGCGGGGAGGCGCGCCGGCAATCAGGGAAAACGAGATAGCTTCATTTGCCCGTGCTATAATGTTGGGTTCCCAAAAGTGCGCTTTGGGCTTTGTTGGCTTCGTACACAATGCTGCTGCTGGCGCACTCAACTGTCTCCAGGTTCCTATGACTCGCGCCCTACGCAACATCGCCATCATTGCCCACGTCGACCACGGCAAGACCACGCTCGTCGACCAGCTCCTCCGCCAGACCGCCACGTTCCGTGACAACCAGCAGATCGCTGAGCGCGTGATGGACTCGAACGACATCGAAAAGGAGCGTGGCATCACGATCCTTTCGAAGAACTGCGCGGTCGAGTACGAAGGCACCCACATCAACATCGTCGACACCCCGGGCCACGCCGACTTCGGCGGTGAAGTGGAGCGCGTGCTGTCGATGGTCGACTCGGTGCTGTTGCTGGTCGACGCAGTCGAAGGCCCGATGCCGCAAACGCGCTTCGTGACCAAGAAGGCGCTGGCGCTCGGCCTCAAGCCGATCGTCGTGATCAACAAGGTGGACCGTCCGGGCGCGCGTATCGACTGGGTGATCAACCAGACGTTCGACCTGTTCGACAAGCTGGGCGCAACCGACGAACAACTCGATTTCCCGATCGTCTACGCATCGGGCCTGAACGGTTACGCCGGCCTCACGCCCGATGTGCGCGAAGGCGACATGCGCCCGCTGTTCGAAGCCGTGCTGAAGCACGTGCCGGTGCGCGATGCCGATCCGGAAGCGCCGCTGCAGTTGCAAATCACCTCGCTTGACTATTCGTCGTACGTCGGCCGTATCGGCGTGGGCCGTATCACGCGCGGCCGCATCAAGCCTGGCATGGCGGTGGCCGTGCGTTCGGGTCCCGATGGCGCGATCCTGAACCGCAAGATCAATCAGGTCCTGTCGTTCAAGGGGCTTGAGCGCGTGCAGGTCGAGTCGGCTGAGGCTGGCGACATCGTGCTGATCAACGGTATCGAAGAAATCGGTATCGGCGTGACCATCTGCGCGCCGGAGCAACCTGAAGCGCTGCCGATGATCACCGTCGACGAACCGACGCTGACCATGAACTTCCTCGTCAATTCGTCGCCGCTGGCCGGCCGCGAAGGCAAGTTCGTCACGAGCCGTCAGATTCGCGACCGCCTGATGAAGGAGTTGAACCACAACGTCGCGCTGCGCGTGAAAGAAACCGGCGACGAAACGACGTTCGAAGTGGCGGGCCGCGGCGAACTGCACCTGACGATTCTGGTGGAAAACATGCGTCGCGAAGGCTACGAGCTGGCCGTGTCGCGTCCGCGCGTGGTGATGCAGGAAATCGACGGCGTGAAGCACGAGCCGTACGAAAACCTGACGGTCGACATGGAAGACGCCCACCAGGGCGGCGTGATGGAAGAGCTGGGCCGCCGCAAGGGCGAAATGCTCGACATGGCGTCGGACGGCCGTGGCCGTACGCGTCTCGAGTACCGTATTTCGGCGCGTGGCCTGATCGGCTTCCAGTCGGAATTCCTCACGCTCACGCGCGGCACGGGCCTGATGAGCCACACGTTCGATTCGTATCAGCCGGTCAAGGAAGGCGCGGTGGGCGAGCGTCGCAACGGCGTGCTGATTTCGCAGGACGACGGCGCCGCAGTTGCGTACGCACTGTGGAAGCTGCAGGATCGCGGCCGCATGTTCGTGTCGCCGGGCGAGCCGCTGTACGAGGGCATGATCATCGGCATTCACAGCCGCGACAACGATCTGGTCGTGAACCCGATCAAGGGTAAGCAACTGACCAACGTGCGTTCGTCGGGTACGGACGAAGCGGTGCGCCTCGTGCCGCCGATCCAGATGTCGCTGGAATACGCGGTCGAATTCATCGACGACGACGAACTCGTCGAAGTCACGCCGCAATCCATCCGTCTGCGCAAGCGTTACCTGAAGGAGCACGAGCGCCGCAGCGCCAGCCGTAAGGGCGCAGTGGACTAAATCAGCACCGGCGTTGCCCTCGGGTAAGCGCCTCGCTGTCAGGCAAAAGCCACCTCCGGGTGGCTTTTGCCGTTTCTGGCACTCCTTTTGGTCCCCTTTTGGCGCTCATCCGGCGTTAGGCGCAGTTGCTCGCCATTGAATGCCTGTTTGCGGCGTTTGTCCCCGTTTCCTGCAGAAGACTATTGCGGGCGCTGATAATGCCGCCGAAAGCCCGTCGCCACGGGCTTGAGCGGCAATCCGTCTGCTATCTGCACTATCCGTTCTGTGATATGCTCCCCGGGTGCAAAGTTTTAGGTCCTTCCAAGCAAGACTTGATTCGCGCAATCCGCTAAACGGTCAGGCCGTGTCGCGGAAGGTTCTGTAACCCGCTATTTCTCGAGAAACTCGAAGAAAGGTGAGCGTAAAAATGATGAAGCAATTCCAGTCGAACTCTTACCTGTTCGGCGGCAATGCTCCGTACGTAGAAGAAATGTACGAAGCGTATCTCGATAATCCGGCGTCAGTGCCCGAGAACTGGCGCAGCTATTTCGATGCGTTGCAGAACGTTCCTGCATCGGATGGCAGCAATGCCAACGACGTGGCCCATGGCCCGATCGTCGAATCGTTTGCACAACGGGCCAAGGCGAATGCCTTTATCCCGCGCACGGCAACTGGCGGCGAAGACCTCGCTACCTCCCGCAAGCAAGTCTATGTGCAGTCCCTCATCGGCGCATATCGCTTCCTCGGCTCGCAATGGGCCAATCTCGATCCCCTGAAGCGCCGCGAACGTCCCGCTATCCCCGAACTTGAACCTGCGTTCTACGACTTCACCGAAGCCGACATGGACCAGGAGTTCAGCGCCACGAATCTCTATTTCGGATTCGAGCGTGCTTCGCTGCGCGAGATCGTCAAGGCTCTGCGTGACACGTATTGCGGCACGATCGGCGCCGAGTACATGTACATCAGCGATCCGGAACAGAAGCGCTGGTGGAAAGAGAAGCTCGAGTCGATCCGTTCGACGCCGAATTTCTCCAATGAAAAGAAAAAGCACATTCTGAATCGCCTGACGGCCGCTGAAGGCCTCGAGCGCTTCCTGCACACCAAGTACGTCGGCCAGAAACGCTTCTCGCTCGAAGGCGGCGAAAGCTTCATCGCCTCGATGGACGAAGTCGTGCGTCACGGCGGCGCCAACGGCGTGCAGGAAATCGTCATCGGCATGGCCCACCGCGGCCGTCTGAACGTGCTGGTCAATACGCTCGGCAAGATGCCCGCCGACCTGTTCGCCGAATTCGAAGGCAAGCACGTCGACGACCTGCCGGCCGGCGACGTGAAGTACCACAAGGGTTTCTCGTCGGACGTCTCGACCGAAGGCGGCCCGGTTCACCTGTCGCTCGCGTTCAACCCGTCGCACCTCGAAATCGTCAACCCGGTGGTCGAAGGTTCGGCCAAGGCGCGTATGGATCGCCGCGGCGACGACAGCGGCCTGCAAGTGCTGCCGGTGCAGATCCACGGCGACGCGGCCTTCGCGGGGCAGGGCGTCGTGATGGAAACGCTGAACCTCGCGCAAACGCGCGGTTACGGCACGCACGGCACGCTGCACATCGTCATCAACAACCAGATCGGTTTCACGACGTCGGACCCGCGCGACTCGCGCTCCACGTTGTACTGCTCGGACGTCGTCAAGATGATCGAGGCGCCGGTGCTGCACGTGAACGGTGACGATCCGGAAGCGGTCGTGCTGGCTACGCAGCTGGCTATCGACTTCCGGATGCAGTTCCACAAAGACGTTGTGGTCGACATCGTCTGCTTCCGCAAGCTGGGTCACAACGAGCAGGACACGCCGGCTGTCACGCAGCCGCTGATGTACAAGACCATCGCCAAGCACCCGGGCACGCGCGCACTGTACGCTGAAAAGCTCGTACAGCAAGGCGTGATCACCGCGGAAGAAGCCGACGAATTCGTCAAGGCCTACCGCAAGGCGATGGATGAAGGCCACCACACGGTCGATCCGGTTCTGTCGAATTACAAGAGCAAGTACGCGGTGGATTGGGTTCCGTTCCTGAACCGCAAGTGGACCGATGCAGCCGACACGGCCGTGCCGCTGGCTGAGTTGAAGCGCCTCGCCGAACGCATCACCACGATCCCGGAAAACTTCAAGGTGCACCCGCTGGTCGAGCGCGTCATCAACGACCGTCGCGCGATGGGTCGTGGTGAAGCGAAGCTCGACTGGGGCATGGGCGAACACCTGGCATTCGCGTCGCTGGTCGCATCGGGCTATGCAGTGCGCCTGACCGGTCAGGACTCGGGCCGCGGTACGTTCACGCACCGTCACGCGGTGCTGCACGATCAGAACCGCGAGCGCTGGAACGACGGCACGTATGTGCCGCTGCAGAACATCGCCGAAGGTCAGGCGAAGTTCACGGTGATCGACTCGGTGCTGTCGGAAGAGGCGGTGCTGGGCTTCGAATACGGCTACTCGACCGCTGAACCGAATACGTTCGTCGCGTGGGAAGCGCAGTTCGGCGACTTCGTGAACGGCGCGCAAGTCGTGATCGACCAGTTCATCTCGTCGGGCGAAGTGAAGTGGGGCCGCGTGTCGGGTCTCACGATGCTGCTGCCGCACGGCTACGAAGGCCAGGGTCCGGAGCACTCGTCGGCACGTATCGAACGTTTCCTGCAACTGTGCGCGGACCACAACATGCAAGTAGTTCAGCCGACCACGCCGGCGCAGATTTTCCACCTGTTGCGCCGTCAGATGATCCGCCTGTTCAGGAAGCCGCTGATCGTCGCTACGCCGAAGTCGCTGCTGCGCCACAAGGAAGCCGTGTCGGATCTGTCGGAACTGGCGAAGGGCTCGTTCCAGCCGGTGCTCGGCGAAATCGACGAAGCTATCGACGCGAAGAAGGTCAAGCGCGTCGTGGTGTGCTCGGGCCGCGTGTACTACGACCTGCTGGCGCATCGTCGCGAATCGAAGTCGAACGACGTCGCGATCATCCGTATCGAACAGCTCTATCCGTTCGCGCATAAGCAGTTCGAAGCGGAAATGAAGAAGTACGACAACGCGACCGAAGTGGTGTGGGTGCAGGACGAGCCGCAGAATCAAGGCCCGTGGTTCTACATCGAGCACCATCTGAAGGAAGGCATGAAGGACGGGCAGAAGCTGGCATACAGCGGCCGTCCGGCTTCGGCCTCGCCGGCAGTCGGCTACTACGCGAAGCACTACGAGCAGCAGAAGGCGCTGGTCGAAGGCGCTTTCGGCCGCCTCAAGAGCGCGTCGATCGCTAAATAAGCACACGAGCCGAACCGGGAAAGCGCCGCGCGCTTTCCCGTGCCGCGCTTAGTGACCGACTTGATGGTTCACACGCGGCATTCGAGGTTCGCAGGCGGTCGTCGAGTACATAGATCGCGCCGTCACCCGATACGTATTCAGGATATTCATAATGGCTATTGTTGAAGTCAAGGTTCCCCAGCTCTCCGAGTCGGTTTCGGAAGCCACCATGCTGCAGTGGAAGAAGAAGCCCGGCGAGGCTGTTGCACAAGACGAAATTCTCATCGAAATCGAGACCGACAAGGTCGTGCTCGAAGTGCCGGCACCCGCGGCCGGCGTGCTCGCGCAAGTGATCTCGAACGACGGCGACATCGTCGTGGCGGATCAGGTGATCGCGAAGATCGACACCGAAGGCAAGGCAGGCGCTGCTGCTGTCGAAGCCGAAGTGAAGCCGGCGCCGGAAGCCGCACCGGCTCCCGCCGCGGCTCCGGCTGCTCAGGCCGCATCCGCAACGGGTGCGAACACCGCTGCTTCGCCGGCCGCCGGCAAGCTGATGGCCGAGAAGGGTCTGGGCGCTGGCGACGTCGCCGGCACGGGGCGCGACGGCCGCATCACCAAGGGTGATGTGCTGACCGCGGGTCAAGCTGCACCGGCGGCGAAGGCCGCACCGGCACCGGCCGCCGCACCGAAGGCTGCAAAGCCGTCGCTGCCGGACGTCAAGGCACCCGCTTCGGCCGACCAATGGCTGAAGGACCGCCCGGAACAACGCGTGCCGATGTCGCGTCTGCGCGCGCGTATCGCCGAGCGTCTGCTCGAGTCGCAGCAAACCAACGCCATCCTGACCACGTTCAACGAAGTGAACATGGCGCCGGTGATGGATCTGCGCAACAAGTACAAAGACAAGTTCGAAAAGGAACATGGCGTGAAGCTGGGCTTCATGTCGTTCTTCGTGAAGGCGGCTGTTCACGCGCTGAAGAAATTCCCGCTCGTGAACGCGTCGATCGACGGTAACGACATCGTCTATCACGGCTACTTCGACATCGGTATCGCGGTCGGTTCGCCGCGTGGCCTGGTGGTGCCGATCCTGCGCAACGCAGATCAGCTGAGCCTCGCTGAAATCGAGAAGAAGATTGCCGAGTTCGGCCAGAAGGCCAAGGACGGCAAGCTGTCGATCGAAGAAATGACGGGCGGTACGTTCTCGATCTCGAACGGCGGTGTGTTCGGCTCGATGCTGTCGACCCCGATTATCAACCCGCCGCAATCCGCTATCCTGGGCGTGCACGCCACCAAGGAACGCGCTGTGGTCGAAAACGGCCAGATCGTGATCCGTCCGATGAACTATCTGGCGCTGTCGTACGACCACCGGATCATCGACGGTCGCGAAGCGGTGCTGTCGCTGGTCGCCATGAAGGATGCGCTGGAAGACCCGGCGCGCCTGCTGCTCGACCTGTAAATACTGGCTTCTCCGGAGCCGGCTTGTCATCGCGCAAGCCGGCTCCATATAAGAACCAGGCAAGCACCACGTCTTTCGCATTCCGCAGTACAGGAACGACGCGCGCTACGAAGCGTGGCCGCGCGCCGTTCCGCCATCCAAAGGATTGTCATGTCCAAAGAATTTGACGTCGTCGTGATCGGCGCCGGCCCCGGCGGCTACATCGCTGCAATCCGCGCCGCACAACTCGGTAAGACGGTTGCATGTATCGAAAAATGGAAGAACCCGGCCGGCGCGCTGAAGCTCGGCGGCACGTGCCTGAACGTGGGTTGCATTCCGTCGAAGGCGCTGCTCGCGTCGTCGGAAGAATTTGAAAATGCATCGCATCACCTCGCCGACCACGGTATCAGCGTGGAAAACGTGCAGGTCGATATCGCGAAGATGCTGGCCCGCAAGGAAGGCATCGTCGAGAAGATGACCAAGGGTATCGAATTCCTGTTCCGCAAGAACAAGATCACGTGGCTCAAGGGCCATGGCAAGTTCACCGGCAAGACGGACGCCGGCGTGCAGATCGAAGTCAGCGGCGAAGGCGAGACCGAAGTCGTGACGGCGAAGAACGTCATCATCGCAACGGGCTCGAAGGCGCGCCATCTGCCGAACGTTCCGGTCGACAACAAGATCGTCGCCGACAACGAAGGCGCACTGACGTTCGACTCCGTGCCGAAGAAGCTCGCCGTGATCGGCGCGGGCGTGATCGGTCTGGAGCTCGGTTCGGTGTGGCGCCGTCTCGGCGCGGATGTGACCGTGCTCGAAGCGCTGCCGGAATTCCTCGGTGCGGCCGACCAGGCGCTCGCCAAGGAAGCCGCCAAGCAGTTCAAGAAGCAAGGTCTGGATATTCACGTCGGCGTGAAGGTCGGCGAAATCAAGACCACCGACAAGAGCGTCACGATCAATTACACGGACAAGGACGGCAACGCGCAAACGCTCGAAGCCGACCGCCTGATCGTGTCGATCGGCCGCGTGCCGAACACCGACAACCTCGGTCTCGAAGCGATCGGCCTGAAGGCAAACGAGCGCGGCTTCATCGACGTCGACGACCACTGCGCGACGGCTGTGCCGAACGTGTACGCAATCGGCGACGTGGTGCGTGGCCCGATGCTCGCGCACAAGGCTGAAGATGAAGGCGTGCTGGTCGCTGAAATCATCGACGGTCAGAAGCCGCATATCGACTACAACTGCATTCCATGGGTGATCTACACCGAACCGGAAATCGCGTGGGTCGGCAAGACGGAGCAGCAACTGAAGGCCGAAGGCCGCGAGATCAAGACGGGCCAGTTCCCGTTCATGGCGAACGGCCGCGCGCTGGG
Source organism: Paraburkholderia sp. BGA-UO-ETr-F12 (assembly GCF_059567945.1). Taxonomy (NCBI): domain Bacteria; kingdom Pseudomonadati; phylum Pseudomonadota; class Betaproteobacteria; order Burkholderiales; family Burkholderiaceae; genus Paraburkholderia; species Paraburkholderia sp. BGA-UO-ETr-F12. The sequence goes on along the minus strand of NZ_JCAQOZ010000066.1, from coordinate 424,422 downwards.
CATCAACAAGGCGGATGGTTTCGTCAAGATGATCGCAGACGCGAAGACCGACGAACTGCTCGGCGTGCATATCATCTCGGCGAACGCATCGGACCTGATCGCGGAAGCCGTGGTGGCGATGGAATTCAAGGCGGCCTCGGAAGACATCGGCCGTATTTGCCATCCGCACCCGTCGCTGTCGGAAGTCATGCGCGAAGCGGCACTCGCCGTGGACAAGCGCGCGCTGAACATGTAATCACGCGCACGCCTGACTGAACGCAACTCTGGTATCACCACGAAGGCGGGCGGGTTCACTCCCTCCCGCCTTTCTTTTTGCAGCAACACAATGAACGTCACCGAATACTACGAGAAAGAACTGCAGACGCGGGGTTATCAATCGGACCCGGCGCAACGTGCGGCGGTCGACCGTCTGCAGCGGTGCTATGAAGAGTGGGTCGAATACAAGTCGCGCCGCTCGAACGCGTTCAAGAAGCTGATCATCCACCCGGATCTGCCGCGTGGCGTGTACATGTGGGGCGGCGTAGGGCGGGGCAAAAGCTTCCTGATGGACAGCTTCTACATGGTCGTGCCGGTACAGCGCAAAACGCGCCTGCATTTCCACGAGTTCATGCGCGAGGTCCATCGCGAACTGGAAGAACTGAAAGGCACGGCCGATCCGCTCGACGAACTCGCGCGTCGTATCGCCAAGCGTTACCGGCTGATCTGTTTCGACGAGTTCCACGTCTCGGATATTGCCGACGCGATGATTCTCTACCGTCTGCTCGACAAGCTATTCGAGAACGGGGTGCAGTTCGTGATGACGTCCAATTACGATCCGGACACGTTGTATCCGGACGGACTGCATCGCGACCGCATGCTGCCGGCCATCGAGCTGATCAAGTCGAAGCTCGACGTGATCAATGTCGACGCGGGCATCGACTACCGCAAGCGCACGCTGGCTCAGGTCGAGGTGTATCACACGCCGCTTGGTGCGGCGTCCGACAAAGCGTTGCGCGACGCGTTTTCGCGCCTTGCAGCGGTTCCGGACGAGAGCCCTATCCTGCGCATCGAAAAGCGCGAGCTGAAGGCGCTGCGCCGCGCCGACGGCGTCGTGTGGTTCGATTTCGCGACATTGTGCGGCGGTCCGCGTTCGCAGAACGATTACCTGGAACTGGCGAGCCGGTTTCACGCGGTGATCCTGTCCGGCGTGCCGCAGATGTCGGTGCGCATGGCCTCGGAGGCGCGCCGCTTCACCTGGCTGATCGACGTGTTCTACGACCACAAGGTCAAGCTGCTGATGTCGGCCGCGGTGCCGCCCGAGCAGTTGTACGTCGACGGTCCGATGGCTAACGAATTCACGCGGACGGTGTCGCGCATTATTGAAATGCAATCGAAAGAGTATCTCGACGCCCCGCGCCGGATCGTCGATACGTCGCTGACCTGAGCCGTCGCATGACGCGGGCGCAAATGCTTTTGCGATAGATCACGATCCGCTCGCCGAACAGGCGATGTAAGAAGGCGTATTTTCAAGATTCGGATTGGTCTTATATTCCGCCTGCGGACGACTGGATATCTTCTTTGTCATGGTTTTGACAAAGGAGTAACCATGAATCCGTACCGCGATATCAATGACGAAGAATGGCAACGCGTTGCACCGTTGCTCCCTGAATTGCGTCCGCGCTCCGAACTGCGTGGCCGGCCGCTTGCCAACACCCGCTCGGTGCTCAACGGCGTATTGTGGGTGATGTACAGCGGCGCGACCTGGTCCGCCATGCCGCGCAAATATCCGTCGTATCAGACCTGTCATCGCCGCTTCAAGGCGTGGTACGAATCCGGCGTGCTCAAGCGCGTGATGGATCAGTTGTTTGGCGCCGGAAGCGAAGAGCTCTGCAACCTGATGGAAGCGCGCATGCGCAAGCATGTGAGCGCGGAACAGAAGAGCGTCGACGCGGAGAAGGTCGCGGCCGCAGCACCTTCGGCGTACGGCTCGGTTGCGGTCAAACCGTTGCCGTCTTCACCGTTCGCGTATGCGTCTCCCTTCAAGCATGCTGCATGACGACGCCAGTCAGCCAGGCTCAAACAAGAAACGGCCAGACGATCGCAATCGCTGGCCGTTTCTTGTGGCGCTATCAGGACTGCGGTAGTCGCCCTGATAGCGCATTAACTTCGCGCCGTATTTCAATCCCGTCGCAGGCGCCGTCGCCTGAACCACTCGCTCACTATTGCTGACGAATCCAGGTTTGCGAGCGGCCCAGCAGCGAAACGCCAATGTAGCCACGCACCACCAGCTTGTTCCCACCATCTTCCAGGTGCATCTTGCACTTGTAGACCTTGCCGTTTTCCGGGTCGAGAATCTGCCCGTTATCCCAACCGTCGCCGTCCTTTTTCATATCGTTGATGATCGTCATGCCGAGAATCAACTGGTCCTTGCGTGCATCCGTGCATTCGGTGCAGCGGCGATCCGGTTGATCGTTCGCATTGAGTCCCTTGATCACCTTGCCGTTCAGCGAGCCGTTGCTGTCCTGCGTAATCTGCACGAGTGCTTTCGGTTGGCCGGTGTGATCGTCGATGGTCTGCCATGTGCCGACCGGCGAATCGGTTTGTGCCATCGCCGTGATGGCGCTGACGAGAAGCACGCCGGCGAGGGCGGCATGTTTGGCTGTGCGAAGCGCGATCGTGCGCGCGTGTTGAGTGAATTGCATGGTTGTCTTCCTCCTTGATTAAAGACGGCGCGATCATGGTCGCGCGGCGTTATTAACATCTCGGACATCTCGGGCGGTTTTCAACTTCCAGTCGCCGTGATGCCTGGTGTATCCGGCATGGCCCTCAGGTTCAGCTTCGGCTACATCGTTCTGCGGCTCGCGGCTCGAATGCCGCAGGCTGCATATCACCAGCGCAGAATACGTGAAGTGCGCGTGAAAGTGCGCGCGCCTTTTGATAGTGGAACCTCTAATCAGGACGCGGCACTGTCGGGCCTCAGTTCAACTGATACGAGAACGTCGCGTTGATGCGTGGGCTGCGTGACGTGCTCTCCACCGGCGCGTCGCCGATTGCCTTGGCTACCGACAGGTCCAGGCTGTAATACTTCGCGTCCGAGATCCGGAATCCGAATGCAATCGACGACAGCCTCGACGGCGACGGCGTTCCCGCGTGCAGGTAGACGCGAGCCATGTCGAACGACACGTAGGGCGTGAAGGTGCGCAGATAGGTGAAGCCCGGTGTAAACCCCCGGTTGACTTCGAACATCGCGCCCCAGCCCGAATCGCCCGATGCTTCACCCGGTTGATAACCCTGCGCGAAGCGTTGCGCGCCGAACGAGATCTGTTCCGACGTCGGCAGCGAGACGGCGCTGTATTGGCCGGTCAACGAAACCGCGGTGCCGATCTTCAAAGGCCACTCGTTGGTTTGCGAAAAGCTTGCGCCGGTCCGCACGAAGTTAATCGACGCCGGATTCGTGACGGTAGTGCCGGGCACGTTCGTGTCGCCGGATTTCGATGCCCCGAGAATGTCGAACGCCTTTGCCACCGTGACGCTCGCGCGCCGTACCTGGCCGGTTTCCACGTTCACGTAATCGGCCTGCAGTTGCAACACCCGCACCTGCGAGCGAAAGCCGATCTGCGCGCCGGTCTGCTGGTTGTTGTACCTGTCCTCGTCGTGCGACGCGTAGACGGAGGCCGTGCCGATCACGCTTTGCTTGTTGTTCAGCAGGATCGGGTAGGCCAGCGAGCCGCCGATCTTGTCGTTGATGACCGTGCGCTGGATATAGGAGGGCAGGCCCGGGTTGTCCACCGGATTGCCGCGATAGTGCGTTGCGTCGATCTTTCCGATCAAGCCGTTGCTGCCGATCGGCACCGTGGCGTGGGCGGCGAGATAGGTGACGTTGTCACGGCCCTTCGGCAGCAAGGCCGACACGCTCAGTTGTTCGCCAAGCGCGGTGAGGCCATTCTCGGTGGCGGTCAGCAAGCCTTGCACGCCGGGGTGGTTGAAGTCGATGCCGGTGCTGACGTCGAACGGTTTGCGATCGACATTCAGTTCGAGCGTCGTGGCGCCGTCGGTATTTTGCGGCGGCGGCACGTTGGCCGCGACCTTCACGCCGGGCAGCAGGCCCAGCACATTGACGTAACGCTCGAAGGTGGCGCGCCTGAGCGGCCGGTCGGCGACGATGTGATCCGCGATCGCACGGATCTTGTCTTCCACCGCCCCCGCCTTGCCTGTCACCTTGACCGTGGAGACATAGCCTTCCACCACCGTCACGCGTACCACGCCGCCCTCGAAGGTCTGCGCGGGAATGAACGCGAACGAGAGCGCGTAGCCGCGATCCTGATACAGCTTGGTGACGCCATTGGCGACCTGAATCAGATCGCCAATCGTGGTGTCCTTGCCGACGAGCGGCGTGAAGCGTTGCGCGACTTCATCGAACGGAATGGATTTCACGCCCTCGACCTGAATTTTGGAGGGCGTCAGATGGCGGGCCAGCAGTTCCTGAAGTTGCGGGGCTTGCGGTGCAACCTGCATGGTCACGTTCGGGCCCTTGTCGGGTGCCTTGATCTGCGGCAGCGAATCGAGTGGGTTGCCGCCGACTGTCGGGCCAGCCGGGCGTGACTGCGCTTGTGCGTCTACCTGCATCGCGCTTGCCGCAAGCGCGGCGAGCAGAAGGGTCCATTTACTACCGTACCCGAGTTTCATCGGATTTTCCTCGTATGCCGTTCTTGTCTTGCGGACGCGCCGCCTGGCCGGGCTGGTCGCGATCGCTTATGTGTGGCTCGACGCATACTGCCATGCTTGCATGTATTACGTCACGTGCTCCGTTGGGCTTGAGCATCATCTGCGCAAGCGCGGAGCACGTGATAAGGCGAGTTGCCATGCGCACTGTGTAACGGGGCGTCAGAAACGACGTCCTATGCACGCGGCATCGATCGGCAACTTATGCGGACTACTTATGGCTCACCGGCACCAGGCCGCCGAGCAGGGTCGTCAAGCCGCCTGTTGCGCTGCTCGAGTTGCCCGAACTGCTCGTCGAGCCTGCCGCCGAACTGAGCGCGCCGGTCAACTGGCCGACGAGGGCGGTTACGGGGGCGAGCGGGCCGCCGCTGCTGCCCGAGGTGCTGCTGGTCACGCCGGAGAGCGCGCCGGTCAGCGACGACAGCGGATTCGATGCGCTACCCGTGCCGCCCAACCCACCCAATCCGCCCAACGTCGAAGTCAGCGAACTCAAAGGCGTGCCGCCCAGTAGAGAGGTCAGCGAACCGAGCGGCGAGCCGCCCGTTCCCGAGGTCAGCGCGCTCAGGGGCGTGCCGCCCAGTGCCGAGCTCAGGCCTGCCAGCGGTGTGCCGCCGAGCAGGGTCGAGACCGAGCCGAGCGGGTTGTTGCCGAGCCCGAGACTCGCGAGCGTGTTTTGCAGCGGGCCGAACGGGCTGCCGTTGGCGGGCGGCCCATTGACGACGGCGACGTTGGTGCTGCCAACGAGGCTCGTAATCAAGCCGGGAATCGGATTCGCGCCATTCGGGCCGTTCGGATTGACGAGGCCGCCGGCGTTCGTCACCGTGTTGCCGAGCGAGCTGACCAGATTGCCGACATCGGCGCCGAGCGGATTCTTCGTCGTCGCGCCGACTTGCGTGCCGGCCGAACTCACCGCGCCGCCGATTTGCGCAAGCAGGCCACCGACCGGCGCGCCGAGGCCGGTCTGCGTGCCGACCGCCTGCGTCACGAGCCCGGCGGTCTGCACGATCGGCGTGATGGCGGTGCTAAGCGGCTGGGTGATCTGTTGCACCGGCACCGAGGCCAGCGTATTGCCGAGCGTCGCGCCACCCGCGTTCAGCGCGCCGGCGGTGGTGGAAAGCACGCCTGCCAACGGCGTCGTGAGCGGCGACAGCGGCGCGAGATTGCCGGTGCCGAGGCCACCGACCGTCGTGCTCAGACCCTGCACGACACCGCTCGTCGAGCTGACCACCGAGCCGAGTCCGGCGACCGTGGTGCCGACCGGATTGGAGGTCACGCCGATTTGCCCGACGCCGTCGCTCACCGCATTGGCGAGCGAATTCAGCGTGGTGCTGGTACTCGAGACTGCGTTGCCGAGACCTTGCGTGACTTGCGGGCTGAGGCCCGGAATGGTCTGCGAGGCGATCGTGTTGCCGAGGTCGCTGGTGGTCTTTGCCGCGGCGGTGGCAACGCCGTTGGTGCTCGACGTCGAGGTGGTGGGCGGGCCGCCGCTGGTCGTACCGCCGCCGCCGGCACTACCGCTGCCGGACGCGCTCGATGGCACAGTGACGCCATTGCCGCCACATGCGGCGAGCAAGCCTGTGACCGCTACGACGATCAACGGTGCGCGCAACGACGACACGGTCGCGCCTGCCGCATGGAGAGAAAAAAAACGTTGGGTGGACATGTGTGCTCCTCAGTGTCTCAGTGTCTTCTGGATGTCGTGTGCGTTGTTTCCGTGCGCCGGTGTAACGGGTGTTTGAGCGGCGCGGCTCAATTCAGCCAGGTTCCGGCAGAGCCGGAGTACAGCGGGCGGGCCGCACTCCGGGTACTGGTGACCGCGCTTCTTTCGACGGCTGCGACCGCATGGCTTACTTCTTCCCACCCAGACCGCCGAGCAGGCCGCCGAGGAGCGACGTCACCGGGGCGAGCGGGTTGCTGGCCGACGACCCCTTGCCGCTGGTGCTCGACAGCGAGAGACCGGGGCTCGAGGCGGTCGAGGTGGTGCTGGTCGTCGCGGCCGGCGTGGCGGCTGCGGTGGTGACGCCGCCGAGCGCACCGGTCACGCTCGAGAGCAGGCCGGTAACCGGGGCAAGCGGGCTGCTGCTGCCACCGGTCGCGCTGCTCAGGCCGTTGGTCACGCTCGAGAGCAGACCGGTAACAGGTGCCAGCGGGCTGCTGCCGCTCGAGGCGCCGCCAAGGCTGCCCGTCACGCTGCCGAGCAAGCCGGTAACCGGAGCGAGCGGGCTGCTGCTGGAGCCGGAGCCGCCGGTCAAGCCGCCGAGTACGCTGGTGAGCGGAGCGAGTGGGCTGCTGCTGGAGCCGGAGCCGCCGGTCAAGCCGCCGAGTACGCTGGTGAGCGGAGCGAGCGGGCCGCTGCTGGAGCCGCCGGTCAAGCCGCCGAGCACGCTGGTGAGCGGAGCGAGCGGATTGCCGCTGGTGCCGCCGGTGAGCAGACCGCCCAACGATGCGACCGTGGTGCCCGTATCGGTGACCGTATGGCCAAGAGCGGCTGTGATCGGATTGCCGCCGGTTGTGCCGATCAGCGTGCCGGCCTTGCCGAGGCCACCGCCGAGTGTCGAGAGCAGGCCGTTCAGCGGTGCGCCGAGGCCCGTCGTGTTGCCGACAGTCTGCGTGGTCGCTGCGACCATCGAGGTAATCGGGGTGATCGCGGTGCTGAGCGTTTGCGTGATCTGCTGAACCGGACCTGTCGAGAGTGCGGTGGTGAGCGTGCTGCCTGCGTTGGTCACGGCACCGCCGAGCGTATCGACGACACCGCCGAGCGGGGTGGTGACCGCTGCCAACGGCGCGAGCGGGCCGCTGCCGAGACTCGTCACGAGGTTGCCCGCGTCCGTCACGGCGCCGCCGACATGACCGACCACACCACCGAGGCTCGAGACCGTTGTGCCGACCGCGTTACCGCCGCTGCCGAGTTGGCCGAGTCCTTGGGATACGCCGTTGCCGAGCGTCGATACTGCCGAACCGACTTGCTGCACGATGCCGCCGGCGGCCTGGGTGGTTTGCGAGCTGACGCCGGGCAGGTTTTGCGAGCCGATCACGGTGCCGATGCTCGAGACCGTCGCGCCGACATCGCTGACCACGCCGCTGGAATTGCCGATGACTGTGCCGAGCGCATTCGCGACCGGGGTTGTGCCTGTTCCCGTTCCGCTGTCCGTACCCGAGCTGCTTCCCGAATTGGCGCTGCCGGAGGTGGAGCCGGAACCGCCCGAGCCCATCGAGCCGCTGCCGCTGGTGCCCCCGGTGCCGCTGGTGGTGGACAGGGTGCCGCCGGCGGAACCGCTGCCGGTGCTGTTGCTGCCGGTACCGGAACTAAGGGTTCCGGAGCCCCCGCAAGCGCCAAGAGAAAGCATCGCAGCCACGCTGGCCGCAATCAGGGTTGTTCGTACTGTAGTGTTGGCCGTTTGAATGTTCATGTCGCCCTCGCATCGCATGTGTTATTGGGTGTTGCTGCGTGCCTATCTCTGCATGAGCCGTGCCATTTCGACTGAGTAATGCAGGATATTTTTTTACTGAAGGGCGTGAAGCCATATCTGATATGGCTTTGCGAGGAATTGATGGAGTGCCCGCTAACTCGGATATAGCGTGCGAATATCAATCCGCTAAACGTTTGCGGGGGCTGCGTAACGTAACGAGCCGCGCGCGCCGTTACGAAACACGGCGTAACGCAAGCGCAGCGCGAGGGTTTCTTGCGCTTGAAACGTTCTGTTCAAACAAATAATTAGTGCAGCGAATCTAACTCATGGTTATTCCTATGTGCTGCAACGCACGAACTGCCGTTAACCTGAGTACGACACCAAAACGCATATGGTGTGGGGCTAAGGGCAGCGGACAATTGCTTAAATATGATTGTTCGGCTATAAAACCCGAAAGCATCAAGGATTGACGAGGGAGGTGCGTAATCGAACAGACAGCTACCAGACATCTGTTTTATTGAAGCCGGCTGCAAGGCGGTGCTTCTGCGGCGCAACAAGCAGGGCCAGGAATGAGAGACCAATGGTCCGTAGCGCGCAAGACTCCGTCATCCGAAGCAGCACGTAAACAAACGAAATAAATGAAAGTCCGAGGGTAAAAATGAAAAAGTTCACACAACGCTTCCTGAGAGATAACAAGGGCGTAACGGCCATCGAGTATGGGCTTATCGCGGGGTTGGTTGTACTCGTCATTGTCACGGCGGTAACAAACATCGGCACGAATCTTTCGACCGTGCTGACTAACGTCGCGACCAAGATCGCGACCGCTCCAGCAGCGTAAAAGGCATTCTGTAAACGTCCCGCGGGGTAGTCGGCGGTTTTTGTTCGTTCGCTTCGCAGGCGTTTCTTCATGCATCGCCAATTGGCTTATGCGAATTGCATTGCAATTCGCATGGCGTTGCTTCGCCTGTCGAGTGTCAAATGAATGTCTCTGTCGGTATTTTGTTATTTATTGCCTGGGCTGCGGTAGTCGCTGTAAGTGACTGCCGCAGTCGGCGTATTTCCAATTCAGTTGTCGTCGCCGGTTTGGTGGCGGCATTCGGCTGCGCGTTTCTTCAATGCGGGCCATTTGGCGTTTCGCTCACTCAGGCAGGTATTGGAGTGGTGGTCGGTTTGGCCGCGTTGTTGCCGTTTTTCGCGTTCGGTGTCATGGGCGCGGCCGACGTCAAGGTGTTCGCCGTTCTCGGTGCGTGGTGCGGCATGCATGCATTGCTCGGTTTATGGATGGCGGCCAGTTTCGCGGCGGCCGTGCATGCGCTCTGGTTATTGATCACGACCCGCACGCGACTCGCCGGTCTGCTCCGGTCTCACGGCGTAACTTTCGAGTTGGCCGGGAAGCCTTCGACGCCGTATGCCGCATGTCTCACGGCAGCCGCCAGTGTATGGCTTGTGCTGCAAGGGTTGGCCGGGGGGCTTCGGTGAAATCGCCAGCTACCCAGTCGGCGAGCGTGCCCCTCACGCGCACCCAGGTGTGCCGCCTGCGCGCACAACGGGGCGCCACCGCAATCGAATTCGCGATGCTGTTCCCGCTGTTCTTCATCATTCTGTACGCGATTGTTACCTTCAGTCTGATCTTCGTCGCGCAGCAGAACCTGACGCTTGCAGCGGAAGAAGGCGCGCGCGCGGCGCTGAACTGGCAGGCTAATACGTCGATGCAAACCGCGCTTGTTAATCGCGGCAACGCCGCTTGTGCCGCGGCAAAGCTGGTGATTGCATCACTGGTGCAGTCCGCGCGTTGCACGTCTTCGTCGGCGCCCTGCGGTCCCAATAACACCATGCAGTGCGTGAATGTCGTGCTGGCTTACGACTATCAGTCCAGTCCACTTGTGCCGAGCCTGCCACTAATGAATGTGACGTTACCCACCTCCCTGTCGAGCAGCGCCACGGTACAACTCAACCCGGAGAACATTCAGTGACGTACGCGCCGGCTCCCAGCTTTTATGTTCGTCCATGCGGGTGCGAACGCTTGCCCGCCGCGGCATTGTTTAACCGTAGCAGTGAGTCGTCATGCCGAATCTGACAAAAATTCTTGCAGGGGTGCTGATCGCAGCCGCGTTGCTGCTCGGGCTGTTCGCGTGGATGCTGTCGCGCCGCCCGGCGCCCGTTGCCGTGACTCCTGCAGTGCAGGCGAGCTTCCCGGTGGTGGTGGCGACCCACGCGCTGCCCGCAGGCAAGCCGATTACCGTCGACGAACTGCGTGTGCAGTCGCTGCCGATCAATCCGAACGGGGCCTTTACCGACCCGGCGCAACTGGCCGGCCGCGTGCCGAACGCGGAAATCGGTGCGGACTCGCCGGTGCTTGAAACCCAACTGTCGTCTGGGCTCGCGGAGCGTGTCGAGCCGGGCGAGCGGGCGTTGGCGGTGAGGGTCGACGAAGGCAATGCGGTCGGCAACCGATTGCGGCCCGGTAATTTTGTCGATGTGTTTTTCACGCTCAAGCGCGACGGCGCTATTGGCAACGGCGGTGAAATAGATCGTACTCAGGCGCGCTTGCTGATGTCGAAAGTGCGCGTGCTCGCGTTCGGCAATGCGACCACAAGCAGTGACAACCCGGGTGACCCGAACGGCATGGTGCGCACCGCGGTGCTGGCCGTGCCGGTCGCCGACGTGGACCGCCTGACGCTCGCGGAAAGCGCTGGCCGTTTGATCTTCGCGTTGCGCAATCCCAAGGATGCCGAAGTAGTCGATCAGAATGCGTTGCCGGCCTATCCCACCGTGTTGAAAACGGCAGCGGTGGCCGGCGCAAGCGCGCCGCTGCAGGATTCGACTCGCGCCGCGGCGGGCGTGTCGCTGGATGCCTTGTCGGGAAGCGGCAATTCGGCAGGCGCGGGTGTACGGCCGGCGCTGCCGCATATACCGCTGCCGCCGACGCGGGTTGCGGGTAACACCAATAGTACAAAGAGCGGTATCGAAGTGATACGGGGTGGGCGCGCCGAGACGGTCGCCTGGTAAGCAGTTTCAGGGAGCGGGCGGCCGGACGCGTCCAAAACTACATGACAGAACGGAATTTTGTTTTCGGAAAAGCGGCGTGGCTCGGGTTGGCCTTGCTCGGCCTGTCGGCTGCGACTGATGCGGCGGGTCCGGTGGTGCAGCGGGGGCAATCTTCACAGATGTCCGACGCGGCGCAAGCTGCGTACTCGCAGACCATCGACCTGAAGGTCGGCGCGCAGCAGTCGCTCGCACCCGGCCGCACGTTGAAGCGTGTCGCGATCGGTGACCCTGCGGTGGCCGACGTGCTGATTATCAAGGGTGACAAGCGTGGCGGCGTGCTGCTGGTTGGCAAAGCAGCGGGCACGACCAACCTGATGTTATGGACCAGTGATCGCGAAGCGCCGCTGACCTACACGGTCAACGTCATCACGCCGGCCGCGGCCTCGCTGCTTGGGCCCGATACGCCGGCCGTCAAGGTGCTGGGCAGCACGGCGGTGGTCTCGGGCTCGGCCGCGACGATGGAGGCGCACCAGCGCGCCGTGGTCGCTGCGGAAGGTTCGCTAGGCAAGGACGGCGCGGTGTTCGACACCTCGTCGGTGGCGAGCCGCGCGGTGGTGCAGGTCGATGTGCGGGTGGTCGAGTTCAGCCGCTCGGTGCTCAAGGAAGTGGGTTTTAACTTCTTCAAGCAGAACAACGGCTTTACGTTCGGCTCGTTTGCACCGTCGGCACTGAACTCGCTTTCGGCAACCGCGGGGCAGGCGCCCCAAATGACAAGTTCGACGCCGATTTCGTCCGCGTTCAACCTGGTTTTCAACTCAGCCACGCATGGACTGTTCGCGAACCTGAGCCTGCTGGAGAGCAACAATCTTGCACGCGTGCTGGCCGAGCCGACACTCGTGGCCTTATCCGGGCAGAGCGCGAGTTTCCTTGCCGGTGGCGAGATACCGATTCCGGTTCCGCAGGCACTCGGTTCGACCTCGATCGAATTCAAGCCCTATGGGGTCGGGCTCACGCTGACGCCGACCGTATTGAGTCCGCAACGCATTGCGTTGAAGGTAGCGCCGGAGGCGAGCCAACTCGACTTCTCCAACGCCGTGACGATTAGCGGCGTGTCGGTGCCCGCGTTCACCACGCGCCGTGCCGACACTACGGTCGAACTCGGCGACGGCGAGAGTTTCGTGATCGGCGGCCTGATCGACCGCGAGACCGCATCGAATGTCGCGAAGGTGCCTTTGCTCGGCGACCTGCCGGTGATCGGCACCTTCTTCAAGCAACTGAATTACCAGCAGAACGAGAAGGAGCTGGTGATCATCGTGACGCCGCATCTGGTGTCGCCGTTCGCGAAGGGCGCGGCCTTGCCGACGACGCCGGGCGAGCAGTCCGAACAGCGTAACGCCCCGGTGTGGCGCTCGCTGATCGGTGGCGTGGCGGCGACGCATGATGCGGCGCCGGGATTTTCGAAGTGAAGCCGGCGGGCGCCCGAACGGCGCGCCGGATCGGTGGAGCAGTGAGCCAGCAGGCACGCGAGCAGCGTAGGCCGGCTGGCAGGCAGTACGACGCGGCGGCTTGGCAGCCAATGCCGCAAAAGGATGTTCAACATGAACGCGAGAACGCATTCATTGACTGAAAGGGCGGTCACCGACTATTTCGTGTTCGCGTCGCTAGCCGACGCGCACGTGCATTGGCTCGCCGATACGCTGGTGGGAGCTGGCGTGGTCGAAGCGGCCACACTCGATCCCTCGATGTTGATGCAGCGCATTGCGGCGTTGAACCCGTCGCTGGTGTTCGTCGATTTTTCCGGTGGCCGTGCCGCCGCGGCGAGCGCTGCGGCGAGTGCGGTGCGCGCAGCTTATCCCGGCATGCAGATCGTCGCGCTCGGATCGCTCGCTGAGCCTGAAAGCGCGCTGGCCGCGTTGCGTGCCGGCGTGCGCGATTTTATCGATGTGTCCGCTCCGGCCGAAGATGCGTTGCGCATTACACGCCAGGTATTGGACAACCTTGTCGAACCGGTCAGCCGCCATGGACACGTCACCGCGCTACTGGGCGCGCGCATCGGCATGGGGGTCAGCACGCTGGCCGCGAACCTCGCCGTGATGTTGCAGCGGCGCGACGTCGCGCAAGGCCGGCAAGCCGCTTTGCTCGATCTCGGCCTGCCCGCTGGTGACGGCTCGTTGCTTCTGAACACGCGTAGCGAATTCAATTTCGTCGAAGCCGTGCGCAATCTGCGCCGCTTCGACCAGACTTTCGTGCACACCGCGCTGTCCCATCATTCGAGCGGTCTCGCGCTCACCACGTTGCCGCCCAATCTCGCCGATATGCGCGAGGTCTCGTATTCGTCGTCGATCGGCTTGCTGAACCGGCTGCGCGCGTTCTTCGATCAACAGATCGTCGATCTCGGCGGTTTCACCAACAGCGAGTTCATCGCTCACGTCGTGCAGGCCGCCGACGAAACCTGGCTGGTGTGCGATCAGGGTGTGGCCTCGATCGTATCGGCGGTCGGCGTGCTCGACGCGTTGCGCGAGGAAGGGGTGGACACGGCGAATGTGCAACTGATCGTCAACAAGTTCGACGCCGACCTCGGGCTCGCCGCCGCGCAGATTGCGCAGCGGCTGGAAATTCCGTTGCTGGCCAGTTTGCCGGAGCGGCGCATCACGCTTGGGCAGGCGGTCAATCAGGGACATCTGCTGGCCGATGCCGCCGCGCGCGACCCCTACGTGCGCGCGCTCGAACCCTTGATCGAACGACTCGGCGGCGCGGCGCGCGCAACCTCGCAAGCAGGCAGCAAATCCGCGCTGGGCGCGCTCAAGCGCTTCATTCCAACCACTTACAAGCGGTCATAGACGATGGCAAAAGAAATCGAATTTGCCGACGACGCGCCCTCGTTCGCGCATAGCCAGCAGTTCCAGGACATCAAGAACGCGGCGCACGAGCATCTGCTCACGCGGATCGAGGAACTCGGTTCCGAATTCGGCCGCTGGTCGCGCAATGCGATCAACCAGTTCGTCGATCTGGAGATGGATAGTTTCGTGCGGCTGCGCCGGATACCGATCAACGAGAGCGAAGTCAGGCTGATTGCCGAGGCGCTGACCAAGGAACTGGCGGGCTTCGGGCCGATCGAGGATCTGCTCGCCGATCCGGCGGTCGAGGATATTCTGATCAACGGCTACAACGACGTGTACGTGTCGCGGCACGGCATCCTGACCAGGATTCAGGTGCGCTTTGCCGACAACGCGCACTTGTTGCGGATCGTGCGGCGCATTCTCGCGCCGATCGGACGGCGTCTGGACGAATCGAACCCAATGGTCGACGCGCGCCTGCCGAACGGTGGGCGGGTGAATGTGGTGATCGAACCGCTGTCGATCGACGGGCCGATCGTCTCGATCCGTAAATTCCGCAAAGATCCGATGCGTCCGGAGGATCTGCTCGCGAACGGCACCTACAACCCGGAAATCGGCGCGCTGCTCGATGCGGCGGTCGCCGCGCGCTGCAACATCCTGGTGTCCGGCGGCACGAGTTCGGGCAAGACCTCGCTGCTCAATGCGCTGGCGTTTCACATTCCCGAGCCGGAGCGGGTCGTGACGATTGAGGACACGGCCGAACTGTCGCTGAATCACCCGCACGTGGTGCGGCTCGAAAGCCGTCCGGGCGGCTTCGACGGCGCGGGTGTCGTGACCATTCGAGACCTGTTGCGCAATACCCTGCGGATGCGGCCGGACCGCATCATCGTCGGCGAAGTGCGCGGCGGTGAGGTGCTCGAAATGCTGCAGGCAATGAACACCGGCCACGACGGCTCGATGGGCACCGTGCACGCCAGCTCGCCGCGCGAATGCCTGTACCGGCTCGAAATGCTGGCGGGTTTCGCGGGTTTCCAGGGTACGGAGTCGAGCCTGCGCCGGCAGATCGCGAACGCGATCGACTTCATCGTGCAGATCGGACGGCTTTCCAACGGGCGCCGGCGGATTCTTTCGATTACCGAAGTCACCGGTCTGTCGGACAACATCATCGCGACGCAGGAGCTATATCGGTATGAGGCGATCGCGACCGCCGAAGGCGAGGAACTCGATAACTGGGTCTCGCTTGGCATCCATCCGCACTCGCCGAAGCTGACGCGTTTCCGTCAGGCGTTGGGCGGCGGCGAAGCGCAGAACGGCTTCGGCAACGCGGGCTTTGGCAGCAGTGGCGGCGGTTTCGGCGGTGGTGGCTTCGGCGGCGGTAGTGGCGGTTTCGGCGGAGGCTTCAATGTCTAGCGCGGTACTGGTCTTCGCGGCGCTTGCGCTGCTGTGCGCGGCGCTCGCGTTGCTGTTGTGGCAGCGTGGCACGCAACGCAAAGACCAGATGAGCACTGAACGCTATATCGATAGCCGTATGGCGGTGGCGATGCCGGGTGGCTTCGCGAGCGGGTCGGCGGGCAATCCGCGCGCTGCGGCTGCGCGCGCCGGCTCTGCGCCTGTCGCGATCGCACCTCAAGCTCTGCCGGCCGACGCGGACTGGCTCGCGCAATGGCGCTACCTGCAGGCGCGGGTTCGCTTCATGTTGCAACACGCGATGGCTCGCGCGGGCGTTGCCCAGTCCAAGGGGCCGGTCGCGATCACCTGCACGATCGTGTTGTTGCTGTGTACCTGGGCGGCGTTGGTGGGTGGTTTGCTGGCGGTCGGCGCGACGCTGATTGCGTGCGTGATGTTCATTTATTTTCTGCTGTCGGTGCGCGCGAACAAGCGCCGTCAACTGATCGTGCGGCAACTGCCGCTGTTCCTCGACGGCATCGTGCGTCTGATTACGCTCGGCAACAGCGTACCTGCCGCGTTTCAGGCGGCGTTGCAAAGCACTGAAGCGCCGCTGCGCGAATGCCTGGACTACGTGTCGCGAATGCTGCGCACCGGCGTCGAGATCGATCGTGCGCTTTCGCAGGTTGCGGTGATCTATGGCGTGCGTGAGCTCGAACTGGTTGGCGCGGTGCTGCGGCTGTCGGTCAAATACGGCGGTCGTGCCGACGTGATGCTCGACCGCATGGCCTCGTTCATGCGCGATCTCGAACAGGCCGAGCGCGAACTCGTGGCGATGTCGGCGGAAACGCGGCTGTCGTCGTGGGTGCTGGCGATGCTGCCGATCGGCATTGGCGGTTTTCTGATTCTTTCCAATCCGAGTTATTTCGCCTCGATGTGGTTCGACCCAACCGGGCGCTTCCTGGTCTATCTGGCGTTCGGCTTGCAGGTGGTCGGCGCCTATATGTTGTATCGCCTCGCAAGGCTGAGGACATGACGATGCAAGCCCATCAACTCGTTGCTCTGGCGCTGGCGCTCGCCGCGTTCGCGCTGCTACTGCTTGCCGCGCTGGTGCTGGCGCGCGTTGCCGCCGTGCGGCGCAGCGAACGCACGCTGAGGCACGCGCTCGACGAACGCGCGTTGCAGACCGCAGCGGCGGCTGTCTCGGTGGCTGCACGCGGCGCTGAGGGCGTTCAGGGCGACGCGAAAGTTGTCCGGCATAACGTGCAGCCAAAGGGTTTCAAAGGCTTGCTCGAGCGCTTCGCGCACACCGGAGTTCGTTGGCTCGACACACCTTTTGGCCGACAGATCGTTGCCGAAGAAGACCGTCGGCTGCTTGAGCAATGCGGTTTCATCGATACGCGCACGCGTGGCCTATTTCTGGTGGCGCGGCTCGTGGGCGCGCTGGTGCTACCTGCGCTGGCCGGCACCCTGGCGCACGATTATCTGGATGGCTCGCGCCTCGTCGTGCTTGTGGTCATCTCGGCCGTCATGGGCTTCATGCTGCCGAAGATCCTACTCAGGCGGCGCGCCGGCAAGCGCCGCGCCGGCGTGGTCGACGAATTGCCGTTGCTGGTCGATTTGTTGCGCCTGCTGCAGGGCGTGGGTTTGTCGCTCGATCAGAGCCTGCAGGTGATGGTCAACGATTTCCGCTCGATGCTGCCGGTGCTGTCGAGCGAGCTGGAAATCGCACAGCGTCAGTTTGCGACAGGTCGTACTCGCGAGCAGTCGCTGAACCGGCTCGCTTCCAGTTATGACAATGAAGATTTGCGCGCCGTCGTGCGCCTGCTGGTGCAGGTCGATCGGCACGGTGGCGCCGTGCAGGAACCGCTCAAGCAGTTCGGCGACCGTCTGCGCGAAACACGCCGGGCGATGTTGCGCGAGCGCATTGGCCGCCTCGCCGTGAAGATGACCGGGGTGATGATCGTCACGCTGCTACCCGCGCTGATGATTGTCACAGCCGGCCCGGGCGTGCTGGCTGTTCAGCATTCACTACTCTCGATGCAACGGTAAGGAATTTGCAATGGCTCACCGTCTACCGTTCGAATTCCGGGTGTGTTCCACACGGACCGCGCGACGCGCCGCGCGCTGCGCTGCGGCGTTGGCCATGTTGTCCCTGCTTGGCGCGTGCGCGTCCAAAGACGTCACGGGCTATGGCGTTGGCGCGCAGGCCGAGCGTGCGGCGATGGCCCAGCAGGCCAATCGGGATCCCGCGCCGGACACGCCCGGCATGTACCTTGGCCTGATCGACCAGATGCAGTCGCAGGGGCTTTACTTCGCTTCGCTTGCGCATATCGACGCGTACGAAAAGCAGTACGGCGTCAGCCCCGACACGATTTTGCTGCGCGCGGACGCTTTGCGCATGACCGATCAGCCTGAGGCTGCCGCGACTGCTTACGGTGAACTGCTGAAGACGCCGCTCGCCGCGCGCGGCTATCGCGGACGCGGCCTGATCGCCGGCGCGGCCGGCGACTTTGCGCACGCGGCGCAGGAACTGCAGCAGGCGGTGCAGCTCGCGCCGACCGATGCGGCCACGCTGTCGGATCTCGGTTATGCGCGATTGCGTAACGGCGACGTGAATGGCGCGCGCGTGCCGCTCATGAAGGCAGCCGAGCTCGATCAGAACAATCCGAAGGTCGTCAGCAACATGGTGCTTTATCTGCTCGCCAATGGCGACCAGGCGCAGGCGCTGGCGGTGATGAACCAGCAGAAGTTCACGCCTGACGTGCGTGCGGCGATTCGCAACGATGCGGCGAAAGTGGCCGCGGCGGGGCGCGCGCTGTCCCGCGGGTCGCAGACGCAACCACAACAACAGGTCGGGCAGACGGGATCAGTCGTCAGCACCGGCACGGTCGCGAGTGCACAGGGTATCGAGCCGGCGCCGCGCGTCTTGCAGCGTTTCGCGCAGTGAGCGCGCGATGGGCGTGGCGTGACCGATCAGGTAATCAGGGGAGTTGAGATGAATAGCGGAATAACGAAGCGGAGCTGGGCAGCGGCGATGCTGTGCTTCGGCATGGCAATGGGAATGATTGCTCCTGCGGTTGCGCAGACGAACGACGCCGCTCAGCCGGTTGAGACCGCACCGCCGGTCCGCGTGAGCGAGGTGGGTCACTCGACCCGCGCGTGGCTCGACCTGCAAAGCAGCAACACGGCGGCTGCACCGGCGCTCCCTATGCTGGGCGCCGAAGCCGGGCTTGCCTATCGCCGCTACATGGAATCGTTCAAGAGCAAGATTCCCGATCTTTACGGTTCCGCGTTGAATTCCGGCAGCGGTGGTAGCGGTGGTGCCGGTGGCGCGATGAGTGCGACCGGTGGCAGCGGCCCTGGCGGCGGTACGAACTGACATGAGCAATTGTTCGACCTTTACCGTGGCCGCTCGCCATCCGCGCTTGCTTCGCGCGCGGCGCGGCGGCGCGCCGCTGTCCGGCGCACGCCGCCAGCATGGCGCGATCGCGGTTCTGGCGGTGATCTGGCTGAGCATCGCGATAGCGGCGCTCGGCGCGATCGACATTGGCAATGTGTATTTCGTGCGCAGGCAGTTGCAGCGCACCGCGGATCTGGCGGCGATGGCGGCGGTCCAGGTTATCAGCACGTCCGGCGGCTGCGCGACGGCGACCACGGCCGCGCAGCAGAATGCCACGTCCAACGGTTTCGCCGTCAACGGTACCGGCGCCACCCTCAGCACGACCTGCGGACGCTGGGATACGACCACCAGTAGCTACTTCGGCACGACGGGCAACCCGCTCAACGCGGTGCAGGTGCAGGCGACTCAGGTCGTACCTTATTTCTTCCTTGGGCCGTCGCGCACCGTGCAGGCGACCGCTACCGCATTCGCATCCAACATCGATGCGTTCTCTCTCGGCACCGGCATCGCGACGATCAATACGCAACAATCGGCGCTGCTCAATGCGATTCTGGGTGGGTTGCTGAATACGAGCGTGTCGCTCAGCGTGGGTGACACGCAGAGCCTGGCGACCGCGCATATCAAGCTGGGCGATTTGATGGCGGCGCTAGGCGCGTCGACGATGCAAGGCTTGCTCGCTACGACGGTGACTTATCAGCAGCTGATGGTCGCGATGGTCACCGCGTTACAGGCGGGCGGAGACACCGTCAACGCGGCGATTTTGCAGACGTTGGCCGTTGCCGTTCCTGGTGGTCAGAACATCACGGTTGGGGATAACGGCCCCTCGGCGCCTGGCTTGCTTGCGCTTGGGCTGGCCAATCCGAATGCCGCGACGACCGCCACGATCAATGCATTCGATGCGGTAATGGTCGCCGCGCAGATCGCGCAGCGTCCGGACCCAATGACCGGCAAGGCACCTGTGATCAACGTAACGGCAGGGCTGCTCGGGGCGGCCGGGATTTCCTTGCAGGTCATCAACCCACCGGTGCTGGCGGTAGGCGAGGGGGGCACTGTGGGGACGGCCGCCAATGCACCGTGGCGCACGGAGGCGCGCACGGCGGTAGTCAACTTGAGCGTGAACTTGCTACCGGCGATATTCCCGACATTGTCCATTGGAGTTCCGGGCCTGTCCGTTACCGTCGCCGCACTGAACACGCCGCTCGTAGTGTCGGCGACAGTCGGCAAAGGCGTCGCCGATCTGGTCTCGGTGGACTGTGAAAGCACGAAGGCCGCCACCAACGCGGTGATCCGGGTTACACCAAGTGTTGCAACGGTGTGCCTTGGTGCAAATTCAACGTGCGGAGGCACCGTTAACGTAGCATCGGTAAATGCCGTTGTGCTAGGAGCCAACATCACGGTAGCGAATGTGGCTCTCAACGGTATTGGACCACTGACATTCGGGCCCGGTGCTCAGACCTTGCCACCGTTTAACGGTTCTACCGGAAGCTTTGACTCTACCCAGACGGTTAATTCGAACCAGCTTGGTACTGGATTGGGAACCTTCACTGGCCAGCTACTCACGGCGTTGGCAAAGCCCGGCGCACTACAGGTCGGCGTTGCAGCGATCGATCTCTCCCTATTGCTTCAACCGATTGTCTCCGGTCTTGCGACGGCCCTCGCGACCGCGCTTACCCCTATTCTTTCGAGCCTCGACAACATCCTCGTCCCAACGCTTGCGTTGTTGGGCGCACAAGTCGGCACCGCCACAGTCCACAACATGTCGCTGACGTGCGGCGTCGCGCAACTGGTCAACTAGCGTAACCAAGACAAGATGAGAACCAACCCCAAAATCGAGGAACTCGATATCTACGTCTGGGAGGGCAAGGCCGACATCGTCGACCGGGTCGCGCGCTGCATGGCGAGCTTCGATGTCGAAGTGATCCGCGCGGACGATATCGCGATCTCGCCTGAACGGACTGCCTTGCGGCCGTCGCTCGCGATCATCAGCGTCTCGGTGATCGACAGCGGCGCGCTGCTCATGCGCGACTGGCAAGCCGCGCACGGCATTCCCGTCGTGTGGGTCGGCGCCGCGCCGCGCGACCACGATCCGGCCACGTACCCGTCCGACTATTCGCACATCCTGCCGCTCGACTTCACCTGTGCCGAATTGCGCGGCATGGTGATGAAGCTGGTGCTGCAATTGCGCGCGCACAGTGCCAAGACGCACGAGTCGGACGCGATGATCGCCAACTCCGAGTGCATGCAGGCGCTGCTGCACGAAGTCGACACGTTTGCCGATTGCGACACGAGCGTGCTGGTGCACGGCGAAACCGGCGTCGGCAAGGAGCGCATTGCGCAGCTGCTGCACGAAAAACATACCCGCTACGGCCAGGGGCCGTTCGTCGCGGTGAACTGCGGTGCGATTCCGGACGGTTTGTTCGAATCGCTGTTCTTCGGCCACT
The DNA here is from genome assembly GCF_059567945.1 of Paraburkholderia sp. BGA-UO-ETr-F12. Lineage (NCBI taxonomy): Bacteria > Pseudomonadati > Pseudomonadota > Betaproteobacteria > Burkholderiales > Burkholderiaceae > Paraburkholderia > Paraburkholderia sp. BGA-UO-ETr-F12. Next base: position 403,256 of record NZ_JCAQOZ010000066.1, on the reverse strand, counting down.
CGAAAGGCTCGTTCACGGGCGCGGTGGTCGCGCACAAGGGCTACTTCGAACAGGCCGACGGCGGCACGCTGTTTCTCGACGAAATCGGCGATTTGCCGCTCTACCAGCAAGTCAAGCTGTTGCGTGTGCTCGAAGACAGCGCGGTCACGCGTATCGGTTCGGCCACGCCGGTGAAGCTCGATTTCCGGCTGGTCGCGGCGACCAACAAGCATCTGCCGCAACTGGTCAAGGACGGCACTTTCCGCGCCGATCTGTACTACCGGCTGGCCGTGATCGAGTTGAAAATTCCGTCGCTCGAAGAGCGGGGCGCGGTCGACAAGATTGCGATCTTCAAGGCGTTCATCGCGCAGGTGGTCGGCAGCGAGCGGCTTGCCGGCCTTCCCGACCTTCCATACTGGCTCGCCGATGCGGTGGCCGACACGTATTTCCCCGGCAATGTGCGCGAACTGCGCAACCTGGCCGAGCGGATCGGCGTGACGGTGCGCCAGATCGGCGCGTGGGACGCGGCGCGCCTGCAACGGCTGCTCGCGCTCGCGCGCACCAGCCAGCCGGTGCCGGCCGAGAGCGCCGCCGAGGTGCTGGTGGATCGCAGCAAATGGGACATGGCCGAGCGTAATCGCGTGCTGGCCGCGCTGGATGCAAACGGTTGGCGCCGGCAGGATACGGCGCTGTACCTGGGTATTAGCCGCAAGGTTTTGTGGGAGAAGATGCGCAAGTACCAAATTTTTGACGAAGAGCCCGAAACCCGCGAAAGTGAGTAATAATGAGACGGTTGTACTAAAACAAAAACTGTTCAAGCAGGATTTACATGGACCGAAAGTCGAAACTACGGCAGATTGCCCTGGCCGCATACATCGCGATGGGGGCCGTGCAGGGCGTGAATGCGCAGGCTTTGCCGGATAGTGGGGGGAGCGCTGGCGTCGTTTCCCAGCCGGGCGCGACGACGGCTTTGCCGGCCAATACAGCGGCTGGACAGGCGCAGACGAACGCATTGACGCCAGACGAAGCGAGGCAATCTGCGGCGGGCAATGTAGCGGAATTGCAGCAGATGATCCGCGGCTCGGATCTGAGCGAATTGCGCACGACGTACAACGGCAGCTACGGAGCGAGCTTGCTGTTTTACGGCAAGGAGATGACGTACTACGTGGCGTTGTTCCAGCAGAAGAATTTCTGGCGCGTCATCAAGACGCAGGACGCTGCGCGTGCCGACATGATTTACAAGGATTTTGTACGTCAGACGCTGCAACTGTCCGATGTCGAGATTCGCCGCACGCAACTGGAGGCGCAGAAGGCGTTCACGGAGCGCATGATCGCCTTGTCGCAGGACCGTGCAAACCGTTTGCAGGCTGACCTTGACGTCGCACGTCAGCAGCAGACCATTGTGACGAATCAGCAATCGCAGACCCGCGCCGAAGCAACCGCGCTGGCTCAGCAGAAGGCTGCTGCGCAGGACCAGCTGCGCGCCGCGCAACGCCAGGTTCGCGAACTGCAGCGTCAACTGGAATCCGGCTTGCCGACGCACTAAGCGCGCCAGCCGGGAGACGGGGAGACAGAAAATGGGAGGGCGGCGCGAAAGCGCCGCCCGACTCATTGGATGTGCAGGACGCACGGGGCGTACACGCCGTGCAAGCCGTCTGACAACGCGGCCACCTATCCACCGGCCCAAACGGCGTTTCCGAAGCCCCTCAGCGGCCGGGCCGCAATCCCCATTTCCGCAGCACTTTGGCGCCAGGCGACCATCAACATACCCACCTGATCTCCGCAATTGCCACCAGACGATCACATACCCGTGGTTTCCCAGGCATACCCATCCGCGACGCACGCAGTGCGGAGTGGGAGCTGATGAGTGCGTTGTCACTAGCGGGGAGTGTGCGAGTGCACGGATTCCAGATGCACCACTACCGTGGCTGCGCGGGGGACCCGCTTATGAGCTGGCGGTGTAAAGCCGCTTTCTTTTGCCTACTTTTCTTTGCGGCAGGCAAAGAAAAGTAGGTGCCGCCCCGCACAGGGGCAACACTAATAGACCACTAGCGCAACAAGGAAAGGCCAACAACCCTCGACGGGCGCAAAGAACCAACAAAAAACCAACCAAAAACAGCGCCCGCGCGAAGCCACACGGCTAATGCCGCTTCTTCCCTCCGGAGGAGGATTCCTTGTCCCCTGCCGAACGCTTTGCGTCACCCACATCAACGGCGATCGGATCACTCGCAGGAAAGCTTTCCTCGAGCGCTTCATCGAGCCGCTCTTCGAGGGACTCGGCGGGCTGGGCAGTTTCTTTGGGATGAGATGCCTGTTGCTTCTGCTTGGTCATAACGTGCTCCGTTAGAAGAAAAGCCAACAGTTCAGCATAGCGCAAAGCGAGCCCACGCGAGCATCAGCCGAGCATCAGCCGAACGACCAGACCACTCTCCAGCAGCCAGTTCCTTCAAATCCAGAACCCGAAGAAACCAGACAACAGAACAACAGAAAAAAACAAAAGTTAAAACCATCCCGCATCAAGTCGTTTTCCGAGTGTCGCCTGACAACAAAAAGCATCCGCCGGCCACACCGGCGGGCAGACCGCACGGCATACCGTGCACGGGCAACAGGGCAGCATCCAGCTCGGGAGGGGAGCAAACAGAAGCAGCGAACACCAAGGCAGCGAACGAAATGGACCGAAAAAACGCTCCGCGCGCGCAGCGCTTCAACGCGTCACACGTGGTGGAAGCCGAACTGGAACACCTGGATTGGGCGACACGGCAACCGGCACTGCACATGCTGGACGCCGGGTACTGGCGGCGCCGCGTGCTGGCGGTCAAAGGCGGATTTGAGCTGACGGACTTGCAGGTAATGCGGCTGGAGAAGATTTTGCAGCGGCTCGGCTATCCGTCGGAGTAGCCAGGCCGCTGCGGCGGCGATTTATTCGTTGCCGCCGCCGTTGCCACCATGATTGCCGCCGCCATGGTTGCCATTGTCGCCGCCGCCCGTGCCGAACAGGCGCCGGCGGCGTGTTACCACCACCGGGCCGTCGGACGTGCTGCTGCTACGATCGGGCGCGGGGCGATCCGAGGCCGGCGCGCCGTACGACTCGCGCGGCTCACGCGGTTCGCGTGGCTCACGATGGTCACGCGGTTCACGTGAGCCGTGCGGGCCGCGCGTGGTGTGCTCACCGTGCGAAGGCCGCCCGGCTCGCGGTGCCGGACGGGTGCCGGTGTCGAGCTGGATCGTCGAGATCGCGCGCTTGTAGATGCCTTGCAGGCCGACAGGCGTGCGCAGCATCACCAGATACTGATCGAACGACTCGATGCACCCCGTCAGGCGAATGCCGTTGACAAGGTAAATCTCGACGCGCTTTCGTTCTTTGCGCGCAGCGTTCATGAAATCGTTTTGCGGATGCGATTCTGCGGAAGCCATGGACAATTCAGGTTAGGTAAAACGGTTGTTCGCCGCGATTCTACCCTGTGTGGGGGCGGAACGCGTCGGGGGCCGAACTCCGTCCACTATAACGGCTTGCGCGCACATAAGCATCTGATAACTATTGACTGTAACGTTGAGTTACGAATCTGCGGACGAATAGCGCTTTCTTCCGCCACGTTCGGTCGGGCCACGGCTGGTCGGGCCACGTTCGGTTGTGCCACGGTTGGTCGGGCCGCGCGCGGTCGGACCCGCGCTCGGCGCGCCCGATGCGCTTGGCCGAAAAAGAAAGTGCCCGATGTCGCCGTATGTGGAATAAATCACCGTCCGCTCGCGTTAATCCAGGCATGGCGGCGCTGCATATCGCACGCAGCCGGTCGGATTCCCGGCTTGCAGGCACCGGCCGGGGGTTCATCAGGAGACTCACCATGAAATTATCCCGGATTTTCTCCGCTGCTTTCGTGCTGCTGGCGCTCGCGCTCGGCTCGCTTGCCACCAGCGCCTGCACCTCCGCCGCGACCGACAACAGCGCTTCGGGCAGCAGTGGGAGCTCGGGCAGCAGCGGCGGCTACTGAGCGTTGCCGCGCCGGGTGAATTTCGAAGCCGAAGTGATTTCGTGGCTCCCGCAGTTGCGCCGCTATGCGCGCGCGCTGACGGGCGACCGCGCGTGGGCCGACGACCTCGTGCAGGATACGGCGGAGCGCGCACTCGCACGCTGGGCGGCGTTCCGTCCGAACAGCAATTTGCGGGCGTGGCTGCTGACCATCCTGCGGCATCTTTACATCGATCAGTTGCGCGGCCGCCGCGAGATTGCCGTCGACGACGAAAGCGCGCCATGGCGCACTCTCGAAGCACCGCATGGCGAGGTCGATGGCCTGGTCTTGCGCGATCTTCAGCGTGCGCTGTATTGCCTGCCGGTCGAACAACGCGAAGTGCTGCTGCTGGTTTGCGTGGAGGAACTGTCATATCAGGAAGCGTCGAAGGCGCTCGGCGTTCCGATCGGCACGGTGATGTCGCGGTTGTCGCGCGCGCGGGAACATATGCGCGTTCTGATGACGGATGGGCCGCTCGAAGGGGACGCCGTTGGATTGGCGCGTAAAGTCCCGCCGCTGAAAGTAGTGAGAAATCCGTGATGAATAACGACCACGATTCCGGCTTGCCCGAGGGGCCCGATCTGCGAATGCTGTCGGCGTTTGTCGACGGCGAGTTGCCGCCTGCCGAGCGCGCCGCGATCGAGGCGCAACTGGCCCGGCAACCTCAGGCCGCCGCGCGGGTGGCCGCGTGGCGCGCGCAGAAAGCGGCGCTGCAGGCGCTGTGCGGGGCATCGACGCGCAACCGTGAGCCCGAGCTCGATGAGCACGGTGCAAGCGCTGGCGGGGCCGAGCAGAGCGACGCCGGTGAGCCGGCCTTCATCGTGGTGCGGCGGCCGACGCCATGGTGGCAGCGCGCTGGCCTCGCCGCTTGCTGGCTCGCGGCCGGCGCGGGTCTGGCGCTCGCGCTCGGGCCGCTTGCGCCGCGTCTGACGGGCGGCGCGTGGAACGGTCTGGGCGGCCAGCCGCCGAGCTTCGCCGAGCGCGCCGACATCGCCTATGCCGTGTACACGCCCGAGAAGCGTCACCCTGTTGAAGTCGCCGCGAACGAGGAAGAGCATCTGATCAGCTGGCTGTCCAAGCGCCTGAACCGGCCGCTGTCGGTGCCGTCGTTGCAGGAGTACGGTTATTCGCTGGTGGGGGGGCGGTTGTTGCCCGGCGAAGCGGGACCGGCCGCGCAGTTCATGTACGAAAATCGCAGCGGCGAGCGCCTCACGCTGTACATCACGGGTATTTCTCGCGACGAAACCGCCTTCCGCCTGTTCCGCGACGGCAACCGCCGGACCTTCTACTGGGTCAGCGACCGTATGGGTTATGCGTTGTCCGGACCGATTGCGGAGGACAAGCTGCGCTCGATCGCGATCGAAGTGTGCAGCGCGCTTGGCGGCAAACCGGAAACCTGGCAGTAGCGCCGCAAGCACGGCAGGCGCCGGCGCCAGGCCCACCTCGGCCATGAGATATCGCGTGCAACACGTCGTAACAGAAACGTGTGGCACCCGCCCACGCTGCAGGAATAGTGCCGCGCGGCGCTTCGTTTACTCGCTGCAGGACCCTGTTGCCCGGCACTTGCGTATGCGCTGCGACGGCACGGCGTCGTGCGAGGCGAACCGACGGGGTCTTTACGGTGCCGACTCGCTTTTTGCGAGTCGCAACGCCGGCGCGTCGAGGCAGTGAAATCATGCGTGCTTTTCATCAATCCGGCATCGGGCTGTGTTCCGGCGTAGCGTGTCTGTGCCTGTGCGCTGTTTGTGCGACGCCGGTCGCGGCGCAAACAGACGCGAATGCGCCGTTGAGCGAGGCGTCGACGTGCCGCTTCGTCGTGGGTCAGACGGAGATCGACGGTGTCATCCAGCAGGTCGGCGGGCGGGCGTGCCTGCAGCCGGACGGCAGCTGGCAGATCGTCGAAGACGACGCCGGCGCGCTGGCCTTCGGCCCGGCTCCGGTGTATTACTACGATCCATGGTACTGGGGGCCGCCGGTGGTGTTCTCTGCTGGCGTGTCGGTCGTTTTCGTCGACCGCTTTCATCATTTTCATCACATGGATCATGTGCGTTATGGCCACGGATCGTACGGAATGGGCGTACATGGCGGCACCTGGCATGGTGGCGCGTCGACGCACATATGGAGCGGCATGTCACACGGCGGCGCTGGCCACGGCGGGATGCACCGCTAGCTTGCCGGCGTCTGTGTCTACGCCTGTGCCTGTGCCTGCGCCCGCGCGCCTGGCCGCGAGGGAGACATCTTGACGCGCAGCCTGCCGCCGAAGGTTTCCGCCGCCGGGTTCGATCGCGCGCTCGCGGGCTGGCGCGCGATTCTCGGTGAACCGCAGGTGATCACCTCGGCCCCCGGGCTCGCCGCGTATCTCGATCCGTTCGCACCCGGCGAGCGCGAAGCGTTCTCGGCGTCCGCCGCGCTGCTGCCCGCATCCGTCGACGAAATTCGTGCAGTGTTGCGGATTGCCAATCAATTTCGCATTCCGTTATGGACGGTCTCGACCGGACGCAACTTCGCGTACGGTGGCGCCGCGCCGCGACTGGCGGGTTCGGTCGTGCTCGATTTGCAGCGCATGAATCGCATCATCGAAGTGAACGAGACGCTTGCCTACGCGCTGGTCGAACCGGGTGTCAGCTACTTCGATCTGTACGCGCATTTGCGCGAACATGGCTACAGGCTGTGGGTCGATCCGCCCGCGGCGGGTTGGGGCAGCGTAGTCGGCAATACGCTCGAGCGCGGCTTCGGCTATACCGCGTACGGCGATCATGCGGCGGCGCAATGCGGCATGGAAGTGGTGCTCGCGAACGGCGACGTGCTGCGCACCGGCATGGGTGGCATCGAAATCGGCACCGCGTGGCAACTGTATCAACCGGGCTATGGACCTTCGTTCGACGCGATGTTCATGCAGTCGAACTACGGCATCGTCACCAAGCTCGGTGTCTGGCTGATGCCGGCGCCGCCCGCGTATCTGCTCGGCGAATTCCAGTTTCGACACGAAGCGGATCTCGAAACGATCGTCGATATTCTGCGGCCATTGCGGCTCGATGAAACGATCCGCAATCACGCCGTGATCGAAGGCGGGTTGCGCCGGGCCGCCGGATTGTCGTCGCGTCGGCAGTGGTATGAGGGCAAGGGTGCGATGCCCGAGAGCGCGGTGGCGGCGATGCTCGACAAGCTGAACGTGGGCCGCTGGAATCTGCATTTCGCGCTATACGGCACGCCTGAACTGATCGATGCGCATTATGCGATCGTGCAGCGTGCATTCGCTCACGTGCCACAGGCCAAACTCTCGGCCGCTCGCTATGCGGGAGATGCGCAACCCACGGCCGGCGGCGACCGCAATATGGCCGGCATCCCCGCGATGAGCGCGTTTCGCATGCTCGACTGGCGCGGCGGCGCGGGCGCCCACGTGGATTTCGCACCGCTGTGTCCGGCGAGCGGACGCGACGCGCTGCGCCAGTACACGATGGTCAAGACCCGCGCGGCGGAATACGGCTTCGATTACTACGGCGGCTTTACGGCGGGCATGCGTCATCTGCATCACATTTTTGCAGCGATTTTCGACCGCGACGACGCGAACCAGGTCGAGCAGGCCGGTGCATTACTGCGTTCGCTGATGAGCGATGCGCGCGCCGCGGGCTACGGCGAATATCGCGCGCATCTCGCGTATATGGATTTCGCCGCGGCGCAGTACAGTTTCAACGACGGCGCGTTGCTGCGGCTCTCGGAAGCGATCAAGGACGCACTCGACCCGAACGGTATTCTCGCGCCGGGCAAGCAGGGCATCTGGCCGGCGGCGTGGCGCGACCGGCGAGGCTACACCTAAGATCATGGACCGACGCGCTTTCATGATGACCGGCGCATGGCTTTCGAGCGCGGCAGGCGGCGCGTGGCCGTGGCTCGCGCAGGCAGCCGCTCGCCGCGATACGCTTGCGGTGATCGATTCCACCCTTGCGGGCGGCCCCGCATTCGCCGACTACGTCGCGCAGATGAAGCTGCCTGTCTTCGAAACGGGCGACGATATCGGCATGCTCTGGTACACCACGCTGGCGCCACGTCTCAGGCAAACGTCAGCGCAGTCGCCCGCGTCGTTGATCGGTTTCACGCGCGCGTCCGATTACTTCGTGCTCAAGCAGCTTGCCACCCGCGTAGGCCAGATGGTCGTGCCCGGCGGCGAGCAGCGGGTGGCGCCCATTGCGCAGGTTGGGCATGTCACTTTCGTGCTGACGCCGCGCTTTATCCGCTAGAACTTATAGGCCTTGTTGTTCGGATCGAAGGTCGAGTCGTCGAAGGTTTTAGGCGTGATGCTTTCGAAGACGATCTTCTCGAAGATCTTGCCGTCGTTGTCATAGGACTCGACGGTACGGAAATACGGATGCCGCAGATCGAGCCCGAGTGTTTCTTTCTTCGCATAGAACTGCGGCTGACCGGTCGGCGTTTCGAAGGTGAAGGCAACCACGCGCACGCCATCGATCGTTTTCACTTCCACCTGGGTCGAGCGCGGCAAGCCGGCCTCGATATATTTCTTGCCTTCGGCAAGGTACTGGTTGGCAATGTACTCGGTGCCGAGATCGCGCACCTGGTGGTTCGACTGCGCACGGGCGAGGGCGCCGGTCACTGAGGTCCATAGCGGCATCACATTCATGATGCCGCCGAGATGACCGTACATTTCGTCGGTGCGTTTGGATTCGTCGTAGATGATTTCCTGGCCGGCGTGCGCGCCGTCGGGCAGCCACTTCGCGTAGATTCGCAGCGGATCGTGAGCTAAGCGGACCAGCATATGATCGGGCTTGTCGGGCCATTGGCCGTGAATGCGTTCCGAGCGCGACATGACGAACTCGTAAGACGGGTAACCGTTCGGCCCTTCCTTGATGTAACGCGGCAGCGCAAGCGGATCGAGCGACTGGAACAGGGCGATCAGTTGCGCGTCGTCGAGCTTCTCCATGGCGCCGCTTTGTTGCGCGGCGCGCAGCCACTTGACCTGTTGATCGAGCGTAAGCTTGCCGACTTGCGAGGACGGTGTGGTGGGCGCCTTCACGGCGCTGGCGGTATCGAGCGCGGGCGGGGTGTCGTCGTTCTGCGCGAACGCCGGCGGCGCGAGCATGGCGGCGCTGGCCGCCAGCGCTCCGATCAGCAGTCCACGAGATGAAAGCGTGCGTAATGAAGCGGTCAGCGACGCCGCCAGGGTGATGGCCGCCGCCGAAAAACGAGCGAGATGCATGAAGACCGACGATCGGTTCAAGTCTGGGGACGTGCTGTGCTTCATGAATCTCTCCGAAAGGATGGCCGGCGTGATAGTGCACGCCCAGCCTGTCAGGCAGGTTTTTGCTTCGCGAGTTCCTCGTCGCGCAGTGCACGGCGCAGAATCTTGCCGACATTGGTTTGCGGCAGCTCGTCGCGAAACTCGACGAGCTTCGGCACCTTGTACCCCGTGAGATTCTTGCGGCAGTGAGCGATCACCTGTTCCGCGGTCAGCGCCGGATTGCGCTTGACGATAAACACCTTCACCCGTTCGCCTTGCGCTTCATCGGGCACGCCGATTGCGGCGACTTCGCGCACGTCCGGAAGGGCCGCGATCACGTCTTCGACTTCGTTCGGATAGACGTTGAAGCCCGACACCAGGATCATGTCTTTCTTCCTGTCGATCAAACGGATGAAGCCGCGCGAATCCATCACACCGATGTCGCCGGTGGCGAGCCAGCCGTCGTCGTCGATCACCTTGGCGGTTTCTTCCGGGCGATTCCAGTAGCCTTTCATGACCTGTGGCCCCTTCACGCACAATTCACCCGCTTCGCCGATGTTGGCCCACGTGCCGTCGTCTTTCCTGAAGCGCACCTGGGTGGACGGCGCGGGCAGACCGATCGAGCCTTCGAAGTCGCGCAAATTGGTGAGATCCACGGGATTCATCGAGACGATCGGCGAACACTCGGTCAGCCCGTAGCCTTCGATGATCGGCTTGCCGGTGACCGCCTTGAATCGATCGGCGACCGACTTCTGCGTGGCCATGCCGCCGGCCATCGCGAGCTTCAGGTTCGAGAAATCCCGTTTGCAGAACTCCTCGTTATCGAGGAACGCGTTGTAGAGCGTGTTGACGGCCGTCATGCCGGTGAATTTCTCGTGACGGATGATCATCATCACGCGCTTCATGTCGCGCGGATTGGCGATCAGAATATTGCGCCCGCCGAGTCCCATGAAGATCAACGCGTTCACTGTCAGCGAATAGATGTGATAGAGCGGCAGCGGTGTGAGCACCGTTTCGATCTCGCCGCTCAACTGGCCTTCGGACCACGCTTTTGCCTGCAACAGGTTGGCGATGATGTTCTTGTGCGTCAGCATCGCACCTTTGGCCACGCCAGTGGTGCCGCCGGTGTATTGCAGGAAGGCGATGTCGTTGTGAGTGGGACGCACGGGTGTCAGCGGCCGCGTGTAACCGATCGAAAGCGCGTCGAGCAGCGGCACCGCTTGCGGCAGGTTGTACGGCGGCACCATCTTCTTGACGTGGCGCAGCATGAAATTGAGCAGACGTCCCTTCAGATTCAGACCGTCGGCGAGCAGGTCGCCCAGACCCGTCACGATCACGTTCTGGACCTTGGTGCCGGGCAACGCATCTTCAACGGTCTTCGCGAAGTTCTCGAACACGATGATGGTTTGCGCGCCGCTGTCCTTCAACTGATGCGCAAGCTCGCGAACCGTATAGAGCGGATTGACGTTGACGACCACGCCGCCGGCCTTCAGCACGCCGAACAGCGACACCGGATACTGAAACGTGTTCGGCAGCATGATCGCGACGCGCTCGCCGGCTTTCACGCCGATGCTTTGCAGATACGCGGCGAACGCCGCCGCCTTGCGGCCGAGTTCGCCATAGGTCATGTTCGCGCCGACGCTCACGTACGCGACGCGCTCGCGGAACTGCGCAATGCATTCGTCGAAGAATTGCACGACGGATTCGTACTGGTTGACGTCGATTTCATGAGGCACGTCGGCCGGATACGACTCGTACCAGATGCCGTCGGTGTTGGGCGCATGATTTGCCGGCTGCCCGAGTGTCTGACTGGGCGCCTGGTCTGCCGCATTCGCGGGCGCTGCGGATACCGTGGCGGACGAGAACTGGGTTTGCGTGGGCTGGGTCATCGGTCGTCTCCTGAAGCCGGGGCTTCATCTGTTTGTGCGCTGGCTTTACAGCCAGTCATGCAGTAATCAAAGCAGCTATCAAAGCAGTAAGCAACGCGCTCATTGCAGCGAGCTTCGACACAGGACAATCACTGAAGCGCGACGTTTAGCGTTCCAGAATGGCCACCACGCCCTGGCCGCCCGCGGCGCAGATCGAGATCAGTCCGCGTGCGGTGCCGGCCGGCTTGTCGAGTTGCGCCAGCATTTTCGCGAGTCCTGCGACGATGCGGCCGCCCGTCGCCGCAAATGGATGGCCGGTGGCGAGCGAGCTGCCGTTCACGTTCAATTTTGCCCGATCGATCGCGCCAAGTGGCCCCGGCAAGCCGAGTTGCGTTCGGCAATATTCGTCATCCTGCCACGCTGTGAGCGTGCACAACACCTGCGCCGCGAAGGCTTCGTGAATTTCATACAAGTCGAAGTCCTGCAAGGTGAGCCCGGCGCGCGCCAGCATGCGCGGCACCGCATAGGCGGGCGCCATCAGCAGGCCTTCTTTCTTGTCGAAAAAGTCGACGGCGGCGGTTTCGGACCAGCTCAGATACGCGAGCACCGGCAGTCCATGTCTGGCCGCCCATTCTTCGCTTGCCAGCAGCACGGCGGACGCGCCGTCGGTGAGCGGCGTGGAATTGCCGGCCGTCAGCGTGCCGGCGTCGCGATCGAATACCGGTTTCAGACCGGCGAGTTTTTCGAGCGTCAGATCGGAGCGCAGATTGTTGTCACGCGCCAGACCACGGTAGGGCGTCATCAGATCGTTGAGGAAGCCGCGCGCATACGCCTCGCTGAGCTTGCGGTGGCTGTCGTAAGCGAGCACATCCTGCGCTTCGCGCGAAATGTTCCAGCGCTTGGCCATCAGCTCGCAATGCTCGCCCATCGAAAGCCCGGTGCGAGGCTCGCCGTTACGAGGCAACAGCGGCTTGAAAAACATGCCCGGCCGCAGCTTGGCCAGCGCGCCGACGCGTTGGCCGGTGCTCTTGCCGCGATTCGCCTCGAGCAGGATCTTGCGCATGCGTTCGTTGACGCCGATCGGCGCATCGGAGGTCGTGTCGACACCGCCCGCGATCCCCGCTTCGATCTGTCCGAGGGCGATTTTGTTGGCCACCAGAATGGCCGCTTCCAGGCCGGTGCCGCAGGCCTGCTGCACGTCATAGGCCGGCGTTTCCTTCGCGAGCGTGGTGGACAGCACCGCTTCGCGCGTCAGATTGAAGTCGCGCGAGTGCTTGATGACGGCGCCCGCTGCGACTTCGCCCAGGCGTTCGCCGTGCAGGTTATAGCGGTCGATCAGGCCTTGCAGCGTGAAGGTCAGCATGTCCTGATTCGACGCGGTCGCGTAAGCGGTGTTCGAGCGGGCAAACGGAATCCGGTTGCCGCCGACGATTGCGACGCGGCGCACGGCGGGCTGCGGGTTGGACATTGCTCGGCTCCTTTGGGTCGTTGCTGGTTATCGGTTAGTGCGGATAGTGCGAATGGCGCGGCCGGTGCGAGCGAGGTGACGCGCCGGTACGGTCCGGCCAGGTTGGCGTGTCATAACAGCTTCCATTGCATGCGGCCGCGCAAATGCGGTTTTTCCCCGGCAATGTCGCGTACCTCGATGTCGCGCTCGATCAGCGAAGGCGATGCGCTCCACAGCGTCGCTTCGCCGGGCAGCAGCATCGGTACTTTGAATTCGGCGGCGAGCGTGGCTTCGGCGAGCGGCTTTGGCGGTTGCAGCGCGGCGGCGGCGCGCGCCAGCGTCCACATGCCGTGCGCGATGGCGCGCGGAAAGCCGAATACCTTCGCGGATAGCGCGCTCAGGTGAATCGGGTTGTAGTCGCCAGACACACGCGCATAGTCGCGCCCCAACTGCGGCGGCAATTGCCAGCGTGAGATGCGTTCCAGCGCATCGGGACCGAGTTGCAGCGGATCGAGCCGGTTGCCGCTCGCGGGCACGCCGCGCTTCAGATACACACTGTCGCCGTCCCATACCGCTTCGCCGCGGCGGTACATCCGCGTATGCAGCACGAATGCCTGACCCTTGTCGTGGCTCAGCAGCGCGCCGAATTCCACCTCGATGCGCAACATATCCTTGTAAGTGAGCGGCCGGCGTAGCCGCACGTGGTTCGCCAGATGCACGAGGCCGAGCGCCGGCCACGGAAACGCCGGATCCGTCAGCATCAGCAGATGCAGCGGGAAAGCCAGCAGATGCGGATACGTGAGCGGCACGCCGTGCTCGGGGATGAAGCCGCAGACCTGCGAATAACGCCAGATCGACCCCGGGTCCAGGGGCACGGCGGGGCGCACGAGGCGCAACGCCGGCAAGTGCGCTTCGCGCCCGCGTTTGACGATGCCCGACAACGCGCGCCCATACAGCTTCGCCGGCGTGGGCAAAGGTTCGACGACGACGGTCTTCGGACGGCCCGCGCTCGCTGCGTGAGCGCTCCGGAACGGATCACCCGGCTCACCCATGCTCATGCTCCAATCAGGCTTTGTCCGCACACGCGCACGATCTGGCCGCTCACGCCCGCCGATCCCGGATGCGCGAGCCACGCGATGGTCTGCGCCACGTCCACCGGCTGGCCGCCCTGGCTCATCGAATTCATCCGGCGGCCGGCTTCGCGGATGGTCAGCGGAATCTTCGCGGTCATCTGCGTTTCGATAAAGCCGGGCGCAACCGCGTTGATCGTGATGCCGCGCGCGCGCAGATGCGGCGCCATGCTGTGCACCCGCCCGATCACACCGGCTTTGGAGGTGGCGTAATTGGTCTGGCCAAGGTTGCCGGCAATACCGCTGATCGACGATACGCCGATGATACGGCCGCCGTCGCGCAGGATACCGGCCGCGAGCAGGGCGTCGTCGATCCGTTCCTGCGCGGACAGGTTGATGTCAATTACGCTTTGCCACGCGGCGTCGGTCATCTTCGCGATGGTTTTGTCCTTGGTGATACCGGCGTTATGCACGACGATATCCACGCCTTGCTCGTCGAGCGCCGCGGCGATCTGCTGGGGCGCTTCGGGCGCGGCGATGTCGAAGGCGAGGGCGGTGCCGTTCAACTGGCGCATGGTCGAATCGAGCGCCTCGCGTGCCGAAGGGATGTCGATGCCGATCACGTGCGCGCCTTGCTCGGCGAGCACGCCCGCAATCGACGCGCCGATGCCGCGCGCGGCGCCGGTGACCACGGCGCGCCGGCCCGCGAGCGGTTGTTTCCAGTCGAACGGCGGCAAGGCCGCGGTCCCGGCCCCAGCTCCTGTGCTGGCCGGCACGCCGATCCGCACCACCTGGCCCGACACATACGCGGAACGTGGCGACAGAAAGAATCGCAACGTCGCTTCGATAGCGTGCTCGGCGCCTTTTTCCACATAGACGAGATTCGCGGTAATGCCGCGCCGCGCTTCCTTGCCGAGCGAACGCACGAGACCCTCAAGCGCGCGTTGTGCGGTCCATTGGCGCGGGTTCGCGCAGGCTTCCGGCGGCCGGCCCAGCACGACAATGCGGCCGCACTTGCCAAGTGAGCGCAGCGTATCGTGGAAGAAACCATGCAGCGGTTCGAGCTGGCTGCTGTCTTCGATGCCGCTCGCATCGAACAGCAGCGCGGCGAGCTTGCCCTGCGAACCGGGCTCCGCTGCCTCGAAACGGCCCGTCATCAGACCATGGCGATTCGCGAGCGGCACCCACAGCCCCGCGCTTTCATGCGCGACGCTGGTCATGCCGACGCTCGCCACGAGATTCGCGAGCGCGTCGAGCAGATGCGGTTCGCGGCCCGCGCCGATCGCGATCAGGCCGTCGAACTCAGGCCGGTCCGCCCGATAGCGGCGCAGGACCTCAGGCTTCGGTAAGCCCAGCGAGCGCGCGAGGCGCGCGCCGAAGGGCGAATTGACGAAGTTCAGATAAGAGTCGTTCATGTTGTTCGTTGCTCCGCTGGCCACGCCCGAAGGAGATCGCTCCGGGGAGACCCCGGACGTGTGTCAGTGTGCACCCAGTTTGGGGCATCTGCGTATGCCCGGCCCGGATGTTTTTTTAAGGCACTCAGGCCGCGAGTTCCAGCGCTTTTTCGAGCGCGTCCTTGCGCTTCTGCAAGTTGGCGAGCATGTCGAAGTCCGGCGGGAAGTCGTCGACCTGCACGACTTGCGCGCCATACTTCGCATAGTCTTCCAGCACGCGGCGCTCGTCGGCGTCGATCAGGCCTTTGTGCAAGGCAGCGTCGGTCCACGCGGCCAGTTGCGGCAGGCTTTGCGGCATCGGTTCAAGCAGACCTTGCTTGACCGCTTCACGCAGTTTCTGGTCGATCTCCGTGAAGCGTGGGTTCAGCTCGAATACGAGCTCGCCGTAGCCCAGCGCATCGACATCCGGATGCGGGACGTACGAGTCGGACACGAGGCGGTTGCGTGCCGCGCCCGGCGTTTGCATCAGCTCCGCGATCTCGGTGCCGAGGCGGTCGGACGGCTCGCGATGCGGCAGGCCGAACGGGAATGCCAGCGCGCGCACCAGAGCCGCGGCGACGCGATTCGGGTAGTTGGCGAGCACGCCGTCGAGCGCGTGTTGAGCCTTGTACAGCGAGTCTTCGACGCCCCAGCGCACCAGCGGCAGATCCTCCTCCTGACGGCCTTCGTCTTCGAAACGCTTGAGCGTCGCGGAGATCAGGTAGAGCTGCGAGAGCACGTCGCCCAGACGCCCGGAAATGCGTTCGCGCCGTTTCAGGTCGCCGCCGAGCACGAACATGGAGACGTCGGCGAGCAAGGCGAACGCGGTGGAGATGCGGGTCGCCGCGCGGTAGTACGGCAGCAGCGGTGCGTACGCCGTGCGCGGCTTGACGATGAATGCACCGCCCGTGATGCCGTACACGAAACTGCGCACCACGTTCGAGAGCGTGAAGCTGATGTGGCCGAAGAAGGCCGCATCGAAATCGCGCAGCGCCTTGGCGCGATCGGGTTCGCGCGTGGCTGCCATTTCCTTCAGCACATACGGATGACAGCGAATCGCCCCCTGGCCGAAGATGATCAGGCAACGCGTGAGAATGTTCGCGCCTTCGACGGTGATCGCAATCGGCACCTGCTGATAGGCGCGCGCAAGAAAGTTCGACGGACCCATGCAGATGCCCTTGCCGGCGGCGACGTCCATACCGTCGTTGATGACCATGCGGGCGCGTTCAGTGATGTGATACTTGGCGATCGCCGAAATCACCGAGGGTTTTTCGCCGAGGTCCACCGCCTGCGCGGACAGGCGGCGCGCGGCGTCCATCACGTAGAGGTTGCCGCCCATGCGGCCGAGTGCTTCCTGCACGCCCTCGAATTTGCCGACAGCGGTACGGAACTGGCGGCGAATCGCGGCATAGGCGCCGGTGCCGCGCACGGCGATCTTCGCCATCCCCACATTCGACGACGGCAGCGAAATCGCGCGGCCCGCCGCGAGACATTCCATCAGCATGCGCCAGCCGTTACCGACCTGCGCGCGTCCGCCGATGACCCAGTCGAGCGGAATGAAGACGTCTTTGCCGGAGTTCGGGCCGTTCTGGAACACCGCGTTCAGCGGCCAGTGACGGCGGCCGATGTTGACGCCCGGATGATCGGTCGGAATCAGCGCGCAGGTGATGCCGGGTTCGTCATTCGAGCCGAGCAGGTGATCGGGATCGAGCGCGCGGAACGCGAGGCCGAGCACGGTCGCGATCGGTCCGAGCGTGATGTAGCGCTTGTCCCATGTGACGCGAAAACCCAGCGTTTCGCGACCTTCAAAAGTCCCCTTGCAGACAATGCCGACGTCGGGAATCGCGGCGGCATCCGAGCCCGCGTAAGGGCTCGTCAACGCGAAGCAGGGGATATCCTCGCCACGCGCGAGGCGCGGCAGATAGTGGTTCTTCTGCTCTTCGGTGCCGTAGTGCATCAGCAGTTCGGCCGGGCCGAGCGAGTTCGGCACCATCACCGAAACGGCGGCCGCCGAGCAGCGCGTGGAGAGCTTCATGATGACCTGCGAATGCGCGTAAGCGGAGAACTGTTTGCCGCCGTACTGCTTCGGAATGATCATGCCGAGAAAGCCACGTTCCTTGATGTATTGCCAGGTTTGCGGCGAGAGGTCCTGCCACACCATGGTGGTTTCCCAGTCGTTCGCCAGATCGCACAGGCGCTCGCATTCGACGTCGAGAAACGCCTGTTCCTCGGCGGTGAGCGTGGCCGGGCCGTAGCCGAGCAAGGTGTCCCAGTGCGGGCGTCCGGAGAACAGCTGCGCGTCCCACCAGACGGTGCCGGCTTCGATGGCGTCGCGCTCGGTCGGCGACATCTCAGGCAGGATCTTGCGGAAGATGTCGAGCACGGGTTTCGTGAGCCACGTACGGCGCAGCGGTGTGAGCGTGAGGACGAGCGCGGGGAGCACGAACACGATCGCGAGCACCGTCGTCGCCACCGGCCCCGCCGCTCCGCTGACATGCGCGGCCGCCACCCAGACGATCATGAAGGCAAGCCACCATGAGGCGCGCGCCTGAACGTGGACGAGCGCGAGAGCGGCAATGACGAGCACTAGGATGAACCACGGCATGACGTTTCCTCCTGTTTCGATGGTGCGTGCGAACGCATCCACGGGTCGCGGACGGCTCGCGTTCTATTGATCTTCCAACTGGCGGTGGTGCTGCTATGTCGCGTGCCCGGGGCGCTTTTGCATGGCGCCCCTGGCGCGTTTTTCGTGTCGTGTTTTCAATTCGACAGCGTGACGTTGTTTAGGTGCGGGACTTAGACGTGCTGCTCGGATAGACGATATTCATTCATGTTTTTGCACGCGGACGGCCCGTTACGGCGCCGCCCGCATCAGCATCGATTCCAGTCAGGCCGTGCCGTGCAACGCGGGCTGAAACGAACTCGCCTCAACGTCGCCACCGCGGCGTTCACCGTCCGAGACCGCTGGCGACGACGTATCGAATCCGCCAGACTCACTCGATCCGCCTGACGCCGGCTGCGCACCCGCTACCCCGGCAGCAGGATTCGCGCCTTCTGCCTGGGCTTCGGCAGCGCTTTCGGTGGCATCGCCGAGTACGGCGGCAAACGTGGCCAGTTGCGAGCCGTCAGGCAGCGGTGCTTTCAGCGCGGCCACCATCAGCGAAGCCAGACGCGCGATCAGTTGCAGATCGTTCATCGACTTGCCTTGCGAGAACTCGGAAATCAGGCTGTCGGTATCGGTGCCGGCCAGCACGCCGGACAGCGCGCCGATCGCGAAGTGCAGACGCCAGCCAAGCTCCTCGCGCGGCAGATGCGGCAGCGCACGCTGGAAGGCGTCGAAAAAACGCACCGCCACCGACTCGTAATGCGCATTCAGAAAGTCCCGAATGAACGCTGACGGATCGGTATAAGCGCGCCCCAGCAAGCGCAGAAAAGCCTTGCCGCCGACGCGCGGATCGCGCGACAGGCGCAACGCCGGAATGAACATCGCGCCGAGCACGTGCTCGCAGGTCAGGCGCGCGCCAAGCATTTCGTCGAAGCGGTCGAGCAGCTTGAGCCGCTCCTGGTTGAGCCGGTCGAGCCGGCGCGACAGCATCGAGTGAATCAGCGATTCTTTGCTGCCGAAGTGATAGTTGACCGCCGCGAGATTCACTTCGGCACGCGAAGTAATCTGCCGCAGGGACATGGCCTCATAGCCGCATTCGATGAAGAGTGTTTCGGCGGCGTCGAGGATGCGGGACTTCGTGTCGCCGGCATGCCGGCCTGTTGTGCGAACTGCCATTTTGCGTCTCCCAGTTGTCGGGCATCCGGCCCGCAAACAAGCGATTCAAATGACTATTTGAAACAGCCGTTTTTTTTCAGGATAAAGAAGGATGGGGACTGCGATCAAGGACTCGATGTGGACTAACTCCTCTAGAAGACCTGACGAAGGTCCGCCTTTCCAGTGCACGCGGGCACGTCAAACCGCGCGGAAATAAAAAAGGCCGTTCCGATCGAAATCGGAACGGCCTCGTATTGCTTGCTACCTGTGTTGGCCTTGCGTCTTGTATTGCCTGCGCCGCTCGTTGGCGGTGCTTATGTGCTTACCTGCTTATGGCGGTTCGAGCCCGCCTTCGCAGCTATTGTGCCTGATAACGCGCCGGCGAAATAGCTGTTTAGTTCGAACGCTTAAAGCTGTGCCGCGACCTGCTTCGCGGACTGCGTCATGTCGATGCCGCGGCGCTCGCGGCTGAACGGAATCAGCGCCGCAATCACCACTGCCACGATGCCGATCACGACGGCCATGATCAGCGCGTAGTTGTTGCCATGCGCTTCGGCGGCGCTCGCCTGCAGCGGACCGTTGACCGACGCGATCAGGTTGCCGAGCTGGTACACGAGGCCGGGGAACGTCGCGCGAATTTCGTCGGGCGAGATTTCGTTCAGGTGTACCGGAATCACACCCCATGCGCCTTGCACGGAGATCTGCATCAGGAAGGCGCCGATGGCGAGCAGGATAGGCGTGGACGAGAATGCCCACAGCGGCAAGACCGGCAACGCGATCAGCGCAGCGATGAAGATCGCGCGCTTGCGGCCGATCTTCTCCGAGAACCAGCCGAAGAACAGGCCGCCGCAAATCGCGCCGATGTTCAGCGTGATTGCGATCAGCGACACGGTATGCGCGTCGAACCCGTGCTGTACGCGCAGGAAGGTCGGGTACAGATCCTGTGAACCGTGCGAGAAGAAGTTGAACGCGGTCATCAGCACGATCGCATAGAGCGACAAGCCGACGTTCTGCTTCAGCGTGGCGACGAGACCCAGACGGGTTTTCTTCTCGAGCGTTTTGAAGGCCGGCGACTCCGGCACGTGCGCCCGCACGTACAGCACGAGCAATGCCGGCAGCACGCCGACGAAGAACATGCCGCGCCAGCCAATGTATTGGTAAAAGAGGCCGAACACGACCGAAGCGAGCAGGTAGCCGCTCGGATAGCCGGCTTGCAGGAGGCCCGAAACAATGCCGCGCGATTTCGGCGGCACGGTTTCCATCGTCAGCGCGCCGCCCACACCCCATTCGCCGCCCATCGCGATGCCGAACAGGGCGCGCAGCACGAGCAGGGTGGTCAGGTTGGGCGAAAAGCCGGACAGCAGTTCCAGCAGCGAGAAGCACGCGATGTTGACCATCAGCGTGGGACGACGGCCGTATTTGTCGGCAAGCCAGCCGAAAATCAACGCGCCGACGGGGCGCATGATCAGGGTCAGCATAATGCCGAAGGCAACTGTGGGGATTTTCGTATTGAACTCCGCCGCGATATCTTTCAATACGAACACCATTAGAAAGAAATCGAATGCATCCAGGGTCCAGCCCAGATAGGCGGCGATCGTTACGTTTCTCTGTTCCCGTGTCCAGCTCATTGATTGTTCTCCTGAGTCTCTAATAACCCGTGTTTGACGACGGGCGGCTCTGCAGCCCCGTGTGCCCTGTGCTGTGGGCTTCGAGCGAGTGTACGCCGAGCGTTAAACGCTTGCATGATTGAACCCGCCTTTATCCGTATTAATCCCTGGAGCGAATTTCGGGGTGAATCCCGATGCATGCAAAATGTCTGGCAAACGTAATTATTGTATTAATTGTGTTTGATATTCCGTTTGTAATTTGTAATGTTCATCTGGCGCAAGCGAGCGGTGGTTTGCGCAATCCGGCTTGCGGGTTGCGCGTGCGGTAGAGGCGGCCCTCGCGGGATTCAGGTTGGCTCGGGCGGATGCCGGCGGGTATAACAGCGGCTCGCGGCATTCACGCCGCGCATACAGGGAGACCGAAGAATGACAATTCCGCATCTATGCCTGCTCATCGTGGTGGTGCTGCCGTTCCCTTGGATCATGCTCGCGAAGCTCAGCAGGCGTTACGACAACCTTGCGCCGCGCACTTATCTCGCGGGCCTCGAAGGCTGGCGCGCACGGGCTTACGCCGCGCATCAGAACGCGTGGGAGGCGCTGGCGATGTTCACCGCGGCGATCGTCGCCGCTGGGCAGGCAGGCGGGGCCAACCCATGGGTCAACTGGCTGGCGATTACTTTTGTCATCGTGCGCGTGCTGCACGGCGTCCTGTACGTGGCGAATCTGGCGTCGTTACGCTCGCTGGTGTGGTTCGTCGGTGTCGCGTGTGTGGTGTCGATGTTTTTCGTATCCGTGAGTTAAGGCAGGACAAAGCGTGAGGCGGTGCCGGCGGATAAGCATGCCCGTCGGCTTTCGCGATCCGGATGGGCTTCGGCATTGACGTTTCCGGTGAGGCGGACGGCGTGCGCAATATATGCGTTAACCGCATCAGTCGAGCAGAAAAATCAATTGGACTCATGTTGCGGCGCGGAATAGGATGACCGCTATCCCATTAATTCCGCTCCCCTCGACGCACCATGTCAGTCAAATCACTCGTTTCGGCGCCGAGGCGGCGTACCCGCAATCCCCTTGCGGCAATGGCCGTGGTCACCTTGCTGACCGGCATTGGCGCGGGCCTCGGCGGCATGCTGCTCGCGTTGCTGCTGCACGGCATTCAGCACCTGGCCTACGGCTACAGCGTGACGCAACTGATCAGCGGTGAGAGTTTCCTGCAAGGTGTCATCGCCGCTGAGCCTGAACGCCGTCTGCTGGTCCTGACGCTTTGCGGACTGGTGGCGGGGCTTGGCTGGTGGGCGTTGTATCGCTTCGGGCGGCCGCTCGTGAGCATTCGCCAGGCCGTCAAGTCCGACGACCCGCGTATGCCGATGCTGAGCACGCTCGTGCACGCGTTGCTGCAGATCGTGACCGTGGCGCTCGGCTCGCCGCTCGGGCGCGAAGTTGCGCCGCGCGAGATCGGTTCGGTGCTGGCCGGGTGGCTGTCGCACCGCGCGGGCTTATCAGTCGAGCAGAGCCGGATCATGGTCGCATGCGGCGCCGGCGCGGGTCTGGCCGCCGTCTATAACGTGCCGCTCGGCGGCGCGGTATTTGTGCTCGAGGTTCTGTTGGGCACCTTCGGCTGGAAGGCCCTGGTACCTGCCGTGGTGACCTCCGCAGTGGCGGCGCTGGTCGCGCAATTCGGTCTGGGCAACGAGCATCAGTATCTGGTGCCGTCGTTGACGGTGAGTACGGCGCTGGTGGTCTGGTCGGTGGTGTGCGGGCCGATTTTCGGCGTCGCGGCGTGGGGGTTCGCGGAAGTGACGAAGCGCGCGCGTGCCCAGGCGCCGAAGGATTGGCGTTTGCCGGTGTTGTCGCTATTGAACTTCGCGATCATCGGCGTGCTGGCGATGCACTTTCCGCAGTTGCTCGGCAATGGCAAAGGTCCTGCGGGACTGGCGTTCGACGGCAACCTGACGATCGCACTCGCAGCCATGCTGCTGGTACTGAAAGTGGTGATTACCGTGAGCAGTTTGCGCGCGGGGGCAGAGGGCGGTCTGCTGACGCCGGGACTTGCGAATGGCGCGTTGCTGGCGATCGTGCTTGGCGGCGCCTGGAGTCTGTTCTGGCCGGGGGCTTCTTTGGGCGCCTTTGCCGTTGTCGGCGCAACGGCATTCCTGGCCGCATCGATGCAGATGCCGATAACTGCCGTGGTTCTCATGTTCGAATTTACCCGCGTGGGCCACGACTTTCTGATTCCGGTTCTGTTTGCCGTCGGCGGCGCCGCGTTGAGTTTTCAGGCGTGCGTGAAGTGGGCGCCTGCGCTGCAGTTTGGTTCGGGTTTCAATTGGGGTGGGGCGGGGGCGGGCAAGGCCCGCTAGATTGTCCGGGGCGCATGAGTGTTATTGATCTGGTCTCGAAGCCACCGAATCGAAAAGCTGGCCGAGGTCGTACATGAGCAGGAACAGGCATCCGGTGATGCTGCGGAAGCCGCGCTCGAGGGTTCCCGCTTCCGCCACGCCCGCACATCCGTGCGTCAGCAGCCGGCCGTTCCAGGTCACTTCGCCCTCCAGCACGTAGATGAACTCAGGTCCGGTGTGGAGGTGGTCGGGAAACGCCGCACCGGGTGAGAACCTCACTAGCTGCATTGCGCGGCCGTCTGCTTTGCCGAGGTTTTTCACTTCGACGCCCTGCGCGAACCGTGACGGTATCCACGGAACGTCGTTCGAATCGCTCCAGCGAAATTGTGGTCCCGCCGATGGATCATCAGTCATGTCGTCCTGCCTCTGCGCTCGTATATGCACAGTTATATGCTGAAACGATGCAGGAAAACACCAGGCTCGCGACCGAAGCTCGCCAGTATACTGGCCAACTGCCAGACGCCATCACTTCAACGCAAGGTGATGGAGTTGATCGCCGCACTGAAAGCGCAGGGCGTGTCCGTGATTCTGATCTCGCACAATCTTCACGACATCTTTGCGATTGCCGATCGCATCGTCGTACTGCGACGCGGTGAGGTCGCGGGCGAACGGCTCGTAGCCGGGACCAGCGGCGACGAGATCGTGCATCTGATGGTGGGGGACACCTACTCGAACACGGGCGGCTCAGGTCACTGAACACCGCCTCAAAGACTCACGCCCTCCGTGCGAACTGGTTGACCGGATAGTCAAGCCCCAAGTGTTCGCGCAGCGTCGCGGCTTCGAGCGCTACTTCGTAGAGCATTGTTCGCCGAACCACTCGACGCATGCCCGGCGCCGGCCGCTTTTTGCCGTTATGCGCCCGGCTGCTAAGCATAGTTGAAACGCTCGCTTATCCGCACGATCCAGCGTTGCTACGATCGCAGTTTTATCGTCCTGACCGGACCGGAACTTCGCGCCGTGACCTCTTCTATCTTTCGTTGGCTCGCTCGCGCGGCGCTGACTTCGCTGCTCGTCATGAGTGCCGCTCACGCACAGACCTCGGCCAACTCGCCGGCGCCGCTGAAACTGCGGATCGGCTATCAGAAGTCTTCAACGCTCATCACCATTCTGAAAGCGCGTGGTTCGCTCGAGCAGGCGCTCGCGCCCTTGGGTGTGAGCATTAGCTGGAACGAGTTTGCCAGCGGCTTGCCGCTGACCGAAGCACTCAATGCGGACGCGGTCGACCTGAGCGCCGATGTCGCCGACACGGTCCCGGTTTTCGCTCAGGCCGCTCACGCGCGTTTTGTGTATATCGCGCAGGAAGCGCCTTCGCCGGGCGCCCAGGCCATTATCGTGAAGCGCGATGGGCCGCTGCATACGCTTGCCGACCTGAAGGGCCAGCGCATCGCCGTGACCAAGGCGGCCGGCAGCCACTATCTGCTGCTCGCCGCGCTCGCCAAAGCCGGCCTCGCTCCTGCTGACGTGCGCATCAGCTATCTGACGCCCGCCGACGGACGCGCCGCCTTCGAGCGCGGCAGCGTGGACGTGTGGGTTACCTGGGACCCGTATGTCGCGTCGGTCGACAAAGCGCCGGACGTGCGTGTCCTTGCCAGCGGCGAAGGTCTTGCCTCCTATCAGCGGTACTACCTCGCGTCCAGCAGTTTTGCCGCGGCCCATCCCGATGTGATCAACACCGTGTTCGCGCAGTTGAAGTCGGCGGGCATTTGGGTTCGCGCTCATCCGGACGACGCGGCGAAGCTGCTTGCGCCGATCTGGGGCCTGGACGCGGCGACGATCGAGCGTGCCAACGCACGCCGCAGCTATGCGGTCCGCGCGGTGGATACGCAGAATTTCGGTGAGCAGCAAAAGATCGCCGACACCTTCTATCGAGCGGGGCTTCTGCCGGCGCCGGTGGATACGGCTGCGGCGCAGCACTGGAACTTCAGCACGAAGCGCGCCGAAACGGCGGCCACTTCAACCACCGCCTCCGGTGGCTAGTGCTGGCGCACAGGCGCTAGCGCCGTGCCGGTTCGCCAGGCCAAAGCCTGTCTATGTCGCTAACGTCGCTAACGTCGTTAAGCAATCGGCTCATTACCTTAGGGGAAATCTGTCATGACGGACAACGCGGGAAAAAATCAGCGGCCACCGGTGACGGCGGCGGACGGCGCAGTCCAGTACGAAGCGGACGTACTCGTGATCGGCGGCGGCCCGGCTGGCGCGTGGGCTGGGATCAGCGCGGCCGCCAACGGCGCGCGCGTGGTATTGGCCGATAAAGGCTTTTGCGGCACCTCCGGCGCGACCGCGCCGGCTGGCACGGCGCTCTGGTATGTGCCGCCTGACGAGGACGCACGGGATCGTGCAAAAGCGAGTCGTTTCACGTTGGGCGGCGAGCTTGCCGAACCGGCGTGGATGGATCGCGTGCTCGAGCAGACGTGGACCAATGCGCAGCAACTGGCCGAGTGGGGCTACCCGTTTCCGGTCGATGAAAGCGGCGAGCAGCGGCGCACCTCGTTGCAAGGCCCCGAGTACATGCGGCTGATGCGCAAACGCGTCAAGGAAGCGAAGGTGCGCATCCTCGATCACAGCCCCGCGCTCGAACTGCTCGTCGACGAGCAGGGCGCGGTCGCGGGAGCGGCCGGCGTAGACCGTCAGGCGGACGAGACGTGGGTCGTGCGCGCGGGCGCGGTGGTCATCGCAACGGGCGGATGTGCGTTTCTCAGCAACGCGCTCGGCTGCAACGTGCTCACCGGCGACGGCCAGTTGATGGCCGCCGAGGTGGGCGCGGCCCTGTCGGGCATGGAGTTTTCGAATGCTTATGGACTTGGGCCGGCGTTTTCATCGGTGACGAAATCGTTGTTCTACAAGTGGGCTACGTTCTACTACCAGGACGGGTCGGCGATCCCGGGGGCCGGGTCTGCGCATGGTCGCGGCGTGATTGCCCGCACGCTGCAGAGCCAGCCCGTGCTGGCCTGCCTCGATCGCGCCGACGAACAGATTCAGGCGTGGATGCGTACTGCACAGCCGAATTTCTTCCTGCCGTTCGATCGGCTCGGGATCGACCCGTTCAAGCAGCATTTCCCGGTGACGTTGCGCCTCGAAGGAACCGTGCGGGGAACGGGCGGCCTGCATCTGGTGGATCAGACTTGCGCGACGTCGGTCGAAGGTTTGTATGCGGCCGGCGATGCGGCCACTCGCGAGCTGATCTGCGGCGGCTTCACCGGCGGTGGCAGTCATAACGCGGCGTGGGCGATGTCATCCGGTTTCTGGGCCGGTGCGGGCGCTGCCGGCTATGCCCGTTCACGCGGGCGCGCGGGCCTGCGGGGCCGGCTGTTGCGGGCCGGTGGCGCTGGCCTGCGCGACACCGGCGGCTCGGCGCCTTATGACAGCGACGCGGTGATTCGCAGCGTGCAGCAGGAGGTATTTCCCACGCAGCGCAACTGGACCCGCCAGGCCGACTTGCTCGACGACTCGCTCGCGCGGCTCGACGCGCTGTGGCATCGCGTGCGCGGTGCGGCGCCGGCGCGAAGTGCGTTGGCTGCCGTGCGCGCGCGTGAGGCTGCGGCCATGCTCGCCACTTCGCGCTGGATGTATCGCAGCGCGCAGCAACGAACCGAAACACGCGGGATGCATCGGCGGCACGAGCACGCCGCGCTCGATCCGGCGCAGAGGCATCGTCTGTTGAGCGGCGGTCTGGATGAAGTCTGGATCGACAGGCTGGCCTTGTCTCCAGCCACGGTCCGCACCGAAGGAGTGACGGCATGATCGAGATCGTCGACGCTGCGCGCTGCACGGGATGCAACATCTGCGTGAGGGCATGCCCCACCAATGTGTTCGACATCGTGCCGGGGAGTCCGCCGCGCATTGCCCGGCAGGGGGACTGCCAGACCTGCTTCATGTGCGAGCTGTACTGTCCCGAAGACGCGTTATTCGTCGCGCCCCAGGTGGCGCCGGCGCCACCTGGCGGCTTCGACGACGGCCCGCTGCTCGGCAATTACCGGCGCGCAGTCGGCTGGGGCCGCGAGCGGCAGTCGACTGCGAGCCAGGATGCGAGCTACGAATTGTTGACGCGAACGCATTGAGGAATTAAAGAGCGAGACGCCCCTGCGATGCGATAGTGGCGAGCGCATTGCGCTGACTCTGAACTTCGCGCGCCGGCAACGCTTCCGGCATTGCGCAACTGAATGCGCAACTGAATGCGCAACTGAATGCGCAAAAGCGCCTGCGCGGCCCGCGGCGCGTTAAAACATCGGGTTTATCACTCCAGCAGATAACCGTATCGGATTTGCTTCGTTGTCGCCGTGCGTGTGTGCCGGTAAATTTGTTTGACTTCGCCTTCGCCGGCGTCCTCCGAACAGATTCGACGAAGAGTTTCCCGTGACGACTGCCTTTGCATCCCCCGCCGCCAGCGCCGCTGGTTCTGCCAATCAAGCCCGGCGAATCGAAATTCGCGCTTTCGACGGCCCCGTCGGCGCGGAAGTTCTCGGTCTCGATCTCAGCAAACCGCTGGCTCAGGACGATTTCGCCCGCATCCACCGTGCCCATCTGGACCACCACGTGCTGGTGTTTCGCGATCAGCGCATTACGCCGGAGCAGCAGATTGCCTTCAGCCGCCGCTTCGGTCCGTTGCAGATTCACGTGCTGCATCAATTCCAGTTGCCGGGCCACCCGGAGGTGCTGATCGTCTCGAACATCGTCGAGAACGGCCAGCCGATCGGTCTCGGCGACGCCGGTCATTACTGGCATTCCGATCTGTCGTACAAGGAGAAGCCGAGCCTCGGTTCGATGCTGCACGCGCAGGAGTTGCCCTCGGAAGGCGGCGACACGCTGTTCGCCAACATGCACCTCGCATGGGACACGTTGCCGGAGCATTTGCGCAGCGCGGTGCAAGGGCGTTCAGCGGAGCATACGTATCTCGCGAAATACGCGGAATTGCAGAAGCGCAGCCCGTGGCGGCCGAATCTGTCGGCGCAGCAGATTGCCCAGGTGAAGCCGGTAGTGCAGCCGATCGTGCGCACTCATCCTGAGACCGGACGGCGCGCGCTCTTCGTCAGTGAGCATTTCACGACCCGTGTGATCGGCTTGCCGGAAGACGAGAGCAAGTCACTGCTCGAAGAAATTTTTGCGCATAGCGTGCGGCCCGAGCATCTGTACCGGCATCAGTGGGCCGAACACGACATGGTGTTCTGGGACAACCGCTCATTGATGCATCTGGCAGCGGGCACGCCGGATCATCTGCGCCGCAAGCTGTATCGCACAACGATCGAAGGCGACGTGCCGTTCTGACGGCAACGCCGCCCGCCCTGACCCCACACATGCTGAACGGAGTTCCCATGCTTGCCAGGTTTCGCCCGACCTCTCTGAGGCCGTCTCTGTCCCGTCGTTTGACCACAGCTTTACTGAGCGTATCGATGGGCGTGGCCAGCCTCGGCGCGGCCATGCCCGCGCATGCCGAAGGCCAGATTCGCATTGCCGAACAGTTCGGCGTCGTCTATCTGCTGCTGAACGTCGCGCGCGACCAGCAGTTCGTCGAGAAAGAAGGGCGCAAGCAGGGACTCGATATCAAGGTCGACTGGGTGAAACTCTCGGGCGGCGCCGCCGTCAACGATGCATTGCTCTCCGGCGCGGTGGATGTCGCCGGCGCGGGTGTCGGCCCCTTGCTGACGATCTGGGACCGCACGCACGGCAAGCAGAACGTGAAGGGCGTGGCTTCGCTGGGCAATCTGCCGTATTACCTCGTCAGCAACAATCCGAATGTCAGGACGATTGCCGACTTCACCGAGAAAGACCGCATTGCGGTGCCGGCTGTCAATGTGTCGGTGCAATCGCGCGTACTGCAGTACGCGGCGGCGAAGCGCTGGGGCGACAAGGATTACAACCGCCTCGACAAATTCACGCAGGCGCTGCCGCATCCCGACGCAGCAGCGGCGATCATCGCGGGCGGCACGGAAATTACCGGGCACTTCGGCAATCCGCCGTTTCAGGAGCAGGAGCTCGCCGGCAATCCGAAGGCACACATCGTGCTGAATTCTTACGATGTACTGGGCGGACCGAGCTCGGCGACCGTCCTGTACGCGACAGAGAAATTCCGCGACAACAATCCGAAGACCTACCGCGCATTCGTCGATGCGCTGGCGGATGCCGCACGCTTTATCTCGGCCAATCCCGACGCCGCCGCCGATATCTACATCCGCACGAACCAGTCGAAGATCGACCGCGATCTGCTGCTGAAGGTGATCAAGGACCCGCAGGTGCAATTCAAGGTCGCGCCGCAGAATACTTTCGGACTTGCACAGTTCATGTATCGCGTTGGCGCCATCAGGAACGAGCCCAGGTCATGGAAGGATTATTTCTTCGACGACCCGGCAACCGCGGCGGGCAGTTGAGCATGATGTTCTTCGCGAGCTTTGCCGGCGCTTCATCGGCCCTTGTGGCTGACCTGCAGGGAGTGATCTGATGGTGGCCAATCCTACTTTGCTGTTTCCGAACGACGCCGTTGCCCAGGCCGCACCGGCGACCAGCGAAAGGCTGCTTGCGGTCGAGAACGTCAACCTTGAATACCGCACGCGCGACCGGATCGTTCGCGCGACCCATAACGTGAGTTTCGATGTCTACGGCGGCGATCGCTTCGTGCTGCTGGGACCGTCGGGTTGCGGCAAGTCGACTTTGCTCAAAGCGGTTGCCGGCTTCATTCAACCGACCTCCGGCAGCATCGCGCTCGACGGCGAGACCGTGCGAGGTCCCGGCGCCGATCGTATCGTCGTATTCCAGGAATTCGACCAGTTGCCGCCGTGGAAGACGGTTCTGCAGAACGTCGCGTTTCCGCTGCGTGTCGCGAGAAAGCTGTCGCGCGCGGAAGCCAATGAGCGTGCGCTGCATTATCTGGAGAAGGTCGGACTTACGTCATTTGCGAAAGCCTATCCGCACACCTTGTCGGGCGGCATGAAGCAGCGTGTCGCGATTGCCCGCGCGCTGGCCATGCAGCCGCGCGTGCTGCTGATGGACGAGCCTTTCGCCGCGCTCGACGCGCTTACGCGCCGCAAGATGCAGGAGGAACTGCTGCGCCTATGGGAAGAAGTGAACTTCACACTGCTGTTTGTCACGCATTCGATTGAAGAGGCGCTGGTGGTCGGCAATCGCATTCTGTTGCTGTCGCCGCATCCCGGCCGTGTGCGCGCGGAACTCAACAGCCATCAGTATTCGCAGGACAGTTTCGGGCGCAGCGATTTTCAGCGCAGCGTCGCGCGTATTCATCATCTGCTGTTCGAAGAGACGGAGGCCGTGCAATGAGTTCTCCCGCTACGCTGTTGCCGCCGGTTCGCGAGGAGTACGAGCGCCCGCTCGAGCCGCTCGGCGAACTCGCCCTCGAAGCGCCGCTGCCGTTGGGCAAGCGCATCTTCGAGCAAGGCTGGTTGCGTAAGACGCTGATTGCGCTGGTCCTGATCGTCATATGGGAAATCGCCGCGCGCGCCATCGACAACGATCTGCTTCTACCGACTTTCGGCGCGACGTTCACTGCGTTCGTACAGGGTGTGTGGTCCGGCGAACTGCTGCAGAAAACGGCGGTGTCGATGTCCGTGCTGCTGCGCGGCTATCTGCTCGGCGCATTGCTCGCCTTCGCGTTGACGTCGCTCGCCGTGTCGACGCGTCTGGGCCGTGATGTTCTGTCGATGCTGACGGCGATGTTCAACCCGTTGCCTTCCATCGCGCTCCTGCCGCTCGCGCTGCTCTGGTTCGGTCTCGGTACCGGCAGCCTGTTGTTCGTGCTGGTCCATTCGGTGCTGTGGCCGCTCGCCTTGAACACGTACTCCGGATTTCAATCGGTGCCGGCGACGCTGCGCATGACGGGGCGCAACTACGGCCTCACGGGCATGCGCCACGTGCTGCTGATTCTGGTGCCGGCGGCGTTGCCCGCGATTCTGGCCGGCCTGCGGGTCGGCTGGGCCTTTGCGTGGCGCACGCTGATCGCCGCCGAACTCGTATTCGGTGCGAGTTCCGGCAGCGGTGGGCTGGGCTGGTATATCTTTCAGAATCGCAACGAGCTGTACACGGATCGCGTTTTCGCCGGGTTGGCGGCGGTGATCGTGATCGGTTTGCTGATCGAGCATCTGGTGTTCGATACGCTGGAGCGCGTAACGGTTCGGCGCTGGGGCGTGCAGCATTAACGGTCCGGCGCGACAATGAGCGTTTAGCAATGCGCTTATGTATGACGAAATACGCGGTGCGCTGAAGTTGGCGAAACAACCGGTTGCGCTCGCCGTGGCCGGCCCGGAATCAGATAGACAAGGAGACGCTGTTATGGGAATGCGCCCGGATCCTACGTTCCATGCATCGCCGAAGCTCGCGATGGATGCGCCAGCGGAAGACTTCGCCTACACGTTGCTGCTCAGCCCAGATTTTTCACAGCCCGACGCGCTCGCCGTCATCGATGTGAAGCCCGGATCGCCGACCTATAGTCAGGTGGTTCACACGGTGCCGGTGCCGAACAAGGGGGACGAGTTTCACCACTTCGGCTGGAATGCCTGCTCATCGTCGCTGTCGCCGCTGACCGGCCACGCCTTTCTCGAACGGCGCTATCTGATCATTCCGGGCATGCGCTCCTCGCGTATCTATATCGTCGACACCAAGCCTCATCCGACCCAGGCGCGCATCCACAAGATCATCGAGCCCGAGGAAATTTTCCGCAAGACAGGTTATTCGCGTCCTCATACGGTTCATTGCGGACCTGAAGGCATCTACGTCAGTACGCTCGGTGGCGGCGGGAAAGACGGCACTGACGGGCCGCCGGGCATCTTCATCATGGACTGCGAAACGTTCGAGGTTCTCGGCCGCTGGGAGATTGACCGTGGGCCGCAGGAGAAACACTACGATTTCTGGTGGAACCTGCCGCGCGACTACATGGTGTCGAGCGAGTGGGCTTTGCCCCCGCAATTCGAGAACGGCATCGTCCCCGAAGATCTTCTCTCGAACAAGTACGGGCACCAGATCCACTTCTGGGATCTGCGGGCAAGGCGCAACGTGCAAACGATCGATCTCGGCGCCAACCATCAGATGGCGCTCGAGGTGCGGCCCGCGCACGATCCGAGCCGGGAGTACGGTTTCATCGGCGTGGTAGTCGATACGACGAACCTTGAAGGATCGATCTGGACCTGGTGGCGCGAGGACGGCAAGTTCCATATCGAGAAGACCGCGACTATTCCGCCCGAGTCTGCCGACGCGGAATTGCTGCCGCCCTTGCTGCAGGGATTCGGCGCGGTGCCGCCGCTCGTCACCGACATCGATCTGTCCATCGACGACAAATTCCTGTACGTCGCGTGCTGGGGAACGGGCGAGTTGCGTCAGTACGACGTGACGGAACCCCGCAAACCGAAACTCACGGGATCGGTCCATATCGGCGGGATCGTACGGCGTACGCCGCACCCGAACGGTCAAACCTTTGCCGGCGGTCCGCAGATGGTCGAGATCAGCCGCGACGGCAAGCGTGTCTACTGGACCAACTCGCTCTACTCGACGTGGGACAACCAGTTCTATCCGGACGGTGTACCCGCGGCCCAGGTCATGGCCCGGACTGAACCGGGTGGCGGCCTGACCTTGGCCGAGGACTACTGGGTAGCCTTTCCCGACGGTTACCGGGCTCACCAGATCCGGCTGGAAGGCGGCGACTGCTCGACCGATTCGTTCTGCTACCCGTCGGTGGGGACTTGATTAGCAGCGGCTGGCCGCAAACCGGCCTTTGGCTGGCGGTCGCGGCGAGCGGTCTCTATCATGGGCTGAACCCGGCAATGGGCTGGCCGCTGGCCGTTTCCAGCGGGTTGATGGAGCGGCGCGCGCGGGCGCTGTTCTCCGCACTCCTGTATCTCGCGGCAGGGCATGTATTGGCGATGTTCGTGGTGATGGCGCCGTTCGCCATGCTGGCGATGCTGCTCGCCTGGCAGCGCGAGATCCAGATTGGCGCGAGCGTGCTGGTGATTGCCTTTGGCGCGATGCTTCTGATCTGGCGACGCCATCCGCGAGTGCTGGCGCGGATTCCGCCGTCGCGGCTCGCGCTCTGGTCCTTCGCCGTGGCCATCGCGCACGGCGCGGGACTGATGCTGGTGCCGGTCTATCTCGGCCTGTGCCGCTCGTACGGTACGGATCGAGGGCACCAGGCCGCGCGGGCCCTGATCGACGCCAATCTGGGCGTGGCGTTGCTCGTCTCCGGCGTTCATGCTGCGGCGATGCTCGCGGTCGGCGGCCTCCTTGCGTGGCTGGTCTATCGCTATCTTGGACTGAAGTTCTTGTCGCGGAGCTGGTTCAATCTGGACGCAGTCTGGGCGGTGAGCCTGATTCTGGTGGGCGCGCTCTCGTTGGCGCTCAACACCGCTGTTCCAACCGGCGACGGGTGATGGCGGCGGAATTGCACGTCGCCAGATAATTCTTCCGGCGAGGAAGTCGCGCTAACGTGTTGGCGCAGGTGTCAAGGCTTTGGCCGCTTGCCAGTATTTCGCTACGACGGGCAGGATGCCACCCTCTGTCGGGCCGGAGATTTCGCGCTCGAAACACGCGCATAGCGCGGCGATCAGCAAAACGGCGACAACCCGGCCATGCGATGGACGCGAGCGTTCAGGCTTCGGCTGCGAGACCTCGTGCGAGGCCGTTGCAGCGGTGTGCTGCGAATAATCCCACTGGGTTTTGCTCATCTCAGTAGACCACGCCGGAGAGGACGCGCTCAGTGTCGCCCTTTCTGCGCGGCGGCAGAACCAAGATTCTCGACTATCCATATCCCCGTGGTGCATTTGGCGCACGACGCGCGAGCGCAGATTCATGCTGTGCGGGTTCATAAGCCCTACGAGCTTTGCCTGGGTTTTCGCCCCGCCTGACGCGTGAGCTTCGCGGCCCGCCTCGCCGCCCGCGCCAGCAGCGCGGCGAATGCCGTTTCATCTACTTTCAGACCGCGGCGTGTCCGGCAGGGCAGCAAGTCCTGCAGTTCGTCCGCTTCGAACGCGCTGATTACGACAGGGTGGATGTAGCACCGCCGGCATACCGCTGGCGTATTGCGCAATAGCGTCGCCACCTCCTTGACTGTCGCCACGATATGCCGGCGGGTTTGCGCCGCGCTGCCGCACATCAGCCGCCGTAGCGCGGCTAATGCATGGACGCTGCCTGCCCAGGTCCGGTAGTCCTTCGCCGTGAAATCCGCGTTGCTCGCGCGGCGCAGGTAATCGTTGATGTCGGACGAACCGATGGTGCGGCGCTCGCCGTTTTCGTCGAGATACTGGAACAGGTCGTGGCCCGGCAGTTCCGCGCAGCGCCGCAAGATGCGCTTGACGCGCGGATGGTCCACCGCGACATCGTGCTCGATCCCGCTCTTGCCACGGAATTTCAGGCGCAATTGACCCGCTTCGATCTTCACGTGCTTTTTGCGCAGCGTCGTCAAACCGTACGACTGGTTATTGCGCGCGTATTCGACACTGCCGACGCGGATGAGCGTCGTGTCGAGCAACTGCACGATCGCGGCAATGACCTTGTCGCACGGCATCCCCGGCAATTTCAGATCGCGTGCGACGCGCGCGCGGATCTTCGGCAACGCGCGGCCGAACGCGGCCATGCGCTCGTATTTGTCGGCGTCGCGTGTTTCGCGCCAGAGCGGGTGATAGCGGTACTGCTTGCGGCCGCGCGCGTCGCGACCGGTCGCCTGCAGATGACCGCGAGCGTCCGCGCAAATCCACACTTCTTCATAGGCGGGTGGTATCGCGAGCGCATTGATACGGGCAATTTCGTCGGCGTCGACGATGCGTTTGCCTGCCATGTCGAAGTAGGCGAAGCCGTCCTTTCCCGCTTTGGTTTTCCGCTTGCGGGTGTAACCGGGCTGGGTGTCGTCCGTGTGCCGAAGCCCCGGCGCGATCACGACGGCAGCGGGTTGCCGCATGAGCTTTGCAACATGGTTGTCAGCGCGGCGCGGAGTCGAATGGGCAGTGGCAGGCATCGTTGTGGGTAAAAGTTTCAGATGCGTGGCGCGCAATGCGCGGGCGTTCCCGTTATGAGCAAAGCCGATGCCTGACTGTCGGAGCGCGCCCGGACGGTCCCGTATGCGACGCGGTGGATGCCAGGCACGCCGCGTGCGAAGGGCCTTAGGAGTTCTGCTGCTGCATGGAAAAACTGCGGCGGCGGATTTTCTGATAGACAACACCTCTGGAGGTATTTGAATGGCTTCGAACGTTATTTCCGTGCTGAACGATCTGGTCGAAACGTCGAAGGACGGCGAGAAAGGCTTTCTCAAGGCCGCCGAGGATGCGCATGACGCGCAACTGAAAACCTTGTTCCAGTCGCGTGCCGCGGACTGCGCGCGCGGCGCGCGTGAACTGCAGGACGCTGTTCAAGCCATGGGCGGCAAACCTGAAACGCATGGCAGTGTGAGCGGCGCTTTGCATCGCGGCTGGGTCGACGTGAAATCCGCGGTGGCGAATCGCAGCGATTACGACATTCTTGCCGAATGCGAAAAGGGCGAGGACGTGGCGAAGAAGCGCTATCACGATGCGCTCGAGAAGGAATTGCCGGCGGACGTGCGCGCAATCGTCGAGCGCCAGTATCAGGGCGTGCTGCAAAACCATGACCGCGTGCGCGATCTGCGTGATCAGTACGCTGCGGCCAAGCCTTAATCGGCGGGGCGGGGTTATCGGATGCGATACCCCGCCGTAAGGGTTGAGATGTGCTGCACCGCTTGCCGAATGCCGGATATAAAGCCTTATTTTTGTTCGTCACTGTACTAGGACAATAATGTCTGTGCCGTATTTGGCCTCAATATAGGGGCCATACGGAGTAATGCGCGAACAAATACGCGGAGAAATACGCGTACCAGTAAGGGACCCGGCAAAAACGGAGGCAGCGGTGATCGAGCAGTGGCGGGAAGCCGTGCGCGCGGTGCACGGCGTCGAGTCGAAATATAAACGGCTGGTCAAGGCGATCGCGGGTGACATCGAAAACGCGGCGCTGCCGGCTGGCGCACGCCTGCCGCCGCAGCGCGATGTCGCCGCCGGGCTGGCGATCAGCGTGCAGACGGTTACCAATGCCTATAAGGAACTGGAGCGGCAGGGGTTGATCCGCTGTGAGGTCGGGCGTGGCAGTTTCGTAGCGGCGCGCGTTACCGAAACCATGTCGCGCTATATGCTCGATACAGCCGAACGCTCGGTGGTCGACTTTTCGATTGCACGCATCCTTCATACGGCGGAGCACGACGCCATGTGGCGCAAGGTATGTGCGACGCTCTCGACGCTCGACGATCAGCCATGGATTCGCGCATTCCGGCCGATTGCGGGTTTCGAGCCTCATCGGCAAGCCGGGATTGCGTGGCTGGCGTCGCTGGGCATGCCGGCTTCGGCGGATACGTTACTGGTCACGAACGGTGCCGCGCACGGCATTTTTCTCGCTCTGGCTTCGCTGGTCGGACCGGGCGATACGGTGCTGTGCGAAAGCATCACGGATCATGGCGTGATCGGCTCGGCCAATGTACTTGGCTTTACGCTGAAGGGCCTCGAAATCGACGAGTACGGAATTCACCCCGAGCACTTCGAGGAGATGTGCGATAGCGAGCGCATCACGGCGCTGGTCTGCACGCCTACTTTGAACAACCCCACGGTCGCGCTGATGCCTGACTCACGGCGCCGCGCGATTGCAAAAATCGCCGAGCGCTATGGCGTTTACGTGATCGAGGACGATGTCTACGGTCCCTTGCCCGCCAAGGCCGGCACGCCGATTTCGAGTCTGATTCCCGATCTGTCTTTCTACTGCACGAGTATGACGAAGTCGGTAATGGCCGGTTTGCGAATCGGCTATCTCGCCACGCCGCGGCGACTCGCACTACGCGCTGAAAGCGTGCTGCGCGTGAGCAGCTGGATGGCGAACCCGCCGATGGCCGAGGTGGCCACCCGCTGGATCGTCGACGGGACAGCCGAACGGCTCGTGGAAATACAGCGCGAATGTCTGGGGCGGCGTCAGGCACAGTTGCGGCAAACACTGGGCAGCTACGTACTCGGCGCCCATCCGCAGGCGCTGTCCGCGTGGTTGCGCGTGCCCGACCATTGGCGAACGGATCGCGTGGTGAGAGAACTGCGCAACCGCAATATCGCCGTGACTTCGCCCGATCCATTCATGGTGCGCGACGCGGACAAACCGAATGCAGTGCGCGTGTGTGTGGGCGCTGAAGTGGGTGAAGAGACTTATAAGAGCGCGCTGGAAACCATTCGCGATGTATTCGAGCAGTACCCGCAGGTGCACGACTTCACGTGAAGTCTCCGGCTGGGCTTCTGCCGGCTTCGAAAGCCGCGCATGAAATGAACTAGGACAATAGAAATCGGTTTTTAGAACATTAGACTGGGCTGCATTGAAAAGCGATGCGGCCACACTCAGCGTGACAACGCAGGCGCGGCGGCATTGGAATTGAACCCTTTCGTAGGGCCTGGTTCATGTCCGTTCTGTCGCCAGACGATCTGTCGTTGGCCGATGTCTACCGCGCGCGTCGCCGGATCCAGGGACGTGTCTGTTGCACGCCGCTCGTCGAATCGCCGAGCTTGTCGGCGAGGGCGGGCACGCCGGTATTTCTCAAACTCGAAACCGTGCAGCCGACCGGCAGCTTCAAGCTGCGCGGCGCGACCAATGCACTGGCGCGCCTCGCCGAACAGGGTTGCCGGAAAGTCGTGACCGCTTCGACCGGCAATCATGGCCGCGCGCTCGCGCATGCGGCTCGCGCGCTGGGTATCGCGGCGACGGTCTGCATGTCGGCGCTGGGGCCGGCCAATAAAGTCCAGGCCGTGCGCGCACTCGGCGGCAAAGCGCGGATCGTCGGTAAAAGCCAGGACGAGGCCGAACATGAAGCGTTGCGACTGGTACGCGAAGAAGACTTTGCCTATGTGCCGCCGTTCGACGATCCGCACGTGATTGCCGGGCAGGCAACGATCGGACTTGAAATCGTCGAGGCGTTGCCGGACGTGGCGAACATCGTCGTGCCCCTATCCGGTGGCGGCCTGTTTGCGGGCGTGGCGTTCGCCGCCCGAAGCGCAAATCGCGCGATCGGTCTGAGCGGCGTGACGATGTCGCGTGGTGCCGCGATGCATGCGAGTCTTGCCGCCGGCCACCCGGTGCTGGTGGAAGAAGTCGAAACGCTCGCCGATTCGCTCGGCGGCGGCATCGGGCTCGAAAACCGCTATACGTATGCGCTCACGCGCGATCTGATCGACGAGACCGTGCTGCTCGACGAGGCATCGATTGCTCGCGGCATCGTGCACGCCTACCGGCATGAACGGCTCGTGATAGAAGGCGCGGCGGCGGTGGGGATTGCCGCATTGCTCGACGGCGTATTGGCCGCCGGGCGTCTCAAACGCGGACCGCTCGTGCTCGTCGTAACGGGCGCCAACATCGATATGGATCAGCATCGCCGCATCGTCGATTCCGCTTCGACGCAACCCGACCCCCACGGCATCCTATGACCTCGATCACACTTCTTGGCGAAGCCGAGCTTCGCGAACTCGTGCCGCTCGACCTTGCCGCGATCGACCAGGTGGAAGCCGCTTTTCTCTCGCTCGCCACCGAGGCCGTCGCGATGCCACCCGTCCTGCGGCTGGACCTGCATGCGCACAACGGCGAAGTCGACGTCAAGACGGCGTATCTGCCCTGTTTCGAGAGCTTCGCGATCAAGGTAAGTCCCGGTTTTTTCAACAATCCGTTGCTCGGGTTACCGAGTCTGAATGGGCTGATGCTGGTGTTGTCGGCGAAGACGGGTTTGACTGAAGCGGTGCTGCTCGACAACGGTTATCTGACGGCGGTGCGCACGGCTGCCGCCGGGGCTGTAGCGGCGCGCTGGCTGGCCAGGCCGCGCACGCCGCGAGTGGCGGTGCTGGGCGCGGGCGAGCAGGCGCGTTTGCAGTTGCGAGCGTTGATGCTGGTGCGCCGTGTGGAACATGTGCGCGTATGGGCGCGTGATCCGGACAAGGCGCAGCAGTTCGCAACGGAGATGAGCGCCTCGCTGGGCGTGCAATGCGATGTCGCGCGTGATGTCCACGCGGCGCTCGCCGAAGCGGACGTCGCGATCACCACGACGCCAAGCCGCACACCGTTGATCGAAGTCGCGGACTTGCATGCGGGCCTGCACATCACGGCGATGGGCTCGGACGCTGAGCACAAGAATGAAATCGCGCCGGCCGCGCTGGCTGCGGCGCGTTATGTGTGCGATCGCGCGCAGCAAACGCGTGTGCTGGGGGAACTGCACCACGCGCTGAATGCCGGCTTGATGCACGGCGGCGCCGCGATCGCGGAGCTGGGCCAGGTGATAGCCGAGCAGACCGTGGGCCGCGTCAGCGAAACTGAAGTGACCATTTGCGACCTGACCGGCACCGGCGCGCAGGACACGGCGATCGCGGCGCTTGCGTTGAAGCGGGCGCACGCAGCGGGCGCGGGAACGCTTTTCCGCAACGACGTGCGGGACTGAGAATGGACTATGGAAAGGACTACGGGAGTCAGGCATATGCGGGCATCACCTATTCAGCCGACGGTCGATTTCAATGCCGACGGCGAACAACACGGCTTTCTGCGGCTACCTCATTCGCACGATACATCCGCATGGGGCGCGGAGATGATTCCGGTCACCGTGATCCGCAACGGCGCGGGGCCGACGGCGCTCCTCACCGGCGGCAATCACGGCGACGAATACGAGGGGCCGATCGCATTATCGAAGCTGGCTACGGCCCTGAAGGCCGCAGACGTAAAAGGGCGCGTGATTATCGTGCCGTTCATGAATTTACCCGCATTCCGTGCCGGTACGCGCACGTCGCCGATCGACCGTGGCAATCTGAACCGCAGTTTCCCCGGCAAGCCGGACGGCACGGTTACCGAGAAGATCGCCGACTATTTTCAGCGCTATCTGCTGCCGCTCGCCGATTACGTACTCGATCTTCACGCCGGCGGCCGTACCCTCGACTTCGTGCCGTTCGCCGCGATTCACCTGCTGCCGGATGCCGATCAGCAAGCGAGGTGCGACGCGGCGATGCGCGCGTTCGGCGCACCGTATTCGATGCGGATGCTCGAACTCGATAGTGTCGGCCTGTACGACACAGCCGTCGAAGAAGCAGGCAAGGTGTTTGTGTCGACGGAACTCGGCGGCGGCGGCACGGCCACCGTGCAAAGCGTGGCGGTGGCGGAGCGCGGCGTGCGCGGTTTTCTGCAACAGGCCGGCCTCCTGCGGCCGGACGAAGCCAGGCGTGAGGCCGAGCGCGCCGCCCCACGCACCACGACGCTGCTGGACATGCCAGACGGCACCTGCTTCACGACGAGCGAACACGACGGTTTGCTGGAGTTCTGCAAGAACCTTGGCGAGACGGTTGCATGCGGCGAAGTGATCGCCCGGGTATACGACGCGTCGCGTACCGGCGTCGCACCCGTCGAGTATCTCGCACGCCGCGGCGGCCTGCTTGCGGCCCGGCATTTTCCGGGCCTCGTGCGGATCGGCGACACCGTGGCGGTGGTGGCCGACGTCGTCGAGCGCGGCATACCGGTGACAGTCTGAGCGCGCGATGAAACTCGACCGCTACGATCTGGCAATTTTGCGCATTCTCGTGTGCGATGGCCGCATCACCAAGTCGCGTCTCGCCGAGCAGATCAATCTGTCGATCTCGCCGGCGTGGGAGCGCGTCAAGCGCCTGGAAGAGGACGGTGTGATTCGCGGTTATCGCGCCGATATCGACTGGGCGCGCGCCTTCAAGGGCAGCCGGGTGGTGGTCGAGGTCACTCTGGCGCGCCATACGGCGCACGATATGCGGCGCTTCGAAGAACGCATCGCGACCGCACCGGAAGTCGTGCAATGCCATGCAACGGGCGGCGGCGTCGACTACGTGATGCACGTCATGTCGCGCGATATCGACCACTATCAGCGCTTTATCGATTCGCTGCTGACTGACGAACTGGGTATCGAAAAGTACTTTACCTACATCGTCACGAAGGTGGTGAAGAACCACGCGGAAGATCTGCCGGACTGGGCGGAACATATGATCGATGACGGCGGTTGAAGCGTATCGCGATCCCGCCAGAAAAATGCCACGCCGCGCGGCGAACTCCAGAAAAAACACCAGCTTTGCGGCGCCATAACCAAAAAAACCACAGCGCTGCCGGACGTACAGTGACAGACATACATCGCACACAGGAGGTCGTCATGTTGCTGGGTCATCCGGTCTTATTCAAATCGCTGTGCTACGTCGATGGACGCTGGGTGCACAGCGCGAGCGCCGCGAGCGTCGCCGTGCAGAACCCAGCGGACCAGCGGGTGCTTGGCCACGTACCGATGCTCGACGCCGCGCAGATCACGGAAGCAGTCGATGCGGCGCAGCGTGCCTTCCTGACATGGCGCTGGCTGCCGGTTGCCAAACGCTCGGCGTTGCTGTTGCGCTGGCACGAGTTGATTCTGCGCCATCAGCATGACCTCGCGGCGATTCTGTCGCTCGAACAGGGCAAGCCGCTCGCGGAAGCCCGTGGCGAAATCGCTTATGGCGCGAGTTTTGTCGAATGGTTTGCACACGAAGCACGGCGCCTGAACGGCCGCACGATCCCCACGCATATTGACGGCGCGCACCTGGGTACGGTGATCGAACCGGTTGGGGTGGCTGCCCTGATCACGCCTTGGAATTTTCCCTGCGCGATGATTACGCGCAAGGCAGCCGCCGCGCTTGCCGCGGGTTGCACGGTCGTCGTGAAGCCCGCGCATGAAACTCCGTTCTCCGCACTTGCGCTCGCGCAACTTGCGGAAGAAGCGGGTTTTCCCGCGGGCGTATTCAATGTTGTGCTCGGCGAACCGCAGATGGCGATGGAAACGCTGGTGCGCGATAACCGCGTGCGTTCGGTGAGCTTCACCGGTTCGACGCGTGTCGGTACGCTGGTCATGCAGGCCGTGGCGCAGAGCGGCATCAGGAAGACGGCATTGGAACTCGGCGGCAATGCACCCTTCATCGTGACCGCAGATGCCGAGCTTGAGCAGGCTGTGCGCGTGGCGGTCGCGGCGAAGTTTCAGACGTCGGGTCAGGATTGCTGCGCGGCTAATCGCATCCTGGTTGCCCGGCCGCTGTATGAGGCGTTCGTCGCGCAATACAGCGAGGCTGTGAAAGCGCTGAAAGTTGGCGCCGCATTCGAGGCGGACGTGGATGTCGGCCCGTTGATGCATCAGGCTGCATTCGACACCACGGTGCAGCGCGTTGCCGACGCGAAGGAGAAGGGCGCGCGCATTACCGCCGGTGGCGCGGCCCACGAACGCGGCGGCTGGTTCTTTGAGCCGACCGTGGTCGCGGACGCCACACCCGGCATGCGCATCTACGACGAAGAGAACTTCGCACCGATCTCCGCAGTCGCGCCGTTCGACTCGCTCGAGGAAGCCATCGAGCGCGCGAACGACACCGAATACGGCCTCGCCGCTTATGTCTGCGCAACAGACCTCAACACGGTGTTTCAACTGATCCGCCGTCTCGACTTTGCCATGGTGTCCGTGAATGGCGCGAAATTCACGGGTGCGCCGATTCCATTCGGCGGCATCAAATCATCCGGGCTCGGCCGCGAAGGCGGTGCCGAAGGTTTTGAGCCGTTTGTCGAAACACGTTATTTCTGCCTCGGTCAACTCGGCCTGCCGGTAACCGGGAGCCTTCCTGGCCGTCACATTGTTGCTGCAACGGCCGCCTCAGCGGCCTGAACCGGCCCAATCCATTCATCGCATTCATCGATCACACGAAGGAGCTTCCCATGACCCAACTCGATCAGCTTTTCGACGCCGACCGCGCGCACTTCATGCATCCGTCGACGCACGCTCACGACCACGCGAGCGGGGCGCTGCCCGGCCGTATCGTGACGGGCGCCAAAGGCATCCGCATCGAAGACCATCAGGGCAAGTCGTTTATCGACGCTTTCGCGGGCCTGTATTGCGTGAACATCGGCTATGGCCGCACCGAGGTTGCCGAAGCGATCTACGAACAGGCCAAAAAACTCGCCTATTACCACACGTATGTCGGCCATTCGACGGATACGATCATCGAACTGTCGTCGCGCATTATCGACTGGGCGCCGCCGGGCATGAAGAAGGTGTACTACGGCATGTCTGGTTCGGACGCAAACGAAACGCAGGTCAAGCTCGTCTGGTATTACAACAACGTGAAGGGTCGCCCGAACAGGAAGAAGATCATCTCGCGCCAGCGCGGGTATCACGGTTCAGGCATTGTCACCGGCAGCCTGACCGGTTTGCCCAGCTTCCATCAGAGTTTCGAT
The DNA here is from genome assembly GCF_059567945.1 of Paraburkholderia sp. BGA-UO-ETr-F12. Lineage (NCBI taxonomy): Bacteria > Pseudomonadati > Pseudomonadota > Betaproteobacteria > Burkholderiales > Burkholderiaceae > Paraburkholderia > Paraburkholderia sp. BGA-UO-ETr-F12. Next base: position 360,218 of record NZ_JCAQOZ010000066.1, on the reverse strand, counting down.
TTGCCGATCGAGCGCGTCAAGCATACGGTGTGTCCGCACTGGTACCGGCACGCTCCGGCCGGCATGAACGAGACGCAATTTGTCGCGTACTGTGTGGAAGAGCTGGAGCACCTCATTGCGCAGGAAGGCGCGGATACGATCGCTGCGTTCATCGCCGAACCGGTGATGGGCACCGGCGGTATCCTGCCGCCGCCGACGGGTTACTGGCCCGCGATCCAGCAAGTGCTGAAGAAGCACGACATCCTGCTGATCTGCGACGAGGTGGTGTGCGGTTTCGGCCGGCTCGGCTCGAAGATGGGCGCACAGCACTACGGCATCACGCCCGATCTGATCACCGTGGCGAAGGGTTTGACCAGCGCGTACGCACCGCTATCGGGCGTGATCGTCAGTGAAGGCGTATGGAATGTGATCGATAAGGCTTCCCAGGAATTCGGTGCGATGGGGCATGGCTGGACCTATTCCGGTCACCCGATCTGTGCGGCAGCCGCGCTCGCGAACCTCGATATTCTCGAGCGCGAGGACCTCACGCAGAACGCGGCGCAAACCGGTGCGTATCTGCTCGAACAACTGCACGCGGCGTTCGATGCTCATCCGCTGGTCGGCGAGGTGCGTGGCGCGGGCATGCTGGCCGCGCTCGAATTCATGGCCGACAAGGATGGCCGCCAGCCTTTCGATGCCGCGCTGAAGGTCGGCCCGCGAGTCTCCGCTGCGGCGTTGCAGCGCGGCTTGATCGCGCGCGCCATGCCGCACGGCGACATTCTTGGCTTCGCGCCGCCGTTGATCACCACGCGCAGCGACGTCGACGAGATCGTGAAGCTGGCGCGCGCGGCGGTGGATGAAGTCGCATCCCAGGTCCTGGCTCCGGCCACGTCCGCGTAGTGAAGCGCTGCGCCGGTTCGTGTGCCGCTGCGGGTTGGGTGGCAGCGCGGCCGGCGTTCCATTCGATGCAATGATCCGGCCAGGGATAGAAAACAGCGGGGCCAGCGATCGTTCTCTGGCCCCGCTGCCTGGCTGGTGCTTGCCCGTTGCGCGTCCGCGACCGGTCCGTCATTCAATCCGACTATTCAAGCCGGCTGCGCGGGTTCCCCGTAATGCCGGTCCGGAATCACGACGATATTGCCCACGAACCGCTTGGCCATGAATTGCGTTTGCGCTTCATGAAACTTCGACAAAGGATAGGTGGCGGCCAGAATCGGCCTGATCGTGCCGGACTGGATATAGTCGAGCACGCGCCTGAATGCGGCTCGCGTACCCTGCGAAGACCCATTCAGCTGTAGCTGCTTCAAATACATCGTACGCAAGTCAAGCTGGACTACCGGTCCGGCAATGGCGCCGGCCGTCGTGTAACGGCCTTCCGGGCGTAGCACGTTCAGGAGCTTGCCGAACAGTGCGCCGCCGACCAGGTCGGCCACCACATCGATCGGCCGGCCGCCGGTCATCCGTTCCACATCCGCGGCGAAATCCTCGCTGTCGCGAAGCATCGCGCCTTCAGCGCCGAGTGCGAGCACCGCATCTTCCTTGCCCTTGCCGACTACCGCATAGGGAATCGCTCCGCGTGCGCGGCATAGCTGAATGATTCCCGAACCGACGCCACCGGAGGCGCCCGTGATGAGCACCGTTTCGCCGCTTTTCACCGCAGCGCGCTCGAGCATCTGCTCGCCGGTGTGATAGGCGCACCAGAAGGTCGCGAGTTCGGCATCGGAGTAGGCGGAATCGACGCGATGTGCGTTCGCCGCCGGCACCGCCGTGTACTCGGCGTAACCGCCGTCGCGGCCGTGGCCGATGTAGTCGATATCGGCCAGGCTGTCGTCGGCGCGGTTATAGATCGACGCATCCACGATTACGCGTTCGCCGATACGTGCATCGCTCACGCCACGGCCCACGTCGACCACGCGCCCTACGATATCCGCGCCCTGAATTCGCGGGAACGACAGCGTCGAGCGGCCGCGCCGCCAGGTGGAGACAGCGTGTGGATCGTCGTCCGTACCGTACGCGCCCTCGCGCACCCACACGTCGGTATTGTTCAGTCCGCAAGCCGCGACTTCAAGCAATACCTCGCCCGCTTTGCAAACAGGAATCGCCACGTCGTCGCGATAGACGAGTTTGTCGAGGCCGCCGTGAGCGGTCAGCACGACGGCCTTCATGGTCTTCATATGCATGTTTCCCCTCTGCGATGTCCCCGCACGCGCCGCGGTCGCGGCGGCACAGGGGTGACGGGTTCACGGTTTGACGAACAGCTTGCGGGGTGTATTGCAGAACGTCTCCACGCCGGAATCGGTAATCAGGATGCTTTCGGTGATTTCGAGTCCCCAGTCGTCGAGCCACAGGCCCGGCATGAAGTGAAACGTCATGCCGGGCTGGAGGACCGTCTGGTCCCCCGGGCGCAGGCTCATCGTGCGTTCGCCCCAGTCCGGCGGATAGCTGGCACCGATCGGGTAGCCGCAGCGGCTGTTCTTCTCGATTCCGTACTTGTGCAGCACCGCGAAGAACGCAGCGGCGATATCTTCGCAGGTATTGCCGGGTTTGGCGGCCGCGAGGCCGGCTTCAATGCCTTCCACCACCGCGCGCTCGCCTTCGATGAAATGCCTGGGCGGTGTGCCCAGGTACACGGTGCGCGATTGCGGGCAGTGATAGCGCCTGAAGCAGCCGGCGATTTCGAAGAACGTGCCGGCATCTCTCGCGAAGGGCGTGTCGTCCCAGGTCAGGTGCGGAGCAGCGGCATCGGCACCGGTCGGCAGTAACGGTACGATGGCCGGATAGTCGCCACCGTAGCCGTCGATGCCGGTAATGCCTGCCGAGTAGATTTCAGCGACCAGGTCGTTCTTGCGCATGCCAGGCTCGATCCGTTCGACGATATGCGCATGCATCTTTTCGACGATGCGTGCCGCCACGCGCATGTATTCGATCTCGCGCGGCGATTTCACCGCGCGCTGCCAGTTCACCAGCCCGGTCGCATCCTGCCATCTCGCGTTGGGCAAATGAGCGACCAGCGAACGATAGGCCGCTGCGCTGAAATAATAGTTATCCATTTCCACGCCGATCTTCAGGGCGCCCCAGCCGCGCGCCTCGATCACTTCGCGGGCGAGGTAATCCATCGGATGCCGCTCAGTCGATTGCACGTAATGGTCCGGATAACCGACGATCTGATCATGCTGCATGAACACGGTGCGCCTCGCGCCATTGGCGTCCTGGCCGCGGCCAAACCAGACCGGTTCGCCATCCAGCGCCAGCAGCACGCATTGATGGACATAGAAGGACCAGCCGTCGTAACCGGTAAGCCACGCCATGTTGGTCGGATCGGACACGATCAGCAGTTCGATCCCCGCGGCCTGCATCGCTTTACGTGCTTTGCCGATACGGGTGGCATATTCCGCGCGTTCGAAAGGCAGGTGCACAACGGGCGCCCTGGTGCGCGATTCCTGCTGCGTTGTTTCTGACATCTTCCCCTCTCTTTGAGCATGACGTCGTTGAGGAACGTAATGCCTCGCACACGTCATGAGGCATCTACAGGCGTTTCTGGCCGCAGTCTAATGCGGCAGGAAACGGCTTTTAATGTGCTAGTTCAATCTCATCGTGGCGCTGCGCCGAACACGAAATCCGCCGGCGTCGTCAGGTGTGCCGCGTCGCGCCGCGCGTGTAGGTGTTGTCCCTGACTCGCGCACCAGCGTTCCTGGGGCGGCCTTCCGGCGCCGGCCTGCGGCCGGTTCCCGCCGGAAAAAGAATTGTTCTAGAGCAATCGGTTCCCGAATATGGCTTTGTATGCTGGTTTGCATCGTTGTTCTTCCAGCACCGCCGCCGCACCCCATCCAATCAGGGCAGGTATGACGAACGGGAACCGAATCGATATGAACACCGCACGAGTCACCGACATGCTGAGCGCCTCACGCGTCGCCCCGGCGACCCTTCCGTCGGATTTCCCGGCGATGCCTGCTGACGCCGCAGTGGCAAGCCGCGAGGCGCGGACGACGAGACCGATGATCAGCATCGATCGCATCACTAAGCGCTACGGCGCGCTGACCGTGCTCGACGAACTGTCGCTCGATGTGATGCCGGGCGAGAAGCTCGCGCTGATTGGCCCGTCGGGTTCCGGCAAGACCACCATCCTGCGCATTCTGATGACGCTCGAATCCATCGACGGCGGCCACATCGAAGTGGATGGCGAACAGTTGTTTCATATGCCGCGCGGCGACCAGATGGTGCCGGCGAACGAGCGGCATCTGCAGAAGATGCGTGAAAAGATCGGCATGGTTTTTCAGCACTTCAATCTGTTTCCGCACAAGAGCGTGCTGGACAACGTCACGCTCGCGCCGATCCTGACCAAAGGGGAGAGCCGCGAATCGGCGCAGAAGCGGGCACTCGAACTACTCGACATGGTTGGGATGGCCGACAAGGCAAAGAGTCGTCCGGCGCAACTGTCCGGCGGCCAGAAGCAACGCGTGGCGATCGCGCGGGCGCTGGCCCTTGCGCCGAGGATCATGTTGTTCGACGAAGTGACGTCGGCGCTCGACCCCGAGCTTGTGGAAGAGGTGCTGAACGTGATGCAGCGGCTCGCCAGGGAAACCGATATGACGATGCTGCTGGTCACCCATGAGATGGGTTTCGCTCACGATTTTGCGGACCGTGTGCTGTTTTTCGACCGCGGGAGGATCGTGGAAGAAGGCAAGCCGGCGGATATTTTCAGCCATCCGGAGCACGAGCGCACACAGGCGTTCCTCCGCAAGATCATCGCCGCCGGTCACCGGATCTGATCTATTCAGGCAACACGCCTTTAACGTTGCACGCCACCAGGCTTTAGGAGCCAACAATCATGAAACTGAAGGGGATTCTGGTCACGGGGACGTTGTCGCTGCTAGCCTTGAGCTGCCTCGCAGTCGCGGCACAGGACAAACTCGCGCAACTCAGGGAGCAGGGGTTCGCACGCATCGCGATCGCCAACGAGCCGCCGTTTACCGCGGTCGGCGCCGACGGCAAGGTGACGGGTGCCGCCCCCGATGTGGCGCGTGCGGTTTTCAGGAAGCTGGGTGTCAACGACATCGTCGCGTCGATCTCCGAATATGGCGCGATGATTCCTGGCCTTGCAGTGGGACGGCATGATGCCATCGCAGCGGGTCTTTTCATGACGCCGCAGCGCTGCGGCGCGGTCGCCTATTCGCAACCGGTGTTGTGCGCGGTCGAGGCGTTTGCGATCAGGAAGGGCAACACCAAAAACATCAAGACCTACGAGGAAATCGCCAAGGATCCTAAGGCGGTGATCGGTGTCGAGGGTGGCACGACCGAGCAGAAACTGGCGACCGCTGCGCAGATTCCGGGCGAGCGCGTCATCATCGTGCCGGACGGCCAGAGCGGCCTGAAGATGCTGCAGGATGGCCGTATCGACGCGTTCGCGCTGCCGCTCCTGTCGATCAGCGATCTGCTTTCGAAAGCGAAAGACAGCAATCTCGAATCGATCGCGCCGGTGCAAGGCACACCCGTGCAATGCGATGGTGTGGCGTTTCGCAAGCAGGACACCGCGCTGCGCGATGCTTTCGACGTCGAACTGAAGAAGATGAAGGAGTCCGGCGAGTTCGCGAAGATCGTCGAGCCGTACGGGTTCTCCGCCAAGGCGGCCATGTCGACGAGCCGCGAAAAACTGTGCGCGGCAACACAGTGAACTTTCCGTGGCGGCGCTGCGCGCGGTCCGGTAGCGCGTAAAACGCCCACTCCATTGTCGACGAGGTGTGTTTATGAGCGACTGGTCCGGTTATCTGCTGCTGATTCTGAAGGGCGCGCAGGCGACGGTCGAGCTTACCGTGATGGGCACCGTACTGGCGCTCGTCATGGCATTCGCCGCCGGACTCGGGCGTTTGTCGCGGTGGTTCGCGGTGCGAGCAATCGCGACCTCGTATATCGAGTTCTTTCGCGGTACGTCGGTATTCGTGCAACTCTTCTGGGCGTATTTCGTATTGCCGATGGCCGGACTCACGCTCACGCCGCTACAGGCCGGCGTACTCGCACTGGGCTTGAACGTAGGCGCCTACGGTGCTGAAGTGGTGCGGGGCGCGATTCTCGCAATTGGCCACGAGCAGAGGAGTGCATGCATTGCATTGAATCTGTCCACGTATCAGCGCATGCGTTACGTGATCCTGCCGCAAGCGCTGCCGCTGATGCTGCCGACTTTCGCTAACAACGCGATCGAGTTGCTCAAGGGCACGGCGGTCGTTTCGCTGATCTCGCTCGGCGACATGACTTTCCAGGCTCAGGTCGTACGTTCGCAAACCGGCAATACCCTGATACCGTTCGCGACGATTCTCGCGCTGTACTTCGCAATGGCTTGCGTGATCACGTTCGGCATGCGCCGGCTCGAACGCCGGATGAGCTTTGGTCTCGACGGGATGAGGAGATAAGCGTATGGAATGGGACTGGAGTTTCGCCCGTGAGATTCTGCCGATCCTGCTACAGGGGTTGAAGATCACCGTGCTCGCCACGTTGCTCGGCGCGGTGGTGGCGGCCGTGATCGGCATGGTGTTCGCGATCCTGCGCCTCTCGCCGAACCGCATGGTGGCGCGTACCACCACGGCGGTGGCAAGCTTCATTCGCGGCACACCGCTGCTGGTGCAACTGTATTTTGTGTTCTACGTGCTGCCCGACGTGGGTATCCGTATGCCGGCGCTTGCGGCCGGTGTGCTGGCACTCGGTGTGCATTACGCGACGTATACGGCTGAAGTCTATCGGAGCGGCATCGAAAACGTGCCGCGCGGACAATGGGAGGCCGCCAAGGCGTGCAACCTGAGTCCGTCGCAGATGTGGCAGCACATTATCCTGCCCGAGGCGGTTCCGCCGATGCTGCCCGCGCTCGCGAACTATCTGATCTCGATGTTCAAGGAAACCCCTTTGCTATCCGCGATCACCGTGCTCGAATTGATGAACGAGGCGAAGATCGTGGCGAACACGGATTACCGGTACCTCGAGCCAATGACGCTGGTCGGTGTGCTGTTCCTGTGCATCAGTCTTGTCGCGGTGATCGGCGTGAGATTGCTCGAAAAACGCTTTCCCGCTCCTGGGCACTAGCCGATGCCGGCCGCTATCCATCCGCTGAACGAAGTGCCGCCTCTGGACGAGCGCGCTTTCGACAAACGCATCGGCCTCGTGATCCTCGCGACCGATCACACAACCGAGCCGGACTTCGCGACGCTCGTCGCGAATCCGCGCATTGGCGTGTATGTGAATCGCGTGCCGTACGCGAATCCGGTGACGCCGGCCAATCTGCGCGCGATGCAGCCTTCGCTTACCGCGTGTGCCGCACTGATCCTGCCTGACGAAACGCTCGACGTGGTGATGTATTCGTGCACGTCGGCGTCCGTGGTGATCGGGGACCCGGAGATCGAACAGGCAATTCATGCAGCGAAGCCTGAAGCACGGGTCGTCACGCCGACGGCTGCCGCAGTCATTGCGTTAAAAGCACTGGGCGCGCGCCGCATCAGCGTGCTGACGCCTTATACCGTCGAAACCAGCCGGCCGATGGCCGAGTACTTTGGCGCGCAGGGATTCGCTATCGACCGCTTCACTTGCATTGGTCTGACCGACGATCGTGAGATGGCGCGAATTTCCCACGACGACATCGTAGCGCTGGCCTCGGTCGCGATGTCATCGGAGTCCGATGCGCTTTTCATTTCCTGCACGGCGGTGCGCGCGGCGGCTGTGATCGCGCGCATCGAGGCGGCGATCGGCAAGGCGGTGGTGAGCAGCAATCTGGCAACGGCCTGGATGTGTCTGCGTTTGTGCGGCGATAGCGAAGCCAGACCGGCGAGGGGGCGTTTGATGACGCTGCCGCTGCCCGTACTTTGAGTCGAACCCGCCGGGCCGGGAAAACCCCAGCGGAATCATCGTCCTAGGACATCGCTGCATCCATGGCCGGCAGGTATTGTGGTTTCAAGGCGGTGCCTCGGTGCGCGCCAATCGATTGGGATTCAGGAGGAAGACAATGAGTTACGTACATCCATGGGATGGCGACGCGCTGCAGCACGGTTCGTCAGGCCTGTTACGGCGCGCGATTGCCGCATCGGCGCTGGGCAATGCTACCGAGTGGTTCGATTACGGGATTTATGCGTACGGCCTGACCTACATATCGGCCGCGCTGTTCCCAGGCAGCACGGCGCAGGCCACGCTGTTCGCACTCGCCACCTTCGCCATTTCTTTTCTGGTTCGTCCGCTTGGCGGATTGTTCTGGGGCCCGCTCGGCGATCGACTGGGCCGCAAGCATGTGCTGGCGCTGACGATCATCCTGATGTCGGTGGCGACGCTGCTGGTAGGGCTGGTGCCGTCTTACGCGCAGATTGGCTGGTGGGCGCCGGCGATTCTGATCGTCTTGCGGATGATCCAGGGTTTTTCGACCGGTGGGGAGTATGGCGGCGCGGCGACCTTCATGGCCGAGTATGCACCCGACAAGAGGCGTGGCTTTTGCGGTAGTTTCCTCGAGTTCGCCACGCTTGCCGGTTTCTCGCTTGGCGCTTTCCTGATGCTGGGTTGCTCGGTCGTGCTGGGCAACGCAACGATGCATGCGTGGGGATGGCGCCTGCCGTTCCTGATTGCGGCGCCGCTCGGGATGATCGGCTTCTATCTGCGTTCCCGGCTGGAGGACACGCCTGTGTTCCTCGAGCTGGAGCAATCGATCCACAAGGAACAGCATGCCCGTGTGCCGCTGAAGGCTCTGCTGAGCGGATACTGGAAACCGCTGCTATTGCTGGGCGGGCTGGTGGTGGCCTTGAACGTCGTCAATTATGTGCTGCTGGCTTATATGCCGACCTTCATGCACAAGCAACTGGGCATGAGCGATAACATGTCCTTGCTCGTGCCGCTCCTTGGCATGTTGGCGATGATGGTCTTTCTGCCGTTTGCCGGCACGTTCTCGGATCGAGTCGGCCGCAAGAACGTCTGGTGGTTCTCTCTGATTGGACTCTTTGTAGCGGCCATTCCAATGTTTCTCCTGATGACCCATGGTCTCGCTGGGGCGCTGGCGGGTTTCTGCGTGTTGGGTCTCTTATACGTTCCGCAACTGGCGAGCATCTCGGCCATGTTTCCGGCGATGTTTCCCACCCAGGTGCGCTACGCGGGGATGGCGATTGCCTACAACATCTCGACTTCGATCTTCGGTGGCACCGCGCCGATGGTGAACGAATGGCTCGTCGCGCGCACGGGCAACGCGCTGGTGCCGGCGTACTACATGATGGCCGCGTGTGCGATTGGCGCACTCGCCCTGATCTTCGTGACGGAGACAACCGGCTGTTCGCTGCGCGGCCGGGAGATTCCCGGCACGAAGCAGGGCGCCCGCGTGTCGTCGTAGCGGCAACGATGTAATCCGGCCTGGCGGACCAGCGGGTCCGCCAGACGCATGGCCGGAAACGGAGCCGCGCAGCTTTCATCGGGAACAACGCTTGCTGACCCTGCGTTCGAGCCGGAGCGAATCATCGCCTGGCGCTGCTAACTGCTAACGCAAGGAGTGTTTCCATGGCAGGTAAAACCGGCACCCGTCAGCCCGCAACCCCGGCTGACGACCGCAAATCGCAAGATCTCGAACCGTTCCGCGTCCGTCCCGACGGCGCGGCGCTGCGCACCAATCAGGGCGTGAAGATCGCCGACAACCAGAACACCTTGCGCGCCGGTCCGCGCGGTCCGTCTCTGCTCGAAGACTTCATCATGCGTGAAAAGATCACGCATTTCGATCACGAGCGTATTCCCGAGCGCATCGTGCACGCTCGCGGCTCCGCCGCGCATGGCGTGTTCCAGGTGTACGAGCCGATGACCGAATACACGAAAGCCGCATTCCTGCAGAACCCGGCCGAGCAGACCCCGGTCTACGTGCGCTTTTCCACCGTACAGGGGCCGCGTGGCTCGGCGGATACCGTGCGCGACGTGCGCGGTTTCGCGGTGAAGTTTTACACGCAGGAGGGTAATTACGATCTGGTCGGCAACAACATGCCGGTGTTCTTTATTCAGGACGCGATCAAGTTTCCGGATTTCGTACACGCTGTCAAACCGGAAGCGCCCAACGAGATGCCGACCGGCGCTTCCGCGCACGATACGTTCTGGGATTTCGTGTCACTGGTGCCGGAATCCGCGCACATGGTGCTGTGGACCATGTCGGATCGCGCGATTCCACGCAGCTTGCGCACCATGGAGGGCTTTGGCGTTCACACTTTCCGCTTCGTGAATGCGCAAGGCAAGGCGCGCTTCGTCAAGTTTCACTGGCGCCCCGTGCTGGGCTCCTATTCGCTGTTGTGGGACGAAGCGCAGAAGCTCGCCGGCAAGGACCCCGACTTCCATCGGCGCGATCTGTGGGAAGCAATCGAGCGAGGCGATTTCCCTGAATACGAACTCGGCGTGCAGATCGTCGAGGAAGAGGATGAACACAGCTTCGGTTTCGATCTGCTCGATCCGACCAAGTTGATACCGGAAGAGCGCGTCCCGGTAAAAATCATCGGCAAGATGACGCTCAACCGTAATCCGGATAATTTCTTCGCCGAAACCGAACAGGTCGCGTTTCACCCCGGCCATATCGTGCCGGGTATCGACTTCAGCAACGATCCGTTGCTGCAAGGCCGGCTCTTTTCGTACACGGACACGCAGATCAGCCGGCTCGGCGGCCCGAACTTCCACGAAATTCCGATCAACCGGCCGGTGTGCCCGTTTCATAACAATCAGCGCGACGCGATGCATCGCCAGACGATCAATGTCGGACAGGCATCGTATGAGCCGAACTCGGTGAGCGGCGGCTGGCCGAAGGAGACTGATCCGGCGCCGTCCGATGGCGGCTTCGAGAGCTATCAGGAGCGTGTCGACGGCGTGAAGATCCGCGTGCGCAGCGAGTCTTTTGCCGATCACTTCTCGCAAGCCGCGCTGTTCTACCGGAGCATGTCCGAGGTCGAGCAGGAGCACATCAGCGCTGCGTATCAGTTCGAACTCGGCAAGGTGACGAAGCCGGAGATTCGCGAGCGCGTGGTGAACGAGATTCTTGCCAACTTCGACGCGGGGCTCGCCGCGAAGGTCGCGGAAGGCTTGGGTTTGCCAGCGCCGAAAAAGGGTAAGGCGCCGCCCGTGTCGGACCCGCAAACTTCGCCGGCGCTGAGCCTCCTCAATCGCGGCAAGCCGGGCATCAAGACTCGCAAGATCGCGCTGCTGGCCGCACCCGGTGCCGACGGCGCGTCGATCAGGAAGCTTCAGCAGGCGCTGCGCGGCGAGGGCGCGACGCCGTTGCTGATCGCGCCGAGCCTGGCTGCGATCGACGGTTTGCAGCCGGACGCAACGATTGCCGGAATGCCGTCGATCATGTTCGACGCGGTGATCGTCTGCGGCGGCGAGGCTGGTGCGAAAACACTGGCGCAATCCGGCGACGCGCGGCATTTCGTGCTGGAGGCGTTCAAGCATCTGAAAGCGATTGCGGCGCTCGGGGCGGGGCGCGACGTGCTGGCGGCGGCTCAACTGCCGGATCATGCCGATGGCGTGGAAACCGGCGATGACAGCCAGAGCGCCGAGGTGCTCAAGGCATTCGTTGCGGCGGCGGAGCAGCACCGAGTGTGGTCGCGCGCGGCGCTGGCGCAAACGGTACCGGCATAACGTAAGGATAGTTAAGGAATTTGCAATGGTGCGGCATAAGGCGGATGTGTCCGACGGCGACTTCGAGATCTTCGCGACCTACCACGGCACGAGCGACGGGCGGTACGTGGGCGGCCTGAAGGTGATCAGAAAGTCCGACCGGAAGATCCTGTTCCCGTTCGAAGGCGCGCCGCAGATCGGACCTTACGCGACGCCGGCGCAGGCACGCGAGGCGGCCGTGGAGTACGGCCGCCAGATCATCGCGACAGACCGGGCTTCGCCCGAGACTTAGCGAGACTGCGCAAACGCCGGTTTAAAACCCGTGTCGCACGGAAAGCGTCGCGCCCGTGCTGTGCGAGTGAAGAACCGCGACACGCGCTGTTGCAGAGAAGGCCCAGTCGTTGACCGTCAACGACAGCCTTCGCTGCGGTTGCGCACCGAGCGTCAGGGTCGTGTTCTGTACATCGGCGAGGGAGAGTTGCGGCGCCGTCGACGGGCCCAGAGAGAGATAATTCGACGCCTGGGACGGCGCCTGTGGCGACGCCGGCCGAGGCATTGGTGCGGGCGTTGCGCTGCCAAAGCGGACGTCGTGAGTTATCGGCGTGCTATAGAAATTCTCGACCGGTGCGTAAAAGGGATGGCCTTGGTCCGGCTGATATTCAAAGGCGTAGCGTTGCGGTTCCGGAATGGGGGGAAGGGTTCTTACGGGCATTGGCGCGATGCTCGCCACGGTCATCTCTTCGGGCGAATCGATCGCAAGGTCGCCCGCGAACGCATACCCGCTCAGCAAGAAGATGATTGCGCCGGCAATTCTTTCGCTCAGGCAGCTCATGGCATGCCTCCAATGAAGGAATTGAAACGTCACGCTACTGACACGCCAGGCTTGAACGGAGCGCTTGCTCATTGTCGCTCGCACTCAACTATTGTAGTCAGTCTTTCGCGTATCGCTACCGGTCTCTGCAGTGCCCATCGGTGAGGAACAGCGCTTGCTGTGCTCCAGGGATGCCGGCGTGCAATCCGTTGCAAACGGCAAATTCCGCGAGCCCGGAGCGGGCTCTTTTTTGCTGGTCTCACAAGGAGCATGAGCATGGAAACCATGTCGGTGGAAGAACGCATCAGGACCCGGGCCTACCATCTGTGGGAGAAGGCGACCGAACCCAGGGGCACACCTGAGGAGTACTGGGAACAGGCACGCGCCGAGATCGAAGATGAAGACGCTCAGGCAGACGCGTCGGGCGTGCCCACGGAGCCGCCCGGCACGCTGTGAGGGGCGGCGGCAAGCCCGCGCTGGCCGCTCATACTCCGAACGCGAACATGGCGATCGCGGCGGCGGCCATCACGAGCGCCGCCAGCCAGCCAACAATCCGCGGCGTGCCGCCGTTCGTGAATTCACCCATCACGCTTGCGACCATTAGCGGATAGGTCAGCAGGACCGTCCGCAGAATATCGTAGCCGAACGCTGCACCTGCCTGCGAACAGCTAGCGAAGCCGCTCGGGTCGTCGTCGGTCGCGCCGGTGCCGATGCCGGGTTAATCGCGTGCTAACTCCCGCACCTGGGCGACCGATAGCCCCACGTGCATTTTCCCGATCAAGCGCGCCGTCGCCGCTTCACGCCCGCACGCGAGCACTGCGGCGACGATGCCGTCCAGTACGTACAGCGCCATGAAGTCCTGCTCGTCGAGTTCGCCGTCGACGACCAGTTCATCCCATTGTGTCGCGTGACCGAGATACTCGAAGTTCTTGCCGTAGTGATAGGTCCAGAAATACGGCGCGCCGGTATAGCGGTTACGCGCGCCGCACATGTTTTGCGCTGCAATCCGGGCATGCTGCTGCGCGACGCGCCAATGCTCGATGCGCAACGGCTCCTGATTTTCGTGCAGCGGAAACACGGCGACGTCGCCCGCCGCATAGAGGCCAGGCGCGGCCTGCATGCCGGCATTGACAATCACGCCGCCATCCTTGCCTAACGGCAGTCCTTCAATAAAGCCCGTGGCGGGCGACACGCCGGTGCCGATCAGCACGGCGTCCGCAGCGATGCGTGTGCCGTTCTCGAGGACGACTTCGCGCACCGTTTCATCGCCTTCGAATGCCGATACCTGTTGCTTCAGGTGGAAGACCACACCGTGGTCTTCATGAAGCCGCTGGAACATCGCGCCGACCCGCTCGCCGAACTGGCGCTTGAAGGGCACCGCGTCCGGCGACACGACGCTCACCGGTGTACCGCGTTGACGTAGCGCGGAGGCCGTTTCCAAGCCGATAAAACTGCTACCGACAATGACGACCTGGGTGGCATCGCTCACCGCCTCGACCAGCGCGAGCGCGTCGTCGAGCGTACGCAATACCTGTACGCCGCGCAGCTCGCGGCCGGGCAGTGGTGCAACTGTCGGCACGCTGCCCGACGCTAACAGCGCGGTGTCGTAAGCTAGCTCCCGGCCATCGGCGAGGCGAATACGTCGCTTCGGCACGTCGAGGCCGACTATCTCGGCTTGAAGCCGCTCGATGCGTTCGTGCTCGAACCAATCGGGGGGAAGCAGCGAGGGCACGTCGGTGCAGGCCATTTCTCCTGACGGTACGAATTTGCTCAACGATGTGCGGTCATAGGGAGCGTGCGCCTCTCGACCAATCATCGTGATGTGCCCGGCAAAGCTGCACTCGCGCAATGTCGCGCAGGCGGCCGCGGCCGCGGCGCCCGCGCCGATGATGACGAACGCCGGCGCGTTGCCTGCGGCTTGAGCCGATGCAGTCGAACCGTTGGGCGCAGTCGACGCGGATGAGTCAACGGCCGCGGTCGTGGCTGCACCCGGCAGTTTGTCGGGCGAAACCAGCACATCGTCTCCATCGAGCGCCACCGGATAGCGGTCCAGCGCCATCAACGCCGGTGGTTCGAGCACTTTGCCGGTGGCGACATCGAAGCTGCCTTTATGCCACGGACAAACAATACGGCCCTCGCAGAGCGCGCCCTGTTCGAGCGGACCGCCAGCATGCGGGCAGTTCGCGCCGTAGGCATGCACGGTATCTCCGTCGCGCACCAGCAGAATGGACTCGCCGTCCAGTTCCAGCCGTTGCGCGCGGTCGGCATGCAATTGCGACAGGCGGGCGACTCGTTTTAGCGGGGTTGGCATGATGGGATCCTCGTCAATGCGCGGCCTGCGAGCCACCGCACACTGGCGTTCAGCAATCGATGTTCCCGCCGCGGATCGCCACAATCATCCGCCTTGCATCCAGCAGGACTAAATGGCCGGCAAAACGCCGTGCCGGCCATAGACCAGAGGCACAGGCGGCGCGCACTGTGGTGTTCATCGTTCAAACGCTCTTCATTTGATTCTGCAGATTCTGGAAGGCTGGAACGTTATAGCCCGAACGCCACAGCAGACAGGTATCGACCTGCCCGGCAGGCAGCGTCTTCAGACCGGCTGGAACCTTGGCTAGCTCAAGGACGCTTTTCGGCAGCACCGTGACGCAGGCGCCGGCGGCAACGCACGCGATCATGGCGTGGTAGGAGCCCATTTCCTGGACTTGCCAGCCAGGTGAATCAGGAATGCCGAGCAACTGTTCCGCGATGGCGCGGTACGAGCAACCCTGCGCGAACGCAGCCAGCGACCGCGTTCGGATTGCCCGAGGGGTGTCAGCGGACGCCTCACTGGTGGGGGCCAGCAACAGCAGTTCTTCAAGCCACGCTTTTTCGGCGACCAGACCCATATCCGCCAGTGAGGCGTCATCGCCCGCTGCGGGCGGCAAGGCCAGGAATGCACAGTCCAGCCTCCCGGTGCGGACCTGTTCCAGTAGCTGGCGGGACGGGCCCGTACTCACTTCAAGCCGTGTGGCCGGGTAGCGGGCATGGTACGCAGCGAGCACGGCGGGCAGACGGCTGGCGGCCGTACTTTCCATACAGCCCATGCGCAGGACGCCGCCATCGAGACCGCCCGTGACGACATTGCGCGCCTCCTCTTCCAACGCCAGCAAACGCCTTGCATAGTCGAGAAAGCGCTCGCCGGCCGTCGACAGGCTGAGCCGCTTACCGCTGCGCACAAAAAGCTCCACGCCGACGTCCGCTTCCAGTTGCTGAATCCGCGTGGTCACATTGGACTGCACCCGGCCAAGGCGGCCTGCCGCGCGTGTGATGCTCAGTTCCGCTGCCACGATGCAGAAGATATTGAGCGACTCCAGATCCATGTTTATCTCTAAAATGAAATGATAGAATGATTTTATTCTCAATTAGAGAATTTGTCGTCGCCACCGTTCAACCCGTTCCAGAACAGGAGTCGCCATGAACTCGCTAAACCCTTTCATTGCACGACTTGGCGTTGCGTTCCCCATCATTCAGGCGCCGATGGCGGGCGTCTCCACGCCGCAACTGGCGGCCGCGGTTTCCAATGCGGGTGGACTGGGGTCCCTTGGAATCGGTGCGAGCACGGCTGATCAGGCGCGCAAAATGATCGAGGAAACGCGCAGCCTGACGCGTGAGCCGTTCAATGTGAATGTGTTTTGCCATGCGCCCGCAGAGCGCGATGCGGCGCGTGAAGCAGCATGGTTGCGCTACCTGGCGCCGCTGTTCGCGGAGGCGGGGATTGAGCCTCCGGCCGCGCTCAATGAGATCTACACGACCTTTCTGCATGACGATGCGGTGTTCGATCTGCTGATCGAGCAGCGTCCATCGGTTGTCAGCTTCCACTTTGGTTTGCCGTCCGTGGATCGCATCAAGGCGTTGCGCGACGCGGGCATCACCACGTTGGCCAGCGCCACCAACCTCCGTGAAGCAGAACTTGGCGAGCAGGCTGGCGTCGATGCGATCGTGGCGCAAGGGATCGAGGCCGGCGGCCACCGCGGCATGTTCGACCCGGACGCCGTCGACGAACAGCTAAGCACCGCCGTGCTGGTCCGCTTGCTGGTGCAGCGAACGAAGCTGCCGGTGATTGCCGCGGGCGGCATCATGGACGGTCAGGGAATCAGGGCGGCGCTGGACCTCGGCGCGGCTGCCGCGCAACTCGGCACCGCTTTCATTCTGTGTCCCGAATCGGCCGCCAATGCCAGCTACCGTGCCAATCTCAGGAGCGAGCGGGCGGCGGCCACCCGGTTGACGAGCGTGCTGTCCGGCCGGCCCGCACGCGGCATGGTCAATCGCCTCATCGCGTTCGGTGAATCGTTGGGCAGGCCTGTGCCCGCCGCGTACCCGGTCGCCTACGACGCTGCCAAGCAATTGAACGCGGCTGCAGCGAAACTGGGCAACCATGAGTTCGCGGCGCAGTGGGCGGGGCAGGGCGCGCCGCTGGCGCGCGAGCTGACTGCCGCGCAACTGGTTCAGACGCTCGTTCAGGAATTGCAAGGCTGATGGCGATGCGGTGAGGCGTTAACGACCAACGGCTGATATCGGCGCACTAGTCCTGAGTGGCCACATCGGTAGCGTTGGCCTGTACCAGTGCGCGCGCAAGCAGGTACACGACTGGCAAGTCGTCGTCGTCACGTCGCCAGTCGATGGGTTCGTCGAGATCCATCCCGGACAAACGACTGTCGCAAAACCGGACAAACGTTGAGCGCACCGCCTCGTTGTGCCTTGCCAGGAACCCCCGATTCTCGAAGACCTGTTCGTCGATTGTCAGCAGTGTCCGCCACGTCGGCAATTGCGCGCTGCTTGAGTAACGGCGACGGCCATTGTCGAGGTGACGACCCGCGACCGTGGCAATGATTTGCTGGAGATCGAGCGACGCGCTGCGGAGTGCGCGTTCGAGGGCGACCGGATTGATGTCGTGGACATCCCGATCAGGAGCAGCGTCGTTAATCATCTTGTTATCTTCCTGAAGACTCGCAGCATTAACGTTGATGTTTCAACGACACCTGGTTGCGCTCTGCCAGCAGCAGACGGATCTGCGCAAGATAGTTATCGCCAACCGTACAGTCGGCCACGGGTCGGGGCTGTTGATGAGGTGTTGGCGGACGTACGCCGAGATAGCGGCACACGGCGGACAGGTACGGTTTGCCGTTGCCTCCCAGATGTCGCGCAGCGGCAGCTACGCGCACGTCGCCGACATGCTTGCGCAGCCAGGCAAGCGTTTCGCGATCACCGTCGTTCAAGATGCGGATGAGCTGGTTCATGACCGATCCTGTATATAAAAACAGTACTGTAAATTTATACAGTATTTGGCGGGGATGCAAGTCAATTTTCGCGAGGGGGCTTTAGACAGACCTGACGATGACGCGGGATTCGCTGGCGGAGCTCCCGGCGCCGCTGACCGCGCTCGGCGCCGTGACGACCGACGATGGCCGACTACAACCTGTCAAAGCGCACGGACGTGTATGTGATGGCGAGTCCGCAGAAGGCCGTGAGCGCGAACAGCGGTAGCGCGCCGTGAGGGCGGCGACGCGCGCTTGCAGCGCTGCTGGCGATTTCTGCTCAGGAAAGTATCTGATCGATGACCCGCTGATTGCCGAGTGAATTTTCCAGGGTGAAAGCCAGATTCGCTTTCTGTCCGAGCACCGTGCTCGCAAAGTCTTCAACCATCAACTGATATTGATCGACCTCACCGAACTCAATGGTGCGTGTTTGAGCTGTTTCATCGGAGCGAAGGCGAATTTGCGCCGGGCCATATGTGCCCGGATTGAACGGTGCGTCAACGCTTAACCAGCCTTTGGTTCCGTGAAAGATCATGTGCTGCCGGCGCGACAGTTGCGTGCCGCAGTAGAACGTCATCGAGAATCCTGGGAACGCGGCCGTGCATCGCGCGAACCGGTCTGTGCCGAAACGGGCATCGAGCAAAACCTCTGCCTGGATGCGAACCGGTTCAAGTCCTGTCACAAGACGCGTGGTTACGACCGGGTAGACGCCGATATCGCGCACACCCCCGCCCCCGAGTGCAAGATTGTTCTTGAGTGCGTTGGGATCGTCGTTGAAGTAGGTGAAGGAGCCTTCGATCAGCGTGAGTTCGCCAAGCATTCCCTGAGCGAGGCTGTCGCGAACAAAAGCCCATTGAGGGTGATGCGCCACCATGAATGCTTCGCCGCATACAAGGCCGGTTTTGTCACGCAAGGCGATCAGCTCAAGCACCTGGTTGGCATTCATTGCAATCGGCTTCTCGCACAGCACGTGTTTGCCACCGAGCAGGGCTTTCTTGCACCATTCGACGTGACTGGCCGTTGGCAGCGGGATATAGATTGCGTCGACGTCTTTGCTCGCGATGACCTCGTCGTAACTGGTCAATACACGGTCGATGCCATGCCTGGTCGCGAAAATCTGGGCGCGGTCACGATCGCGGCTGGCGACGGTGATCACCTGGCCGTTGGACGAGCGTTGGATAGCCGGCACGACAAAGTTGTCGGCAATCTTTGCGGCGCCCAGTACGCCCCAGCGAATTTTTTCAGTCATTTTTGTCTCCGTGTGTTCGTGTCGTTTAACGCAGCGCGGTCAACAAACTGTCTGCAGACGTTCACTGCAGATGGCGAGTACTTCGCCGGGCTCGCGTTGCCACCAGTTTTGCGCCGAAAAAATTTCGGTTTCCACCAGACCTTCGTATCCGGCGCGTTCGACGCACGAACGCACCGACGGTAGATCGACGACCCCATCGCCCATCATTCCGCGATCCAGCAGCATGTCTTTAGTTTCGTGCAACCAGTCGCACACGTGATACGCCAGAATGCGTCCCGCTTGCCCGGCCGCTGCGATCGACGCCGTCAGTTGCGGGTCCCACCAGCAGTGGTAAACATCGACTGCAACGCCGATAAGCCCTGACCGGTCTGGATCTACGGTTTCACAAATATTCACTGCCTGTGCGATGGTGTTGACTACGGCACGATTGGCTGCGTACATAGGGTGAAGAGGCTCGAGTGCGAGCGGTACGCCGCACTCGCGTGCCGTGTCCATCAGCATCGAAATGCCGTCCACCACCTGGGTCCGCGCACCTTCCAGATCGCGGCTACCTGGTACGAGGCCACCGACCACCATCACGAAGCAACGCGCCCCGAGTATTGCCGCATCGCGCAATGCGGCCCGGTTTGCCTCGACATTGGCGTTAAATTCGGCGGGCGTCGCTGCCGGCAAATAGGTCGAACGGCAATAGCCGGTCACGGTCAGATCGAGCGCTCTGATCTGCCGCGCAAGCTGCGCGACATTGCCTTCCTCGACCTCGCGGCGCCACGGCGCTATCCCACCAAAGCCCGCTTTGGCAATGCGATCAATCGTGCGACTGAGTGGCTCCCGATGGCCCAGCGTTGCGGTATTGATGGAGCACAGGTCGAGTCTTCCGTGAAGGTTTCTCATGGGTTTCCAGATCGATATCGAAGACGAGCAGACCTTGCGCACCGTCTTCAAGTGCTTCAAGAAGACGTGCCCCAATGGCTTGATGCGTTGGATGCGCCAGGTAGGCAAAACAGTCGTCGCGGCTCGCGAAATCCATCATGAAGCCGTCAGAAAACGCCATGCCATAGCCTTCCGGCGATACGTTGGGCCCGCTCTGAAAGTTGGTGAAGGCAATGCCGGGTACTTCCGTCAGTCGCCGGATCTGCTCGAAGAACGCAAGGCGGCATGCCGGTGTCACTTCGTTACGGAACCGGCAAAACACCATGTGCCGTACAGGTCCCCCAGATCGGGCCATGATCAGCCTGTGCATCCGAGTGGCGCCATGGCCCTCCGGATGCGAGTGATTGCATCGCCCGGGTCGCGCAACAGGCCGGCCTGGTCGGCGAGGCGGAACACATCCGCCAGGTAAGCTGGCGGCCGCATACCATGGTGACCGCCCGGCATGAAGAAGTGGTCCTGGAAGCCGTTCAGGTACGCGAGGAACACCACGCCCGTCTTGTAGTACTGCGTCGGCGCGCGAAAAATGTGGCGCGAAAGCGGCACCGTCGGCCCTAGCAATCGGTTGAAGGTCTCGACGTCGCCCGCGCAGAGGGCCGTCAGTGCCTGAGACGCGGCCGGCGCAATGGCGTCGAAAATGCCGAGAAGCGCATGCGAGAAATGCGTGCCGTCGCCGGCGATCAGCGCGGGATAGTTGAAGTCGTCGCCTGTGTACATCTTCACACTTTGCGGTAGACGTCGGCGGAACGTGATCTCCTTCTGCTCGTCGAGCAATGAGATCTTGATGCCATCCACTTTGGCCGAATTGGCCTCGATGATATCGAGGCAAACTTCGGCTGCAGCCGGAAAATCGCTTGCGCCCCAGTAGCCCGCGAGTTCAGGGTCGAACATGGCGCCGAGCCAATGCAGAATCACCGGCTGGTCGCACATGGCGAGCACCTCGCGATAGACGCGCCGATAATCGTCCGGTGAGCGTGCTACTTTCGCAAGCGCGCGGCTCGCCATCAGGATCACGCGTCCGCCTACGCGTTGCACGGCTTCGAGTTGCTCCGCATACGCGCGAATCACCTGATCGCAGTTCGTCACCGAAGCGGGCGTGATGTGGTCAGTGCCGCAGCCCGACGCGATGGCTGCCCCGGCAATATCGCGCGTGCCTTCGATGCTGCGTGTGATCAGTTCGAGTGCCGTGCTCCACGGCAAACCCATACCGCGCTGCGCTGTGTCCATGGCTTCTGCGATGCCCAACCCCTGTTCAAGGAGATAGCGCCGGTAAGCGATAGTGCGGTCCCAGTCGATGGCGGGCTCGGCGTTCAGTTCGCCCGCGCGCAGCGGATCGGCCACCACGTGGGCGGCGGAGTACGCGATGCGGTTGAATTCGCGTGCAGGCGGTCGCACTCCAAGTGGTGTGCCCTGTACGGAATAGGTTTCCAGTGCGCCGGACGCAGTCGGAAGTTTGATCGAGAGGTTCATAGGGAGACTCAGTATTTGGTGACGAGCAGGCCGCCGTCGATACGGATCGCCTGGCCGACGCTGTAGGGGAGGCCGCCGGTGGCAAGCGTGCGCACAGTGATTGCCACTTCCTGCGGCGTGCCCCAGCGTTTGATGGCGGTCAGTCCCTGTTCGATCTGCGTGTCGTAGCGTGCGCGGGACGGTGCGGTCATTTCGGTTTCAATCAAACCGGGCTGCACTTCATAGACGCTGATGCCGTGTTCAGCGAGCCGTAGCGAGAAGAGGGTGTTGGCCATCGAAAGCCCAGCCTTGGATACGCAATATTCGCTGCGCAAGGGCGACGCCGCGATTGCGTTAGACGACGTGATCGTGATGATCGACGGGTGCGGTGCAACGGGCGCGTTCGAGCGCGCGAGGCAGTGCTTCGCGAATGCCTGCATGAGAAAGAACGTGCCGCGCGTATTCACCGCGATACAGCGGTCGAAGCTTTCCGCGGTGACATCGAGTAGGTCACCGCGTGACATCACGGAAACTCCCGCGTTGTTCACAAGGCAATCGATCTGGCCGCCGAGCGAGGCTTCGATTGCGGATAACGTGGCCGGATGCGAATCGATGTCGGCGAGGTCGGAGAGCGTTGCGATCGCGCGTGCGTCGGTTTGCTGAACCTCGCGAACGGCATCGTCGAGTTCGTCCGACGCCACCGCATCGGTCAGTGCGATGTCGAAACCGGCGCGACCAAGTTCGATCGCGATCGCGCGGCCGATGCCGCGCCGGCTACCTGTGACAAGGGCGATTGGGCGCGCGCTCATAATGAGGCCCCGTTGGCGATCAGATCGCGCGCAATGATCGTGCGCTGGATCTGGTTCGTGCCTTCGTAGATCTGCGTGATCTTGGCGTCCCGATACAGGCGTTCGACTTCGTAGCCGCGAATGTAGCCGCTGCCGCCGAAAATCTGCACGGCGTTAGCGCTGTGCTTAACGGCGGTATCGCCGGCAAAGCACTTGGCCATTGAGCAGGCAATGCTGGGGCGATCGCCCGACTCGAGTCGTTCCGCAGCGTCGAGGACGAGCAGGCGCGCGGCCTGAATGTCCTTCGCCATATCGGCGAGCATCCATTGAATGCCTTGCAATTCGGCGATATGGCTGCCGAACTGCTTGCGGGTTTGTGAGTATTCGAGTGCCGCTTCAAGCCCCGCCTGCGCGATGCCCACGGCAAGCGAGGCGATGCCCACGCGGCCTTTGTCGAGCGCGCTCATCATCATGTGAAAGCCGCGGCCTTCGGTGCCGAGCAACGCATCGCGAGGCAACTTTACCCGGTCGAAATTCAGTTCGCCGACCTGCGACGCGCGCTGCCCCATCTTGTGCTCTTTGGGACCTTTCGATACCCCGGCCAACGAGCAGTCCACGATGAAGATACTCATACCGCGTTTGCCAGCCGCGGGGTCGGTCCGGGCGAGCACGAATGCGACGTCCGCAACCGGCGCGTTATGAATCCAGAGCTTGGCGCCATTCAGTTCCCAACCCTCGGCTGTGCGGGTCGCGGTGGTGCGGATGCCTGAGACGTCGGTGCCTGCGTCGGCTTCAGTAATGCAATAGGCCGGCCGTAGTTTTGCGCGCAAGAGCGGCTCCATGTAGGCCGCGCGTTGCTCGTCGGTGCCGTGTGCTGAAAGAAGCGTGCCGACCAGTTCAAGGAGCCCGCATTGGTCCGCGACCGAAGCGTAGCCGCGCGACAGCTCCTCCATCACGAGCGCGTAAGCAGTGACGTCGAGTCCGGCTCCGCCAAATTCCTCCGGCACGGTGATGCCGAACAGGCCTAACTCGCCCATCTGGGCGTAGATCTCCGCTGGGAAGCGTTCCTCGCGATCCAGTTCCTCGGCAACTGGGCGAATCACCTCCTCTGCAAAGCGGCGGGTGGTTTCACGAATCTGCTGATGCGTTTCTGAGAGTTTCATGCTGTCTCCGTCCTCATGATCGGTACCTGTTTTATGCCTGGTTTGCGCTAGTGAAGGTAAACCCGAGCCTCGCGCATCGCCGCTTGAATTACGTGATTTCCTGTGCCAACATTGGCATCAAGTAACCATCTGGATGGTTATTTAAAACCAACGAATGACCGATGTCAACGAGCTTTGTGGCCGATTTGATTGGAGGGTAGTTTGAAAAACTGGATGCAAGCCGAAGATGCGGTTGAGCAAATCTTCGATGGAGCCACCATTGCGCTGGCCAGCAACGGCGGAGGAATGCTTGAGCCGGACGCCGTGCTCGCGAAACTGGAGCAGCGATTCCTCGAGACCGGGCATCCGCGCGATCTTACGGTCGTTCACGCCCTTGGAATTGGCGACGGGAAGGGCAGCGGTCTTGGGCGCTTCGCGCACCCGGGTATGGTGCGGCGCGTCATCGGCGGGCACTGGAGCTGGTCGCCGGCCATGCAGCAAATGGCGAAGGAGAATGCGTTCGAAGCGTATAGCTTCCCAGCGGGTGCAATCTCCACCTTGCTGCGCGAGATTGGCGCAGGCCGGCCGGGGCTCGTCACGCACGTCGGCCTGCGCACGTTCGTCGATCCGCGCATCGACGGCGGCAAGATCAATGCGCGCGCTACCGAAGACCTTGTCGAACTGATCGAACTCGATGGGCGCGAGTACTTGCGCTACAAGCCGTTCAAAGTCGATTTCGCGATCGTCCGCGGTTCGTCCGCGGATGGGGCCGGCAATGTCACGTTGCGTCGCGAGCCCGTTGACCTCGACACGTACGCAGCGGCTCTTGCTGCTCACAACAGTGGCGGCCACGTGATTGTGCAGGTCAAGGAGCGCGAGCCGGCAGGCTATGTGCCCGCGCGACTGGTGCGCATACCTGGCGTTCTCGTTGACACGCTCGTCGAGACGCCTGCGGCGCCGCAGTGTGCGATCGCCGACTACGACGCCACGCTAAGTGGCGAAACGCTTGGAACCATTGCCGATGGCTTCTATGAAGTGCCCACGGGTATTCGTCGCATCATTGCGGCACGCGCCGCGCAGGAGCTGCACGAAGGGCATTCGGCGAATTTCGGTTTCGGCATCCCCGGCGGTATTCCGGGTTTGCTGGCGCAGCAGGGACGACTCGGCACCTTCTGGGGAACGGTCGAGCAGGGTATCCATAACGGCGCGATGGTCGACGGTCCGATGTTCGGCTCTGCGCGCAACGCGGAAGCGATCCTCTCAAGCGTCGATCAATTCGATTTCTACAGCGGGGGCGGAGTCGACATCTCGTTTCTCGGCATGGGCGAAATGGATGGGGAGGGGAATATCAATGTCTCGAAACTCGGCTCGACGGTGGTAGGACCAGGCGGCTTTATCGACATCACCCAAGGCGCGCGCAAGATCGTCTTCTGCGGCAGTTTCGAAGCAAAGGGCCTGCAGGTCGAGCAGGTGGGCGAGCGTCTGAATATTGCGTCGCCGGGCAGTGTGCCGAAGCTCGTCGAACGCGTGCAGCACATCACGTTCAGCGGCGTGCAGGCGCGTATCGCAAAGCAGGAGGTGCTGTACGTCACCGAGCGCGCAGTGTTCAGGCTCGAAGACAACGGTGTTCGGCTGATCGAGGTGGCGGAAGGTGTCGATGTCGAGCAGGACGTGCTCGCGCGGATGGGCTTTCGCCCGATTGTCGACGACGCATTGCTCGCGCGCGGTAAGGGCACGGCGGACAAGCGTCGCGAGCAGCCGGCCTGATGAACGCCCACGCAATCGGGAGCGCCGTTGCCCGGCGCTCCGCAAGCGACCACTCAGGCGCGCACGAGCCTGAGAACGGTTTCGATGTTGAAGTCGAGCCGGGTTTTCAACGCCTCCTTGCTCATGAAGTCTATGTCGAAGATCAGGCCGCTTGTGTGGCGATTGGTCAGGTAGTAGTAACCGATCGCTGCCATCGTAATGTGCAGTTGCCGGGCGTCGACGCCGCTGCGGAATACACCCGCTTCGACGCCACGGTCGAGTATGCGTTGCAACATCGAGATGAAATCATGGTGCAGTTCCTTGAATCGTTCGGACTTCTTCAGATGGCGCGCCTTGTGCAGGTTCTCGCTGTTGACGAGTGTCATGAACTCGGGGTTCTTCAGGTAGTAATTCCACGTATGCGTGGCGAGCGCGACGATCGCATCTTCGGGCGAAAGATGATCGAGATTGAGCTTCAGTTCGGCGGTGCGGATGTCGGCATAGGCGTCCTCGAGCACAGCAACGAACAACTCCTCCTTGCTCCCGAAGTAGTGATAGATCATCCGCTTGTTGGCCTTCGAGCGTGTCGCGATGGCTTCCACGCGTGCGCCGGCAAGACCGAGTTTCGCGAACTCCATTTTCGCCGCTTCGAGAATACGCGCCCGGGTCACCTCGGGATCCCGCTGCCTCGGCGGCTGGGTGGCGCCCTTTCTGGCGGTTTTGGATGCCCGGGCGGGAGGCGTGGTCACAAGAGTCATGGTCGGTGGTCGCTGCAAAGAGAGTCAGTGAGAACGGCGTCATTCGCGGCCGCGTTGTGTCAGCGACTATAGACCAAAAAGGCATTGTCAGGAAGTAACCGGGTGGTGCAGAATGGGCGCAAAAATGGGCGGTACACCGGACCACCCACACGATTTTCCGCACGCACGATGCGCTTTCCGTGCCCGTGTGAAAGCAAAACTCTGGAGACTGGAATGAGCAATCTGAATGAACTGGCGGCAACGCTTCGTCTTCCGTCTGAACCTCTGCGCACGCCGATGTTCATCGACGGCAAGGACTACGCCGGAGTCGCTGGCGAATTCGTGACGCGCAAGAGTCCGGGCCACGGCGTGCCGGTGACGTCCACGGCGCGCGCATCTGTCGACGATCTGAATCTGGCAGTGGCTGCGGCGCGCCGGGCGTTCGATGACGGGCGCTGGTCGCGTCTGTCCGGTGAGCAGCGTGCAACGGTGCTGCTCAAAACCGCGGGTCTTATCCGGGACAACGTGGAGACGCTCGCGTACCTGGAAACGCTGGAAAGCGGCAAGCCAATAGGCCAGTCGCGCGGCGAGATCAACGCCGCGGCGGGCATCTGGGAGTACGCGGCGGGTCTTGCGCGGGTCGCGCACGGCGATTCGCACGACACCCTCGGCAGCGATATGTTTGGTCTTGTCGTGCGCCAGCCCGTCGGCGTGGTGGGCATCGTCACGCCATGGAATTTCCCATTCTTCATTCTGTCAGAGCGCCTGCCGTTTGTGCTGGCGGCGGGATGTACCGTGGTCGTCAAACCCGCCGAACTCACCTCGACCACGACGCTCAAGCTCGCCGCGCTTCTGACGGAGGCCGGCTTGCCGGACGGCGTCGTGAACGTGGTGACTGGGCTTGGCTCGAAGGTAGGTCAGGCACTCGCGGAGCACATGGATGTCGACATGGTGTCGTTCACGGGTTCCACACCAGTGGGCCGTTCGGTGCTGACGGCAGCGGGCGGCAACATGAAGAAGGTCGGGCTCGAACTGGGCGGCAAGAATCCGCAGATCGTGTTCGCGGACGCCGATCTCGCCGATGCCGCTGACGCCATCGCGTTCGGCATCTGCTTCAACGCGGGCCAATGCTGTGTGTCGGGCAGCCGCCTTGTCGTGCATCGATCGGTGGAAGATGAACTGGTCGCGCGGGTCAAGAGTGTGCTCGAGAAGGTGCGGGTGGGCGATCCGCTCGACGCGTCGAACCACGTTGGCGCCATCGTTGAAGCGCGTCAGTTCGACAAGATTTGCAGTTTCATCGAAGCAGGCAGTCGCGACGGCGCACAACTGGTGCATGGCGGCACGTCGAGCCAGGATGGCGAGCGCTTCTTCATCCAGCCCACCATGTTCCGCAACGTCGAACCGCATAGCGCGCTGGCGCAGGAAGAAATTTTCGGACCCGTGCTGTCGGTCACGCCATTCGACACCTTCGAACAGGCGATCCAGATTGCGAACGGCGTGCCGTACGGTCTCGCGGCCAGCATCTGGACACGCGATCTGCAGGGCGCGATCAAGAGCTTCCGCGATGTACAGGCCGGTCGGATCTGGGTCAACTGCACCATCACCGGCGGCCCGGAAATGCCGATCGGCGGTGTCAAGCAATCGGGCATTGGCCGCGAGACGGGGCGTTACGGCGTCGAGGAATACACCGAACTGAAGTCGGTTCATGTCCAGTTGGGCAACCGGCCGCGCTGGATTGCCTAACGTGGTCTTGTGTGGTCTGGTTCGAATCAGGCGGCCACCAGGAGCCGTCAGCGCCTCAGGAATTGCCCAGTCACGCGCAGTGTGACTGCAGAACACAGTATCGGAGACAGCAATGTATGACTATGTGATCGTAGGTGGCGGCGCGGCGGGTTGTGCGCTGGCGGCTCGTCTGAGCGAGGATGCGGGCAATCGGGTGCTGCTTCTCGAAGCCGGACCTGCCGATACGGATCCGTATATCCACATGCCGGTTGGCTTCTTCAAGATGACGGGTGGCCCTTTGACCTGGGGTTATCGCACGGCTGCGGCGGCCGAAACACAAGGGCGGCAGATTCCATTCGCGCAGGGCCGCGTGCTCGGAGGCGGCGGTTCGATCAATGCCATGGTCTACACACGTGGGCAGCCGTCGGACTATGACGGCTGGGAGCGCGATGGTTGCACGGGTTGGGGCTTTCGCGATGGCGTGCTGCCGTACTTGCGCCGCATGGAAGACAACGAACGCCTGTGCAACGAGTATCACGGTGTCGGTGGCCCGCTCGGTGTGTCTGATCTCATCAGCGTCAACGAATTGACTAAGGCTTTTGTGCTGGCGGGGCAGGAAGCCGGCATGCCACATAACAGCGACTTCAACGGCGCGCAGCAGGAAGGCGTAGGCGTCTATCAGGTCACGCAGCGCAACGGCAAGCGCTGCAGCGCGGCGGTCGGCTATCTGCGCGATGCTCGCACGCGGCCCAATCTCACGGTGCGAACCGGTTGCCTCGTGTCGCGTGTGATCATCGAAAACGGCCGCGCAATCGGCGTTGAATTTGCACCCGGGGACGATCGCTCGAACGTGATCATTGCGCGTGCTGAACGCGAAGTCATCGTGACCGCTGGGGCGATTGGTTCGCCGAAGCTGCTGATGCTCTCCGGCATTGGGCGCCCGCAAGATCTGGAACGCGCCGGCGTGAAGCCTGTGCATGCGCTAAGCGGTGTCGGGCAGAACTTGCAGGATCACTTCGATATCGACATCGTCTACGAGTTGAACGGTGCGTACAGTCTGGACAAGTATTCGAAGAAACACATGATGTTGCTGGCAGGCCTCGAGTACAAACTCTTTAACAAAGGGCCGGTCACGTCCAATATCGCCGAAGGAGGCGCCTTCTGGTATTCCGACAGTAGCGTGCTCACGCCCGACTTGCAGTTTCACTTCTTGCCTGGCGCCGGCGTCGAGGCCGGTGTGCCGCCGGTGCCGTCGGGTTCGGGCTGTACGCTCAACTCCTATTTTCTCCGGCCGCGCAGCCGCGGCAGCGTCACGTTGCATAGTGCCGATCCTGCCGATGCACCGGTGATCGATCCTGCTTATATTCGCGACCCTCATGATCTGAAGGTGGCCGTCGAAGGGATCCGTCAGAGTCGCGAAATCATGAGTCAGAAGGCGCTCGGCAAGTACATCAAGAGTGAGCACTTCCCTGGCGGGAACGTACGCACGCAGGCCGAATACGAAACCTACGCGCAGCAGTACGGACGCACCGGCTATCACCCGGTCGGCACCTGCAAGATGGGCATCGACGAATTTGCCGTCGTCGATCCGCAATTGCGAGTGCACGGCATCGAAGGACTGAGAGTCGCGGATTCGTCGGTAATGCCGCGGATCGTAAGTTCGAACACGAACGCGCCCACGCTGATGATCGCGGAAAAGGCCGCCGATCTGATTCGCGGTCTGGCGGCAACGCCGGCGCCCGTGGTGGGTCGGCTTGCCAGCGCCTCAGGCCGTGTGGCGCGCGAGGCCGCGGTGGCCGCAATCTGACGAAAGACGACGAGGTTTGAAAAGGAGCACCCGGATAAAGTGGCTCCTTCTTGAAATCAGTAAATATCCGGTTATTTATAAACATCCCTGACACAAA
The DNA here is from genome assembly GCF_059567945.1 of Paraburkholderia sp. BGA-UO-ETr-F12. Taxonomy (NCBI): domain Bacteria; kingdom Pseudomonadati; phylum Pseudomonadota; class Betaproteobacteria; order Burkholderiales; family Burkholderiaceae; genus Paraburkholderia; species Paraburkholderia sp. BGA-UO-ETr-F12. The sequence continues at coordinate 330,878 of NZ_JCAQOZ010000066.1, read as the reverse complement.
GGGTCTTTTTGGGCTCGGAGGAGACATCATGTCGAAACAGGATCAACACACAGGCGTATCGCGTCGCGACTTTATCAAGCTCGGCGCAGGCGCGGCATTTGCCGTCGCGGGCAGCGGCATGGCAGGCCTTTCGTTCGGCGCGGGGCAGACCACACTCGCCTGTTCGTTCCGCTCGCTGACCAATCCGTATTACACCGCGTTCAACAAGGGCGCGCAGGCTTTCGCAAAGAGCGTCGGTCTGCCGTACGTGCCGCTGACAACGGAAGGCAGCTCGGAAAAAGGCATCGCGGATATCCGCGCGCTGCTGCAGAAAACGGGTGGCAACCTGGTGCTGAATGTCGACCCCAACGACTCGGCCGACGCGCGTGTGATCGTCGAAGCCTGCTCGAAAGCCGGCGCTTACGTCACGACGATCTGGAATAAACCCAAGGACCTGCATCCGTGGGATTTCAACCCGAACTACGTCGCACACATGTCATTCGATGGCGTGGCATACGGCGAATCGACCGCGACTGAGTTGTTCAAGGCAATGGGCGGCAAGGGGGGCGTTGTGGCAATTGGCGGCATTTTCAGCAACGTGCCTGCCATCGAGCGCAAGGCGGGTCTGATGGCGGCGCTGAAGAAATTCCCCGATATCCAGTTGCTGGACTTCCAGGTGGCGGACTGGGATTCGCAGAAGGCCTTCCCGATCATGCAGGCATGGATGACTCGCTTCAATTCGAAGATCAAGGGTGTGTGGGCCGCGAACGACGATATGGCTTTGGGCGCGATCGAAGCGCTGCGCGCAGAAGGGCTCGCGGGACAACTGCCGGTTTCCGGCATGGACGGCACGCAGCCGGGACTCGCCGCGATCAAGGTGGGCGAACTCGTGACGACAGTCGACTGGGACCCGTACTGGCTCGGCGGCATCGGTCTCTCGATGGGTCTTCAGGCGCAGCAGAAAAAGCTGCAGGTCGCGTCACTGCCCAAGGATCAGCGCGAATCGTTCTGCAAGGCAACCCTCGTGACCAGGTCGAACGTGCAGACAGTGATCGCGCACGAATCAGCGCCTAACGCCGACTGGAACAATCTATACGCCCGCGTCGCGGGCCCCGTGGTGTATCGATGAACAAACTAACCGCAGCGCCTACCCGGCAGGCCGTAAGCACAACAACAACCGGGATCGGATTCATGTCGATGCATTCCCTGCTGCAGCGTTTCGCGCCGCTGCTGGTCTTGCTGGCGCTCGGCCTTTGCATTGGCGTGTTCAATCACGATTTCTTCGATCCGATGAATCTGGCGCGAATCGCGATTTCTGCCGCGATTCCGCTGACCATCGCGCTCGGCGGCACCTTCGTGATCCAACTCGGCAGTATCGACCTGTCGGCGGAAGGCATTATCGCGGTCTCCGCGATCACGGTGTCGATGCTGGTCGAGAACTCGTACAACGACAATCACTACGGCTTGTGGGTGCTGGCCGTCGCGATCGCTGCCGGCACGGTGCTGGGGTTCGCCAACGGCATGCTGCACGTGTTCCTGCGCATTCCTTCTTTCATCGCCACGCTCGCAGTCGGCTTTGTGGCAACCGGAATCGGCACGGCATGGCTGTCGGGCAACACGATCCGCGTAAGCGATACGGCGCTGCGTTCGATTGCCATCACGCGTTACGTGGGCTTGCCGCTGTCGGTGTGGGTAGCCGTGCTCGCGCTCGTAGCCGCGTGGTTTATCTACCGGCATACGTTGCTCGGACGTCACACGCTGGCAATCGGCGGCGGCGAGGATCTCGCGCGTCTGAACGGAGTGCGGGTGCGGCGCGTGCGGATTGCGATCTTTGCGCTGGCGGGCGCATTTTATGGGGTGGCCGGCATTCTTGCCGTCGCGCAATATGGGCAGGGTCACGCGCTCATCGCTGACGGCCAGTTGTTTGTTGCGATCACGGCCATCGTGGTGGGAGGGACCTCGCTCGCAGGCGGCAACGGCAGCCCGTTGAACACGCTCATTGGTACGTTGATCGTGGTGGTGCTCGGCAACGGCATGGTGCTACTCGGCGTGCCGCCTTATGTGCAGCAGGGTATTCAGGGCGTCCTGATTATCGTTGCAGTCACGCTTGCGCTCAATCGCTCGCACCGACGCATCGTCAAGTAAGCCTGGGAGATTCGACATGCTGAAACTCAAGAACATCACGAAACGCTTCCCAGGTGTGCTTGCTCTGGATGACGTATCGGTCGAAGTCCGGCCCAATGAAATCGTCGGTCTGATTGGCGAGAACGGCGCGGGCAAGTCGACGCTAATGAAACTGTTGACCGGCGCCTACCACCAGGACGCCGGTGAAATCACGCTCTCCGGGCAACCTCTCGTGATTCGCAATCCACGCGACGCCACTGCGAAAGGCATTGCGATGGTGTATCAGGAGCAGTCGATCCTGCCTAACCTGACGATTGCCGAGAACCTGTTTCTAGGGCGTGAGGAAAACTTCACGACGTTCGGCCGCATGAACTGGTCGAAACTCAAACGTGCCGCGCAGACTGAACTCGCTACGGTGCATCTCGACATCGATCCGTTGACAGTTTGCGAGGACCTTTCATTCGGGCAACGGCAGATGGTGGAACTGGCGCGTGCGCTGTCGCTGGCGAGCCGCACCGGCGGCACACCGATCATTCTGCTCGACGAGCCGACGTCTGTTCTGGAAGCCGCCGAGATCGAGATTCTGTTCAGGCTGGTGCGAGAACTCAAGTCGCGCGCCTCGTTTGTGTTCGTCTCGCATCGCCTCGACGAACTGCTTTCGCTGAGCGACCGCGTGTACGTCATGAAAGACGGCAAAGTGGTGGCGGAGATGGCTTCGGTCGATGCCTCCGTCAAGCAGCTTCATGAACTGATGGTTGGCCGTTCGATGCACGGCGAGTACTACCGCGAGAATCTGCAAACGCCGTGTCGCGATGAGGTAGCGCTGTCGGTTTCACATGCTTCGCTCGGGCATGCGTTGAACGACGTGTCGTTTGACGTGCGCCAGGGTGAGGTATTCGGGGTGGCGGGCGTGGTGGGTTCGGGACGTGAAGAACTGTGCCGCGTGATCGCCGGTCTGGAAAAGCTCGATTCCGGCGAAGTGCGGATTGGCGGCACGCTGCTCAAGCCACAGGCGAATCATGCGGTTGCCCTGGGTGTCGGCTACGTGCCGCGCGAGCGCAAGGTGGAAGGGCTTGTAACGCAGATGAGCGTCGCGCAAAACCTTACGTTGCCGCGACTGAGTGCCGTGAGCCGGGGCGGCGTGGTGCGCAAAGGCAATGAGCGCAAGATCGCCAACGAGTGGATCCAGCGTCTGCGCATCAAGACACCGGGTCCGGATGCGTCATGCCGCAATCTTTCGGGGGGTAACCAGCAGAAGGTCGTGCTGGCGAAGTGGCGCTTTGCCGGTAGCCGGATTCTCGTGCTCGACCATCCGACCCGGGGCCTCGACGTCGGTGCGAAAGAAGAGGTCTATCAACTGATTCGCGAGTTGACGGCTGAAGGCGTGGCCGTCGTGCTGACGGGCGACACGCTCGAAGAGATTCTCGGTCTGAGCCACCGCGTTATGGTGATGCGCGATGGCCGCGCGCAAAAGGTTCTGCCGTGCGAAGTGGGTTCGAAGCCCTCGCAGGTTGAAATCGTCGAACATATGGTGTGAGGCTGCTATGTCATTACTGAAATCACCGTCGCGCGCGACGCTTCGCGACAATGCGCCATTCGCTGCGTTAGTGGCGTTGTACGTGCTGATCGAAATCGCGCAGCCGGGTTTTATGGCACTATCGACGCAACTCGGGCTGCTCGCGGACAGTTCCACGCTGTTCATCATGGCCGCCGGTACGACCTTTGTCGTGCTGCTGGGCAGTATCGATTTGTCGCTGCAGGCAGTTGCATCGTTGGCGAGTGTGATGGTCGCGCTGTTCCTGCCGCGCTACGGTGCGTGGGCCGCGGTGATTGCACTCGGAGCGTCGTTCGCGATCGGCCTTCTGAGTGGCGTAATCCAGACCGTGCTGCGCATTCCTTCCTTTATTGCGACGCTTGCCATCAGTGGCATTGCGTCTGCTGCGGCGCTCACGCTGTCGGGCACGCGTTCCATTGCGATCAGCGACGACATGCGCAACGCTTCGCTGGGCTGGACAACGGGGACCGCGTTTGGCATCCCGCATGAGATTTTGCTGGCTGTGGCGGTATTTGCGTTTTGCTGGTTTCTGCATCGTTCGACTGTTTTTGGTCGTCACACCGACGCGATCGGCGCAGGCGAGCCAGCGGCTATTGCGTCAGGCGTGCGCGTTTCCGTGACGAAATGCCTGGTGTTTGCAACGTCCTCCTTCTTTGCCGGCCTCGCCGGTGTCGTGATGGCGGGACGTCTTGGCAGCGGTTCGCCCACGTTGGCCAGTCAGTTTCTGTTGCCGGCAATCGCGGCGGTGATCGTCGGCGGAACGGCATTGACGGGTGGATCGGGTGGCATTGTGCGCACGCTGATCGGTGCGTTGCTGGTGTCGGTGGCGCGTGTGGGCATGACCTTTGTCGGCATTAGCGTGTTTGCACAGCAGATCGTATTCGGCGTGATTCTGATCATCGCGGTGACTGTGGCGTTCGATCGCTCGAAGGTATTGGTAATCAAATAAGTTCATGCGTGGTCAGTTTCGGCTGACATGGGAAATCCGGTGGAGAAGGGTGGTTACGAATGAAAGTGCTAGTAGCAGTGAAGAGAGTAGTCGATTACAACGTGAAAGTCCGGGTGAAGTCGGACGGCACGGGCGTCGACATCGCGAACGTGAAGATGTCGATGAATCCGTTCGATGAAATCGCGGTTGAAGAAGCCGTGCGTCTGCGCGAAGCGGGCGTGGCGACCGAAGTGATCGCCGTGTCGGCGGGTGTGGCGCAAGCGCAGGAAACGCTGCGTACGGCGCTGGCGATCGGCGCGGACCGCGCGATCCTGATCGAGTCGAACGAAGACCTGCAGCCGCTGGCCGTTGCCAAGTTGCTGAAGGCGCTGGTCGACAAGGAACAGCCGCAACTGGTGATCCTCGGCAAGCAGGCCATCGACGACGATTCGAACCAGACTGGCCAGATGCTGGCTGCGCTGGCAAACCTGCCGCAAGCGACGTTCGCCTCGAAGGTTGTCGTGGCGGACGGCAAGGCGACGGTGTCGCGCGAAGTGGACGGCGGTGCTGAAACGTTGTCGCTGACGCTGCCCGCGGTCGTCACGACCGATCTGCGCCTGAACGAGCCGCGCTACGTGACGCTGCCGAACATCATGAAGGCGAAGAAGAAGCCGCTGGAAACGATCAAGCCGGAAGATCTGGGTGTCGACGTCACGCCGCGCCTGAAGACGCTGAAAGTCGCCGAGCCGCCGAAGCGCTCTGCCGGTGTGAAGGTGCCGGATGTGAAGACGCTGGTCGAGAAGCTGAAGACCGAAGCCAAGGTGCTGTGAGGAGACGGACGAAATGACGAATCTGGTGAATCTTGTAATAGCTGAACACGACAACGCGTCGATCAAGGCCGCGACGCTGAACACGATTGCAGCCGCGCAGAAGATCGGTGGTGACATTCACGTGCTGGTCGCCGGTGAAGGCGCGCAAGCCGCAGCGGATGCGGCAGCGAAAATTGCAGGCGTGAGCAAGGTGTTGCTGGCCGACGCGCCGCAACTCGCAGCGGGCCTTGCGGAAAACGTCGAAGCCACGGTGCTGAACATCGCTAAGGACTATTCGCACATCCTCGCGCCGGCCACCGCTTACGGCAAGAACATCGCGCCGCGTATCGCCGCGAAGCTCGACGTTGCGCAGATCAGCGACATCACCGCCGTGGACAGCGCCGATACGTTCGAGCGCCCGATCTACGCCGGCAACGCGATCGCCACCGTTCAGTCCGCTGACCCGATCAAGGTCATTACGGTGCGCACGACGGGTTTCGATGCGGTTGCAGCCGAAGGCGGCAGCGCAACGGTCGAGAAGATCGAAGCAGCCGCCGATAGCGGCCTGTCGCAATTCGTGAGCCGTGAAGTCACGAAGCTGGACCGTCCGGAACTGACCTCGGCGAAGATCATCGTCTCGGGTGGCCGCGGTCTGGGTAACGGCGAGAACTACACGAAGGTTCTGGAACCGCTGGCCGACAAGCTGAACGCAGCGCTGGGCGCATCGCGCGCGGCAGTGGACGCGGGCTTCGTGCCGAACGACTATCAGGTCGGCCAGACCGGCAAGATCGTCGCGCCGCAACTGTACGTGGCCGTCGGCATCTCGGGTGCGATCCAGCATCTGGCCGGCATGAAGGACTCGAAGGTGATCGTGGCGATCAACAAGGATCCGGAAGCGCCGATTTTCAGCGTCGCCGATTATGGTCTGGTGGGCGATCTGTTCGACACGGTGCCTGAACTGACCGCGTCAGCTTGATGGGACATGACATGGAGCCTGACATGCGCAAGATCCGGATTGCGATCGTAGGCGTTGGACTCGCCGCCGCACCTCACGCGCTTGCGCTTAACGATCTGCGCGACGAGGTCGAGGTGGTCGGCGTGTTTGGCCGCTCGCGCGGGCGGCTCGAGACTTTCACAAGGCAATACGACTTTCCGCTCGGAGAGTCATTCGAGGCGATGCTTAACGATCCCGGCGTGGACGCCATTCTGGTGCTGACACCGCCGCACGCGCATCTTGATCTCGTTCTGCAAGCCGCTGCTGCTGGCAAACACGTGTTGCTGGAAAAGCCGCTCGACATCTCGACACAACGCGCGGAACGTCTGGTGCAAGCGTGCCGCGACGCCGACGTGCGACTCGGTGTCGTGTTTCAGAACCGTTTTCGTCCGGCCGTGCAGCGGCTTGCCGCTTTGGTGCAGGAGGGCTCGCTCGGCCCGCTCGCTTATGCCGGACTCGATCTGCGATGGTGGCGCCCGCAGTCTTACTACGATGAACCGGGCCGGGGCACCTACGCGCGCGATGGCGGTGGCGTGCTGATGACGCAGGCAATCCACTCGCTCGATCTACTCACGTGGCTGGCAGGTGACGTGTCGTCGGTGACCGGCGCAACGGCGACGACCCTATCGCACGCAATGGAAGCGGAGGACTTCGCAAGCGCTGCACTTAGATTCGAAAGCGGCGCGGCCGGTTACGTGCTTGCCACTACCGCTGCGTTTCCAGGCTTTCCCGAGCGCATCGAACTGGTTGGCCAAAAGGGCACGGCAGTGCTGGAAGGCGGCGCTTTACGCGTGACCTTCCAGAATGGCAACACCGACGAATTTCATGATTCGTCTTCGTCGGGCTTCGGTGCGAAGCCGATGGATTTTTCTCACACCACGCATCGCGACTTGATCAGGGATTTTTGCGCCGCCATCCGCGAGGGTCGGGAACCCGCCGTCGTCGGCGACGACGCGTTGCGCGTGCAACGGTTGATCGAACGGATCACCCTTCGACATGGAGACCCGTCCTGATGCAGATCGGCCCGCCAGACGGGCGGCGTGAACTGCCTGCGCCTGGAGGCGGACGGCATGTGGTCTGGCGCAATGTTTGACGGCGTCGGCTTCATGAAGGGTCTCGATGCCTGCGGACACGGCGTACGCGACAGGTCGGTGCTGCTTGTCGGAACAGGGGGAGCAGGCGCAGGAGTCGCGCACGCGCTGGTCGATGCCGGGGCTGCCTCGCTTGATCTGTTCGACAGCAGTACGGAATCGCTGCGACGGCTTGAAGCCGCCTTGCGTTCGCGTGAAGGCGCGCCGCTTATACGTCGGAGCGCGCCATCCGCGCAGGCGACGCACGACCTTATTGTGAACGCGACGCCATGCGGGATGCGCGTTGGCGATCCACTGCCGATCGACCTGACTGGCGCGAACCCCGACGCGGTGGTTGCCGACCTCATCATGAAACCCGCGCAAACGCGTCTGCTGGAAGACGCTCAGGCGCGCGGTCTCACTACGCATCCGGGCCGTCATCTGCTTGAAAATTCGGTGGAAAAGATGGCCTCTTTTCTCCGGCTTGTGCCCTGATCGCCTGGCCCCAATGGGCACTGCGGGGCCTGCTGGCAAATGTTTAGCAGAAAGCCGCAGAACGCCGCAGAAAGTCAGGGAAAACCCGCTTGATGGAAATTTCGGCGCGGCCTAATATCGTCGATAAGTAACTATCTGGTGCGTTACTTAAGCGGTGGCGGATGAGCAAATCCAGTCATGGCAGCAACCAGCTTGCATGGGACCAGAGTAATCGCGCTAAAGCGCGAACTCTGGTCGACACAGGAGGCGGAGATGGATCCGGTGGCAAAGCGTAAATGGCCGCGTTCAGGACTTGAGACAACCGTGATGGGCTTCGGCGCGGCGCCGATTGGCAACATCTTCAGACCGATTAGTGAAGAAGATTCGGCCGCCCTGATCAAGGCAGCGTGGGACGCGGGCGTGCGCTACTTCGACACCGCGCCGATGTATGGCCACGGGTTGAGCGAGGCGCGCTGCGGGCAGGGGTTGCGCTGGTATCCGCGCGACCAGTATGTGCTGTCCACCAAGGTCGGCCGCATTCTGAAGCCACGCAAGCGCGCCGAGATTAACTTCGCCCCGTGGATCGACGGGTTGCCGTTCGAACCCGTTTTCGACTACAGCTACGACGGCACGATGCGCTCGATCGAAGACAGTCTGCAGCGTCTGGCCCTGGAGCACATCGATATCGCGCTGATCCACGACATCGACGTCTTTACGCACGGCGAGCGCCAGCCCGAGATGTTCGCGGCAGCGATGGCGGGCGCGTCCAAAGCACTGCTGAAGCTCCGTGACGAAGGGGTGGTGAAAGCGGTGGGGCTCGGCGTCAACGAATGGCAGGTCGCACACGAAGCAATTCGCCGGCAGGATTTCGACTGCCTGCTGCTGGCCGGCCGCTACACGTTACTCGAGCAGGACGCACTGGATGGTTTCTTGCCGCTGTGCGAAGAGAAGCAGGTGTCGGTGATTCTCGGCGGCGGCTACAACAGCGGCATTCTCGCGACGGGCGCGGTGCCCGGTGCGAAATACAACTACGCACCTGCGCCGCAAGCCATTCTGGAACGCGTGCGCAAGATGGAGCAGGTATGCCGCGAATACTCAGTGCCGCTCAAAGCCGCGGCGCTGCAATTCGTCCTCGGCCATCCTGCGATCCCGACCAACATCCCGGGCGTGCGCACGGTTGCGCAACTGGAAGACAACCTTCAAACCTTCAGGGCTGAGATTCCAGTGGAATTCTGGGCCGAATTGAAGCGCCGCGAGCTGATCCGCGAGGATGCGCCGACGCCTCTGTAGCGTCTGGCCTCAGCCCACAGCCCACAGCCGCGCAGTAACCGACTGCGTGGCTCAGTTACCCCATTGCATGTCGGCAGATTGCAAAGCGTTAAAACGAAAGACGTGATACGGCGCCGTATCACGTCGTGTGACCCGGTACATAAACAGTCCGAGCTTCACGGGGTCTGGCAGAGATTTTTTGGAGATCACGGGTGGACAAATCCAACTACAGATGGCGTATTTGCGCGCTACTTTTCTTCGCGACAACAATCAACTATCTGGATCGGCAAGTTCTCGGGCTGCTCAAGCCGGATCTCGCCGCTCGTTTTCACTGGACTGAAACCGACTACAGCTACATGGTGGTCGTCTTCACTGCGTGCTATGCATTCGGGCTTATCCTGTCCGGAAAACTGATTGACAGATTTGGTGTGAAGGTCGGCTATGGAGTCTGCGTCCTGATCTGGAGCGTGGCGGCCTGTGGCCATGCTCTGGTGCGCGGCACGCTGGGCTTTGCGTTTATGCGCTCGCTTCTTGGGCTGGCCGAGTCTGGAAATTTTCCGTCAGCAGTAAAGTCGGTATCGGAGTGGTTTCCTCGAAAAGAGCAGGCTTTGGCAGTAGGGATCCTGACGTCCGGGACCAGTGTCGGCGCCGTGGCGGCGCCTGCGATCGTTCCATGGCTCGCCGCATCATATGGTTGGCAGGCTGCGTTTCTGGTGACCGGGCTGACAGGCTTCATCTGGCTTGGTCTTTGGTATGTCATGTACTACGCTCCGCAGAAGCACGCGAAAATCACGCAGGCCGAATTGAAGTATATCGAGGACGACCGCAGCGAGGACGAGGATGCCGGCAAATCAGTGAGTTGGTTCTCCTTGCTGCGCCTGCATGCGACGTGGGCCTTCATCGCTGGGAAATTGCTAACGGATCCCATCTGGTGGTTCATGTTGTTCTGGCTCCCTTCATATTTCTCGTCCCGCTATCACCTTGATTTAAGAAGCCTGGGGCTGCCGCTTGTGGTCGTGTACGTGGCTACATCGGTTGGAAGTATCTCCGGAGGGTGGCTGTCCTCACAATTGATCTCTCGAGGCTGGACTGTTCAACGTGCCCGGCAGAGTGTCATGCTCGGATTGGCGTTTCTGGTGGTGCCCATCGCTTTTTCGCCATGGATCGACAACATGTGGGCGATGGTCGGGCTGCTAAGTCTTGCAGCCGCAGCGCATCAGGGGTGGTCGGCGAACCTGTTTACGACGGCGTCTGACATGTTTCCTAAAGCACTGGTCGGGTCGGTGGTCGGCATCGGCGGCATGGCGGGCGCAATCGGGGGAACGCTTTTCCCATTGTTCGTTGGCGCGCTTCTCGACCACTTCAAGGCGCTCGGCGCTATCAACTCGGGATACAACATTTTGTTCATCGTTTGCGGCTCGGCGTATCTCGTGGCGTGGGCGGCGATGTTTCTGATCCGGTCGTCAAAGGCGCACGTCGACTTTTCTTTTGGGGAGTCGCTTGGGCATTGATTTCTATCTGGATTGCGCGCCGCGGGGAAACCCGCGCCTCAGGCTCGCAGGCGAGCGGTGCGTCGTCCCGCTTTTGCAATGGGTGTGCGTTGTCATTTCCGAGCCAACGGCGCTGGTGTAATCGGTTCGATCACGGTGTCAGGTTTGCCCCAGCGCGAAGATCCTGGATCGATCGTCGAGACGTTGTGCGCGCTGCTGGGCCACGACCATGCATGCATCGTCGGCGAGTGCTTCGAGGCACGCGCGATACACACCTTGTTCTCGAAGTAGTACTGAAGTGCTGGCGCGTTGACACCAGCGCGAGCCGCGATGTCGCGCGTCGGCGCGCCCCCGAAGCCGTGTTCTCCAAACAGTTCGATCGCGGCCTCGATGATCCGGTGGCGCGTCCGCTCGCCGCGCGCGTAGCCGCTCTCTGGCGAACGGCGCAGTCTTCTTTCGGTGTTCATCCATGTGTCTCCATTTCATCCGCGGAAATAAATCACCTGACACAACTGTAGAGTCTGGATTGGGCAGCATGACGGCGGCGACGGATGGCGCACGGCATACGGCAATATCGTCGCGAAACCATTCGCAGTTCACATCATTCACGCGAACCGCCACCGGCGTACTGTTTGTCGACAGCCGTTCGGCGAGGGCCGCTCGCGCGATCTTCTCTGTCCGGCCGGTTGCCTGGAACGAAGAGATGAGACCGGGGTGCAAGCTCAGCCATGTTGGGCCTCCGGCTTCGATTCGGGGAGCAGTCTGGGTACGACGTTTGCATTGGCAATCGCCCACACGGATGCGATGGAGCGCTTGAGTTCGTCTTCGGTGGCCGCATTGCCATACAAACCCAATGTGATCGTTTTGTGCTCGAGTTCGGCGCGCGTGAGCGTGTTGCCCGGATCGCCCTTCGGATCATCCACGCGGCCCTCAAAGGTGCGGCGGTCCTTCGTCTGAACGACAACCTTCCCGATCCAGCGTGACGGATAAGCCGTATCGACTTCATGGTCGAGCACCATCGAGACCTTCTTGCAGAAGTGCGCGACCCTGCTTTCCTTGTAATGGCCGTCGAACTCACGCACACCCGCGTGGCCGAATTCCGCAACCAGAGCGAGCACGGTGCCCATGGAGAACTTCGCTTGATGAACTGTTTTTGGGTCGATTACCGGTCCGAGGACATCGATCGCAGCCTGGTGAACATGAGTCACCACCGTCTCGATGTCGTCCGGCACGAGCTTCTCGCGCTGAATAACCTGCAGCAGAGCATCGGCTGCCGGATGAGTGTGCCGGCACGAAGCGTGATACTTGAAGGACGTTTCGATCAACGCCCAGCGCTTGCCGAGCGCTTCGGCGAGTTTGTCCGGATGCGTTTGCGTGGACATGCCCGCACCCATGCCTTGCGCGCCCTCGAAGATGTCCTTCGCACCGGTGAAGCCGTCGGCCGCCAGGTAGGCTGCGAGAAGACCGTTCGCGGCAGCCTTGGCCGTATGCAGTTGCTTGGAGTCAGCGGCGTCTTTCAGGAATTCCCAGAGTCCGGCTGCCTGGGTGCCGGCTGAGCCAAACGCATTCACCATCTGGTCGTCACTTAACCGCAAAAGATTACCGACCGCTGCGGCGGCCGCGATCGTACCGACCGTGCCGGTAGTATGAAAAATCTTGTAGTGCGACCGGCCGAGGAATTCACCGACGCGGATGCCCACTTCATAGCCTGCAACAGATGCGGCGATGAACTCTTTGCCGCTTCTACCAAGCGCCTGCGCGGCGGCCCACGCTGCGGGGAAGACGACGGTTGCCGGATGCAGGACCGAACTGTTGTGAAGATCATCCTGTTCGGCGAAGTGCGATGCGGCTGCGTTAATCATTGCCGCGAAGAGCGCGCTGGTGGTTCGCCGGGAGATCAGTACTTCGCAGGGACCAGACGGTGGTCCGAATTCGAAGGCGTATTTCTGGATCGTCTCGACGGGGCGCGCTTCGCGGCCGGCCAGTGCTGATCCGAACCAGTCAAGGAAGAGGTCTTCCGTGCGTGCCACCACGTCCTTGGGGATCTGTTCAAACTTGAGATTGGCCGCAAACGAAGCAAGAATCTGGGTGTTGTTCATCACTCGCTTACCTTGACTGGGGAGTTAGATTACGGCCGCTTCACGAAGCTTGCGGATGGCATCGGTGGAAAAACCCAATTCATTCAAAAGGGCCTCAGTGTGCTGGCCTAGCGGGCACGGCGTCCAACCGAACATCGGATGCCGTACTGATGCCTGGGGGCAGCAGGGCGGGAATGGCGCCTGCAGGGGAGTCGATGCTTACCCAGCGATTGCGTTCCTCGAGCTGAGGATGCGACCACACGTCGGGCATATCATTCATTCGTGCGCTGGCAATCTGCGCTGTGTCCAGCCGACTGATGAGCTCTTCAGAAGTCAGCATTGCTGAATGCGGCGACGATGATTTCTCGCAGTTCCTCGCGTGCTGCCACGCGTTTCGAGTTGGAACTGAAGCGGGGATCGAGGGCGAGTTCAGGCGCCAGTAGAACCTGCGCGCAGAAGACACCCCATTCACGCTCGTTCTGCAGTCCCAGCATGACCGTCTTTGCATCGCCGGCGGGGAAGGGGCCATACGGGTAGATCGTCGCGTGAGCGGCGCCCGCACGCGGCGGCGGGGATACTTCTCATGCAACGCTTCATACGACAGACCCAGTCGCGCCGCGGCGCATCATAGACACGCGCAAAGTCCCCGACACCTGGGCGTTCGATCTTGATCACGCGCGCGCCAGGATCCGCAAGTTGACGGGTGCAAAACGGTGCTGCAGTCGCGTGCTCGAGGGTGATGACCTTCACGCCGTCCAGCGGTTTCATGTCCTTCCCCTTAGAAAGAACGTGGCAGCCCGAGCAGATGCTCGGCTACGTACGAGAGAATGAGATTGGTCGAAATCGGGGCGACCTGATAGAGCCGCGTCTCGCGGAATTTGCGTTCGACGTCATATTCGTTCGCAAAGCCGAAGCCGCCGTGGAACTGCAGGCATGCATTGGCCGCCTCCCAGGAGGCGTCAGCCGCGAGCAGCTTGGCCATGTTGGCTTGCGCGCCGGCGGGCTGCCGGGTGTCGAAAAGCTCGCAGGCCTTGTAGCGCATCAGGCTTGCCGCTTCGACGTTGACGTGCGCGCGGGCGATCGGAAACTGCACCCCCTGGTTCTGTCCGATCGGGCGCCCAAAGACGACGCGTTCCTTGACGTACTTGCAGACCTTGTCGAGGAACCAGTAGCCGTCGCCGATACACTCGGCGGCGATCAGCGTTCGCTCGGCATTCAGGCCATCAAGGATGTACCTGAAGCCCTTGCCTTCCTCGCCGATGAGGTTCTCCTCAGGGATCTCGAGGTTGTCGAAAAATAGCTCGTTAGTCTCGTGATTCACCATGTTCGGAATGGGACGAACCGTCATGCCGTGGCGGATCGCCTGATGCAAGTCGACCAGAAAGATCGACATGCCTTCGGATTTCTTCGCGACCTGATCAATCGGCGTGGTCCGTGCGAGCAGAATCATCAAGTCGGAGTGTTGAACCCGCGAGATCCAGACCTTCTGGCCATTGACAATATAACGGTCACCCTTGCGAACCGCAGTCGTCTTGAGTTTCGTGGTGTCGGTACCGGTCGTCGGCTCGGTCACGCCCATCGACTGAAGCCGCAATTTTCCGCTGGCGATCTCCGGAAGGTATTTGGCGTTTTGCTCCGCCGAACCGTGCCTGAGCAGTGTCCCCATGTTGTACATCTGCCCGTGACACGCGCCGGAATTGCCGCCGCTGCGATTGATCTCTTCCATGATCACCGAGGCTTCGGTCAGACCGAGCCCGGAGCCGCCATATTCCTGCGGAATGAGGGCCGCAAGCCAACCGGCGTCGGTTAGCGCTTGCACAAAGGTTTCAGGGTAGGCGCGGTCCTCGTCGACCTTGCGGAAATACTCGGCGGGGAAGTTGGAACACAGATCGCGAACCGCTTCGCGAATGTCCTGATAGGGGTCAACGTTAGCCAGCACTTGTCTCTACTCCTCAGAGTTAATTTTTGAAATACCTACGCGAGTGTCGTTAGCGTCGCCTCGGCATCGACGCACAACACGCCATCGGAATTGGCTGCCCAGAGCTTCACTTCGGTTGATCCGGGCGCACGGGCTGCGTGGATAAAAAATGGCGCGCAATCAAAGAGCGGGTTGACCGCCTTGAACGAGAACGATGCAATCGATTCGCCTGGAAGGCTGCGCCGCAGGAGATCGATCAGCAATGTCGCAGTCAGTGGGCCGTGAACGACCAGCGCCGGATAGCCTTCCTGTTCCTGGGCGTACGTGCGGTCATAGTGAATGCGGTGGCCGTTGAAGGTATCGGCGGAGTAGCGAAAGAGAAGGACCGGGTCGGGCACGATCTCCCGTTTCCAGGTGAATTCTGCCGGCGCGCTCGGGCCGGTTGCCGCGGTGTACGCCGTTGTCGCGGGCTCGCGGTACACAACGTCCTGTTCTTCGGAGATCAGCGGACCTTCGAGGTCTTCCAGTTCGTGACGCAGACGCACGAACACGAGTTTTCCGGTACGCCCTTCCTTGGCGGCGACGTCGAGAATCTGCGACGTCCGGGTGACTTCGCTGCCGACCACAAGTGGGCGCGCGAACCGCACGCGGCTGCCCGCCCACATCCGTCTGGGCAACGGTACTGGCGGCAGGAATCCACCGCGTGTCGGGTGTCCGTCCACGCCGACCTGCGACTGCGAAACAATGTGAGGAAAAAACGCCCAGTGCCACAGCGGAGGTAACGGAGAGCCTGCAGTCGGGACGTTCTCATAGTCCAGTGTAGCGGCGAGTTGTTGCGCAAGACGTGGCGCGATGAATTCGCATTCGGCCTGTGTGCGGCCGATCCACGTGCGCAGGTAGTCGAGTTCAGCGGTCATGGGGATGTCGGGTAGCGTCGTTCACGCTAGATTGACGCATCCGCGTGCTGACTACAATTTGTGTCTGGAGAAGAGGGCTTTAAACGCAGACTAACTGTTGATAGTCAGGCCGGCACTGACTCACGCCCGGTTTTGCACTTCTGCGTGAGGAGGTCGACCAGTTCCCGCGCGAAAGATGGCAAGAGGTCAAGATTGCGCACGCAGATCAGCAGATTGCGCGTCGCCCAGTCGTTCTCTATTTCAACGAGCCGGATGTTCATGGTCTTCACGTAGCGCACCGCTGACGAGCGAGGCAATACGCCGATCCCGACGTTCGCCTCGATCATTCGGCACAGTGCCTCGAAGTTGCCTACTTCGATTCGCACCTGAAGTGTCTTGTGCATATCGCTCGCCAAGCGGTTCAGAAAGGTATGAATCGCGCTAGCGTCGGGCATTCCGACGAAGTCAAACCCGCTTGCCTCTTCAAATGGGATCGACGTCTTCCCGGCGAGGGGGTGCGCGTTCGACACCGCCAATATGAGCCGGTCTGAGCGGTACGGCAGGACTTGCAGAGACTCGGGCCTGACGTTGCCGGCGACTATTCCGAGGTCTGCCGTGCCTTCGCTGACCGCACGCACCACGTCATGGCTCAACCGCTCGCGAAGCTCGACGTTCACATCAGGATGCCCGGCGAGAAACTCACGCAGGTCGTTGGGTAGAAACTCGGTTGTAGCGGTAGTGTTCGCAAAGATCCGCACATGGCCTTTAATGCCGCGGGCGTACTCCTGCATGTCGCCGCGCAACTGCTCGAGCTGCGACAGAACCAAGCGGGCATGGTGAAGGAATGCCTGACCCGCCGGCGTGAGCGTAACGCCCTGGCTGGTCCGATACAGCAGCTTGGTCCCCATGCTTTCTTCCAGATTCTTGATGCGGGTGCTTGCTGCGGGTACTGACATATGAAACCGCTCGGCACCCCGAGTCAAGCTATCCGTCTCAGCAATACATGCGACGAGACGAAGATCAACCAGATCGAAATGCATGGCCATGATACGTGCTCCGAATGAAGAGATGCCCCGTTGATCCGGTACGGCCATGACGTGGGCTGGAATTGAATGAACCGCTGTCTTGCCCGGTGTTCAGTTGCCTGTCGCACAATCCGCGCCGCCGACGATCTTCAGCGTATAAACCGTCGATACGCCCAACTGCTGTGGCGCGATCGGCTCGACCAGCCAGGAAGGCAACTGATTCAGGTCCAGTTCGCTCGGGCCCAATTCAAGCGAGGCATTCGCCGTCGTGATGGTCAGCGTGGGCAGCGCCGCGTGGTTGAACACGACAAAAAACAGATCGTTATACGCCAGGCGGCCGCTGGCCGTCGTTTCCTTCGCTGGGATCACCACGCGTTTGACCCTGTCAGCGTCGACAATCCAGGCGTGCGCGCGGCCTTGCGTCTGAACCGCCAGTTGCAGCGTGCTGGCATCGATCTGCGTGAGCGCGGCTGACGACCCGGGTGCCGGGTCTGTCGGATCCTCGTCATGCAGCGATGGGTGCATGAGCTCGTCACCGGCGGGAGCCCGGATCTGGTATAGATGGCTATCCGCCTGTCCGGGCCGGCACGAGGGATAACAGCTGGCTGCGGGCACGTCGATACGCTTGACCAGATGACCGTCGCTCGAAAGCGCGGTTCGGTCGACAAACTCGTTAACTTCGTAACGGCCGGCATCGCCGGTGGTGCAACGGGCGGCTTGAGGCGACCCAGGGCTACTGACTGTGGGGGCGTCTGCATGCGCGAGCACCGTGAGCAGACACCATGCTGCCATGGCCCATTTGAGTGCTCTCATCGACGCTCCGGCATATGACGCTGAACCACGATGTCGCTGCGCGCCCGCAACGGCCTCATCAAACCAGCTTCAGATTCAGTTCAGCCCGGCTCGCGTGTAGCAGCTTCGAATTCCTTCAGATCGAAACCTGGCTGGGCTGCTTGTGCGATGGTCGGCAACGCGGCGCGGGCCAGCAGTTTGCGCGATGCCATATGGTCGCCCGGCCGGTTGCACGATTCCACTGCGATCAGGCGGCCAGAGCGGAAGCACAGCACGCTTAGTTGCCGGGATTCGCCAGATCCCAGCAGGACCGTTTCGTCGTGGCCATCGGAGAGGCCCGCAATCTGCAGTTTCAGATCGCCCTGGTCGCTCCAGAACCACGGCAACGCAGTGTAAGTCGCAGGCTTGCCAACCAGGCGCGCCGCGACAGTGCGCGCCTGGTCGACGGCATTTTGCACCGACTCCAGCCGGATCGGCGCGCCGCTCCACGCAGACGGAAAACTGACGGCGTCGCCGATGGCTGAAATCGATGGATCGCTGGTCAGCAACTGAGCGTCCACGCAGATACCGTTGTGCACGGCAAGACCCGCATCGGCGGCGAGCTCGGTGTTGGGTAGCACGCCGATGCCGTAGACCACCAGTTGCGCTGGCAAACGGCGGCCGTCGCCCGTTTCCACGGCCACCACCCGGCCGTTGTCGCCAACGAGCCGCGCGACGGTTTGCCCAAAGTCGAACTTCACGCCCCAGCCGGCATGCGCGGCGCTGAATAGTGACGACATAGGCGTGGAGAGTGCGCGCGCCATCGGCCGCGTGCCGAGTTCGACCACGTGAACCGACAGGCCTTTGGCCGCCGCCACGGCCGCGAATTCGAGGCCGATGAAACCGGCGCCGATCACGACCACGTCGCGCGCGGCCGCCACGCGCGGCGCGAGCGCATCGGCATGCTCCAGCGTGCGGATGCCGAAGACGCCGTCGAGTTCGATTCCCTCGATGGGCGGAACACGGTTGCGTGCGCCGGTGGCGAGCACCAGGTGGTCGTACGGCACACGCTTGCCACTGGCCAGTTCCACGCGCTGCGTTTCGCGATCGATCCGCGTGACCCGCGCTTCGATCCGCTCGAGACGTTGCTGCTCGAACCATTCGTGGGTCCGAAAACGCAGCGCAGTGGCGCCGATCTTGCCGAGCAGGTAAGCCTTCGACAGCGGTGGACGCTGGTAAGGCACACCCGGCTCGTCGCCGATCAGCGTGATGCCGCCTTCAAAACCTTCCTGCCGCAGCGAGGCCGCGGTCTGATAACCGGCCTGACCCGCACCGACGATGACAACGTTATTCAATGACATGAGAGGATCGGGAGGTCGAGTGATCAAGCCAGATTCAGCGAATCGAATTTCGGGTAACGGCCGAGCGGCAGCAGCGTGATCGCACCGAGCAGAAAAGCGGCGCCGCAGATCGCCAGCATCGTCGTGTATGAGCCGGTCACGGTGTAGATCCGGCCGAACAGCCACGGTGCCAGTGCGGATGCAATGGTGATCAGCGCGACGTGCACGCCGAACAGGCGCCCGTAGTCGCGCATGCCGAAGTAACGCGCCATCAGATACGCGGCAATGTCGAACTCGGCGCCGGCGCCGAGCCCGATCAACAGCGTCGCAAGCGCGAGCGTGGCGGCGTGATCGGCGCCGGTGGTAGACAGCAGCAAACAGCCGAAAGCGGGCATGGCCAGAGCGACGGCAGCCACCGCGGGCGCCCACAAACGATCGATCAGGTAGCCGACGAGCAGCCGGCCACCGATCAGCGAGAGTCCGAAGCTGCCGAAAATATGACTGGCTTCGGCCGCCGAGAGCCCTTTGTCGCGCAGAAGCGGCACGGTGTTGCTAACCATCGAGACGGTCGCAGCCACGACGAGCGAAAGGGCGATGTTGAGCGTCCAGAAGCGCGCCGAACCAATCGCGTCACGGAACGCGAGCCCCGTGTGCGCCCGTGCCGCCGGCGCTGCGTGACGGTCCGCGGCGCGCTCGCGCCGCCCCGCGGGTGCGTCTTGCCCGTCCGGCGTCTGCAACCACATCAGCACGAGCGGCAACACCAGAATCAACGGCAGCGCTGCCAGCAAAAGAAACGCGGCTTGCCAGTTCCAGCGGCCGATCACCCATGTCACCGCCGACGGAATCAGAATTGCTGAGAGGCCTGTGCCCGATAGCATCACGGCAAGCGCCAACCCGCGATTGCGCTCGAACCACAGGTTGACCAGATGCGTCCACGTGATGTGCATCGTGCCCATGCCTGCGATCGGCAGCAGCGTGCACATAAGATAGAGCCAGCCGATCGAGTGCCCCATCACCTGCATCAGCGACATCAACGCGTAGACGACAGCGAGCCCGATCAGCGACGCGATCGTCACATGCCGCATTCCGTAGCGGTCATTGAGCCAGCCGACGATTTGCGCGCCGATCACCGCTCCACCGAACAGAAAACTGATCGCTGGTTGCAATTCACCGCGGCTCCAGCCGAATGCATGTTGCAGTGGAATCACCAGCGAACCGAATGCATACAGCAGCGAAGCGTTGGCGGCCACGCCGAGCCCGAGCATGGCCATCAGCACGGGGCGCCAGCCGGAGCGGAATTCGGCGAGGTCGATGGCGGCGGATTGAGACGAGTCAGAGGAGGACATCGGCGGTTCCTTTACGGATCGGCAAGCGGCCACTGTGCGCGCAAAGCGCGCCGGAGAAGCAGTCCGCCGCTGGCGTGATATTCCATATACAGAAAACAATTCTACATATAGATTTGTCGGGATAACTCGGTAAATGCCCTGGGATGCCACCCGATTGGCGGCGACATCGGTCTTCAGGCGAGCAGTATCATTCCTTGACCAGCAGCACGCTGGCGCCAAGCGGTCCACCGCCCGCGGCGGCAATCGCCACCTCGTGCGGCGCGACCTGGCGTTCGCCGCCCCGGTTCCATAGCTGCGTACAGGCTTCATGCACGTAGCCGAGGCCATGCGTACGTCCGCCGGACAACTGACCACCGTTGGTGTTCAACGGCAAGGAGCCGTCACGCGCAATACGCTGGCCGCCTTCGACAAATGCGCCGCTCTCGCCGCGCGGGCACAGGCCGAGTCCTTCCATCCATAGCATCGTCAGGATCGAGAAACCGTCATAGAGCTGCGCATTGCCGACGTCTTTCGGCTTCAGATCGGTGCGCGACCACAGCATGCGTCCGACGTCGAAGCAGGCGATCTCCGTCAACGAAATCTGATCCCACGACCACGGTTGATGCAGCGCGGAGCCGATGGCTTCGAGCCGGATCGGTGCGTTCGGTCCATTACGTGCAAGATCGGCGCGTGACAGCACGATGGCCGTGGACGCGTCGCAATGCACGTCGCAATCGAACATGCGCAGCGGCGTGGAGATCATGCGCGAGGCGAGGTAGTCGTCCATCGTCATTGCGTTGCGAAACACCGCCTTCGGGTTAAGCATCGCGTTGGCGCGACAGGTCAGCGGAATCTGTGCAAGTTGCTCGGGCGTCGTGCCGTATTCGTGAAAGTGACGTTGCGCATACAGCGCCATCAGGTTGATGCCGGAGACGACATTGAAGGGCGTGTACCACTGCCAGAAATAGCTGCTGTCGCGACCCACCGTCTTGTTGGTGAGGGCGCTCGCAGTTTTGTTTTTGAGGCGCGCGCTCGCCTCGGTAATGGTACGAAACACCAGCACGTGCTTGCACAAACCGGCGGCGATCGCCATCGCACCGTTCACCAGACCCGTGAGCGGCCCGGGCCCTTCGTAACCCGCGCCATACCAGTTCACCTTCAGGCCGAGCACGTTCATCAGCGCATTGGGGCCTACCGGCGAGAATGGGTTGCCGTTGTCGTTGTCGCCGGGCCAGCACGAAATGCCGTCGATGTCCTCGCGAGTGAGGCCCGCATCGGCAATCGCCTCGAGCGCGGCGTCCACGCTCAACTGCATCGCGGTGCGGTTCGAAGGCCGGCCCACTTCCGACTGGCCGATGCCGCTGATCGCCACGTTCTTCTCGAAGAGGTTCTCGCTCATGTCGCGCTCCGTTCGGGATCGGCTTCGAAGAGCGGCAACCAGACGTCTTCCTGCTGTTCAAATTTCACGCGCACGGGCATGCCGATATGCACGTCGCCGACTTCGCCGCCGACGATATTCGTTACGAAACGCAGGCCTTCGCGCTCGGCGAGTTCGACGATCGCGACGACATACGGCACCGGAAGATCGGGCAGCCATGCCTGATGATTGATCGTGAAACTCACTACCTTGCCGCGTCCCGACACCGGCTTCGCACCGACGTACGACGACGCGCAGCGCGGGCAGAGCGGCGCGGGCGGATGAAACAGATGGCGGCATGCATCGCAGTGGTAGACGTTCAGCACGCCGTGTTCACCGCCTTGCCAGAACGGCGTGGTTTCAGCAGTCAGAAGAGGGAGTTTTCTCGGCATGGATGCGCTTGATTTCGTATTGCCTGGCAGTTGACCGTGGGTTGATGTCGCCATAATATATGAACAGAAACGCGAAAAATGTATTAAATTAGCGAGAACGGTGCAGGGTTTTCCCGCCAGGGAAATCACTCAGAAGCCCGCTCAAACACAGGAGACAGGCGTTCTTATGCCGGCCAATCAACTCATCCATCGCAGGGTCATCGTCACGGGCGGTCTTGGCGCGCTAGGGCGCCAGGTCGGCGCCGAACTGAGCGCGCGCGGTGCGCGCGTCGCGCTGGTGGATCGCGCTGCAAGCGTGGCGATCGACGCTGTCGAAGCGGTATTCGGCAACGTCGATCTTGGCGATGCAGCCAACACCGCGAGTGCGTTCGGGCAGATCGCCGGGCGGCTCGGCGGTATCGATGCGCTGGTCAACATCGCGGGTGGTTTTGCATGGGAAACGCTGGAATCGGGCAGCATTGAAACGTGGGATCGCCTCTACGCGATGAACGTGCGCACTGCGGCGATCGCTTCGCATGAAGTCCTGCCCTATCTGCTGCGCGAGAAGAGCGCACGCATCGTGAACGTCGGCGCATTGGCCGCCCAGAAAGCGGGTGCGGGCATGGGTGCGTACGCGGCGTCGAAAGCGGGCGTCGCGCGGCTCACCGAAGCGCTCGCGGAAGAACTGAAAGACCGGAACGTCACCGTCAATGCGGTGCTGCCGAGCATCATCGATACGCCTGCGAATCGTGCAGCTATGCCGGACGCCGATACGTCGCGCTGGGTTGCGGCGGATCAGCTTGCCGCGGTGATCGCCTTCCTGCTGTCGGACGACGCCAGTGCGGTGACCGGCGCGTGTCTGCCCGTAGCGGGGCGCATGTAATGGGCGCCGCGCTTCCTCCCGATCACGCTGCACAGCGGCAGCCCGGCGCCACGCTGAGCTGGAACGATGGTTTCCTGCTCGGCTTTGCGCCAATGGACGATACCCACCATGAGTTCGTCGAATGCGTCGCCGCCTTGCAGCAATGCGACGAGGCGGCCGTGCAGGAAATGCTCGCGGCTTTCGAGCGCCATGCGCTCGCTCATTTCGAGCAGGAAGAGCAATGGATGCGGGACACGAGCTTTCCCGCCGCCCAGTGTCACGCGGACGAACACGCGGCGGTTCTGCGCTCGGTGCGCGCAGTTGCACAGATGCTGCACGACGGCGCCGCGAGTCAGGTCGCGCGTGAACTGGCGCAAGCACTCGCCGACTGGTTTCCCGGCCACGCCGATTACATGGACGCGGCCTTGTCCCACTGGATGAGCAAGCGCACTCACGGCGGCCTGCCGGTGGTCCTGCGGCGCGCCATGCCGGGTATCGCCGCCGCTGCGTCCGATTCATCCCCTCAAGCCGGAACCTTTCGATGAGACTCGTCACTTTCCAATTGGCCGACGGCGTGCAGCGCTCGGGCGCCTTGTTCGACAACGATCAGGCGGTACTCGATTTGCGTGAGGCGAGCCGCATCGTGCGCGGCGGCGACAGCGTCGCGTTGGCAAGCGTGCAGGCCTTGCTGACAGGCGGCGAGCCCCTGCTCGAAGAAGCACGCGCTCTGCTGGCCCGCGCGCCCGCCGACGCGGTGCGCGAACGCAGTGCCGTGAAGCTGCTGGCGCCGATTCAACCGCCCACGCAGATGCGCGACTGCTCGTGCTTCGAACTGCACCTGCGGCAGAGCTTCGCCGCGGCGCGCCGAGCGCGCGCCTTGCGTACGCCCGACCCGGAAGCGACGCTGAAGGCGATGAACACGCGCGCCGACGATCGCGTGATCGACACCTTCAACCGTCAGCCGATCTACTACAAGTGCAACCGTTTCGCGGTGATCGGCCCCGACGACGACGTGATCTGGCCTGCGTATAGCAAGCTGCTCGACTTCGAACTGGAATTCGGCTGCTACATCGGCCAGCGCGCGAAAGACGTCTCACGCGAGAATGCGCGCGCGCACATCTACGGTTACACGATCTTCAACGACATCAGCGCGCGCGACGCCCAGGCCACCGAAATGGGCGGCATGCTCGGGCCGGCCAAAGGCAAGGACTTCGATACGGCGAACGTGATGGGTCCATGCCTCGTCACCGCCGATGAACTGGGCGACCCCTACGACCTGACCATGATTGCCCGCGTCAACGGCGAGGAATGGGGCCGCGGCAACACGCGCGACATGCGCTGGCAATTCGAGGACGTGATTGCGCATATCTCGCGCTCCGAGACTTTGCATCCGGGCGAGTTCCTGGGTTCAGGCACAGTTGGCAACGGCTGCGGACTTGAACAGCTCCGTTATCTGAAGCCGGACGATGTGGTCGAACTGGAGGTGGAGGGCATCGGCGTATTGCGCAGCAGGATCGTGCGGCCGGTGGTGCAGGAAGTCGAAGCATGAGCGCCGTTCAAACCGACGGTGCACAACGGACGCAAAACGCGCGGCCGGCGCTGTTGGCCGGTCTGAAAGTCATCGACTTCGCCACAGGCCTTGCAGGCAGCGCCACGGCGCTGTATCTGGCCGAAGCCGGCGCGGAGGTCGTGAAAATCGAACGCCCGCGCCACGAGGCCGAGCGCGACGCGGCACGCTTTCATGTGCTCGACCGCGGCAAGCGCCGCGTGACCGAGGGCGACGGTGCCGCGCGGCGCGAGCTGCTCGAGAGCCTGCTGCCGGATGCCGACGTGCTGGTCCACGACCTCACGCCCGCTGAAGCCGCCACATGGTCGCTGGACGACGGGCAATTGCGGCAACGCTATCCGGCGCTCGTCATCGCGAGCGTAGGCGGCTGGCCGCGCCGTCACGCACTCGCCGACGCACCGGTGCGCGAGACGCTGGTGCTCGCGCGCCTCGGCATCCTTGACGAACAACCCGGGCATCGGCCTGGTCCGGTATTTATCCGCATGCCGTTCGCCAGTTGGATCGCGAGTTGGCTCAGCGCGGTGGGTGTCATGGCGCGGCTGATCGCGCGTGAACGCGACGGGCAGGGCGGCATTGCCCATACCAGTCTCGCGCAAGCCGCGCTCGTGCCGATGACGATGCACTGGTCACGCGCCGCGCAGCCCACCCCCGTGTTTGCCAAGGGACTCGACAAGAGCGTGCCGATTCCGCTGCATCGCTGCGCGGACGGCCGCTGGATTCACGTGCATTACTCGCCCGACGCCGCGCCGTGGATGGCCGAAGCGCTTGCTGCAATGGGTCCGGACGAGGTGGCGCGCGCCAACGCACAATGGCCGCCGAGCCATGTCGCGCCCAACTTTGGCGCGAACCGGGAAATCATCGCCACGCGCAACGCGCAGGACTGGGTCGAACATTTCTGGGCGCACGACGTGGCGGCGCAGATCGCCGCGCCATTCGGCGAGATTTACGCCGACGAGCAGGCGCGGCTCAACGGTTATGTAGTTAGCGTGGACGATCCGGTGTTCGGCGCGACGTCCCAACCCGGACCGGCGTATCACGTCGATCCGCCGGCGCACGTGCGCGGACCGTTGCAAGCGCCGACGGCAATACGCGATACAGGCTGGTCGGACAAGAACCGCTTTGGCGCGACCGCTCGCGCGGACACCGGCGCCACTCACGTAGCCCAACCATCGGGCGCCGCGTCTGCGGCGTCCCGTCCGCCACTCGATGGGCTCAAGGTGCTCGACCTCGGCGCGTATCTCGCCGGTCCGTTTGCCTGCATGGTGCTCGCGGACCTCGGCGCCGACGTCATCAAGGTCGAACCGCCCGCGGGCGACGCAATGCGACGGCTCGAGCGCGCCTTCGCCGGCACGCAGCGCGGCAAGCGCGGGCTCGCCCTGAAGCTCGGCGCCGAAGGCAGCAAGCCGGTTATCGAAGCACTGGCGAATTGGGCTGACATCGTCCATCACAACGTGCGTCTGCCGGCGGCACGTAAGCTCGGCATCGCGCCCGAGCAGTTGCGGGCCATCAAGCCGGCGCTCGTCTGCGCGCATGTCAGCTCATACGGTCCGCAAGGCCCGCGTGCCGATTGGCCCGGCTTCGATCAGTTGATGCAGGCGGCGGTGGGCTGGGAAGTGGAATCGGGCGGCGAGGGCAATCCGCCGAGCTGGCTGCGCTTTGGCGTCGGCGATCATCTGGCGGCTTTGTCGTCGGTGTTCGCGGTCCTGCTCGCGCATCTCGCGCGCATGCGGACCGGCGAGGGACAGACGGTCGCCTCGTCGCTGCTTGGCGCGATGACGATGACGGCGAGCGAGGCCGTCGTAATCGAGCGGGAGCGCGCCCTGACACCGATGGCCCATCTCGACGCGGGCCAGCACGGCATCGCGCCGACGCATCGTTTGTATCGGTGCAAGGACGGCTGGATCGCCGTGGCCGCATTGAGCGCGAAAGAAGCCGACGCCTTCACGCGGACCACCGGCGAGAAAGCCGAAGCCATGCTCGCAGCGCTCGATGTAACGGCGGCACTGGCCACGTTGCATCGAGCGGGTGTGCCCGCCGAGCCCGCACTGGAATCGCAAAGCGACGCGTTTCTCGACAGCGCCGACCATGCCGCCGCCGGGCTGCACGCTACGTATGGCCACGCCGTCTACGGCTCGCTGCAGCAGATCGGCGCGCTATGGGACTTCGATGATTTACCGCTCGTGATCGAACGAGCACCGCCCGCGCTCGGCGAGCACAGCCGCGAGGTGCTGGAGATGCTGGGCTTCGATGCGCAACATATCGAAGAACTGGTCAGTCAGGGTGTCGCGCGCATTTGAGCGCCCTATTTGAGCGCCACGGAGACAAGGACAATGAACGAACTGGATTTCACCGGCAAGAACGTGCTGGTGGTGGGCGGCTCGAGCGGTATCGGGAACGGTATTGCCCAGGCGTTTCTGCAACGTGGCGCGACCGTGCATGTGTGGGGCACGCGCGCTTCGATATCCGACTACGCCGATTCGATCGATTCGAATCTGACGGGGCTGCATTACACCCAGGTGGACGTCTCGGAGTCGGCCAATATCGAACGCTGCGAATTGCCGTTCGATCGTCTCGACGTGCTGGTGCAGGCACAAGGTACGGTCCTATACGACCGTCAGGAGTTCAAGACGGCAGGCTTCAAAAAGGTGCTCGACATCAACCTCACCAGCCTGATGACCTGTGCGGACCGTTGCTTCGAACCGTTGAAGGCGGCGCGCGGCGCGATGATCATCGTCAGCTCGGCTGCGGCGTTTCATTCGACGCGCGGCAACCCCGCATACAACGCGTCGAAAACCGGCGCCTTCGGTCTGACTCGCACGCTAGGTGAGGCGTGGGCACGCGACGGCATCCGCGTGAACGGGATCGCGCCTGGGCTCGTGGAAACCAAGCTCACGCGCGTGACGACCGCCGATCCGAAGCGCCTCGAAGGCGCGCTGCGGCGCATTCCGCTCGGCCGCCTCGGCACGCCCGCGGACATGGCCGGTGGCGCACTGTTTCTGGCGTCGCCGTTGTCCGCGTACATGCTCGGCCAGACCTTGCTGCTCGACGGCGGCATGTTGCTCGCCTGACGCTTATCCGCACGCTCACCTCGAAGAGGAATCGCATGTCCTGGGACTTTGAAACCGATCCTGACTTTCAGGCCGAACTCGACTGGATCGAGCAGTTCGTGCGCGACGAAGTCGAACCGCTCGAACATGTATTGGGCAGCCCGTGGAATATCCACGACCCGAAGTTCCAGATTCTCGTGAGGCCGCTGCAGCAGCAGGTGAAGGACCGCAAGCTGTGGGCGTGCCACCTCGGTCCCGAACTCGGCGGCCCGGGCTATGGCCAGGTCAAGCTCGCGCTGATCAACGAGATTCTGGGCCGCGCGCTGTTCGCGCCGATCGTATTCGGCTGCCAGGCGCCCGATTCGGGCAATGCGGAAATCCTCGCGCATTACGGCACGCAAGCGCAGAAGGCGCGTTATCTCGCGCCTTTGCTGGCGGGCGATATCGTCTCCTGTTTCGCGATGACCGAGCCGCAAGGCGGCGCCGACCCGAAGGTTTTCACGACCCGTGCGGCGCGCGACGGTAACGACTGGGTGATCAGCGGGCAGAAATGGTTTGCTTCGAACGCGCGGTTCGCGGACTTTTTCATCGTGATGGCGATCACCGATCCCGACGTTTCCGCCTACAAGGGCATGTCGATGTTCATCGTGCCGGCGGGTACACCGGGCTTGAGCATTCTGCGCAATGTCGGGATGGCCGACGAACCCGAAGCGACGCATGCGTATCTTGCCTTCGATCAGGTGCGGGTGCCGGCCGACCACATGCTCGGCGCGCCCGGCGAGGCCTTCGTGGTCGCCCAGGTACGGCTCGGCGGCGGCCGTGTGCATCACGCGATGCGCACCATCGGGCTGGCGCAGAAAGCGCTCGACGCGCTGTGCGAGCGCGCGCTGTCACGCCACACGCAGGGCACCTCGCTCGCCGACAAGCAGATGGTGCAGGAAAAGATCGCGGACTCGTGGCTCGAACTGGAGCAGTTCCGCTTGCTCGTGATGCGCACTGCGTGGCGCATCGATCGCTATCAGGACTACCAGAAGGTGCGCAAGGACATCGCCGCGGTAAAGGCCGCTATGCCAAAGGTGCTGCACGACATCGCGGCGCGCGCGCTGCATGTGCATGGTTCGATCGGCGCTTCTTCCGAAATGCCGTTCGCCGGCATGATCTCGCGCGCCTTCCAGATGGGTCTCGCCGACGGTCCGACCGAGGTGCACAAGGTTACCGTCGCCAAACAGTTGCTGCGTGACTATGCGCCGTGCGCCGACCTGTTCCCCGCGTACCATCGGCCGACCGCGGCCGCGGCAGCCGAGCGCAAATTCCGCGCGGCGCTTGGCTAACCCGCTCACAGGAGCATGTGATGACGAATTCCGGCTGGCAAGCGGCCGTGGACCTCGAACGGCTCACGCAATGGATGGATGAGCAGTCACTCGAAAGCGGACCGATTGTCGACGCGCGGCCTCTCACGGGCGGCACGCAAAACATCCTGTTGCGCTTCAGACGCGGCGCGCGTGAATTCGTCCTGCGCCGGCCGCCCTTGCACGCACGGCCGGAAGTGTGCGCGACCATCGCGCGCGAGGCGCGCGTCCTGGGGGCATTGGCAGGCACCGCGGTGCCGCATCCGGCGCTGTTCGGATCCTGCACCGACGACGCCGTGCTCGGCGCACCGTTTTATCTGATGGCGCCGGTGGAGGGCTTCAACGCTTCTGCCGCGGCATTACCGGATTTTCATGCGCAGCCGCAAGCGCAGCAACGCATGGGTTACTCGATGGTGGATGCGCTGCTGAGGCTCGGCGAAGTCGATCCATTGGCGGTTGGACTTGGCGACTTCGGTAAACCGCAGGGCTTCCTTGAACGGCAGGTCGCGCGTTGGCGCGGTCAGCTCGAGCATTACCAGGTGCATGCGGGCTGGCCCGGTCCGGCCTCATTGCCGGGCGTCGTCGAGGTCGCGCAGTGGCTGGAAGCGAATCGCCCCGCGCCGTCACGTACCGGCATTCTGCATGGCGATTTTCATCTGGCTAACGTGATGTTTTGCAACGACTCGGCCGAACTCGCGGCGATCATCGACTGGGAACTGGCCACGGTCGGCGATCCTTTGCTCGATCTCGGCTGGCTGGTGGCGACTTGGCCGAATGCCGAGGGTCAAGGCGCGGGAACGATACGTGTCACGCCGTGGCGCGGATTCCCGAGCGCCGCCGAACTGGTCGATTACTACCGCGAGCGCAGCGATCGTGACCTGGGCGCGATCGATTGGTATGTCGTGCTCGCGCGCTTCAAGCTCGGCATTCTGCTGGAGGGCAGTTATGCGCGCTCGTGCGCGGGCAAGTCATCGGCGGAATTGGGCAGCAGGCATCATGCGTCGGCTGTGCGCCTGCTCGGGCAGGCCAAAGAACTGATTGTGCAACTGGCGTGACGCACGGCACTCCCGGCGGCGCAGCGCATAGCGCATTCGATACGAACAGAACCGGAACACGGAGTCAGGCATGGATATCCAGAACAAACGCGTGATCGTGACGGGCTCGGCGAGCGGCATCGGCGCGAGCGCGGTCAAGGCCCTGGTCGCGGCGGGGGCGAAAGTGGCGGCACTCGATCTGAACGACGAGGCGGGCCGCAACGTTGCCGCAGAGGCATCCGCAAAGGGGCCGGGCGTCGCGCATTATTTCCGCTGCGACGTGAGCCAGCGCGCACAGGTCGACGACGCTTTCAGCGCGGCGGTGGAGCGCATCGGCGGCCTCGATGCGCTGGTGAATATCGCCGGCGTTGAGCGCAAATCGCCAGCGGAATCGATCACCCAGGAAGATTGGGACCTGATGTTCGACGTCAACGCGCGCGGCACGCTCAACACCAATCAGGCCGCCTTCGTACATCTGAAAGAACGTGGCGGGCACATTGTCAATTTCGCGTCGGCGGCGGGCGTGATGGGCGTGCCGGGTCTCGCGCACTATTCCGCGGCCAAGGCGGCGGTGCTTGGCTGGACTCGCACGGCGGCCAAGGAGTGGGGCAAGTATCGCATCACGGTCAATGCATTGGCGCCCGCCATGTGGACCCCGATGTACGAAAAATTCCGCGCCCGGCTGGATGCCGAGCAACTCGCCGCGCACGACGCTTTCATGGCGCAGCAGATACCGCTCGGCGGGCGGCTTGGCGACCCGGACACGGCGATGGCGCCGGTGCTGCTCTTTCTCGTCAGCGACGGCGCGAACTTCATCACCGGACAGACGCTGGCGGTAGACGGCGGTCTGATGATCCCTTGAGCGCGGGCACCCAATGACTGAACGTCTGCAAGGTCAGGTCGCGCTGATTACCGGCGCCGCCAGCGGCATCGGCGCGGCGGCGGCCCGGCGCATGTCGGCGGAGGGCGCCACGCTCGTGCTGGCCGATATCGACGCTGACGGTGGCGCTTCTCTGGCGCGCGAACTGGCGAACGCATCGTTCGTGCGCACCGACGTGAGCGTTGAAGCACAGGTCGCTCAGGCGGTCGAGCATGCAGTGCAACGGCATGGCCGGCTCGACTGCATGGTGAACAACGCGGGACTGGTGGGCGCGTTCGGCTCGATCCTCGATACTGACGCCATCGCCTGGCACGCCACGCTTGCTGTGCTGCTCGATAGCGTGTTTTACGGCATCAAGCACGCCGCTCGGGCGATGGTGCGGCAAAAGAGCGGCTGCATTCTCTCGGTGGCGAGTACTGCCGGCGTGATCGGCGGCCTCGGGCCGCATGCGTACACCACGGCCAAACACGGCGTAATAGGCCTCACGCGATCAGCGGCCTCGGAACTCGCGCCTCACGGCGTGCGCGTCAACGCGGTAGCGCCGGGTACAACCGTCACTAACATGATCGTGCAGGGCCGCGGCAGTCTCGAAGCGGCGCTCGGCGCGGCGGCTGCGGCATCGCCGCTCGGTACGCCGCTGATGCCGGAGGAAATCGCGGCAGCGCTCGTCTACCTGGCAAGCGACGATGCGCGCCATGTCACCGCGCACACGCTGGTCATCGATTCCGGCGTGACGGTGGCGGGCGCCACCGGCAGTGGCCAGTTTCATCAGCGCGCGGCAGGTTTCATGGGCCGCATGCCGGCAGCAGTGGAGCGGACAGATTGAATTAATCAGGCAGAGCGCGCCGCGCTGACGTGTCGTGCGCGCATTTTGAACCTCGCGCCGCGGCCCGCATGATATGCGCGCAGCGACGGCGTCAATGAACGGCCATAAGCGGCCATAAGCGGCCCTACCCAGCCATCCCCCGCCATACCAGGAGAACGACCCATGCTGATCGACGTCCACGCCCATCTTTTCACCCCTGCGATGCTCAAGCGTCATGAATTCTGGGGCCCATTCATGAAGACCAAAGGCCTGACCGTGGGTCATTTTTCGCTCGGCACGACGCAACCGTCAAAAGCGCGCGACGACGACGAAGCCGAGGCGAATCTGCTCGCACGCATGACTCACGAAGCGCGCCGCAAGCTGATGACCGAGCGCGGGGTCGACAAGCTGGTGCTGTCCACGCCGTCGCATGCGTTCATGTACTGGGCCGGCGAATTCGGCGACGAATACGCGCGTATCTGTAACGACGAACTCTCGGCGTTCTGCGCCAAGGACCCGGAGCATTTCGCGTTCTGGGCGCATGCGAACCTCGCCAATCCGGCCGAGGCCGCACGCGAAATCGAGCGCGCGGTGACGCAACTCGGCGCCAGGGGGGTATGCGTGGGCGGCGCCAATTTCAATGGTCTCGAAGCGTATAGCGAAGAACTGTTTCCGGTGTGGGAACAACTCGAAAAGCTCGATGCGCCGATCATGGTGCACGGCTTCAACCAGTCTATCTACTGGGGCGAAAAGCATACCGACGACAGGTTCGAGACCACCTCGATCGTCGGCGACTGCTTCGACGAAACGCTGTTTTTCTGGAATTTGATCAACGGCGGCGCATTGGACACGTTTCCTGGCTTGAAGACCTACATCACGCATGCGGGCGGCATGGCGATTTTCCAGCTTGGACGCCTGAACGATCTCAATCGCGTGATGGCGCCGGATTCGCGCAACAAGCGTCCGGTGATGGACTATCTGCCGAACTTCTATTTCGACCTCGATGTGCACGCGACCGGTTTGCGGCGCGGCGTGGTGGAGGTGGTAGGGGTGGACAACCTGTTGTACGGCACGAATTTCGGCGGCGCGTATGAGCACGGCGATCTGACCGAAGGCCTCGGGCTCTCCGAAACGGATCGCGAGAAAATCCGCAGCGGCAACGCCATCAAGCTGCTGAAGCTTGACGTCAGCGAGCAGGTCGCTGCCTGAAGCGCTGGCGCAGGGAAAAGCGCAACACGCAAGGAAGGCTGCAACGCGAGCCGGTGCGATGCGCTGTTGCGCCGCGCCGGCGACACTCGATAAAAAGACGGAGACATGCGTATGACGACAGGCAACTGGTGGGCGGCGGCCCTTCGCGAATCGGTGAACAGCGAGAAGCCGCTCGCGGCCGTGTGCAATGGCGAGGCGCTGGTGCTGTTTCGCAATGCGACGGGCGAACTTTGCGCGCTGGAGGATCGGTGTCCGCATCGGCGCGTGCCGCTTGCACTGGGGACGGTCACGCCGAAGGGGCTGCAATGCGGTTACCACGGCTGGACCTTCAATGGTACGACCGGCATGTGCACGACGATTCCGAATCTGCGTGAGGACGAGCGCGTGCCGTCGCGTTACGGTGCGCGTGCCTACCGGGTTGCCGAAAGCCATGGCTTCGTGCACGTGTGGTTAGGCGAGGGCAGCCCCGACGACGCGCCGCTGCCGGGCGCGGACTATCAACCGCGGGGCAGCGAGTTCAGTGGCGCGGCGGTGGCCAATATCGCCCACGATGAATATCTCGCGGCGATGCTCGACGGTCCCGAATGCCTGCTCGAATTCGGCAGCGTACGCATGACCGATTTCTTCCTCGGCGATCCACGCCTGGAAGCAGGGCGTCTCGTGGTCGATCGCGGTGCGGTATGGAGGACACGGATGCTGCCGCCGGCTTTCGTGATCGATCATCCGCTGATTGTGCGCACGGCGGTACCGCTCGAGGGCGGCACGATCCGTGTCGATCTGCTCGATGCGGACGAGGCGCCGCTCGTGAGCGTGTCCATCGCCTCCAGCGCCAATCGGCGCGGCACCACCAGCCTGTGCTGGCGAGGCTTCAGACACGACACGCGGGTGGCCGGCGCGCCGCTTCGCTGGCATCTCGCCCGGGCTCGCGCACGCGCGCCGTTCCGGATCCATTCAATGATCGACGGCGCCGCGCTGGCTGCGTTGCTGGTGGCGCCGTCGCGTGATCTGGCCGCGGCACGCGCCGCGCGGTGTGCGCCGCTGAGCGAGGCCGCCTGAGCTGCTTTCCATTTCGACAAGGAGCATCACAAGATGAATGCCGTCACTGAAACGCTCGCCGCCGATACGGCCAATGCCGCGGCCTCCGCGGCCGCCACGTCGTCCAGATCGGCGCGCCGCGACTGGACCCCGCTCAACTACGATCTGCGCGACACCTGGTTTCCGGTCTCGCATAGCCGCGACGTGACGGAGAAGCCGATTCGTCGCATCGTCCATTCGCAGCCCTATTTTCTTTGGCGCGACCACGCAGGTAAGCCACTCGCCGCCGAGTTTCGTCCTGAGCAGCTCGAACAGCGCCGTGCGCAGGCTAGTGCGTTCACCGGCGGCTCGGGTTTCTATCCGGTGGTGGAACGCTATGGCTATATCTGGTCGTGGTACGGCAATCCGGATAACGCCGACGAGAAATTGCTGCCGCACATTCCTTTTCTGCCGCTCGACGGCAGCTTGCCCGGTTACACGCAACGCACGGTGCGCTTCGATTCGACTTCGGCGCTTTCAATCGAGAATCTGATCGACCTCACGCATGCCGATTTTCTGCACGCGAATACGATCGGCGACGGCACCTCTGAGTCCGACATAGTCGAAACGGAATGGACCTCGGAGACGGTCACGCGCACCCGCATCGTCACGCAGAAGTCGGTGGCGCCGATCATGCGCTGGGTCGGCGGCGTACGCGCGAAGTACCAGGATTTCCGTGCGGTGCTGCACGTGCATTTGCGCAGCAACGTGTGCATTTCCTATCCGCGCTTCAGGCCCGGCTACGATGTGCCGAACCTGCAGCCGTTCGTGCCGGTGGGCCGCCATCGCTCGCGCTGCGACGTCACCTTCAATACGACCGCCGCACCCATTCCACTGCGTTATGTGATGCCCCGCATCGCGTTCGTGATCCAGCCGCAGGACAACTCGGTGATCCGGCCGCAGAACGAGCGCTATTTCGATCCGGACGAGCGCCTCGATCTGCATTCGCGTTTCGATGCACCGGGAACGCGCTACCGTTTCCTGATGGATCAACTGGTGCAGCGGCAGGCGCGCGGCGACTTCTCGTATGGATCGGACGCCGAACCGGGACGTGATATTCGTGCGCTGCTGGGGATGGTGGATTGAGCGGGCTTCGCGAAAGCTGAAGCGGGAGCAGGCGCGCTGCGTGACGTTCGCATCCGCGCTTGCACGCCGCACTTCGCACTCCGCATGCCGCGCTAGCGTTATCGCATCTGGACGAAATCGCGGCAGCGCACGAAGAACGGATGGGTCTGATCCGCGAAGGCCTGCAACACGTCGAAATGGTCGCAGTCGTCGATACGGTAATACGGCATGAACCGCTTGGCCTTTCCGAATGCCGTTTCGTAAGCGCGAGCCTGCTGATGAAACGCCGGCGTCTCGACGCCGCCCACGGCGATCAATTGCGGCGCGTCGGTCGCGGGCGGATGTCGTAATGCACTCACGGCGCGCGCCTGCTCACGATCGAGTTGCAAGCCTTCGTTGATCGAGGTTTCGCACAGCGGTTCCAGGTCGAACAGTGCCGAGATCAGGATCGCGCCGCTGAGCATCTGCTTCGGCAGATCGTCGCCGAGCGCATCCCAATGCGTCGCTATCATTCGCGACGCGAGGTGGCCGCCCGCCGAATGGCCACTGACGAACCAGCGCTCGCGCGAGCAGCCGAGTTCGCCCGCATGACGCCACAGCCATGCAAGCGCCCGTTGCGACTGCGCGACGATTTCGTCGACTGACACGGCCGGACACAACGTGTAGTTCACCAGCACGACCGATATGCCTTCGGCCACGAACGGCTCGGCCACGAAGCTATAGACCGACTTGTCGCCGCGCTGCCAGAAGCCGCCGTGAAAGAAAATCAGCAGCGGTGCGTCGGCGGACGCTGCAGGAAAGTAGTCCAGACGATCCCGCGGCCCCGGACCGTATACGACATTTAGTTGCGCGCGAGGCGAGCGGCGGAACGCGGCCGAACGCGACAGCCATGCTTGCAGCAGGTTCGCTTCGAAATCGGGGCGCAGCAGACGCATGTTGTACTGCGCCTCGAGTTCAGCGGAAAGCGGAGTCGTCGTGGACGGTTTCATAGCCTGATCACAGCAAAGCGAAGCCGAGCGCCTGACGGAAGCGATTTTTCACGAAGACGCCATCGCGCGACGGCAACGCACGTGGCAACTCGTCCGCTTTGACATGCACCTGCGCGAAGTTCAGACCCGCTCGCGCGTTGATCCGCCCGGCTAGCGCCTCGACGTCGTCGAGCGAGTGAATTTCCGCAGCCTGCTCGATGCCGCATGCGCGAGCCACCTGCGCGAGCCTGGTCCCAAGACTGCTATGGCTGCGCTGCATGCCTGTCTCACCGAAATGGCCGTTGTCCAGTACGACCACGGACAGATTGGGCGGCTGCTGTGCGCCGGCGGTCGCGAGGCTGCCGACGCCCATCAACTGCTCGCCGTCACCGGTAATCGCCAGCACGGGGCGATCGGGTTGCGCGAGTGCGAGGCCCAACGCGATCGAGGTCGAGCCGCCCATTGCGCCCCAGAGATAGAAGTAGCGGTCCGAGTCGCCGGAAGCAAAGACGTCGTAGGTCGGCGAACCGAGACCCGTGACCACCAGTGCGTTCGGGCATAGCGCGAGCAGGCGGGCGACAAACTCGCGGCGATCGATCGAGGCGGAAGATGAGGTGTTCATTTGCGTTCCCACTGTTTGCGTCCGATGAGGCGCTGCGACAGCAGCACGGCGACCTGCTGACCGCCTTCGAAGGCGGCGTCGAGTCCGGCGGACACCATGTCATCGACTTCGTCAGGTGTCGAAGCGCGCAATACGGTGATTCCCATCAATTCGAGCGCCGCCTGGGTCGCCTGGCCCATCGGGCATTGCCACGGGTTGAACTCGGCGTACTCGCCGCGCATCGTCACGAGCGTCAGAAACGGGAAGCGGCAACTTTGCAACAGCGAGAACATGTTCACGCAATTGCCGACGCCGCTGCTCTGCATCAGCAGCACCGCGCGCTGGCCGCCGAGCCACGCGCCACTCGTGAGCGCGACGCCTTCCTCTTCGGTGGTGAGCACGATGTCGCGCATCTGCGGGTCCTGCTGGACGCGGCGGATCACGTGCGCGTGGCCGGCATCCGGCACGTAGGCGACCTGGCGCACGTCGCCGCGCTTCAGAATGGAGAAAATGCTCTCCTGCCAGTTCAGTACTGGCGACTCGGTTGTACTCATGTCTCCTCGTCAATCCGTGAATGTGTAGCGCTATGCTAGGGCGAGAGGCGGGTGCCACGCCAATAACAAAGGTTGCTGGTGATATCAGCTTTTGGCATGGACGGGCACAAGGCCTCGCGCCTTCAGCGCATCACGAACGGATTGGCGCTGCCCGCACCGGTGTTGATCCACACGCTCTTGGTTTGCAGGTACTCGTGGATCGCCTGGGCGCCGTTTTCACGCCCCAGTCCCGAGTCTTTGTAGCCGCCGAAGGGCGACATGAAACTGACCGCACGATAGGCATTGACCCAGACCGTGCCGGCTTGCAACCGCTCCGACACGCGAAACGCGCGGCCGATGTCCGAGGTCCAGACTCCCGAGCCGAGTCCGAAGCGCACGTCGTTGGCAATGCGCAGCGCGTCGTCTTCGTCGCGGAAGCAAATGATCGACAGCACCGGACCGAACACCTCTTCCTGGGCGATGCGCATGCTGTTATCGACGTCGCCAAAGATAGTCGGTTCGACGAACCAGCCGCGTCCGCATTCGGGCCGCGTGCCGGCCGTGCCGCCGAGCAGGAGCGTTGCGCCCTCGCTCTGCGCAGTGTCGATGTAACGCAACACCTTGTCGTATTGCGGGCGCGTGGTGATCGGGCCGACCTGCGTATCCATCGACATCGGATCGCCCATGCGCGCCGTGCGGGCGAGATTCAATAGTCGTTCGACGAAGGTGTCGTAGATCGTGTCCTGCAGCAGCAGCCGTGACCCGGCGATGCAGGTTTGCCCGGTCGCGGCGAAGATGCCGGCGACGGCGCCGTTGACCGCGTCGTCGAGATTCGCATCGGCGAACACGATGTTCGGCGACTTGCCGCCCAGCTCCAGACTCACGTGCTTGAAGTGGCGCGCGGCGGTTTCATTGATCGCGCGGCCGGTGCTGTCCGCGCCGGTGAAGGTGATTTTGCGCACCAGCGGATGTTCGACGAGCGCCGCCCCCACGTCGCGTCCGAAACCGGTCACGACATTGACGACGCCGGGCGGAAAGCCGGCCTCGGCGAACAGTCTGACAAACTCCAGCGTGGACGCCGAGGTGAAT
Source organism: Paraburkholderia sp. BGA-UO-ETr-F12 (assembly GCF_059567945.1). Classification (NCBI taxonomy): domain Bacteria; kingdom Pseudomonadati; phylum Pseudomonadota; class Betaproteobacteria; order Burkholderiales; family Burkholderiaceae; genus Paraburkholderia; species Paraburkholderia sp. BGA-UO-ETr-F12. The sequence goes on along the minus strand of NZ_JCAQOZ010000066.1, from coordinate 292,962 downwards.
TCCGACGGTTTGATCACGACCGTGCAGCCGGCTGCGAGCGCCGGCGCGATCTTCCATGCCGTGAGCAATAACGGCGAGTTCCACGGCGTAATCGCTGCGACCACGCCGAGCGGTTCATGGCGCGTGAAGTTGAAGAAGCCCTTTTTATCGAGCGGAATCACGCTGCCTTCGATCTTGTCCGCAAGACCGCCGAAGTAGTAGAACCACTGCGGGATGTAGTTCAGTTGCCCGGCCATTTCGGCGAGCAGCTTGCCGTTGTCGCGCACTTCGGTGGCGGCAAGCTTTTGCGCGTCGCGCGCGATCAGGTCGCCCAACCGGCGCAACAGCGCGCCGCGCTGCGTCGCCGTCAATTGCGGCCATGCGCCGCTCGTGAAGGCGCGGTGCGCGGCCTGCACGGCAAGGTCGGCGTCGGCGGCGGAACCTTCGGCGATTTCCGCCCATGCGTCGCCGGTGTAGGGGTTGTGCGATTCGAACCAGCGTTGGTTTTGCGGCGGTGTATCACGGCCGTCGATGTAATGCACGTAGCGTTGCATGTCGATTCCTGTTTCGAAAGAGGGCGCGCGGTGAACCTGCTCAGGCGGCTTCGTCGACGACCGGATTGCTCAGCGTGCCGATGCCTTCGATGACGATCTCGCAGACGTCGCCGCCATTGAGCGGGCCGACGCCGGAGGGCGTGCCCGTGAGAATCACGTCGCCGGGCAGCAGGGTGACCGCCTGACTCAGATAGGACACGATGAAGGGCACGGAGAAGAGCAGGTCCGAAGTGTTGCCGTCCTGCCGCTTCTTGCCGTTGACGCTCGACTGCACGCGCAGATTGCCGGCGTCGAGTCCCGTGGCGATGACGGGTCCAAGTGGGCAAAAGGTATCGAATGCCTTGCCGACCAGCAAACAGCCGTAGCCCATTTCGCGGTTCTGGATCACGCGCTCGCTGACGTCGTTCGCGCAGGTGTAGCCGAACACGTAGTCGAGCGCATGGGCGATATCGATGCGCCGGCCCTTCTTGCCGATTACGATGGCGAGCTCAGCCTCGTGATGAACCACTTGCGCCTCGCGTGGCCGCACGATTGTTTCATTCGGCCCGATCGCAGCCGTGCTCGGCATCATGAAGAACTGCGGAATCTCGGGCGTCTTTGCACCGGCCTCGGCGATGTGGCCGACGTAGTTCATGCCTACCGCGAACAATCGCGGGGCGGGCAGAGGGCACAGGAGCATCGCATCGGCGAGCGCATCAATCTGGCCGGCCGGCGCGATGCCGTCGAAGGGCGAACCGCTCAGGCGCTCCAGATGCTCGCCTTCCAGCACACCATAGTGAACGGCATCATGCAATTGATAGCGGGCGATTTTCATGAGGTGTCCTGGGGGTGCTCTACAGCTTGCCGAACTCGAGGAAGGCGTCATACGGATCGCGGCCGCCGCGGATGGCCGTACGCATGCGTGAATCCGTGCTCATCGTCTTGACCGTTTCGGTAATGACGAACTCCGCGTGTTCGCGCTCGATTAGCAGCGTGCCGTCGCGATCGCCGAGGAGGTAATCGCCCGGCGACACCGTGACGCCGCCGATGACTACCGGCACGTCGGTGGCTTCCAGACGCCAACTGCCGACGATGTCGATCGGGCTGGTGTAGCGGGCGAAAACCGGAAAGCCGATGGCTTCGATTTCGTCCGCGTCTCGCGAACCGCCGTCGATGTAATAGCCGCGGATGCCGCGCTGCTTGAGCGCCTCGGCGGCGAGATCGCCCATCGCCGAGCGCGCATGGTCATGCGGCTGGCACACCACCACGTGGTCGCGCGGCGCACCCGACAGCACCCTGGAAATGAAGAGTTCGAGCGATTCGCTGACCGCGATGGTCGGGTCGGAGCGGCCGGTAACGGTAAATACGGGGCCGGCAAGCTTCATCCCGGGTGCAAGACCTTTGATGTCGCGTGGCAATTCGTGGACGGGCAGGCCGTGGATGCGCAGGACATCGAAAAGACCAGGAGTGTTGCAGGTGGCCAGTTGATCGGCGAGTGAGGTCATTGGAGTTCTCTTTGCCAAAGGGCGGATAACGCGGATGCGCGCGTACGGTGTCGTGTCTCCTCGCGGCGCATCCGCGGCTAAGGGATTCTAGGAGCCGCGTCGGCGGCATGTCGAATCACAAAAGTTGATGCTTCGATCAGTCCCGGGTATGGCAGGGCCCGATCCAATGCGCGCCCTGCCACTCGCCGCTACAAGCAATCTCTCTCACGCAGTTCTGTAGTACGGTGGTGGCGCATCTAACCGCTGTGGAGGATCGTCTCGTCGTCGGAATGGCCAGATAAATCCGCCTTAAAAAGGCTTCCGCGTCGATCCGCGCGGCGCTGAACACCCCACGCTCGATCTCCTGCTGAACCGCTACACGAGGCATCACCGTCGCGCCGTATCCCTGCGCAACGAGCGCTTTCTGCACACTCAAAGCATTGGTCCCGGCCGCAAAGGTAATCCCGACTCCGGCTGCCGCGCAGGCGTGTTCGACCAGACTCCGCAACCGATGCGGCGCACTCGGCAGAACCAGCGGCGCTTCTCCGAGTGCAGCTACGGTAACCGGATAGTCGTCGCTCAGGCCAATCGACGCCAACCCGACAAGGCTCAGCGATTCTTCGACCAGTGGCTTGACATCCAGCGCCGGCGAAGCTGCCGGGTCGTACAGCAGCGCCGCATCGATTTCGCCACTTTCGAGCCAGCCCAGCAAATGATCGGTATAGCCCACGGAAAGCGACACCCGTATCTGCGGAAACGCCCGCTGCAAGGCGCCCACTAACGGGCCGGTCAGCAACTCGCAGCTACTGGGCAGCAGACCTAAACTTACGGTGCCGGACACGAGTCCAGGTGTCGGCCGGATCTCCTGCTGCGCCGATTCCAATTCGCGCAAGGCTCGCCGCGCGCGATCGAGAAGGATCTGACCGGCCTCGGTCAGTTGCATGCCGCGGCGATCCCGCTCGAATAGCGGCGCACCCACGTCGTCCTCGAGCAACTTCAATTGCCGCGACACCGCGGGTTGCACGATATGCAGCAATTCAGCGGCGCGTGTCGCACTGCCTGTGTCGGCGATCGCAAGGAAAGTGCGGATCTGGCGGATATCCATGACAAGTCCGGTAGTTCAAACACATGCTGCCTGCAATCGACCAACACGCATGTCAGTGCGTAATACGGCGATCAGTTTTTGTCATTCGACAACGAATTGCACGCAATTCTAAGATGACTCCCTGCCAAAACACCATCGCGTTCAGCCGAGCGTTTACGCGAACGCTGCGCATATCGGAGACAAGCCACATGACAGTGAAGCCTAACCTCATCGGCGGACAATGGCGCGAAGGATCGAGTTCGATCGAGAGCATCAATCCGTCGGATACGCGTGAAAGCATCGGGCATTACGCACTCGCGGATGCGGCGCAAATGCGCGAGGCGGTCAGCGCGGCACGCGCGGCGCAACCTGCGTGGAGCGCCACGACGACTCAGGTGCGCAGCGATCTTTTGCTGAAGACCTCGATCGAACTCGCTGCCCGCAAGGAGGAAATCGGTGAGCTGGTCTCGCGCGAAGCAGGCAAGACGCGCGCGGAAGGCGTCGGCGAGGTATTGCGCGCCAGTCAGATCTTTCAGTTCTTTGCCGGCGAAGCGGTGCGTTATGGCGGCGAGAACCTGCCGTCGGTGCGTCCCAACATCAACGTGCAGATCAGTCGCGATCCGGTCGGTGTGGTGGCGCTGATTACGCCGTGGAATTTCCCGATCGCGATTGCGGCGTGGAAACTCGCGCCGGCGCTCGCATTCGGCAACACCGCTGTGCTCAAGCCTTCGGAAGAAACGCCAGGGGTCGCGTGGGAGCTGTTTCGCGTGCTGGAGCGCAATGGTCTGCCGGCCGGCGTCGCAAACCTGATCAACGGACGTGGCGCGGATGCCGGCGAGGCGCTGGTCGAAGGCGTCGACGCCCTGAGTTTCACGGGCAGCGTGCGCACCGGCCGGCGGCTCGCGCAGAGCGCGATCGCCAACATGGTGCGCGTTCAGCTGGAAATGGGCGGCAAGAATCCCCTCGTCGTTCTGGACGATGCGGACCTGGGCGTTGCGGTGGAATGCGCGCTCAACGGTTCGTTCTTTTCGGCGGGACAGCGTTGCACCGCATCGAGCCGCCTGATCGTGACCGAGGCGATCCACGACCGTTTCGTCGATGCGCTGCGCAAACGCATGCGTTCGCTGAAAATCGGCCACGCATTGGCGGCCGGCACGGACATCGGCCCGCTCATCAACCAGCGTCAACTGGACATGGTGCAAGGCTATATCCAGACCGGACGCGACGAAGGCGCGGAACTGGTCGAAGGCGGCCAGGCGTTTCAGTCCGGCACACCCGGCTTCTTCATGCAGCCCGCGCTGATGACCGCCACGTCCAACGGCATGCGCATCAATCGCGAGGAAGTCTTTGGCCCGTTCGCGACGGTCATCCGCGCGGCCGATTACGACGAAGCGCTGGCGCTCGCCAACGACACCGAGTACGGCCTCTCGGCGGGCATCTGCACGAGCTCGCACAAGTATGCGAATCACTTCCGCCAGCACGTCAAAAGTGGACTCGCGATGATCAACCTGCCGACTGCGGGCCTCGACTATCACGTGCCGTTTGGAGGCACCAGGGCATCGAGCTACGGCCAGCGTGAGCAGGGCACCTACGCGGTGGACTTCTACACGAACAGCAAAACGGCCTACGTCGGCTACTGAACCGGCCGGCCCTCCTTGATAACGATGGACGACAACAGGACCTGAGTGATGGAAAAGATCGGATTTATCGGCCTCGGCCGTATGGGCAAGCCGATGGCGGCCAATCTGCGCAAGCGAGGTTTCGAATTGGTCGTGATGGATTTGAACCGCGCGGCCGTGGCGGAACTGGTGGAACTGGGTGCGCGCGCCGGCGAAAGCGTCGCACAGATCGCGCGCGATTGCCCGATCGTCGTGACGATGCTGCCGAGTTCGGTGGAAGTGGAGCAGGTTGCACTGGGCGAAGACGGCATCTTCGCCAACGCCGCGCGCGGCAGCGTGCTGCTCGATATGAGCACGATCGATCCGCTTGCCACTGACCGGCTCGAAGCGCGCGCGCGCGAGCACGGTCTCTCGGTGGTGGACGCACCGGTTGGCCGTCTCGCCGAGCATGCGGACCGCGGGGAATCGCTCTTCATGGTCGGGGCGAGCGACGCGGATTTCGCCCGCGTCAAACCGCTCCTCGATGCGATGGGCACCACGGTCTATCACTGCGGCGCCGTCGGCACGGGTGGGCGTACCAAACTGGTCAACAACTACGTCGCCGTCACGCTGTGTCAGGTGAATGCGGAGGCGCTTGCGCTGTCGCAGCGCTTCGGCCTCGACATCACCAGGACGCTGCAGGTGCTCTACGGCACCTCGGCGAGCAATGGCCAGCTGCGGATGAACTTCCCGAACAAGGTACTCGCGGGCGACACCACGCCGGGCTTCACGATCGATCTCGCGCACAAGGACATGGCGCTGGTGCTTGGCGCCGCGCACGCAGCGAAGGTGCCGATGCCAGTGGCGGCGGCCGTGTTCGAGTCGTTCAGCCTCGCGCGTGCCAGCGAGTACGGCCGCATCGATTTTTCGGGCATTGCCGACGCGATCTGCGATCTGGCAAAGATCGACAGGGCGCGTGTGCCGAAGGGCTGGACCGCTTCCTGAACCTGAAGACATGGTTGGCAGACTCGTAACGAGGACCCGGGGCGCGGGCAGACATGAACATGCCCGCTTCGCACCCCTAGGGGATTATCCGGATCAAAACTCAAAATATGTACACAGATGATAAAAGTGTTTATATTAACAATTCAACCCCACGAAGGGTAAGTCAAGGAGACAAGCATGTTGACGCAGACCAGTCCCACACTGGCGGACGGCACCAAGGTCGCTGATCTGGTGAACGTCGAAACGCGGGAAGTGCAGATGCGCACCCTCTCGGACCCCGAACTGTATGAACTCGAGATGGAGCGGATTTTCGGCAAGACATGGCTGCTGCTCGGCCATGAAAGCGAAATTCCGAATTCCGGCGACTTCATGGTTCGCGACATGGGGTCGGACTCGGTGCTGGTCACGCGCGACAAGACTGGCGAGATTCACGTCATGCTGAACGTGTGTTCGCATCGCGGCATGCGTGTCTCCACGCTGGACGCCGGCAACACGCAAATCCACACCTGCATTTACCACGGCTGGGCGTTTCGTCCGAACGGCCAGTTCCTCGGCGCGCCGGTCGAGAAAGAATGCATGCACGGCAAGATTCGCAGCAAAGACGAGCTATCGCTGAAAAAGGCGCGCATGACGCTGTACGGCGGCCTGATCTTCGCGACCTGGAATCTGAACGGCCCGTCGTTCGAGGAATTCCTTGGCGATGCGAAGTGGTATTACGACATGCTGTTCAAGCGCAGCGACAAGGGCATCGAAGTGCTCGGGCCGCCCCAGCGCTTCATCGTGCGCGCCAACTGGAAGGCGGCGGGCGAACAGTCGTCTGGCGACGGTTATCACACGTTGACCTTGCACCGCTGGCTCGGCGAAGTGGGCGCATATTCGAAGAAAGATGAAAAGGGCGGTGATCTGAGCCCGGAAATGTATGGCGTTGAAATCAGTTCGCCGCATGGCCACGCGCTGCGCTGCATCGACCTCGGCCGCAAAATTCGCCGTCTCACCGGGCTGGACCCGGATCAGTTGACGGTCGAGCAGAAGCTCGACGTCCTGCCGCCCGCGGGAATGACGAAGGAAATGGTCAGCCAGCTCAAGCGCAATCTGAACGAAGGCCAATTGCAGGTGCAGACCTCGATGCCGCCTCAAGTGGGCGGCATGTTCCCGAACGTGCTGTTCGGTTTCCTCTATATTCCGCAGGCCGACGGCTCGGTGATCGGCTCGATCACGCTGCATGCCTACATTCCGCGCGGACCGGACAAGCTCGAGTTCGTCAACTGGATCTTCGCGGAGAAGGACTGCCCGCCCGAGGTGCGCGAGCAGATGCTCAAGCAGACCATCCAGCTGTTCGGCACGTCCGGCATGGTCGAGCAGGACGACTCCGATACATGGCCGCATATGACGCTCGCCGCCAAGGGCGCGCAGGGCAAGAAGCAGACGCTCAAGTACCAGGCGATCTACGAAACCGGCGCGCCGGCGGGCTGGCCGGGTCCGGGCATCGTCAACGAAGGCTTCACGAAGGACGATACGCAATGGCATTGGTGGCTGCACTGGCGCGAACTGATGACCGCGGAAAGCTGAGCGCCGCGTGCCAATCAACGCCATTCAAGGAGACAGTGTGATGAGCGAAGTAAAAGAAGCCGTAGACCGTAGCGCAGTGCCGCAGCGCGCCCGCGTGCCGGTCGGTTCGGCCGTATATAACGCAGTGGTCGAGTTCCTGTACGACGAGGCGGTGCTGCTCGACGAGATTCGTCTGGAAGAATGGGGCGCGACGCTCGCCACGGATCTCGTCTACGCGGCGCCGCTGCGGCAGACACGGCCGTACGCGCAGCACGAGTCGTCGGTCATTCGTACAATGCAGCACTTTCACGACAACTATCGCTCGATCATGGGCCGCATCATGCGTCTCACGGGCACCAAGAGCGCGTGGGCTGAAGACCCGCCGTCGCGCACGCGGCGGCTCGTGACCAACGTGCTGGTGTATGAGGGCGATGCGGCCGGCGAATATGTGGTGTGCAGCAATCTGCTGGTGACGCGCAGCCGTTTTAACTTCGATGATCTGGATCTGATCAGCGGCGAGCGCCACGATGTGCTGCGCCGCAGCGGCGAAACGTTCAAGCTGGCGCGCCGCGAGATCATTCTCGATCAGGCCGTGCTGGGTACACCGAATCTGGCGATCTTTCTATAGCCGCTGCGGCTGTTTATGGTTTCTGGTGGCTTCGCGAGCCAAGGAAGTTGCCCCCGATTTCCGGGGGCTTTTTTATGCCCGCGTTTCCCTGTGGCTCATTCGTCGAAGGCTAGCCACGCCTCGTCGTCCGCGCACAGGTCGGTGGGGCGCGTGGCGAAGTCCAGAGTCGAGCCGACGATGCGAATCGCCTGTTCGGCTCGTACGGGTTGCTGGGCAAAGCAGTTACCGTTGGGACGCGCATGCACCTGAGCGTCGAGATTCATGCCGCGCCCTTTGGCGATGCCCGTCGCACGTCTGAGCACCAGCGCAGCTTCGGCCTCTTCGCCCGATAGCGTCGTCAGCGCCCAGCGCGCCATGCCGTGATACAGATCGATGCCCGCATACGGCGGCGGGCCCTGAATCACCGTACCCAGCACATGCCATTCGAGTAACGGGACACCGTCACGCGCGAGCGTCGAATGAGTGCGATCGTTTAGCCGCATCGGCACCTCGATGTCGTATTGACGTCGCAGCGTGCCGCGCGCCGCCGCGGCGATCGCCAGCCCGGAGAGTTCGAACAGATGGGTGCATTGCTCGCTGGCGTCCGTTACGCGCGTGACTTCGTGGGCGGTTCGCGTGAGCGCCATGCCGACCAGCGCCTGCAATTGCCCGGCGGCTTGCGCGCATAACGTATAGGGGCGGCGCGGCGCGGCGGCCTCGACGGAGATCACCTGTGCGTGCGTGCTGGCGACTTCGACGCGGAAGTGATGAAAGTCGTCTTCGAGCGCCGCGCGCGTCACGCGCTGTGACGTCCCGATGCGACTGCGGATCACGATGCGGCGCCTGAACATGAAGAAACCCTCGAAACAGCGTAAAAAAACAGCAATGACGGACGATTACGGCCTGCAAAATACTGACACTCTTATTCTTAAAGTGTACGATATCGCAAATTGTGTTCAATAAACAAGAGGCGTCGGCATGGCATTGCTTAAGGAGAAAGTGGGGCTCGTCACGGGCGCCGGCGGTGGCATCGGCCGCGGCGTCGCGCGGGCATTCGCACGGGAAGGCGCGGCCGTGGTGATTGCCGAGATCGACGAGAAAACAGGTTCGCAGGTCGAGCGCGAAATCACGGCGATGGGCGCCCGTGCACTGTTCGTGAAGACCGACGTGACGAGCAAAGCCTCGATCGAAGCAGCCGTGCAGCGCACGGTCGCGCACTTCGGCAGCATCGACATTCTGGTCAACAACGCCTTTATTCCCACGCCCAACGTGCTGTTCGAAGACAAGACCGACGAGATGTTGCAGCAAACCCTGACCTCGTCACTGTGGGCCACCTGGTGGGCGATGCGCGCGGTGATGCCGCATATGCGCGAGCGCCGTTGGGGCCGCATCGTCAATTTCTATTCGATCGACACCGAGACCGGCGCGTGGCTGCATGCCGATTACAATACCGCCAAGTCGGGCATCGTCGGTTTGACGCGCAGTGCGGCTTCAGAGTGGGGGCGCTTCAATATCACCGTGAACGCGATCGCGCCGACCGCGATGGGCGCGACTTTCTTCAAGCTGGCCGAAGAGAATCCGGGTTTTGCCGAACGTTCGGCCGCGGCGCGTCCGCTTGGCCGTTGCGGCGATCCGGAAGAAGATATCGGGCCGGCAGCGGTGTTTCTCTCGTCGGAGATGTCGCGCTTCATCACCGGCGAGACGCTGCATGTGGATGGTGGTCTGCATTTACCGGGCTACAACTCGCGGCCGGCCAACGTGCCTGTGCGGGAGTACTGAGGGAAACGCGGATAAACAGAAGGGGCCCGGCGGGCCCCCCTTTACTGCGCATCATTGACGAAATTGAATACAGTCAGCGTTTTGCCACCTTGATGTCGGTCGCCTCGATATCCCAGGTGGCGGCCGTCTTGCCCTCATCGCGCAGCTGATACTTCAGAATGCGGCCTTGCGGGTTTTTCGGCAGCGTCTCGCGAAACTCGATGTAGCGCGGCAGGGCGTAATATGGAACGGCGTCGGTAGCCCAGTGGAACAGGGCTTCGGCAGTGAGGGCCGAACCCGGATTCAGAATGGCGGTGACTTTGACGTCGTCCTCGCCTTTGTCCGATGGTACGGCGTGGACCGCGACCTCGGCGATGTCGGGGTGGCGTGCAAAGGCCGATTCCATCTCGAAGCTGGAAATATTTTCGCCGCGGCGGCGCAAATAGTCTTTTTTGCGGTCTACGAAATAGAAGAATCCATCGTCGTCGAACTTGCCTATATCTCCGGTATGGAACCACATGTTGCGCATCAGCTTCAGCGTCTCCTCGGGACGGCGCCAGTAGCCCATGAACATGATGTCCGGTCGCAGCGGACGGCAGACGATTTCGCCCGGCGTATTGGCTGGCAGCTCGCGGTCGAGATCGTCCACGATGCGTACGTCGAAGTCGGCGATACGCTTGCCGGACGACCCGGGCGCCGCGTATTCGCCAGCCGGCAGCGAGGTGATCACGCATGCTTCCGTGAGGCCGTAGCCGTTGCCACCCACCTGTCTCGCGCCGAAGCGTTCGCGCCAGACCTTCTTGTTCTCTTCCGTGAACGGATTGCCGCGCACTGTATGAATCTGGCCGAAACAGCGCTTTGCCGCTTCGTGATCCGGCGCATTGGCGAGCAGGCCGCCCATGCCGCCCAGAATCGACGCAATGGTCGCGCCGCTGCGTTCGACTTCGGGCCAGAAATTGGACACCGAGAAACGCGGAATGATCGCCACGCGCGCGCCGACCAGGATATTCGACAGGATGCCCACCGCCAGCGCGTTCATGTGAAACAGCGGCAGCGGCGTGATCGTCACGTCGTCGGCGCTCGCGGGGCCGGCGCGCAATTGCAGGCGCGCCAGATTACACATGAAGTTGTAGCTGATCATGCAGCCCTTGGACGGGCCGGTGGTGCCGGATGTATAGATCAGGCTGGCGAGGTCCCACGGGTTCGGCTTGCGCTCGAAGGGCGTGTCGTCCTGACCGCGGTGGGCGTCGAGCGGCGCAAGCGGCAAGGGGCCGCAAGTGGCAGCCGTGACGGCCGCCGCGCTCGCGCCGGCGCTGCGATACAGCACCTGCTTCACGTCGGACAGTTGTGCCGCCACGGCGGCGATTCGGTCGAGATAGTCGGCTTCGCAGATCACGAGCGGCGCGCCGGCGTCGGCGATCTGATGGCGCAGGAATTCGCCGCGCAACGCCGTGTTGATCGGTACGCTGACGGCGCAAAGTTTGTTGACCGCAAGCCACGAGATCACGGCGTCGACGTTGTTGTCGAGCATCGTGACGACGGTTTGCCCGGCCTGAACCCCGAGCGATGCCAGCGAGTGGGCGAGGCGTGTGGAAAGACGGTCGACGTCCGCGTAGGTGTACAGCGCCCCCGAAAAGTCGAGCAGAACCCGGTCCGGATGCGCCGCAACGGCGCGCTCGAGTGCGGCGATAACGGTGTCCTGTTCGCCGGGCGACCACGTCTCTGCTCTTCCCATACCAGCCATATCAACCTCTCAGAAAATGAACTGGGTGTGAACCGGGCGATCTGCCCAGAAATTCTAACCCGAGAATTGAATTCTAGTGTTTGTATTCCGATCCTGATCTGCGGGGAAACCCGCACACTTTTATAAAAACTGATCAACTTATGGCTAAACAGACCACCTCATCGAAAACAGGCACGTCGAAGATCGCCGCCGGACAACCGGCGAAGAAACGCGCCGTCGCGGAGAAGAGCAGCAAGAGCGCGGCGCAGTCGGTGGCGCCCGCGCCAAAGGCACGCAAGAGCCGCGCGCCTGCCGTGCAAGCCGCGCCGGCTGCGTCTCCAGCGCCTGCCGGCGCACCCGCCGCGGCCCCGCGCCGCCGGCGCAGCAATCGCCGCTCCGAACAGACCATCGACAACATCTTTGCGGCGACGGAAAAGGTCGTGCTGGAGTCGGGGGCGGACCGCATTTCCATTCTTGAAGTGTGCGAAACGGCGGGCGTCTCGCGGGGCACGTTTTACCGTTATTTCGCGTCACAGGACGAACTGCTCGAAGCGTTTTCGCGCCACAAAAGGGAGAACTTCCACAAGTCGCTGGCCGAACTGCTGGTGCGCTATCAGGATCCGGACGAGCGCTTCGACGTCGTCATCAACTATCTGCAGGACTACCTCGACGCGGGCAATTCCCGGCGCATGCTGCTGGTTGCACCGGAGTTCGCGCTGCGGTTCTTCAAACGCATTTTTCATGACGCCGTGGTGCGCTTTCAGGACTTGCTGTCGCCGGTGTTCGACGCATGGGACGAGCGTCTGGGCGTCAAACTCGATCGCGAACTGATCTGCGACCTGCTGATCCGTTTCGTCATGAGTGAACACCTTGTGTCGAACGAGTCGGAACGGGGCGCGATGCAACGCCGTATCGGCCGCCTCATCGATTCAATCCGCTTCGGCGGCGTGACGCGGGCACGCCGCTGAGCGTATGACGTTCACGCGCGCCACGGCTTCCAGCGAGCGTCCTGACGCCGGCTTTCTGGCCGGGGCGGACGCGTCGCCATGCAGCAATGCCAGTGGCAGCAGAAGGGGACAGCCAGCCGGAGGCAGGCATCGAGGAATTCGCGAGGAGCCCACGTAAACGTTAATTTGAACACATTTGCATTAAGTGGCTAACATTGGCATGATGTCGAACAGTCTGATCTGCTTCGCGCATCTGGCTTTCGTGCGCCCGGGTGTCGGTGAACCGCAGACAGGTCTATCCCACATCTGCGCCGTCGAGCGCCAGGAGACATCATGCTCATCGACCTTCATGCCCACGCTCCGCATCCGGGCTACTACAACCAACACCCCCACTGGGGTCCGTTCTTCGAACAGCACGAGGACGGCGACGTCAAGCTGCGGGTGGGCGACTGGATCCTGACGCTGGGTTCCCCGGAGCGCAAGGCAGCCGTACGCTCCGGCAAAGGACTGAAGCTCGACGAGTACTTCGCGCGCTGGGCCAATCCGAACGTACGTCTGGCCGGTATGGATGCCGCGGGCCAGAATGCCCAGGTGGTGTCGGTGCCGTCGCATTGCTACATGTACTGGGCGGAAGCGGACTTTTCGGTGCGCTATGCGAAGAAGGTCAACGACACGCTCGCTGAATACTGTTCCGCCGCACCCGATCGTCTGATGTTCTGGGCGCACGCGCCGCTGAACGTGCCGGAAGAAGCTGCGAAGGAAATTCGCCGTGCGTGCGGTGAACTCGGTGCAAAAGGACTCGTGGCGGGCGGCGCCAATTTCGGCGGCCTCGAATTCGATTCGCCGGAACTCGACCCGGTCTGGCAGGCGCTGTGCGATCTCGACTTGCCGATGTTCATTCACGGCTACAACCAGTCGGTGACGTGGGGTAAGAAAGCCAACGAGGACCGCTACGAGACCACGGCGATTGTCGGCATGCAGTACGACGAAACGCGCTGCTTCTGGAACCTGATTTGCGGCGGCGTGTTCGACCGCTTCCCGGATCTCAAGGTGTACATCACCCACGGTGGCGGCTACGTGCCTTACCAGCTTGGCCGTCTCGCGCAGTGCAATACCAATCTCGACTTCGCGCACAACAAGAAGCCGGTGCTGGACTATCTGAAGAACTTCTATTTCGACGTCGAGCTGCACGAGGTGCCGATGCGCCAGGCGCTGATCGACATCATCGGCGCGGACCGGATTCTGTACGGCAGCAACTTCGGCGGCAGCGACGCGGTGCGTCACGATCTCACCGACGGTTTGCGTTTGTCGGAAGAAGACCTGCAAAAGATCCGCTGGCAGAACGCCTGCAAGCTGCTGCATCTCGACCCCGCGAAAATCGGTGCACCGGCGCCTAAGCAGGCGGTGAGCGTATGAAGCTCGCGCGCTGCACGGACGGCGGCGCGCCGTTCTGGGCCGTCGTGGATACGGAGCGAGGCGAAGCGACCCCGATCAGCGGCTCGTTCGCCGAATGGGCGCCGGCACTCACAGCAAGACCGGAGGACGGCGCCGCCGCACTCAAACTCGCAGGTGCGCCGCGCAAGCTGGGTGAGTTGCGCCTGCTACCGCCGGTCGAGCGGAGCAACCGCGTGGTCGTCGCCGGCGCTAACTATGCGAAGCACCTGAATGCCGACTTCGGTATGAAGAGCCATAGTCAGCCGGTAGCATTCCTGAAGGCCTATGGCGCGCTGATCGGCGCGCGCGATCCGATTCGCTATCCGCCGCTGACCAAAGAACTCGACCACGAAGTCGAACTGGTTGCCGTGATCGGCGCGCGGCAGGTGAACCGTGCCGATCCGCTCGGCAGTGTGCTGGGCTACACGGTGGGCAACGACGTCAGCGCGCGCGATCTGCAACGCAGCGGGCCGCCGGGCGTCGGCATGGATCTGTTCGCCGCGAAGAGCCAGGATCGCTCGACGGGTCTCGGCCCCTGGATCGTCACGCGCGACGAATTCGCGCCCGGCAGTCCGGCCTTGCGCATGACCCTGAAAGTGAACGGCGAGACGCGCCAGGACGCATCGTCGGGAGAGATGACGTGGGACGTGGCGGCGCTGGTGCGTTTCGTTGACGAGCGCTCGCGCTTCGAGGCGGGGGATGTGCTGTTCACCGGCTCGCCGGAGGGCACGGGCCAGGGGACAGGCCGCTTCCTGAATCCAGGCGACGTGGTGGAAGCCTCGATCGAGGGCATCGGCACATTGCGCAACGTCGTATCGGCAAACGAATCAGCATGAAGGGAGACAGCGGTATGACTTTGAAAAACAACAAGGTGGTCGTGGTCGGCGCGGGTCTGATGGGCACCGGCATCGCGCATGCATTCGCGAGTTCGGGGTTCAGCACGGCACTCGTCGACTCGGACGAAAACGCGCTGGAACGCGCGCACAAAGGCATCGGCAAGATTCTCGACGACGGCGTGCGGCTCGGTAAATTTCAGGTCACCGCGGCCGATGCCGCGAAGGCACGGCTCACTATCAAGACCGATCTCGCTGCCGCCGCGAACGGTGCGCATCTGCTGATCGAAACCGTCTCGGAGAAACTCGCGGTCAAGCAGGCGGTGGTCGCGCATGCAGCCGACGTGATGGCCGACGGCGCGCTATACGCGACCAACACCTCGGCGCTCAGCGTGACCGAAATCGCCACGGCGGTAGCGCATCCGGAACGCGTGATCGGCATGCATTTCTTCAACCCCGTGCATAAGATGAAGCTGGTCGAACTGGTGCGCGGCCTTGCCACCAGCGACGAGACCGTGGCGCTGACGCGCGAGTATTCGGATGCGATCGGCAAGACGTCGATCATCGTCAACGAATCGCCCGGTTTGACGACGAGCCGCATGTCGGCTCTCGCCGGCAACGAAGCGATGTGGATGCTGCAGGAGGGCGCGGCCAGCGCGGAGGATATCGACACCGCGCTGCGTCTCGGCTTCAATCATCCGATGGGGCCGCTCGAGCTTGGCGATCTCACGGGCTGGGACACGCGCCTGTCGGTGCTGAGGTATCTCCATCAGACACTCGGCGACAAGTTTCGCCCGTGTCCCTTGATCATCAAGATGGTGGCCGCGGGACGCCTTGGCCGCAAGACCGGCCATGGCGTGTATCGCTACGAAGACGGTCAGCGGGTGCCCGGCTCGGGTCTGAAGGGGAGTGCGCTATGAGCCGGGATGTCGTGATCGTGGGTGCGGCGCGCACGCCGATCGGCAAGTTTCGCGGCGCGCTCGCGGGCGTGCGTGCCGATCATCTGGGTGCGCATGTGATCGATGAACTGGTCAAACGTGTGGGGCTCGCGCCGGAAGTCGTCAACGACGTAATCTTCGGCTGCGTCACGCAGATTGGCGAGCAGTCGGCCAATATCGCGCGCACGTCGTTGCTCGGCGCGGGTTGGCCGGACCGCATCCCGGGCCTCACGATCGACCGCAAATGCGGCTCCGGCGAGGAAGCGGTGCACGTCGCCGCGGGTCTGATTGCATTCGGTGCGGCCGAGGTGGTGGTGGCCGGCGGCGCGGAAAACATGAGCCGCGTCCCGATGGGCAGCAATCGCGATCTGCATGGTGAGGCGTTCGGCTGGATGGCGAGCGAGCGGTACGAGCTGACGAGCCAGGGTGAAGCAGCCGAGCGTCTGTGCGACAAGTGGGAACTCGGGCGCGAACAGCTCGATGCGTTCGCGGTGGAGAGCCATCGGCGTGCGGCGGCCGCGGCAGCGGAAGGCTGGTTTGCGCGCGAGATCGTCCCCGTGCCGGTGCAGCGTCTGCGCGAGAAGTCGCAGGAAGGCGAGGCGCCGCTTTTCTCCGCGGATGAAACAATCCGTCCCGGCACGCATGCCGAGAAGCTCGCCACGCTGAAGACGAGTTTTCGCAGCCAGGGGCGCCTGACGGCCGGCAATTCGTCACAGATATCGGACGGCGCGGCGGCCCTGCTGCTGATGTCCGCCGGCCAGGCGAAGGCGCTCGGCGTGAAGGCGCGCGCACGGGTGCGGGCGGTCGCCACCGTCGGCGCCGATCCGACCTTGATGCTCACCGGTCCCATTGCGGCGACGCGTGAGGTGCTGGCGAAGGCTGGGCTTGGCATCGACGATATCGATCTGTTCGAGGTCAACGAGGCCTTTGCGTCCGTGCCGCTCGTGTGGATGAAAGAACTCGGCGTGCCGCATTCGAAGCTGAACGTGAACGGCGGGGCGATCGCGCTGGGCCATCCGCTGGGCGCGAGCGGGGCACGCATCATGACCTCGATGCTGCATGAGCTGGAACGGCGTGGCGCGCGCTATGGCTTGCAGGCGATCTGCTGCGCGGGCGGCCTCGGCACGGCGACGATTATCGAGCGGCTGGACTGAAGCGTGCGCCGGTATATCGAGGAAAGTTCTGGAAAGCATACGGCGCGCTAAAACAGCGCGCCGTTTTTCGTGCGACTGAAATAAGCTGCTGAAATCGGTCAGCCTCGCCGTTACTTCGCGAGTTCCGCATCGATCGCCGCCACGAGACGCGGATCGTCCGCCGCGACGTCGGGGGCAAAGCGCGCGACCACGTCACCCTTGCGGTTCAGCAGAAACTTTTCGAAATTCCACAGCACTTCGACCGGATCGCCCGATTCGATGCCATAGCCTTTCAGCCGCTCACGAAATGGACCGTCGCCGATCGCCGACGGTTGCGCGCCTGTCAG
This sequence comes from Paraburkholderia sp. BGA-UO-ETr-F12, assembly GCF_059567945.1. NCBI lineage: Bacteria > Pseudomonadati > Pseudomonadota > Betaproteobacteria > Burkholderiales > Burkholderiaceae > Paraburkholderia > Paraburkholderia sp. BGA-UO-ETr-F12. The sequence goes on along the minus strand of NZ_JCAQOZ010000066.1, from coordinate 276,011 downwards.
TGCCGCATACAACGGATGCTTGTCTTCACCCGTCACGGAAATCTTCGAGAACAGCGGGAAGTGCACGTCGTAATTCGTCGAGCAGAACGATTTGATTTCTTCGTCGGTGCCCGGCTCCTGGCCCTTGAAGTTGTTGGCAGGAAAACCCAGCACTTCAAGACCGGCTGCGCGCTTGTCCTGATAGAGGCTTTCCAGCCCCGTGTACTGCGGCGTTAGCCCGCATTTCGACGCTACATTGACGACCAGCAGCACATTGCCGCGATACTGCGCGAGGTTGCCGGGTGCGCCGTCGATAGTGGTAACGGGAATGTCGTAAATCGATGTGCTCATTGCGAGTCCTCTGGTTGCAGACAGATGAAAAGTGCTGATCTGCACTGTACGTGATTCTGTGCGATCGCGTGCGGCGTGCGGCGTGCGGCGTGCGCCTGGCCGGGCACGAGCGCCGAACTACTGCTTGACGAAGTAGCGCACGAATACATGGCCGGCCGCGAAGCGAAACAGCTCGACCGTTTCGATCACGCGCTCGGTGCCGACCACCACGTTACGCACGTAGCAGGCAGCTTCGTTGCCATTGATGATCTTCGCGACCGGTTCGGCCCGGATGTTCGCCCGCTGGTTCTCCCACATGTACTCGAGCACAGGCCAACCGTCCTGCGGCGGCCGGCCGATGTATTCGATCGTGAGTCCGGCGGGCGCGACGCGTCGGTAAGCGGCAAAGAAGGCGGCCTTGTCGCCGGTATTCCAGTGTTCGGTCTGGTCGCGCAGGAAGGCTGCGATTGTTTCGGCGGTTTCGGTAGTGGACATGATCGTTTCGCTTGAAAGGAACGCACCTTCGTGCTTCGAAGACGCTTCGTGGGAACACGTCAAAGATCCGCGCCACGCACATTGCGCGCCGTGCCGTTGCGCCGATCGGACTCACCCCAGCCGAGCCAGCGATCCGGCTCGCGGCTATCGCCGACGCGGCGCCAGCGGCCTTCCTGCTGTGCCGTAATCGGAAAGCCACCGACAAAGTCGATCATCTCGCCTTTCGGGCAGGGCAGATATTCCCACTCCTCATGCCCGTCTAGCACGATACGCGCACTTTCGACGAAGTAACTACCGTCCTTATGCGTGACGTTGCCTTCGATATCGGTGGTCGTGCGGATTTCGCCTTTGTGGTTCTGGAAGATCGCATAGCCGAGATTGTCGTGGCCGACCATGAAGGAGCCCGCGTCCCATGTGCCGTCCTTGTAGACGGTCGCGAACGACCACCAGATCACATGCATCTTGTTGTTGACGACCAGGTCCTTCCTGAAGTGGATCGCGCCGCCTTCGGCCATATACGCCTGGTCGAAACACATCAAGCCTTTGACCTTGCGACCGTCGCAGGTGCCGGCGATATCGTAGATCTGCGAGACATAGAACGTGCCCCATTCCGAGCCTGGCAGATACCACTGCATGCCTTGCCCGAGCAGTGGGCCGCTCAGATCGAACAAGCCGTCCTCCTGCCAGCTCAGGCGTTCGCCGGAAGCCGTCAGCCGCCAGGCTGCACCGGGTTCGCCTTCGAGGCTCGACCAGCAGGCCGTATCGCCTTCGAGCCAGCGTTGCGGGAATAGCGTCATCGCGCGCGGCTCGATGCGCGACTTATCGATGCGCAGATGCTGGCCATCCACCCGTGTCGACTGGTAGACGAATCTGGTCGGATTCGGCGTGCTGCCGGGTTCGTTGACGGCGCGCACGAAGGCATAGATTTCGCCGTCTTCGTCGCGCACGCAACCGAACGGCATGCCCTTGGTCAGTTGCAGCCCGTAAAAGCCGCGCAAATCATGCATGGCGCGGCCGCTTACTTTCTGCGGCGCGACCAGCGTCTGGAAAGTGAAATTGCCGCGTTCGGGAATAGTGTCGAAGTGCTTCATGGGTTTTTCGAAAGAATTCGTGCTGTGAGGATGCGCAGAATGCTGGCGCGCCGCTGGAAAACGCGGGGGCAGTCCCGGAGTCAGTCCCGTCGTCAGTCCCAGACGACCGGCACGGACTTCGCGCCCCGCAACTGGGCGCCGGCAATTTTCGGCGCCGGCTTGCCGGGATCCAGCCGCACGTTCGGAAACAGATCGAGGATCGCATTCACCGCGCACTGCAATTCCACCTTGGCAACGAACTGTCCGATGCACATATGCGTGCCGAAACCGAAGCCGAAGGAGGGCTTGGGTTTGCGGTCGATGTCGAAGGTATCTGGGTTATCGAACGCATCTTCGTCGCGGTTCGCGGAGATCACCATGCACTGCACCAAGCCGCCTTTGGGCACCTTCACGCCGCCGATCTCGACGTCGCGCGCCGCTTGCCGCACCTTGAAGGTGGCGACCGGTTCGAAACGCACAGCTTCGTCGATCAGACGCGGGACCAGCGTGCGGTCGTTGCGCACGCGCTCGACCAGTTCCGGACGCTCGAGCAGCAGCGCCATGACCGAACTGAAGGTGCGCGTGGTGGTTTCACCCGCCGCGGGCAGCAGCGAGCGCACGAAGGTGGTCACTTCATGGTCGTCGAGCATGTGGCCTTCGTACTCCGCACGCATGAGGCGGCTGATCAGATCGTCGCCGTGGGCGCCCTCGGCGCGGCGCTGCACCACGACTTCTTTCACCGCGTCGTAGAGATGTTTGACGGCCGCTGCGGCGAGCGGGCCGTAAATCCTGATTTTGTCCGGGTCGATCTGGTTGCCGGCCACCATCGAAAGCGCCCACGTTGCGTACTGATTGAAACGCGCGGTGTCGTCCGTCGGGAAGCCCATCAGCGCGTACATCTCGCGAATCGGGAAGTACAGGCCGAAGTCCATCAGTTCGGCCTGCTTGTTCGGCACGAGCGGCTCGAGAAAATCCTGACGGATCACACGGTCGAGTTCGGGCCGCCAGCGGTTCACCGTCTCCGGCATGAAGACAGGCTGAAGCAGGCCACGCGCGCGGCGATGAGCGTCGCCGTCCATCGCAAGCACGATCAGGCCGTCGAAAAACGCGCCGAGACCTTCGGCGATGAAGCCGCTGGTGAAGGTCGTGGCATCCCGCATCACAGCCATCACGTCCTGATACTTGAAGAGCGTCACCGCGCATTGCGCCGCTTTGGCGCCCGCATTGGTCGGGACGCCGAGCCTCGTGGCGACGAAATCGCCCTGCATCACAGGTTGCGTATGGCGCATTTCGCGGCACAACGCCTGCAAATCGAGGTCGGGGCCTCGAAAGGTATCGGAGACGGCGTGGTAGGCCGCCTCCAGATCAAGCGTGAGGCCTTCCTGCGTGGGTGCGTTCATGTGTGTCCTCATGGGTCTTCTTGCGGCCCGGATGCTTCGTGTGGCGATGCGGCAAAGGGGCTCGTGATGTGAGCGTAGGGGGTGTCTGTCCTGCTGTGCAGCTTAGCGAGCCATGGCCGCGCTGTCCGCCAGGTTCGTTTGACGCGCCGTCAAACTTGCCGTGAGACGAGTAATGCGGCGATACGGGTTCATCGCTATAGGCGCAGCCCGCCCGAATCGCTTATATAGACATGTCGAGTAAAAGTGTTCATTTTCAGATCGCGATGTCGTACGCCCAAGCGTTGGACCCGAACGTCTCAGATCTCTACACCGTGGCTCACGGCGGCGAGCTGGTGCGTCGCGAGCGCATGGCGCCGCCGCATCTGTCGGTGGACGCGCATCTGACTACGCCATCGATCGAGGTCAATGTGCGCACGTTCACGCTCGACGGCCCGCTCGATGCGGTATTCCGTCCGTCGATGGGCTATCTGGATCTGTCACTCGATTCGCGCGAACGCGGCGCGTGCGGCGCATTCCGCGGCGGCGCGGGGGAAACAGCATTTGGCCGGCTGGGCGAGACTGTGCTGGTGCCACCCGGGCAGACTTTCCATGTGCGTTGTGCTTCGATGCAACGGCGCGTGGTCTGCTGCATGTTCGAACCCGCGCGCTTCGACCAGTTGCGCGACTGGCAATGGGACGCAGCCCGGCTGGAACTGTGCCGCGATTTGCGGGTGGCGCAGGTACGCGACGCGATGTTGCAGCTGGCCGGTGAAGCACTCAGTCCTGGTTTTGCCAGCGCGGTGCTCGCCGAAAATCTGTTGATGTCGATGCTCGTGCATATCGCGCGGCACGTTCGCGGCGCCGCGCCGCGTGCGAACCAGGGCGAGGGCAGCAAGCTCGCGCCGTGGCAGTTGCGCCTGATCCGTGAGCGTGTCGAGGGCGCGTACGGACCGTCGCCCGGTGTGATCGAACTGGCGCAGGCATGCCGGATCAGCGCCCGGCACCTGTCGCGCACTTTCAGGAACAGCACCGGCGTAACCTTGAGCGCGTTTATCGCCGACGCACGCATCCGCCAGGCCAAAGGACGGCTGGCCGATGCCGAGGTGCTGATCAAAACGGTTGCATACGAATGCGGCTTCACCAGTTCCGCCGCGTTCGGCGCGGCGTTTCGCAAGGTCACCGGCCGTACGCCGCGCGCTTACCGGCTCGATCTGTTGGGCTTGCGAACGGCGCCTGGGCACGACATGTCCGTTGGACGATAGTTTGACCGCCCAGCGCGACAACTAGAGATTCTGTTCGGCGGCTCGTTTTCATAGCATTCGGACACGCAGCGCAAATCATTGCGCGCGCGGTCCGAATAGTCCAGACAGCCGAACGGAGACACCATGTCCACGCTGTATAGCCAGCTCCTTGCCGATCCCGCCGCACTCGTCAGCGCCTGCTATGACGACGCCTTCCGATTCACCCCGCAGCAGATTCACGACATACAACTGAGCGGCGCACGCCGGCGCTTCGCCGAAATGCGCACAAAAATTCCGGTGCTCGAGCGTCTCGCCGCTGAACAGGGCATCGATGCGATCGACAGCATCGACGACGTCGCTCCTTTGCTGTTCGCGCATACGGTGTACAAGTCGTATCCGCTGTCGTATCTCGAACGCGGCCAGTTCGACAAACTCACGCGCTGGCTCAACGGTTTGACCACGGAAGACCTGAGCCACGTCGACGCGTCGGGCATCAAGCTGATCGACGACTGGATCGATCTGCTCGACGCCCAAACGAATCTGCGCGTGTTCCATACGTCAGGCACCACAGGCAAGCTGTCTTTTCTACCGCGCACCGATCACGAGTGGCGCCAGAACATCACGCTATCGGCGAGCCGTATTCGTGACTGGCGCGCTCCGGGTAGTGGTCCCGATCTGATCGCGAACCCGCGTCCCTTGATCGCGCCGACCTATCGCAAGGGCGCGAGCGCCGCTGCGCGCGGCAGCGGTTATCAGGTCGAGATGTACGCGGGCGGTGAGCACAACGCATTGTTCATGTATCCCGACGCGCGTTTTTCCGCGGACGTCGCCTCGCTATCGGGCCGTCTCGCCGCCGCCGAGGCGCAGGGTGAACTCGGTTCATTGCATATCTCAGACGCCTTGCTGGCGAAGCGCGAGGAACTCGTGCGAGTGGAGCGCGAACGCCCCGAGCAACTGCGCAAGTTCTTCGCCGAAGCGATCGACCGCTTCGCCGGCCGCGACGTCTACATGGGTGCGGTCTGGACGATCCTGTACGAGACCGCCGCCGAAGGTCTTGCGCGAGGCGCCCGCCAGGTATTCGGCAACGGCAGTGTGTTGCACACGGGCGGCGGCAAGAAAGGTAAGAACATGCCCGACAACTGGCGCGAGCAACTTGTCGAGTTCCTTGGCTTCGACAACTTCTATGAGTTCTACGGCTGCAGTGAACAGATGGGTTTCTGTATGCGCTGCGACGAAGGCCACTATCACGTGCCGCCTACCACCATCGCGTTCCTGCTCGATCCGGCGACCGGCAAACCGCTGCCACGCAAAGACGGTTTGACGGGCCGCTTTGCTTCACTCGATCTGTTGCCGGGCACCTACTGGGCGGGCCTCGTCACAGGCGACGAAATCACGCTGCACGGGCACGAGAAACCCTGCAAATGCGGGCGCAGCGGTCCCTATTTGCTGGCTGCGATCCGCCGCTACAGCGAGAAGGAAGGCGGCGACGACAAAGTGATTTGCGCGGGCGCGCCGGCGGCGCACGACGAAGCGCTTAACTTCCTGACCGAACTTTCCGAGTAAGCCGATCATGACCCCTTCTTACAACGTACCGCTGATCATTCGCGGCAAGCTCATCGAAGGCGACGCGCTGACATTCGGCGGCCGCCGCGGCGGCGTGTCCTTCACGGCGCCAGACGTGAGCCGCCATGTCGACGAACTGACGCTGCGCGCGCCGTCGCAGATGGCCGACCTGTACACGCTGAGTCTCGCGCAGATCGTCGACTATCTGGTCGAACTTGGCCAGCACCTCAATTTTGCCGACAACCGTCATTTGCAACAGGCCTTCGAGCTGTCTTGCGCCACATCCGGGCTGTCGGAAAGCATTCTGCGTTTTCACTACACACGCACGCCGCGCCTCTTTCAACGTGACGAGCTGTACAACATCGTCGCGCGTTCGGTCGGCGCCGAGTATCTGGAGGGCTGGGTCGAGCAACCGGGCAGTCTGCCGGGCGTCACGGCGCGCACCCGTGCATTCGGCGCGCGCTGCGTCCACGTGATTGCGGGTAATGCGCCGGTGGTCGCGGTACTGACGCTGATTCGCAACGCACTTACACGCTCCGACGCCATTATCAAGGCGCCATCGAACGATCCGCTGACGTCCATGGCGCTGGCCCGCACGATGATCGACATGGCGCCGGATCATCCGTTGACGAAACATTTGAGCGTCGCTTACTGGAAGGGCGGCGACGAAGCGGTGGAGCGGCATATCTACGATCCGCGCAAGGTCGAGAAGCTGATTGCATGGGGCGGTTTCGATTCGGTCAAGCACATTACGCGCTATCTGCAACCTGGCCTCGATCTGATCACGCTCGATCCGAAACTGAGCGGCACGATCATCGGCCGTGAAGCCTTCGCCGATGAGGCGACGCTGGCCAGCGTGGCGAGGCGCCTCGCGCTCGATGTCGGTGCGCAGAACCAGGAAGCCTGTGTGAGCGCGCGCGTGATCTACGTGCAGTCGGGCACCGACGAAGCCGGTCTCGCGCGCTGCGCGAAGCTTGCTGAACTCACGTTTGCGGCACTGCAGAGCTTGCCCGAGAACCTTTCCACTCCCCACAAGGCTTTCGATCCGCAGCTGAAAGAAGAGCTCGACGGCATTCGCATGATCGGGGACGACTACACGGTCTTCGGCGGCAGAAGCAATGAGGGCGCGTTGATCGTCTCGCGCGACGGCGCGCCGGTCAGCTTTTCACGCATCCTCGGTTGCCGTGTGGGCAATCTGGTGCCGATCGACGAGATCGACACCGCCGTGCGTTCCGTCAACGCTTATACGCAGACCATCGGCATTTTTCCGGAGGCACTCAAACACACGTTGCGCGACCGCCTCGCCTATCAGGGGGCGCAACGGCTGGTGTCGCTCGGCGCGGCCGCTACCTTGCAGCATAACCTCGACCGCCAGGATGCCATCGAACCGATTCGCCGCACTGTGAAATGGGTCACGGAAGAAACGGCCGATCCAGTGCTGGTCGAATCGCTGGCGGGCTAAGCGCGGTCGAGCCGCGCTTGCGCAATCAACTTTAACGGAAGGAGCGAAACCTATGAATTCGATGGACGGCAAGGTCATCATGATTACCGGGGCGAGCAGCGGCATCGGCGAGGCGACCGCCAGACGGCTGGTCCAGCAGGGCGCCAGACTCGTGTTGGGCGCACGGCGCACGGACCGCCTGAAGCATCTGACGGAGCAACTCGGCGGCGATGCCAACGTGTTGTGGGCCGCCACCGACGTCACGCAAGCTGCCGACCTGCAACAACTCGCAGAGAAGGGGCGCGAGCGGTTTGGCCACATCGACGTGCTCGTCAACAATGCCGGCATCATGCCCGTATCGATGATCGCGCAAGGCTGCGTGGACGACTGGAACCGCATGATCGACGTGAACATCAAGGGCGTGCTGTACGGCATTCATGCCGTGCTCGGCGGCATGCTGGAGCAGGGCTCGGGACATGTGATCAATATTTCATCGGTGGCGGGATTGACGGTGGGGCCAGGCGGCGCCGTCTATTCGGCGACCAAGTTCGCGGTGCGTGCGATCAGCGAGGGTTTGCGTCAGGAATGCGCGGGCAAGGTGCGCGTGACCTCGATCTGCCCAGGTCTCGTCGCGAGCGAGCTCACCGACAGCATCACGGTGCCGGCTTTCCGCGAGCGCGCGCAAAAACTGTTCGAGGGCGCCATGTCACCGGACGTGATCGCCGACGCTATCGTCTATGCGATTGCGCAACCGGAACATGTTGCGGTCAACGAGATCGTCGTGCGGCCGCTCTCGCAAAGTTTCTGAAGCGGAGAATGATCGGCGGTGTGAGAACGAGTCGCCTTTTGCCGTCGATCAGCACTACAATGCATTAGCCGAACACCGCTGCGGATTGCGCCGGGCAACGCGCATTCAACCGCATCGGCGGTGCTTCGTTTTCCCTGCATCGTGTGCCGCCTACCCATGCCTTTGACGCTTACCGATACCGCTGCGCCTGCTACGTCCGCAGCACTCGCGTCGCCCTCGCGAAAGCGGGCCACGCTCAGCCGTCTATTGAAGGAGGCACGCATCGCGTTTTCGGAGAAGGGCCTCGCTGGCGCGCGGGTAGACGATATCGCGCGGGCAGCGGGCGTGACCAAGCAGCTCGTCTATCACTATTTCAGCAGCAAGGAACAGTTGTTCGCCAGCGTGCTCGACGAGTCCGCGCAAGACGTACTGGCCGATCTGCTGGCGCTCGAACTCGATCACCTGCCGCCGGTGGAGGCATTGCGGGTTTTTCTGCAACACGCGATCGATCAATACCGGCTCGACCCGACGCTGGGCTCCCTCGCGCAGGAGAGCCTGCGCTTTCACGAGCACCACACGCACCCCGTCGAACGCAACCGTTTCGTCGATCTGGCGCCCGCACTGGTCGCGCAAATGGAGCGTATCCTGCAGCGCGGGGCGGCGAGCGGCGAATTCCGTGAAGGTGTGGATGCGCGCATGTTCTACGCCGCGTGCGCCCTGCTGACTACCGGCGGCTTCACCAATCACTACACCGTGTCGGCGGTGGCGGGGTTCGATACGACATCCGCCGCGGGTGCGGCGGCGTGGCGCGAATTCTCGGTGGACTTCGTGCTTTCCACGTTGCTCGCCGGCGACCGGCCGCCGCTGAAGCGGCCGGCTTCGACGGCTTTAGCAGACGCCCCACGCGGCCAGAATCGCCATCACGAAGCTTGATTGGGTTGTGCCGCGCCGCTCGGCTTTGCCGAGATAGCGTTGCACGCGTTGCGCGGCGATGCGTCCCGGCATGCCGTTCACGCCGCCGCCCGGATGAATGCCGGCGCCCCCGAAGTACAAACCGCGTACCGGCAACGTCGCGCCACCCAGCCCGTAGGCAGGCCGGAATTTGTTCGAGCGCATCGTGCTGGTGTCGATATGCACCACGCAACCGTTGACGGTGTTAAGCCGCTGCGTGAAGTCGGGCGCTGCCTCCATGCGGCGGGCAATCTCATACTCTTTCAGACCGTCCACGTACTCGCTCGCCTGGTCGATGACCTGCTGCGTGACGCGTTCGCGAATCGCATGCCAGCCTTCGCGTGGCTGGGTCGGCATGGCAGGCGGGTAAAGATACACCGTGTCCTGTCCAGCAGGCGCCTGTGACGGATCGACTGCGCTCGGCGCCGTGATCGTCAGATAGGGCAGGGTCGGAACTTCTCCACGCGCCGAAGCACGGAAGTTTTCCAGCACCGCCTCCGTGGTGCCGATCAGCAAGCAGCTCCTGCGCAGATCGAGGCCGTCGCCGCGCTTCGCCTCGAAGCGCTTGAGCGATATCTGGCCGCGAAGTGCCATGTCGACCTTCAGCGGCGACGCGCCGTGCGCATTGGCCGGTGCATGCGCCATGCGCGTCAGCAGGCGCTTGTCGACCCGGCCAGGCGTAACCAGTTCGAGCGCGACCTTGGGGTGACAGCTCGCGATGACCGCATGCGCATAGAACGTGCGGCCGTCGGCGAGACGTACGCCACGCGCCGCGTGGTCGTCCGCGATAATCTCCGCGACGCTTGCCGAGGTCATGACTTCGCCGCCCAGTTCGCGCAGCCGCGCGGCCATCGCATTGGACAAAGTCTGCATGCCGCCCACCACGCGGCCCACGCCGAAGCGGTGCAAAAAACCGAGCAGTGCGTAATAGATGCCGCTGCCGTCTGCCGTGATGGGACCGGCGAGGCCGGTCAGGCAACACATCGCGGAGATCGTCACCGGGTGTTCGAAATGCTCCTGCGCAGCCTGATAAGCCGAGCCGGTGAGCAGCGCCATCAGTTCGGGTTTCAGCTTGCGATTGCGCAGCGCCGCCTTGAAGGCCGCGAATTTCGCGCCGAGGTTTTTATCCGCCGGGTCGACGCGCATCATCGGCACCGCCATGTCGATGAAAGCGAATACGACCTTGATGAAGGAGAGAAACGCGTCGGCGTCTTTCGGGCTGTAGCGGCGAATCTCGGCTGCGGTCTTTTCCGGGTCGCGCCAGAACACCAGTGAGGTGCCATCCGGATGCAAATAGACGTACCCCGGTGTCAGTTCGATCTGGCGAAAGCCGTGCCGTTCGAGCTGCAATTCGGCCGGCACGCGCGGATGCACGCGCATCGACATCATGTCGAGCGCACACGGATGAACCATGTGCTGTGGCGCGCCTTCCAGCAGATAACCGGACGAAGCCATGCCCCCCACCTTGTCGAGCGCTTCGAGCACCAGCACCTGCTTGCCCGCCTCGGCGAGATAGCAGCCCGCCGATAGCCCGTTGTGGCCGCCGCCGACGATCAACGCGTCATAAGTCTTTTCTGTTGCCATGTGTCTCCGTCCTTTTTGTTGTCAGGGTGCATGGGCGTTTGCGTCGATCGCAGTGCGCGCCTTTTGTCTTGCCTCCGTGCCTTAAGTGGATCACAATCGACAAATCTGTTCAATATAATGCGCTGACTGCGGGTCAAACGGTTATCAGGCCGATCCCTGGGTCCGCGCGCCGAATATCAACGATGGAGACAGGCATGAGCACACCCGCCGCAACAACTTCGCTCGAGAGCGCCTTCGCGGGCGTCGCGGATAACTACAAAGGTAGCGACGTCGATCTGCATGCGATTTATCGTGACATGCGCCGCAATTCGCCGGTCATCGCGGAAGACTTCATGGCGCGCCTCGGCGTACCCAACATTGCCGGTCTGGACGCAAACCGGCCGACGTTTACGCTGTTCAAGTACAAGGACGTGATGTCGGTGTTGCGCGACGCCACCCACTTCACGAGCGGCTTTATCGCCGAGGGGCTCGGTGCGTTTTTTGACGGCCTGATCCTCACCGGAATGGACGGTGAAGCGCATCGCCGCGCTCGCTCGCTGTTGCAGCCGGTCTTCATGCCCGACGTGGTGAACCGCTGGCGCGAGACGAAAATGGCGCCGATCGTGCGCAGCGAATATATCGAGCCGATGGTGCCGAAGCGCCGTGCCGATCTGATGGATTTCGGTCTGCATTTCCCGATCCGTTTGATCTATTCGCTGATCGGTTTTCCTGACAATCGTCCGGAACAGATCGAGCAATACGCCGCATGGGCGCTGGCGATTCTGGCGGGCCCGCAAGTCGATGCCGAAAAAGCCGCCCAGGCGCGCAAGGCGGCGATGGAAGCCGCTCAGGCGCTCTACGACGCGGTCAAGCTCGAAGTGATTGAAGTGCGCAAGAACGGCGCGCAAGGCGACGACCTGATTAGCCGGCTGATCCGCGCGGAGTATGAAGGGCGCTCTCTGGACGACCACGAGGTAGCGACTTTCGTGCGCTCATTGCTGCCGGCGGCAGGTGAGACCACCACACGCACGTTCGGCTCGCTGATGGTGGCCTTGCTGGAACGGCCGGAACTGCTCGAACGGGTGCGGGCGGATCGCAGCCTCGTGCCGAAAGCGATCGATGAAGCCGTGCGTTTCGAGCCGGTCGCGACGTTCAAGGTGCGCCAGGCGGCACAGGACACGGAGATCGGCGGCTTTCGCATTCCGAAGGGCGCGATGGTGCAATGTATCGTGTCGTCGGCGAATCGCGATGAGGAGGTGTTCGAGAACAGTGAGAGCTTCGATATCGATCGCAAGCTCAAGCCGTCGTTTGGCTTCGGCTTTGGTCCGCACATGTGCATCGGGCAGTTCATCGCCAAGGTCGAACTCGCGGTGGCGGTGAATACCATCCTCGACCTGCTGCCGAACCTGCGGCTCGATCCGGAGATGCCGAGGCCGCGGATTGTCGGTGCCCAGTTGCGTGGCCCGCACGCACTGCATGTGATCTGGGACTGACACAAGAATTGACGCAAGAACGCGCGTCGAAGCAAGAAAGGCGACCCTCAAGTCGCCTTTCTGACTGCCCAAAGAAGATCGCCGCTCAGATCTGCGAAGCGGGCAGATGCACGACAAGACCGTCGAGTTCCGCGCTCATGGTCAGCATGCACGACAGGCGGCTATTTGCCCTGCGCGGCTCGGCGGTGCTGTCGAGCATCGCATCTTCCATATCGTCGATCGGCGGCAATCTGTCTTGCCACGCCTGTTCGACGAACACGTGGCAGGTGCAGCATTGGCATGCACCGCCGCAGTCGCCGTTGATCCCGGCGATGTTGCGTTCGAGCGCGCTTTGCATCACCGTCGCGCCAACGGCTGCATCGACGTCGATGCGTGTGCCGTCGTGCATGATGTATGAGAGTCTTGGCATGGTTGTCTCCTCTATAGCGTTGTTGATGCGCCGGTTTTCGATTCGTGCGGGTCCGCGTGCAACGTGAATGGCAGACCTATAGCGACCGGCTGATGATTTCCTTCATGATTTCCGAGGTGCCGCCGTAAATTCGCGCCACCCGCGCATCGACCCATGCCTTACCGATCCGGTACTCGCTCATATAGCCGTAACCGCCGTGCAATTGCAGCATTTCGTCGAGCAGCTTGCCTTGCAATTCGGAGCCGACCAGTTTGCACATCGCGCCGACCTCGGCACTCAGTTCGCCGCGCATCGCGCGGCCGAGGCAGTCGTCGACGAATGCGCGCAGCATGGTGGCTTGCGCCTTGACTTCGGCCAGCTTGAAGCGCGTGTTCTGAAAATCGAAGACGGGTTTGCCGAACACGCGCCGGTCACGGGTGTACTGAATGGTCTCTTCGAGCAAGGCCTCGATCGAGGCTGCCGCGCGAATCCCGATGATGGTGCGTTCCCATGCGAGCTGATGGGTCAGGTAACCGAAGCCCTTGTTTTCCTCACCGAGCCGGTTGCCGACCGGCACGCGCACGTTGTCGAAAAAGAGTTCGGACGTATCCTGTCCTTTGAGACCGATCTTCTCCAGCAGCTTGCCTTTGGAAAAGCCTTCGGTGTCTTCTTCGACGCAGACAAGGGTGAGGTCGCGCGATTGCGGATCGAGCTTGGTCGCCGTGACGACAAGGCCGGCGTTGCCGCCGTTGGTGATGAACGTCTTCTGTCCGTTGATCACGTAGTGGTCGCCTTCGCGGCGCGCGCCGGTGCGCATCGAGCGCAGATCGCTGCCGATGCCCGGCTCGCTCATGGCGATCACGCCGATCAGTTCGCCGCTCGCCATGCGCGGCAGCCAGCGTTGTTTCTGTTCTTCGCTGCCATATGCGACGAGGTAGGGCGCGACGATCTCCGAGTGCGTCGTAAAACCGATGGCCGTGGCGTTGACGCGCGCCAGTTCCTCGATCATCACCGCGGAATGGCCGAAGTCGCCGCCGCTGCCGCCATACTCCTCGGGCACGGTCGAGCACAGCAAACCGATTTCGCCGGCCTTGCGCCAGAGCGATTTCGGCACGATGCCGGCCTGTTCCCACGCGTGCAGATTCGGCACGATTTCGGTTTCGATAAAGCGCCGGGCCTGCTCGCGAAATAATTCGTGGTCTTCCCTGAAAACGGTCCGCATGGTCATGTCCTGCGATTGTCGCTCTGCGTTTGGATGGAGTGGGGGGGCGTTAGTGTGCGTGACGTGTCTGCCCGTTCATCTGTCCATGTAGCGGGGTGGGCGTTTGTCGAGAAACGCGTTGACCGCTTCCAGATGATCTTCGGTGTGATGCGCAAGCGCCTGATAGGCGGCGGACAACTCCAGCAACGAATCGAGCCGCATATGCTGGCCTTCGCGCAAGAGCCGTTTGGTCAGACGTAGCGCGTGCGACGGGTTGGCCGCGATGCGCTGCGCCATGGCGTGGCAATGCGCGACCAGCGAGTCAGCCGCGACGACCTCGGCCACCAGTCCCCATTCGAGCGCTTTGGCCGCATCGATCGTGTCGCCCGTGAACGACATCACGCTGGCGCGCTGCATGCCGATCACGCGCGGCAGCAACCATGCGCCGCCGTCGCCCGGCACGATGCCGACCTTCACGAAGCTCTCCGCGAACAGCGCTTTCTCCGAGGCGATGCGAATGTCGCACATGCAGGCGAGATCGAGCCCCGCGCCGATCGCGGGACCGTTGATGGCGGCGATCACCGGCACGTCGAGCTCATACAGCGCGAGCGGGATGCGCTGGATCGTATTGCGGTAGCTGTCGCGCACTTCCTGGGGTGAACCGGCGAAGATGCCGCCGCGCTCGCGCATGTCTTTTACGTTACCACCGGCGCAAAACGCGCTGCCTGCGCCGGTCAGGACGAGTGCTTTAATGGTGCGATCGCGGCGCACCTGCTGGCACAGATCGACCAGCTCATCCATCTGCGCGGGTTCGGACAGTGCGTTGCGCGTCTCTGGACGGTTCAGGCACACGGTCAGCACGGCGCCCTCGCGTTCGACGTTGAGAAAGGCTTCGCTCATGCCGCGACTCCTTGCAGTTGCGCCGCTGCTGCGGGCCGCTCGAGCGTCGCGAGACGCCCTGCGCTCAGCGCCGGCCATAATCCTGCGGAGCCGGCCGCGCATACGGCGGCGCCGAGCCGTTGCGCCCACATGGTCGCGTTGCCGAATTCGCTGCGCCATGACCACAACCGCCGGGTCGAGTGATGCAGCGCATGTTCATGGGTGAAGCCGATCGCGCCATGCACCGTATGCGCCGCTGCCGCCGCGAAACTCGCTGCCTCGGCGCTGCACACTTTGGCTGCGGCGATCGGCAGCGCGGCGAAGCCGCCGGCGCCGTCGAGCGATGCGCTGAACGCGCACTCGGCGGCCACCGCTGCCGCCGCGGCATGTTCGGAGAGGACGGCGATCTGTTGTTGCAGCGCCTGAAATGCGCCGATCGGCTTGCCGAATTGCACGCGTTCGGTGGCATAGAGAACCGTCTGGTCGAGCACGGTCTGCACTGCACCTGCGATCTGCGCGCTGCGCAGCATCGCCGCGCCCAACTGCAGCGCGTCGGCCTGCAGATCGGTGGCTAAGGGCACGCAGCTCACACAGGCGGCGCGCTCGAAATGCAGATCGTCGCGCGGTTCGCCGGCCGTGTTCAGCCGCAATGTCGTCCGTGCATCGGCAGCGTCGAGCAGCACCAGCGCCGGCTCCTTGCCTGCGGTAATTGCAACTACGTGGCCGACGTGACGGCCCCAGGGTACGTCCAGCAAGGTGCCGCTCACGCGCGCCTGTTGCAGCGTCACCGAGCCGCCACCCGCGATGCCGAGCGGTGCGTTGATTGCTTCGAGCCCGCATTCGCCGAGCAGCGCATTGGCCAGCAGCGTTTCGGCGAGCGGCAAGGGCAGGTTGTGACGGCCCGCCGCGCGCACGACCACGAACAGGTCGGCCCAGCTCGCGCCGGCGCCACCTTGCGCTTCTGAAGCGGCCGCCACGGCAAAACCGGATTCTTCGATGGCGCTCCACACAGGCGCCGGCCAGGCGCCCCCTTCACTGTCGCGCAGCACCTCGGGAGTGACGGTGTCACCGAGCAGGCGCTCGATAGTGGATTCGAAAATTTCTCTCATGACGATTACCGCAGTCCAAGTCCGCGCGCGATGATGCCGCGCAGGATTTCGCGCGTGCCGCCGCGCAGTGAAAAGGAAGGCGCCATCTGCATCAGATAGGCGAGTACTTGTGCATGGTCGCTGCCGCCGCCGGTGCTGGGCAGCGTATCGAGCAGCAATTGCGCGACTTCGGGAATCTCCTGTTCGAAGGTCGTGCCGAGATCCTTGACGCACGACGCGGCCCACGCGGGGTTGTGCCCGGCCGCAAGTTCTGCGGTGACCGAGAGCGACATCTGCCGTAATGTAAAGAGCCGCGCTGTCAGGCGGCCGATTTCGCGCGCCTGCAACGCATCCGGGCGACGGCCGATCGCATCGATCAGCGTATGCAGCAACGCGATGCTGCTGAGAAAGCGTTCGGGCCCACTGCGCTCGAACGCGAGTTCAGCGGTGACCTGGTCCCATCCCTGGCCCTCTGTGCCAACCAGCGCATCGGCGGCGAGCTCGACATCGTCGAAGAACACTTCGTTGAAGTGCTCGCCGCCGGCGAGGTCCCGGATCGGGCGGATCGTCACCCCCGGCGCTTTCAGGTCGATGATGAATTGCGACATGCCCTCGTGGCGTGCGCTGGATTTTTCGCCGGTGCGCACGAGCGCGATCATGTAGTGCGAGTAATGCGCGTTGGTGGTCCACAGTTTGTGGCCATTGAGCAGCCAGCCGTTGCCTTTGCGTTCGGCACGCGTGCGGATCGACGCGAGGTCCGATCCGGAATTCGGCTCGCTCATGCCGATGCAAAAATAGCTTTCGCCGCGGCAGATCGCCGGCAGGTAGCGCTCGCGCTGCGCTTCGGTCCCGTAGCGCAGCAGCAGCGGAGCGCTCTGGCGATCGGCGATCCAATGCGCGGATACGGGCGCGCCTGCCGCGAGCAGTTCTTCGATCACGACATAGCGCGCAAACGGGCCGGCCTCGCTGCCGCCATAGCGTTTGGGCAGCGCCATGCCGAGCCAGCCGCGCCGGCCGAGCTCGCGGCTGAACTCGGGATCGGCGCCCATCCACGACTCGGCACGCTTGAGCGGCGAGCGCGTTTTCAAGGTGTCGGCCAGGAACTCGCGCACCTGCTCGCGCAGCGGCTCGGCGTCGGTGGGAATGCGGTGATAACGAAAGGCGGTAGCGGACATAGTTCGGATGGGACGCAAAGGAGCGGGCAGCGGGTCGCGCCGATCATGGCCGAGGATGTCGAGCGCATTCGAGTACATGTGGCAGGCCGCACCGGCCGCATCGCTCGTCTGAACCCGAAGCCGATACGTGCGGCGCGGCCCGATTTGTGTTGCAGACGCCGCGGCGGCGTGCTGCCGCGGCGTGAGTGGACCGCTTTACAGCGCGGCCTGTGCGTCGGCGGCGGCGAACATCCGGTTGATGTCGCCGGAGGTCACCGGCTTGTTCGGATCGCGCACCGGCGCGGCACCGCCCATGCCGAGCGCGGGCTCGATGCTCACGTGCTTCGCTTTGGCGCGCAGCGCACCGACCGTGCAGTTTTCGCGGCCGAGGATCGCGAACGGATCATAGGAGAACTCGCGCATCGCATTCAGGTGGGTGATCTTGTTGATCACTTCGTCGGACACGTTTTGCGCCTGCGCCTGTTCCCAGAACACGTCGGCCGAATTCGGCCACGTGCAGTCGGAGTGCGGGTAATCGCATTCCCAGGTGACTTTGTCGAGGTTGATCGAATCGAGGTTCTTCAGGCCGAACTGATCTTCGATGAAGCAGGTGATGATGTGCTCGTTGAAGATGTCGCTCGGCATCTTTCCGCCGAAGTTCGACATGGTCCACGCATGATGGTGACGATGCGTGAAATCAGCGCGTTCGAGCAGATACGGAATCCAGCCGATGCCGCCTTCCGACAGCGCCATGCGCAGCGTCGGGTATTTCTTCCACATCGGCCCCCAGATCCAGTCCGCGGCCGAATTGGCGATCGAGATCGGCATGGAGGTGATCCACGCGTCGATCGGCGATTCGTCGGAAGCGTGGTCGGCTTTCGCGCCAGTGCCGATATGGCAGCAGATCACCACGTTGTTGTCCGCACAGGCTTTATAGACCGGATCCCAGTGGTCGTTATGGATCGACGGGTAGCCGTGCAGCGACGGGTTGTCCGAAAGCGAGAGGGCATGTACGCCCTGTTTGGCCATCCGTTCGATTTCGGCTGCGGCGGCTTGCGGATCCCACCATGGCGTGATCATCAACGGCATGAAGCGGCCCGGTGCGGCGTTGCACCAATCGTGCAGATGCCAGTCGTTATAGGCCTGAATGGCTGCGAGCGATACGCCGCGATCCGCGTAGGTCTGAAAGCGCTGACCGGCGAAGCCGGGGAACGTCGGAAAGCACAGCGAGCCCAGGACGCCGTTGGCGTTCATGTCGTCGACGCGGGCTTTGATGTCCCAGGTGCCGCGGCGCATATGCTCATAGCCGAGCGGTTCCATGCCGTACTCTTCCTTCGGCCGGCCCACGACGGAATTGAGGCCCATATAGCCGGTGGCCTTTTCTTCGAATTCCCAAACATCGCGGCCACTGCGTTGCACGACTTTCGGTTCGCGGCCCTTGTATTTGGCGGGCATGTGGCGCGCGAAAGCGTTAGGCGGCTCGATCGCGTGATCGTCTACGCTGACGAGAATGAGGTCTTCCAGTTTCATCGGGGGTCCCCGTAGTGAAGGGCTCACCTGCGATTCGGCGAGCCGGGTTTGGAGCGAGTTGGTATTGAGATAGTAGATAACAAGTTGAACACAATCAACGATAATGTTCACTTAAAAGCCGTCGGCGCAGCTTTTTTAGGGTTTACAGGGAGAAGGATGAGGGGATTTTTCGCGAACGGCGTGCGCTGTCGGCGCGTTCGCGGCGCAGGGGCTGCGCTGAGTTTGCGCTGAGTTTGTGTTGAGTTTGCGTGCGGAAAGTGCCGTTAGAGGCGAAGGTGACGCGGGGAGGGGACTCGAACCCCTACACCTCGCGCAAATACGGAATCAGAACAGGACCGACTCAAGCCGGTGAGCCAGATCGCGAACCGCCTCGCCAAGCGCATCCACTTGCGCCTCGCCGCGATCACCTCGAATCATGACCGTAGAGACGGTAAACGCGATGTTGTCGCTCTTGTCGCAGACAGCAGCGGCAATCGCCATCACGCCGGTAGCGAAGTACCCATCGTCACTGGCCCAGCCGCGCCGCCGCGCGCGATTCACCTCGCGCAAATAGGTCTCGAGCGAGATGGGCCGCGCCCAGCGCAACTGTTCAAATTCCTCCCGCAACTGCTCATCGGTGAGCCCGAGGCGCGCGGCGAACAGGCGTCCGCTGGCCCCCATCAGAATGGGCAGCCGCTGGCCGGCCGGCATATCGATGTGCAAATCCGTCGGACTCGATTCGGAGCTCACCAGCACGATCCGGTCCGCGCCGAGCCGGCGCCACAAGGTCACGGTGACGCCGAACTCCGCGGCAAGATCCTGCATCAGCGGCGCGGCCAGTTGCAGCCGCTGCCCCTGCGTGACCAGCTGCTCGACCAGTCGCGCTAACCCGAGGCCTGCCGAATACGTTTTCGACAATGCGTTGAAATCGACCACGTCCTCGGCGACGAGTGTGCGCAGAATATTGAAGCAGGTGCTCGGATTGATCGACAGATGCCGTGCGATGTCAGCGGCTCGCTCCGGCGCACCTGTCTGGGTGAGATAACGCAGGATACGGATTGCATTCGCAACGGGCTTTACCGTAACTGCGCTCGTTGCGCCACGGCTTTTCGGCGCTGGATCAGCGGAGCGGCGCGCCACGCTCGCTCGGGTTCCTACGGACTCGCTTGCAGCAGTGTTCTTCTTTGTCGTCATGGGTGGCGGTCTCTTGGTTGCCGTCCGGGCACTGGCACGTGCCGTTCATTTTCTATTCTCGCCCGTAAGAAACGCGGCGCCAAAGGGTGTTCACGGTGTTCCGGAAGCGCTCCGGAATCGTTCTACGGGCAGTGATTATATTCTGTAGCCAGAATAGTCCCGGCGCAAAGCCTTTGTTCATAGTGGCTTACCCGATCAAACCGGCGCGATCGCCGCTTCGATAATCGACGGCCCACGACCTCCATCTACTCTTGCAGCCAGGGTCAACCCGGACCATAAAATAAACACAATCATAAAATCTGTGCATATAATTTCCAGCCAATGGCCCTGGATGGCCAAGCGTCCAAAGGAGGAGACATGAATTCGGAAATCAAGGCATCAGTGGTGCTGCGCGTAAGCGCCGATCGGAGCCGCTGCTGCGGGTATGGCCTGTGCGCGCAACTGTGTCCGCAGGTCTATAAGCTCGATCAGGACGGCCTCGTTTATCTCGAAGCGGAGACGATTCCCGCCGAACTCGAGGCTGACGCACGCGAAGGCGCGGCCGCCTGTCCCGCCGAGGCGCTGAGCGTCGAAGCGATCGCGGGCTGAGCCAACCGGAGAACGCATCATATGGGACGGCTCGAAGGAAAGGTCGCGCTGATCAGCGGCACCGGCGGCGGCCAGGGCAGGGCAGCCGCGCTGCGCTTCGCACGGGAAGGCGCCAGGGTGTTCGGCTGCGATCTGAACGCGGCGGCGCAGCAGGAAACCCTCGCACTGCTGCACGGCGAGGGCCTCGACATGGCCGGCATGGGCAGCGTCGATCTGGGCGATCCACAAGGCGCCCAGGCGTGGATTGAAGACGCGATTGCCACTTACGGGCGCATCGACATTCTGTACAACAACGCGTCGGCGGCGCGCTTCGGTCCGGTCAGCGAGATGTCGGTGGACGACTGGCGCTACACGCTGCGCAATGAACTGGACATCGTGTTCTATCCGACGCGCTTTGCGTGGCGCCATCTCGCGGAACGAGGCGGCGTGATCGTCAATATCTCGTCGGTGGCGGCCTGGGGCGCCTCGGCGGCGACCGGTATCGGTGCGCATTCGGCAGCGAAGGCCGGCGTGGTTGCCCTCACGCGGCAACTCGCCGTGGAAGGCGTCAAACACCGGATTCGCGCCGTGAGCATCAGCCCGGGTGTGGTCGTCACACCCGGCACCAGGCCGTTCCTCGATAACCCGGCCACGCGTTCGATGCTGCTCGCCGGCATCCCGATGGAACGCGCCGGCGAAGCGGAAGAAATCGTCGCCGCAGCTTTGTTCGTGGCATCGGACGAAGCCTCGTACATCACCGGCACCGACATCGTCGTGGACGGCGGCATGCTCGCGCTGTAACGGCGCAACGCATGCCTGACAGATCACCCTATCAGGAGACGTCGTGGATATTATCGGCATCGGCTACCTCGGCTTCGAGACAGCCAACATGGATGAGTGGCGCACGTACGGCCCCGAAGTATTGGGTTTGCAAATCGGCGCGTCGCCAGAAGCGGATCGCGATTCGCTGTACTTCCGGATGGACGACCGGCGTCACCGCTTCGCGTTTCATCCGGGCAAGGTCGACCGGCTCGCGTATATCGGCTGGGAAGCGCGCGGCAAGCTCGAATTTCAGGCGGCTGTCGCGCGGCTGCGCGAAGCGGGTGTTGAAGTAACGCAGGGCGACGCGGAACTGCGAGGCGTGCGCGACGTGGTGCGTTTTCGCGATCCGGTCGGCTATCAGCATGAACTGTTCTACGCGCAGAAATGGATGCCGCGCTCGTTCATTCCAGGCCGTCCGCACGGCGGCTTCAATGCCGGCGCGCGAGGTCTCGGCCACATCGTAGTGATCACGCCGGAGTTTCCGCTGGAGCTCGAACACTTCCTGACCGTGGTGATGGGCTTTCACTACTACGGCGCCGGAGCGGGCAAGGGCAAGACCGCGTTCTATCGCTCGAAACTGAACACCAGTACGAGTCACGACATTGCATACGGCCTCGGGCCGAACAAGATGGGCATCCAGCACATCGGGCTCTTCGTGAACAATTTGCGCGATGTGGGCGAGACCTACGACATCGTCAGGCAGCGCAAGCTACCGATGATGATGACACTCGGCCAGCACACGCAAGACCCGCACGTGTCGTTCTATCACTTCTCGCCGGGCGGTTTCGCATTCGAGATCATCACCGAACTCGAGCCCTGGCACGGTGACGGCTTTGAGTTGAATCCGGAAAAACTGAGCACGTGGGGCCACGAGCTGGTCGGCCCGATTCTGGGTCCCAGCGTGCGCACGCCGGAAGAAGTGATGGATGCCGAGGGTCTCGCGATTCTCGCCGCCAGACGTCAGTTGGCCGAATCGTGAAGCTCGCGAGAGTCCGCGACGCGGCGGGCGAGTGTTTCTGGGCTCAGGTCGATGAAAGCGCGCGCGAAGTGCAGCGCATTCGCGCGCCCTTCGAGGTATGGGCGCCGGTGGTCGCGGACCAGGGGGACGCGGCGCTCGAACTGGATGCACGCCGTTTGCCGCTCGCCGAATTGCAGCTGTGTCCACCGGTCAATCCCGGGGCTCGCGTGTTCGGTGTGGGTCTGAACTATCTGTCGCATCTGGTGCGGCTCGGCCGCAAGCAGGCGCCGCCGCATACGCTTGCCTATATCAAGCCGGCATCGGCGCTGGTGCCGCCGGGCGGCGAGATTCAGTATCCTGCCGTGACCAATCAGCTCGATTACGAAGTCGAACTGGTGGCGGTCGTCGCGCGTGCGTTCGGCGACGAGCCGCAGGCGAGCGCGTGCTTGCTCGGCTATACGGTGGGCAACGACATCAGCGCGCGGGATGCCGGCAAGCAGCTCGGTTCGCTCGACCTGTTCACGCAGAAAGCGCTCGACAGCACAGCGCCGATCGGGCCGTGGATCACCACACTCGATGAGTTCGGTGGCCCTGGCCAGCCGTGCGTAACGCTGAGCTTGCGTATCAACGGCGAGGAGCGTCAGCACGATACGACCGACCAGATGATTTTTCCGGTCGACGAATTGCTGAACTATGTGGATGCACGCATTGCCTTGCGTCCGGGCGATCTGGTCTTCACCGGCTCGACATGCGGGGTAGGGCTCGAAGACGGCCGCTTCCTGCAACCGGGGGACGTGATCGAAGCGCAGATCGAGCGCATCGGTGTGCTGCGCAACCGGATCGGAGCGAAGCGGGTACTCTCGCCGATGCGCGCTATTGGCCGGTTGGGGCGCGGTGAATAGACGAGTGCGATTGATCCGTGCATGAGGCAAGCGAAGCATCGTAATCGCACGGCGGCTCAGCACTCATGCCCGGCCGCCGTTTTCATTTACCGACGCTGTTGCGCATCGAGCAAAGCGGCGAGCGTTCGCGCATAGGGCTTGATGCCCGAGCCAATCAACCACAATCCAAACAGTGCTGCGGGGGCCGCCGTGCATGCTACTGCATAGCCCAAAGCGCCGTCGCGATGAAACACATGATCGGTAACGAGCGCGACGGCGGTCGGCCCCAGTCCGATACCCAGCAATCCCGCGAGCAGCAGATACACGGCGATAGCCTGGCCCCGCATGCGGTTGGGCGCGACCGCCTGAATCGCCGCGGGCGCCGCCGATTGGGCAATGCCGAGGCCGAACACGCTGACGAACAGCAGCGCGAACGCGAGACGGGCGTCCGGCATCAGCGGCCACAGCACGCACGGCAGCGCGAATACCGCCGAGCCGAGCAGTGCGACGCGAAAGCGTGCCGCCGTCACGCCGCGCGCCATCCATGCATCGCTGAGAAAACCGCACGCCAGGGTGCCGCCCGCACCTGCAATGGCAATGATGAGACCGAGTACGGGCCCTGAGTGCATCGGCGGCATCCCGAAGTTACGTTCGAACAACGCGGGTGCCCAGGCAAGCGCGCCATAGCCGATGATCGACAGCAAGGCCGGGTACGTCAGCACACGGAAAAACGTGGCGGCATGCAGGCGCAGATAACGCACGAAATCGCTGATGGAAGCGTTCTCGTCCGTCTCCATTCCGGTACTTGCCACCGCCACTTCCTGACGCGCCGGCTCGCGCACCGTCAGCAGCAACAGCAAGGCGAGCGGCGCGGCGGGCAACGCCGCCGCGACAAACGCGAGGCGCCATGCCGGCACGCTGCCGATACCGGCAATCGCCAGACCGTGCGGCGGAATCGTGGCCAGCAACCAGCCGCCGAGCAGTAACGACGCACCTGAACCGATCGCAATCGAGACGTAATAGATGGCGATCGCCCGGCCACGCTGCGTTGGCGTAAAGCAGTCGGCGATCAGCGAATAGGCGGCCGGCGCGAGCACCGCTTCGCCAATGCCAACCCCGACCCGTGCGAGCAGCAGGTGCGTGTAACTCTGGCCGAACGCGAATAGCGCGGTGGCCGCCCCCCAGAACAGCAACGCGACAAAGATCAGATTGCGACGGTTGCCACGATCCACGAGGCGGCCAAGCGGCAAACCGGCCAGCGTGTAAAAGATCGCGAACGCATAGCCCTGCAGCAGGCTGAATGCCGTATCCGAGATGCCGAACTCTTTGCGCAAAGGACGCACCAGCAGCGCGGGCAGTTGACGGTCAAGCTGAGACAGCAACGTGGCTGCGAAGAGCACGGCGATGACGTACCCGGCATAACGGGCCGACGGATAAATGGGTGTTGCGCCGGCTGACGCTGAAGTGGCCGCTGAGGTGGACGCGCTTTGCCGCGTCTGGGGCGTGAGGACGGTGGGCAAGCAGGACTCCCGGGGCGGATGGACAAGCGCCCGCGCGAGGCGGGCGATGTCGTTCGTCATGGCATACAGTGTGCTGAAAGAAGGGCGCCGCCGTTGCGTGGTGGCGTTCCCGCCCGCTTACTGCTCGACTGCGGCCTCGCCGCGCGCCTTCACTGCTTCGTAGAAATCGCGTTTGAGCGTCGGATAGTACGCAATCTGGCCGCCCATGCCGCCGGCGATATCGATCGATGCCGCGCTGATGAAACTCGCGTAATCGCTCGACAGAAACAGCGCCATGCCCGCGACGTCTTCCGGTTTGCCGAAGCGGCCGATCGGCACGACCTTCAGCACCATCTTGTCGAACTCCTCACGCGTGCAGCCGGGTGGCATCTCGCGATAGTGGCGGTCCCATTGGCCCGTGTCGATCCAGCCCATGTTCAGGGTGTTGACGAGGATGTTGTCTTTCGCGAGCGACATGCCGAGCGATTTCGACATCGCCACGCAGGCCGCGCGATTGACGACCGACGGAATGCCGTCCGGTGTCGGCACGACGCCCGCAAGTGCGTTGATCTCGATGATGCGGCCCCAGCGTTGCTTGCGCATATGCGGCACCACTGCCTGCACGAAGCGGAAATGCCCCATTTGCAGAATGTTGGCGTGTTCGAGGATCTGTTCGGGCGTCAGCGTTTCGAGGTTGCCGCCGCGACCCTGGCCGGCATTGTTGATCAGCACGTCGACGCCGCCCCAGCTTTGCGCCACCTGTTCCACGAACTGTTTGACGCCTTCGGTATCGGTCACGTCGACCGAATGCGCGATCACGGCCGCCGCGCCGCGCGCTTTCAGGTCTTCCGCAACGGCTTCAAGGTCGGCGCTGGTGCGCGCACAAATGGCGACGCGCGCGCCCTCGGCCGCAAAGGCCCGCGCGATTGCGCGGCCGATTCCGCGTGATGCGCCGGTGACGATCACGCGCTTGCTGCTCAGGTCGATCTGCATATGTCTCCTCATGTCGGGGCCCAGCAATGGCTCGCCCGCCGGGTGGTGTCTGTTTTTTATAATTTAAACAGAATACAGATAAATGTACAGATAAAACGCAGCAAAGTTCGCCGCGTATGCGTGCTAGTCCATCGCTACATGCGCGTCCGCAGGCGAAGCGCGCGAGCGGCGGGCCGGGCGGATGATGGCCAGCAAGGGAATCACCAGCAGGGTAGCGATGAACATCAGCTTGAAGTCGTCGATATACGCGATCATCGCGGCCTGCTGGGTGATCTGCATATCCAGCAGCGCAATCGCGCCCGGCGAATGCAGATCGACCTGGCTCTGCACCACGGGGTCGTACACCGACACGTGCGCGACGAGCGATGCATGCGCCACCTGAGTGTTGCGCGTGATGAAGGTCTGGACCACCGAAATTCCGATGCTGCTGCCGATGTTGCGCATCAGGCTGTAGATCGCGGTGCCGTCGCTGCGCAGTTCGCTGGACAGGGTGGAGAAGGTGACGGAACTGAGGGGCACGAACACGAGGCCCAGGCCGAATCCCTGCACCACGCCCGGCCAGACAATATCCGACTGCGACAACACCAGCGAGTAGTGCGTCATCTGCCACAGCGCGAACGCCGAGATCAGAAAGCCGGTGACGAGTAGCACACGCACGTCGAACCGGCCGATCAGACGGCCCACGACCATCATGGCGATCATCGTGCCGACGCCGCTCGGCGCACTGACTAGACCCGCGGTGGCGGCATCGTAATTCATCAGCGATTGCAACATCGGCGGCAGGAGTGCGCGTGTGGCGTACATTACGGCGCCGACCACGAAGATGAAGAACACGCCCGTG
This sequence comes from Paraburkholderia sp. BGA-UO-ETr-F12, assembly GCF_059567945.1. NCBI lineage: Bacteria > Pseudomonadati > Pseudomonadota > Betaproteobacteria > Burkholderiales > Burkholderiaceae > Paraburkholderia > Paraburkholderia sp. BGA-UO-ETr-F12. The sequence continues at coordinate 249,745 of NZ_JCAQOZ010000066.1, read as the reverse complement.
ACGAAATTGCGGTCCTTCAACAACTGATAGCGGAAGAAAGAGCGCGGGCCCGCGGTCGCCGTATGGGCAATGAAGAAGGCAAAACTGATAACGGCCACCAGCGTTTCGGCGCGGATTTCCATCGAACTGAACCAGTCGAGCTGCTCGCCGCGATCGAGGAGCGCCTGCAATGCGCCGACGGCCAGACTCAGGGTGGCGAAGCCGAAAAAATCGAAGCGCTCGCCTAGCTTGCGACGGTTTTCCGGCAAATAGGCGAGCGTGCCGAACAGCGCGAACGCGCCCACCGGCAGATTGATGAAGAACACCCAGCGCCAGTTATAGCTTTCGGTCAGCCAGCCGCCGAGCGTGGGCCCGAGAATCGGCCCGACCATCACGCCCATGCCCCACACGGCCATTGCCTGGCCCTGCTTTTCGCGCGGGTTGATATCGAGCAGGATGGATTGCGACAGCGGCACCAGCGAGGCGCCGAAGATTCCTTGCAGCAACCGCGCGATGATGATCTGCGGCAGCGAGTCCGCCAGACCGCAGAGGCCGGAAGCGATGGTGAAGCCCGTGATCGACGCAGCCAGCAGATGCTTCACGCCGAAGCGGGTGGCAAGCCAGCCGGTGAGCGGCGTGGCGATCGCCGCGGACACGATATACGAGGTGAGAACCCAGGTGATTTCGTCCTGCGACGCGGACAGCGCGCCCTGCATATGCGGCAGCGCCACGTTGGCGATCGTGCTGTCGAGCGATTGCATCAGCGTGGCCAGCATGATCGATACGGTGATGAGCGGCCGGTTGAGCGCCGCGCCGGGTTGCGGCGGTTGAGCCGATGCCGTGGCCGGTGAGTTGGCTGCCATAAGGTAGAGGTCCCAGTCGCATAGCGCGCAAGATTGATAAGCGTGCTTATTGTAATTGAGACACATATCAAATGTGTGTTCACATTATAGGGATCTGGCTCGTATAATCGCCGGCATGGACAAAGGCTACGACAACCGCTTGGGCTTTCTGATCACGGACGCGGGCCGGCTGTGCGGCCGGCTTTTCGATGAACGGGCCAAGGCGAGCCTCGGCTTGACGCGTGCGCAGAGCCGCGTGCTGGCCTACCTGTCCTGGTATGGCGAGACGAATCAGGCGAGGCTCGCCGAGACGCTGGAGATTTCGCCGATTTCGTTGACGAGGCTGTTGGACAGAATGGCCAAAGGCGGCTGGGTGATACGGGCGGCGGATGCCAGCGACCGGCGGGCTTACTGCGTGAAAACGACCCGGAAAGCACGGACAGCGCTTGTCCAGGTTCTGGATGTCGGCGACCGGATTGCGGACGAAGCGTTAGCCGGCTTCGATGCTCGCGAGCGTGAAATGTTGATGGGGCTTTTGCATCGTATGCGGGCAAACCTGGCCCACGCGTTAGCGAGTTGCGGCACCACCGAAGTATGAGGCGTGCTGCTCCTGTCCAGCCCATGCAATGAGCAGCAAGAGCCGCGAGAAGAGCGGCTCGTCATGCTCAGCACCGGCTCAACAGAATCTCCGCCAGCTTCACCGGCTCGCTGATCATGGCGTTATGGCAGGTATCGAGTTCGATCACTTCGTCCACGCCGCCCAGGTTGCCGATGAATTCGCGTTGCACCTTCGGCCGCAACGCGCGGTCGCGTTGCGTGAGTACCCAGCTCATCGGCACGCGCGGCAATGCCGAGCGATCGACCGGTTCGGTCGTCACCCGGGTGCTTTCGGCGCACAGACCTGCCACGACGCGTTGCTTCTGCTCCCGCGTCATGCCGTTGGCAAATACCCAACGCGCAATGAACGCGGGGAACGGCGCACTGACGGCGGTGCGCCGTGCGGCTCGCGACGCGATCACGTTCATCGGCGCGTGCAGCGTATCGAGCACCGTCTTGCCGTCAGGCGGGATGCAGCAGGCGATGAAAACCATCCGTTGCACGAGCGCGGACCCGAGCCGTGCAGCCACACCGGGTAACGTAATTCCCGCCATCGAATGACCGACCAGCATCACCCGCTCAGGCCGCGTCGCGAGGATCTGCGCCGTCACGCTCTCGACGCATTGCGCGATGGTCAGCGTCGCCAGGTTGCCCGGTTCGTTACCATGGCCGGGCAGATCGACGGCGAGTACCCGTGCTGAAGGATCGCGCGCGCGCAACGCGTCGACGGTGGGCTGCCAGCAGGCACCGCTATGCTGGCCACCGTGCACCAGTACGATAGTCGGCTTGCCGGCGGTCTGCCTCTGCGCAATGGACGTATCGAAAACCGGCAGCGCCTGAGACGACGGTTGCGCGCTCAATATGCTTCTCTACCGCGCGCGGCGAACAGCGCACGCATTGGCGCCAGAGTCGGCGCATGGCTGGTGAAGCCGCCATCGACGGGCAGGGTTGCGCCGGTGATGAAGGCGGCTTCGTCCGACGCGAGGAAGCACACCACGTCCGCCACGTGCTTCGGTTCGCCGAGATAAGGCGTCAGGTGGCCGTCGAGAATCACCGCCTTGATATCGTCAGGCAGTGGATGCGCGCCACCGTTCTCCGCGACCACGAGACCGATCTGGATCGTGTTCGAGCGGATCCCCTGCTTGCCGTACTGCGCGGCAATCGACTTGCTCAGAATCGTCAAGCCGGCCTTCGAAGCCGCATACGCGCTCAAGGTGAAATCGCCCTGCGCGCCGAAACCGGACGACGCATGAATGATCGAGCCGCCGCCCACCTTGAGCATAGCGGGAATCGCGTGCTTCGAACACAGCATCGGGCCGCGCAGATTGACCGCCATCGCGCGATCCCATGCTTCGACTTCGACGTTGCACACATCGCGGTCGCCGCTGCGCTGCGCGGCGTCGAGCACGGCCGCGTTGTTGTGCAGGATGTCGATGCGTCCAAAATGCTCCAGCACCGCCGCGATCATCGCCTTGACCTCGGCCTCGGACGAGACGTCGGTGCGCAGGCCCAGCGCCCGTTCACCAATCGATGCGGCCACCGCCACCGCGGCCTCGCCGTTGATATCCACCACGGCTACGCGCGCGCCCTGTGCCGCGAGGCCACGGGCGCAGGCCGCGCCGAGGCCGCCGCCCGCGCCGGTGACGATCGCGACCTTGCCTGCGAGTTTGCCGGCCGTCGTTTGCGTCGTGCCAGTTCCTCCAGAACCGCCGATATCGCTAGTCATCTGCTCAGTCTCCAGTGAAAACAGGGGTGCGCTTTTCCTTGAAGGCAAGCGCGGCTTCCTTCACGTCGTCGCTCGGGGCGAGCAGCGCGAAAAGATCGAGCTCGCGATCCAGGCCGCGGCGCAGATCGAGTTCGAGCGCGGCGCGCGCCGCCTGCTTGACGTAGATTGTGGCCGCCGGCGATTTCGCGGCAAGCCGGTCCGCCAGCGTTTGCACTTCGGCGATCAGGCTCTCGGGCGTCGCCGAAATCCGCGTGACGAGTCCGATTTCCTTTGCTTGCTGCGCGCTCATCCGGTCGCCGGTCAGGAGCATGTCGAGTGCGCGGCCGTGGCCGACCACCCGCGCGAGACGTTGCGTGCCGCCGCCGCCCGGAATCAGGCCAAGGCCGGTTTCCGGCAACGCAAGCAGGGTATCGGGTGACGCGAAGCGGATATCGCAGGCGAGCGCGATCTCCAGCCCGCCGCCCATGCAAAAGCCGTGCAGCGCGGCGAGCACCGGCTTCTGGACCTGATCGAGCGCCTCGATCCAGCGCGAGCGTTCCATGCGCCGCCGCACTTGCAGCGACGACTCGGAGCCGCGCTTTTCCTTGATGTCCGCGCCCGCGCAGAAGCCGCGCGGGCCCTCACCGCGCAGCACGATCACGTGAACGTCGGGATCGGAGTCGAGGAGCTGCAGCGCCTGCGGCACGCCACGGCGGATTTCGTCATTGATCGCGTTGATCTGTTCCGGCCGGTTCAGCACGATCCATGCGGTCTTGCCGCTGCGCTCGATGCGCACGGTAGGGTTGATCGTCAGCCCATTCATGGTGGAGGTCCCCTCGTGGGTAGTCAGCATTTAGCGGGGCGCCTGAAATTCTTCGAACTCGAACAACTGCCCGTCGAGCTCCGCGGGATGGATGCGAATCAGCGAACGGCCGCCCACGGCCTCGGACGATTCGACCCAGTCGAAGCCGATACCGCGCGCCTTCAGTTCTTCGGCCTTGACTTGCAGGCCGTTCACTGCGATTCGCACGAAATACGGGCCCGGCCCCCAGCTATTCAGATAGCGGCCTGCCGCGCCGTCCCAGCGGGTCGCCTCGAGCACGTCGAGCGACGCGCTGTTGGGCAGCGTGAAGCCCATGCGCGCGCGCCGGTAGCCTTCGCCGACCAGCATTTCCACTGCGCCGACCGGCTCCCAGTCGAGATTTGCCGAGCAGCGACGCAGCGTGTCGTCGAGATCGCGCACGAGAAAGCCACGAGCGGTGACGCGCACCAGTTGGCCCGGTTGCAGATCGCGTGGTTGCGGCGCGGGCGTCGCGAACGTTTCGGGCGGCAGTTGCAGCGGCTCCATCGGCATGATCTCGATGCACAGGCCGCCGTCCACGGAAGGTTCGTACTCGGGGCGCTCAGGTGTCACGCCGACCCACAGACGGTCGAAGGGCATTTCCGGCGTGCGCTGCGCCATCCGGAACGGCAGGCGGCGGCGCATCAGACGCTCGACGGTCTGTTCGAACTTCGGGCCGTGCGCCGCCACCACGATCGAATGCGTGAGGATGGGCCGATGCTTGCCCTGAAATGCTTCGAGGCTCTTCAGAAAATGATGGAACGACGGGTCGCCGGGGTTCGGCCGATCCAGATGCACTTGCGGCTCGATGCGCGTCGGCGCCACCGCCAGCGACTTGTGCACGCGCAGAAAATGGGCGATGTACGGATGGTTGTCGAACGCCTGGCGCCAGTTCGGATGTTTGTGAATCCCCAGCTTGCTGACCAGCAGTTCGGTCATTCCGTCCGGGTCCGGAACCATCATGTCGGCGGTCATTAGCAGATCGAACATATCGGTGAATCTCCAAAAGGTGTTGGATGAACGGCGTGTCAGGACGCCTGGCGAGGCACGGGTGCGGCGGCGCGCAGGCGAGTGGCGGAGGTGGCGTTGACGGGTTGCGCGGCCTCGGCCGGCTCGGTGCCGGAGCCGCCGCGCAGGCGCTCGGCCTTCGGTCGCAGCAGGAAATAGGAGAGCGCCGGAATCAGCACGAGGGCGCCGACCATGTTCCACAGGAACATGAAGGTGAGCAGGATGCCCATGTCGGCCTGGAATTTGATCGGCGACCAGACCCATGTGACCACGCCACCCGCGAGTGTGAAGCCGACCAGCATCACCACCTTGCCGGTGAACATCAGTGCGTCGCGGTAGGCCTCGCGCAGCGTGGCGCCGGCGCGTTGCCGCGCGAGTTGTACGGAGAGCAGATAGAGCGCGTAGTCGACGCCGATCCCCACGCCGAGTGCGATCACCGGCAGCGTGGCGACCTTCACGCCGATGCCGAGCAGCACCATCAACGCTTCGCACAACACCGAGGTGAGCATCAGCGGAATCAGCGCGACCACCACGGCGCGCCACGTACGGAAGGTGATGAAGCAGAGGATCGCCACCGACGCGTAGACCAGCAGCAGCATCTCGCGATTGGCCTGCTCGACCACGATATTGGTCGCCGCGTCGATGCCGGCCGACCCCGCGGCGAGCAGGAAATGCCGCTCGGGGGTGTCATGCGCGGCGGCGAAATCGTTCACCACTTGCACCACGCGCGTCAGCGTCTCGGCCTTGTGGTCGCTCAGGAAGACCAGTAGCGGTGCGACTGTCCGGTCGGCGTTGGTCAGCTCGGGCATGGCCACCACGACGTTGGAAAACGCGTCACCGGAGACGAACGGATCGCGGTTCAACGTCAGCCACTTGGGCGAGCCTTCGAAGTTGCCGGCCGTGTATTGCCGCACCACGCTGGCCGCCGACACCGTGCCGCGCACGCCTTCGGTCTCGCGCAGCTTCGCTTCGAGGCGGTCCATCTCGGTCAGGGTAGGGTAGCTCTCCACGCCACCGGCCGGCGTCTTGACGATCACGGCGAAGACATCGCTCGACAGGTTGTAGTGCTGGTTGATGAACGCGTTGTCGCGGTTGTAGCGCGAGTTCGTCTTGAGTTCCGGCGCGCCGGAATCGAGGTCGCCCACCTGCAGATGCGTGCTGATCGCAAAACCGCCGACGAACAGCAGCAGCGCGCCGACCATCGCGCCAATGGCCCAGCGGCGCGTGGAAAAGCGGTCGAAGGCCTGGTAGCCGCGCACCACGAAACCGCGCTTTGCTTGCGGATCGGCACTCAGGCGCGCGCGGCGCACCGCGGAACGGCTCACGCCCGTGTACGACAACAGCACCGGCAGCAGCACGAGGTTCGTGAAGATCAGCACGCCCACGCCGATGCTGGCAGCGAGCGCGAGATTGCGGATCACCGGCACGTCGATGATCATCAGCACCGCGAAGCCGACCACGTCGGCCAGCAAGGCTGTCAGGCCGGCGAGGAACAGGCGGCGGAACGTGTGGCGGGCGGCTGCATAGCGATGAACGCCGCGTGCGACGTCGCGGGTAATGCCGTTCATTTTCTGCGCACCGTGCGAGACGCCGATGGCGAAGACAAGGAACGGCACGAGAATCGAATAGGGGTCGATCGAAAAACCGAGCCACTGCACGATGCCGAGCTGCCAGATCACAGCGGCGGCCGAGCACAGCACGACCAGACCCGTGCTGCGCAGGCAGCGGGTGTAGGCGTAAAGCGCGAGCGCGGCGATCAGCGCGGAAATACCGAAGTAAATCAGCACGCCGTCGAGACCGTCGATCAGATCGCCCGCCAGCTTCGCAAAGCCGACAATGTGAATCTTGACGTTGGGCGTTTCGAGCGAACGGATCTGTTTTTCCAGATCGTGCGACAACTCGCGATAGTTCAGCGGTGCGCCGGTAGCCGGGTCCTTGTCGAGCAAAGGCACGAACACCACGCTCGAACGTTCGTTGTTGGCAACCACCGAGCCGCCGATGCCGGCCCGCGCCACGTTGCGGCGCAGTTCATCGAGGCTTTTCGTGGAGCCGTCGTAGGAATCGGGCATGACCGGGCCGCCGCGAAAGCCGTCCTCGGTGATTTCGGTCCAGCGTACCGAGGGCGTCCATAGCGACTTCATATACGCGCGGTCCACGCCGCGCATCAGGAAAACCTTGTCGTTGATTTTCTGCAGCGTGCGCAGATAGTCGGCGTCGTAGATCGAGCCTTTGGTGTTTTCGACCGAGATCCGCAACGAGTTGCCGAGCGAGCGCAGCGAAGCGGCATTGTCGAGATAGTTGCGCACGAACGGATGCGACTGCGGAATCATGTTCAGGAAGTTCGCGTTGACTTCCAGACGTGTCGCGCGCACGCCGAATAGCGCCGTCAGAAACACGCAGACGATCACGATGAGCGCGCGGTGATTGAAAATCAGCCGCTCGACCGGGCCGCCGGAGCGGCGGTCGAACGGCTGCGCCGGTTGCGGTTGATCCTTCGCTGCGGACTGATCGTGTGGGTTATCCATGTTGAACACCTGTAGTGATGCAATTCAATGGCGTCTCTCGCGCCCGCTGCACTTACTGCATGTACTGTGCTGGTTGCGGCTGCCCGGCTCAGCGCCGTGCGCCGATCGCCTCGACACTCATGCCGCTCGAACCGCCGAGCGCGACGCGATCCGCGCCGTCCGCGGCGATGCCGGCGAACAGCATCGGCGTATCGGCCGAGACGCGCTGGAAGGCGCCGCTAACCGGGTCGGCAACCAGCAGCATCGCGCGGCTGCCGCAGATCACGATGCGGCCGTCGCCCAGCACGGTGGCGCCGTTCAGCGTCGAATCAGTACCCGTGTCGGTTTTTTGCCAGCTGGCGCCCTGATCGGTGCTCTGATAAACGGTGCCGCGCAAACCGAAGGCAAAGAGCCGCTGGCCGCTGCCGACGATGCCGAAGAAGCTGCCGCTGTAGCCCGATTGCAGCCGCTTGAACTGGCCGCTCGCGCGATCGAGCCGGAACAGAGTGCCGCGTTCGCCCGCGATATACACTTCGCCGCCAATGCCACGAATCGCGTTCAGGTTCAGGAAGTCCGGGTTGTCGATGTGTTCGAGGCCGGGCTGCCAGGTCTTGCCGCCATCGGTCGTCATGGCGAACGCGCCGAACGAGCCGACCGCATAGCCTTGCATGGCGTTGTCGAACCACACATCGAGGTAGGGCAGTGACGGCCCCGCCTTGGCGTTGTTTTCTTCCTGCTTCTGATAGGCGGCGGCATGCGCGTCGCCGTGTGCCGCGGCGTCCCGGTAGTAGGCGACGAAGCGCTCGTTGGAGATGCGTCCGTCGAGCTGTTTGCTCCAGCTCGCGCCGCCGTTCGACGTATGCAGAATCACGCCGTCGTGACCGACAGCCCAGCCTTGCGACGGTGTGGGGAAGCTCACCGCAGTCAGATCGCTCTGCACCGGACTGGGGACCTGGCGCCAGTTGTGCCCGTGGTCGTCGGACACGACGATCACGCCACGCTGGCCGACGCCGACGAGGCGTCGACCCGCGCTCGCCACCGCGGTCATCGGCCGGGTGGCGGGTGAGACGGCGGTTTCGGCGGGCGCGTCGAGCGGATCGACAAAGCGCGACGCGTGGGCCGCCGGCGGCTCCGTGCCGGCCGTCGCGGCGAGCGCCGCCGCACCCGTTAGCGTCGCGACGATGGCCGCCAGACATTGCACTGACCGGAAAGTCATGGGTAAGTCTCCGCACACACAGGTTGCCAATGCATTGGCAACGTATTGACCATTCTTCGACCATGCAGGCAGCGGGCTCGCCGGATCGATGTCCTGTTCCAGCGAGCCCGCGCCGCGCCGTTTAACGCACGCCTGCGCTTTGCAGTGCTTGCGGCGTGTAGTACGCCTGGTTCGGCAATTCGTCGTACGGGATCATGTGGGTGACCGGATCGCCCTGGTCGGCGATCACCGCGTAGTTGCCCTTGGTCAGGTCGTAGACCACCTGGATCGGCTGGCCGACGCGCGGCTTGTCGTAAGGAATGATGTCCAGCGTATAGGCGGTGCGATAGAGCGCATTGCTCTGGTCATACGCGTCGTATGCCACGATCAGCCACGTGTCTTCGTCGATGTAATACGTGCGATGGCTGTAGACATCACGCTGGCCCGGCTTGAGGGTCGCCTCGACCACCCATACCCGGTGCTTCTCCCAGCGTACGACGTCCGGATTGGCAAACTTGTCGCCCACCAGATTCGGCGACTGATACGCGCGGTAGTTGTTGTACGGCACAATGATTTCCTTCTTGCCCGCCAGCTTGAAATCGAAGCGGTCCATGCGCCCCTGGAAGCCGCCGATTTCGTCGAACAGCAGCGTACCGCCGATGCCCGCCATCGGCGTGTCGTACTTCAGTTCGGGCGCCACACGCACACGCCGCTGGCCCGGCATGTAGATCCAGGTGGTGTCGTCCTGCTCGCCGTTATTGACGCTGTATTTCGCCAGATACAACTGGCCGACCTGCGACGAAGGGCCGAAAAAGTTGGTGTAAGTGAGGCGGAAGTACGGTTCGTTCAGTTTGGTCGCATTGCGGTCGTAGAACGGATAGATGAACTTCGATTCCTGATCGCCCATCAGCGTCTTGTGACCGGCTTCGTCCACGAAGATGGTGCGGAAGCGGAAATCGGTGCGCACGCCCTGGTAGCGCATATTCTGATTCCACATCACTTCATAGCCGTCTTTCGGGATCGGGAACGGAATGCAGCCGAATGCGCCTTCCACGCCATCGCCCTTGATCTTGCCGACCAGCTTCGCCGTGGTTGCGCAGCCCACCGTGTTCTTCAGCACCCAGTCCGGATAGCTCATCGTGCGCCGCGTCTTGTAGACGTCGACGCGAAAACCCGGGAAGCGGTCGAGCAGCGCCTTGGTGCCGGGCGTCAACGCATCGGCGTACTTCGCCTGATTGGCCTTGGTGATCGATTCGATCGGCTTGTCATCCTTGAACGGATCGGGATAGCGGCCGCTGCCGGGCTTGAAATCGGCGGGGATGGTCAGATCCTTGACGCCGCCTGTGTAGGCGGGGATCGAACCGTCCGCGCTGGCGGCTTGCTGTGCGCCGAATTCGGTGAGCTTGCCGCCCAGCTCTTTGGCTTCGTCGGCGCTGACCGCCGCGAGCACGGGCCCACTGGCGGCGACTGCCGCCGCCATCGTTGCCAGTACCATTGCGAATTTCATGCTTGTCTCCAGAATGTGTGTCGGAAAAACCAGCTGGTGCGAGACGGCTTTTTATCCGGCGCCCGCGAGGGCGTCCGTGACAGAAAGCGGGCGCGACCGTCGCCCGTCAGAATGAAGAAGAAAACGTCAGCGAAACCCAATTCTTGTCGTTGTAGAAGTACGGACCGTTGCCCGTTGCGTAATACGAAGGCCCGCCGCTCGGCAAGCCGTTGGCGGCACCGAAGTTGGTCTGGCCACCCGTGTGCGAGTGATAGCCGTTGTATTGCAGCGTGACGTTGTATTTGTTCTGGATCAGCGCGTGCAGGCCGAAGGTGTAGATCATCGAACCCTGGTTGGTGCCGCCAAGACTCGGCGTATTGCCCCACAGGCCGTACTGGATGAACATCGGCGCGTCTATGTCGACGCCCGGGAACACCTGCAGCCATTGCGGATCGAATTGCACCGCCAGCGCCACCGAATTGTTCGTCGAGCAACCGGCCCACTTGCTGCCGCTCGGACATTCGGCCGAGTTGTTCACGCCGTTGTAGAGCGCGCCGTTACTGGTGGTCTTGACCTTCTGCGTGAAAGCGATTTCGGCCAGCGCGCTGCCGGTGTTCCAGAACGGTGTGCGCGACAGGCCCGCCAGCACGTTGCCGATTACGTTGACGACGTCCCCGCGCGCGCCTTGCTGGCCGCTCAGGTCGCTCGCAAGGGGACCGGTGCCGCTGTTCAACGCGGTGTTATGCCGGTACGACACTTCGAAACCCGTGCTGAAATCGCCGATCTGCCGGTCAAGGCTCATGCCGTACAGCTTCACGTTGGAGCCATAGGCCAGGTGATAGTCGGCCGCGCCGGTTGCCGGATTCACGCCCATCAGCACCCACGGCTGCGTTTCCGTCAGATTGCGGTAGTAGAAGCCGAACGTGCCGCCGAGCCATTGCGGCGCCCATGTGACCTTTGCGCCGTAGTCGTTATGAAAACCGTTATTGGGCATCACGTCGTTGCCGCGCGGAATCGAGCCCTCCAGGAGATTCGGCCCCTGGAAGCCGAAGCCGACCGTGCCGAGATAAGTGCCGCCTTCGGGCAGACGGGTAGGCATGTATTCGGCGAAATACTGCGCGGCGAGTCCGACCGTCGGTGTGAGCTGCGTCTCGAACAGGATCTGGGCGCGCGGAATCGCCAGTTCCTTGGCCTGGGTGCCCGGCGAGGCGGCGCCCTTGATGTTGTCCGAGGCGTTCTGACCGTAGTTGATCCCTTCCGTGCCGAAGATCAGCGCGTTGCCCCAGTACTGGGTCAGGCGCCCGACCTTGATTGCACTCGGTTGGCCGTTGATCTCGAACTTGTAGAACACGAACGCATCCAGCAGATCCGCGCCTTGCTGGTAATAGCGTTCGGTGTAGCTGCTGTAGTGATTGCCGCTATACGAGTTCAGGCTCGAGTAGGGCACCCCGGGGTAAGCCATTCCCGGGTTGTTGTTCACGCCGCCGCCGTAGGCGAAGTCCTTCCACAGCGAAGCGCTCACGCGGAAACCGAATTTGTCCCGATAGACCGCATCGAATTCGCTCAGGTCGGACACGCGGTTGGTCACGATGTCGCCCGCGTGCCTGAACTTGTAGTCCGATTCGCTGTAGAGCGGATTGTTGCCGATCCCGTCGTTGATGCCCTGCGCACGCATGCCCAGGTTGTAGCTGATCGTGTTGTCCCAATTGATGTTCAGATCGGGGTTCGAACTGAGTTGCACGGCGCTGGCCGACGCGGCCCAGCATCCCAGAGCCATCGCGATACCGAGGCTCATCCGGCTTTTTTCGAATCTGGCGCAGCTGCTCATTCCCTTCATCTCCTTGTCTCCTTAGCTCCCTGGCGGGGCTGGGTTTTTGTCTGACGCTGGTGACGGCACGGTGCTGCTGGCCTCGTGGGTTCCACGCTGCCGCCCAGGGAATTACACACAGTGTTCAACTCTGTGCAGTCTGCTCGTCGGGACTCGTTAGATTCGCCTGGATTCGGAATTGAATTCTATAGATAGAATTTCGACTCCGACTCTCTCGTTTTCCCCTATTCGAGACAAATTTGACGAAGTTGTTCATATCCATGTCGATGACGAGGGTAAGAACGCTGTGTGGCATAACGTCAGGAGACAAAGCGTCGACCCTTTTTCGCCGGTGAAAGATGCGCCGGCAGGCAAGGAAAAGGGACGGGAATTTTTGATCGGATCTTTCTGTGACAAGGCATTCCGGGCGATGACGAGCATCGGATGCACGCGCGCGGGGGCCGCGTCGCGCGCAACCTGGCGCAGGGCATCAACGGGTCGACGCACGGAACAGACAGCTGGAAGTGTGATGATGCGTGGGGGTTGCATGCTCGACAGTCGGGAGGTAACGCCGGCCAGCCGGTCCGTCCGCTGGCATTTTCTTAAATTGATCACCAGAATCGAACCTGTTCAACTTATCCGCTATCAGGAGTTACCCGGCCCCGCCGGAGCCTCGTGAGCCCAACCTCCAGAGTTACCCTGGAGATGCCTCTGGGTGCGAGACACATTGTCGATATGTGTTCATAATATTTCGGGTGCTGGCCGTGTGAGTTCGAAACGGCATGATCGCGGCACCGTACAAACGGATGGTCCTGGAACGGGGGCGCACAAGTGCAGCGCGAGCACGGTCTTCGCATCGGCCGTCGTGTCGACCCATGTGTCGACGACGGCGTCGATACATGGGCCCTCGACCGCAGGAATGCCTGGCCGTACAGATTCATCAGGTGTTCGCAATGGCGCTTGATCAGTTTTGCGATCAATGCATCCTTGCTGGTGAAATACTCGTAGAGCGAGCCGACGCTGACGCCGGCCGCGTCGGCGATGCGCGTGGTGCTCGTCGCTTCGAACCCGTCTCGTGCAAACAGCATCTTTGCCGCCTAGAGGATCGCGTCGACCGTCATCGCAAAGCGACTTTGGCGCGGCCGGCGTCTGATCGCGATCTGTGAAGTCATGCGCGTGTTTTTGCCGAATGACATGACTGGCTCCTTTTATCTATCCCGTCTTTCCCGCGATGCCGTCTGGCCGTGCATCGACGAGGACCAGATTTGCGGCCGTAGCTATACGTCGGGCACGACCGGCGACCCGAAAGGCGTGTGCTATTCGAATCGCTCGACCGTGCTGCATGCGTACGCGGCCGCGCTACCCGATTCCTTCGGCCTGTCGGCGCGCGACTGCGTGATGCCGGTCGTGCCGATGTTTCATGTCAATGCGTGGGGGGGGGCGCCGTATGCAGCGCCGATGGTCGGCGCGAAGCTTGTGCTGCCTAAGACGTCTTTTGCGACGGCACGAGACGCGGATGCGGTGTGCGCAGACAGATACACAGATCATCGCTCAGTGCCGACTGCGGGCCGTCTGGTTCTGTCAGGTTTCGGCCGCCGCCTTGAACGTGTCGTCCTCGACGGCCTGGTCGGATTGCTGAACCTTGGGATTGATGCCGCTGGCGAGCAGGAGCTGGGCTTGTGCTCTCAACTCGCGTGCCTTTGCCGGGGAGATTTTCGGGAACATACCGAATGAAATGCGCGGCTGCTGCTTCTCGTCGAAGCTATGCCGAAAGTGCCAACTGGTACCGGTCTTCGCAACGAAGATACGCTGCTGCCGGTTTTAGGTAATCTTCGGTGGAACCGGATGGAAGCTCAGAAAACAAAAAAGCCCGCAGTAGCGGGCTTTTCCGGCGGGTCAGAGGACTTTGATGGAAGTCTCTGGAAGCTTAGATGGTGCCCAGGAGAGGCGCCGAACTAACGATGTAATGTATTGTTTTTATTGGATTTATATATTTTTAATTTCAATGATGTACTAGCCAATGGACTAGTTTGATCCAAGTGCAGGAACGTGAATGCCGGTGGCCTTTGATGGAATTCGAATTGACGACGGCGGAATGTTGCACCACTACAACAAAGGAGTCCACGGAAGTTTGGGGCCCTTGCGGGGCACCAATATCTGGGACGCTGCCGGCAGCGTGCCTCAGAACGTCAACAGGTCGGAATGCATTTCAGCGACGCACAACCCGCCGTGGTTGCCACGATCGCCAGCAGCAGCATCAGGCTGTATATTCGCTTCCTCATCACGTCACCCTCCCTGATATTCGTTATCGGTTCGCTGCGTCAGCGTGCCGCGGCGCCTACACGTCCACGTAAGACGTGGTTTGCGACGGCACAAGACGCGGATGCGGCGTGCACAGACAGACACACAGATCATCGCTCAGTGCCGCCTGCCGTCCGTCCGGTCCGGTCGTGGAAATGCGCGCGCCGTCGCACTTGATCAACCCGACGGTCTTGCAGACCGGGCACAGGACGGGATCAGTTTCGTAGGCTTGCTCGCGCCCGCCGACCAGGTCGTTACCGTCACCCGCCTGCACGATGCCACCCACCGTCGTTTTGTCGCCTTTCACAATGTCGTAACGCCGCATCTTACGCTCCTACACTGCCCCCGGTCGCGGCCGGAGGCTATTCAGCAGGGCGTCCCATGCCTGCAGCGCTCCCGCCTCATCGACCGGCGACGTTGCCTGATCCGGCGGCAGGTCACTTCGTGAAGACGTGCCCAGCAGCAACTCCACCGAGGTATGCGGTTGTGCCAGCGTGGCCGGATTGCCCGGCGCCAGCAGATAGAAACGGTAGACCGTAATCGGACCGTCCTGAAGCGCAAACAGGACCTCTTCAGCGTCCATGCCAGCCACCACGCGCTTGCCCTTGCGCAGGATGCGATAGCTGCCAGGCATTCGATCGAGTTGTGCGCGAAGCTCGGACAGATTCTTGGTGAGCGGCTGACCTTGATCCTGCTCGACCGCATCTCGCATCTTGATCAGGAGTAGGGCAGGTCGGCCCGGCAGCAGCGCAAACGACTGGCTGACTTCTTCCGTGTAGGTCGACGATCCGGTGACGATCCCGCCGTCGAAGCAAAACCCCGACTCCGTCGGCACGGCCCAGTTGTCTCGCGCCTTGATGCGCCTGTAGGTGTCGCTGTAGATATTCTCGGAGTTACCGAGAGCAGACGCTCCCATGAGGCCGGCGGTGTGAAAGAGTGTGTGGTCCGCAAAGAGGTAGCCATCCGTTCTGAAAGGCATCTCGACTTTCGCCACGCCTTCCTGGTAGATAAAAAACCGCGAATCGTTGACCGGCGAAAATGCCTTCTCAAGCCAGGCCTTCCCAGTTTTCTCATCCAGGTTGACGGGGTTATAGCGTTGCTTCGTACGCAACTCATTCTCCCGGGCCTCGACTTTGGTGCGATAGGCATCAAGTGAGACATTGTGAGTTGTTTCGAGTTTGTCTCCCCTGTACGCGTAATGTTGATTCGAAATCTCGCTCGACGCGGGCCGGTCGAATACGAGGCGGCCGATGCACCACGGGCGCATTTTGGACAGCAGCGGATTGTTCATCGTTGGTTCCACGGAAAGCGCAAGAGAGCAGGCGCAAAGACCTGCCAGTAGAATAAGGGGGCGAAAGAGGCGAGCCATTAATTTGTTCCCGGCACCTAGATGTCGTTGACGATCTGGACCACACTGTAAAGTATCGCCCAGTGCGTCCATGGGTGCGCATAGCTGGTCATGTGCTGGTATCCGCCCTGCACGAACGCCATCTGAACTCCTTTGGCCGGGTCGCCAGGCACATCCGGCTTTAAGCCACGCGCCTGCGCATCGGCCGACCACGCGGGCACCGTACCGTCGCCGCGAATGATCCCCGTTTTGGTTGCGACCTGTGACCAGTCCGTCTTGGCATTCACGTCCGGCAACGTGTTCGTCTTCTGGACGGTGAACGTGATGCTCAGTTTGCGTTGCTCGAGAAGCACGCGGATCTCGCCCTTGCCCGAGTCGTGCAGCAACGTTGCGGCCTGAAGTTCAGGCGCCTGCACGTCCGATGGCACATCTCCGGTCCAGATTGCGTTGCCCCACGTCAACAGATTCTTCGTCGGGTCTCCTTTTTCGATGCCAGGCTTGCTCTTGTCGCTGGCCTCGGTCGTCGTGCTCGACTGTGGTGGCCTGAAGTCGAGGCCGCCCTCGCCGTAGGCTACATATGTCTTGCCATGGTAACGATTCTTCAATTGGCTCTGGTTCTTTACGACGGTCTCCATCGTCGATCGATAATAATCCGATAGGCTTGTCTGAAGCCCGCCAGCATTGAGCCGCGTCTTGACGATCCCAGCGGGATCGAGCTGTTTGTCGGGCGGCTGCAAACCGTACCACTTGGGATTCACATATAAATCGTTATACGGATCGCCGTGCTCCGGGAACTGCATGACCTCCTGTCCGTCGGGCCGCGCAAAAATCCACCACGGCGCGCCATTGTGATAATCCGGCATCGGTGTCAGCTCCATCGGTCCCGGCGCGTTCGCCATTACCGCCATGAATTCATCTGCGTCGCGCCCCAGCAGACTGCCATTGATGAAACCATTCATACCGCCTTCGGGACTGCCCCCTGTCTTGAAACGCTTGGCCGCCAGCGGAGCACCGGTGGCCGGTTGACATCCATGAAATACGCCGTGCGCAAGACCTTCGAGCCCATGGTTTAACACCGCGAAGCGGGCCACCAGCCCACCCATCGAGTGCGTCAGAATAATCGCCTTGCCCGTATCGTTTTCCTTGCAGATCTCGGTGACGCCCATCAACCGTGTCGTCTTCTTTGTCTGCGGATCGGGGACATCCAGACCATTCACCACATCACGCCCCGAAAGGTCATTCGACTGCAGCCAGTTGTATCCAATCGCATAGACGCGATAGCGAAACTTGGCGAATTTCTTGAATTCCGCGGAGTCCGGTGCGATCACCTGGCCTTTACCTGCAGCAGCAATGGCGCCGTAGGTCTTTGGGTCGGTGCCGAGCACCGGATGGAGTGCCCATTTCTCGCCCTCGGGGTCGGGGTTGATCCACGCGCCTTCGGGCTTGCCGAGCAGCATCGGGTTGTTCAACTGTTGCTCGAGCCAAAGCAGGACAGGTTGATAGCCGGTCCTATAGACCGAACCCCAGCCGCGGCGTCGCGCCTCCTTCTCGGTAATCGGGTCTTTCTCCCCAAGGTCGACGATCGGGCCGAGCGGCGTCACCATGACGCTCTCGGGATCGAAAAGTGTTTCGCGCGACGACGCGCTGCGAAACCATCCCGCGATGAGCGAACACAACGCGCCGAGTGATGCACCTATCGTGTCTGTATTTGGTGCGGACCATGCCGCGTCGCCACTGTCCTTGGCGGCCAGTGGCGAGCCCATCACGCCCGGTATGAAAATCACGGGAATGATGGGGCGCAGATCGTGCAAGGTCTCCTAGGCGCGAGTGTCGTTGGCCGGCGTTAAGGGCGCCTGGGCGGAAGAGTGGCCGTCCTCATCGGTCTGCGACGCGAGGCGGACGACTTCCTGTTCGGCATCATCGTCGCCGGACGTCTGGGCCTGCGTACCCGAATTGTCGGGCTGATTTTCGCTCATGGATTCTCGCTTATGCGTTGCTCGTGCCCGGCCGCAGCGCCCGGATCACCACAGTTTCGATATCGTTGCTTTTCTGCTCGACCGTATGGCCCAGCTCGTCCGTGACACCGCTCAGGCGTGTGCCATCCCCACGCACGATCTCGTAAGGGTGGTTCTTGAGTGGGTCGCCGGTGATCCGGTCGCGCAAGAGATACTTGTCGTTGAACGCCGGCTTCTCAAGGCTATTCATATGCTCGGCCACCGAACTCGGACCTTGCCGGCTGAATGACGCCGACTTGATCGTGCGTGCGCCGCGCGTGCCGTCCTCAATTCCTTGGGGGGTAATACGGATGTATGAGCCCCCGCACTTGAGCATCAACTCGGTCTTCGCGTCGATCTCAATGCTGCCGTTATTGCTCTTGAGCGTCAGGCCGAGTTCGGAGAGTAATCGCAGCTGATCGGTGAGCGCCTGGATGTCGATCGCACCTTTCCCGGCGATCAGTTTCATACCGGCACGTTGGACGAATACGCTGATTTTTTCTGCGACGCTTGCAACCAGCGATTTGCCCACGGCCCAGTAGGTGTCCTTGCCGCTGACGAAATTCAGATGGTCGTCCGCGACCATCTGCGCCGACGCGTGCGTGGTAAAACCCATGCTCTCTGGACTCGATCCGAGCATGACGGGTTTGGCAAAGGCATTGGCGTTTCCTGTCCCACCGCCTGCCGTATTGCCGCCTTTGGCCACGCCCGCCTTGCTGTGCTGGGTCGCCTTCGCGAACTGTGAAAGCGCTTCGCGGCCAGGCTTCATATCCTCGGCCTTGGCGGTCGAACTTGCGGAGGACAACGACTCGACGAGCAGATCCGCACGCGCCAGGATCTCGCGCGGCGCGGTGGTATCGAGCGGCTGACCGTCGGCACTGATTTGATGTGTGCTGAAATACAGTCCCTCACCCGCATGGACCGCACCTGCATAGTCGGTGCGCAAGGTAAAGCCGCTGCCGGTGTACGCGCCACGCGAATTGCCGTCTTGGACGATCTGGTAGCCGAGATGGAGGCCGCTCATGCCGTGGCTGCTCATGATCCGCATGCGAGGCTGCCCCGTGGAATCATCCATGACGTACTGGTTATAGCCGCCGCCGCCGTACTCCCGGGACTGATAGCCAGAAAGCAGGCCGTTCGAATGCCACTGCGGTTTCGCCGCGCCGTTGTACACACGATGAAGCGCAATCGGGCGGTCGATGTCATTGCCGATGTGGCCGATCAGGAGTTCTTCGCCCGCGCGCGGCATGTGGACGCCCCCATATCCATCGCCGGTATCGGACTGCGCCACGCGCACCCAGCACGATGCACGTTCGTCACCTTCATTGAGCCGGTCCCAGATGAAGAGCACCTTCACCCGGTTCAGTTCATCGGTGTAGCACTCCTGTCCCTTCGGTCCGGCCACAATCGCCGATTCCAGTTTCGCTTCGGGCTTGTGATGTTCGAACGGGCTCCGGTACGGCACCGTCGTACGCTGCGCTTCGATGGCGACCCGGTAGAACCCCGTGGAGCCGTCTACGTGGCTCGCGCTGAAAATCTGACCAGAGTCGTCGGCGCGGGCCTGTGCGAGCTGATGATTCAGGCTGTGTGGGTAGTTCGCTTCGTGCCCGGCGAGCGGAAGATTGTTCTCGATGACCCACTCGACCTCGATGCTCGCGAATTCGTTCTGGTCGGCGGCGTCGTGGTCATGCTCGGGATGACCGGTCAGTGTGAAGCGCCGGCCCGCGTCCATGGCGCGTAGGCTACCCACGCCGTGAAAGCGCTTGGCCTGCGACTCCCATTCCTCCATGCGAATCTTCGACAACTGATCACCCCGGTCCTGTTCCGGGTACGTATAGCCACCGGTATATTCGTAGACTTCGGTTTGCGCGGGCAGCGCGCCTTGATTCGCCATCGTCGGTATCGACGTACCTTTGGGGCTGGAGGGCGTCGGCGGGCTTTTGTAGTCGAAGGTACGCGTCGACAGCAGCACGGACTGCAGCGTCCGCGTGCCTGACCACTGGGTGAGCGCATCGGCTTCCCTGCTCACGCCGGCACGATAGAATCCGACCGTTGCAGGTGAGAGCGGTTCGAGCGTCTCAAGGCGATCGGTGATGACCAGCGTGTGTGATTTGCCGTCCGCCGCCTGCTGCCAGATGCCATACAGGCCCTCGGACTCGAGAAGCCGGTGCACGAAGTTCCAGTCGGTCTCGTCCTGCCGGCAGTAGGAACGCTTCGGCAGCGGCTTCGAGAGCGCGAAGCGGTACATGCCTTTTGCCTGCGGATGCTGGTTGAATGCGTCCGAGACGATTTCGTCCGCTGCCTTGTCCTGCCAGTGTCGCTGGTCACGCCGGAACTTCAGAAAGTGCATCCACGAGGAAAATCCCAACTGGTAACTTGTGAGATTTCCGTCGGCTCCCAGCCGACGCGCTGTATGTATATAGCCATGGTGGGGCAGGTAAGACCGATCGGCCTGTTGGATCCAGAGCGTAACGGTCTGGGCGATCAGCGTTTTGAGCTGCACGTCGCCCTGAGTCGACACGCAGTCGAGCAGAAAGGAGAAGTCACGACCGATCCGCGAGCACCCGGTGACACGGTGGGGCAGCAAGACGTTATTGCCGGCCGACGTATCCAGTTTCAGAAGGCGGTCCTGCTGCGACAGTCCACCCGTAATCGCCCCGATTATGTCCTGCGTGCCCATGCCGCCTCTCGATCTGATTAATCCTCTTTCCCGCGCGATTTTACTTCGAAAGCAATCTGATAATGATCTGAAATTGAAAAGCGGAAATCGATTTAATGCGAAATGGATATTCGGATGAATATCGAATCTCAAAACATGATGCGGCATGGGCCGCAGGCGGACGGCCGCGAACAACATCAAATTAGCGATTCGATCATCTTTGTCCGGCCCCTAGGGCCGAACTGCAGCGCTTTTACTCTGCTTGGTTGACTTGGAGCGTAGAGGAGTGCCCGGTGTTCTCGAATAGACATTGACCCGAGCCGCAAATTGCGCCGTCAATTTCGGAGTAATCCCTGTCGTTTTTAAAGCGTCCAGATAGTCGGCACACCATTGCATCATCGCGATTCGTTGAGCCAGGTACTTGGCTTGATTGTAGTCACCCGCTGTACCTTCTTCGATGTGAGCGAGCTGCATTTCGACGTGGTCCTTTTCCCAGCCATGTTCGCGCAGCAAGGTGCTCGCGGTGTGTCGTGTGCCATGACCGACCATGCGGCCCTTGTATCCGATCCTTGCAAATACACCGTTGATAGTGTTCTCGCTGATGACATCGTTCTTCCAGCCAATGCCGGGGTAGAGATATCTTTGCTTACCGGTTTGCTTGTACAGTTCCCGCAGTTGTGCCACGAGTTGCGCCGGAAGAGAAATGACGATGTCTCGGCGCATCTTCATCTTTTCTCTAGAAATTTTCCACAGGGCGGAGTCGAAATCAATTTCTGTCCATTTGGCAAAACGGTTCATGCTAGGGCGGCTTGCCGTCTAGATAGTCATCCATGCGGCAGTGCGTTGTATGAACCGGCTCGTTGATCGGTCGAGAGCCTTTAGAAAATCGGGAAGTTCAGGTTCAAGCAGATGCGGATAGGGCTTGGCCTTAGGCGCTTCCTTGGCAATGACTTTCAGTTCTGACGCAGGGTTGTTTTCGCATTTGCCTCGGGCAATGGCCTGGCTGAAGATCTCGCGTAACCATCCGCGTACCTTTTTCGATACGTTCAGTGCGTTGCGCTTTTGATGGCTTGGCTGACTCAACCTGCTTGATTGTCAGTGGCATGACCGTCACCTAGTACATTGGAGGAACTCGAACTTTCAATGTACTGGCTAATGTACTACTTTGCTGCCGGTTTTAGGTAATCTTCGGTTGAACCGGATGGAAGCTCAGAAAACAAAAAAGCCCGCAGTAGCGGGCTTTTCCGGATATCAGAGGACTTTGATGGAAGTCTCTGGAAGCTTAAATGGTGCCCAGGAGAGGACTCGAACCTCCACGGTGTTGCCACCGCTAGGACCTGAACCTAGTGCGTCTACCAATTCCGCCACCTGGGCACGTCTTCAAGCTAGACCGACATTTTAGCGTGATGATGCAGCGTGTCAATCCCTACATGCAAACAAACTATCGCTTCATCAACCGCCCGGTTGTGCCATGCAGCAGAGCAAAACTCTATTGCCCGACAATGGCCGATTCACATCAACCCAACCGTCCTGCTAACCACGTTATCCGCTCGAAAAAACTGAACCGGATCACGTAGCCTCACACAAAAAGTAAAGCCGCCTATGTGAAACATCGGGCGGCTTTACTTTTGAATCTGGTGCCCAAGAGAGGACTCGAACCTCCACAGTGTTGCCACCGCTAGGACCTGAACCTAGTGCGTCTACCAATTTCGCCACCTGGGCAGGTGATGAACAGCAAAGACCGCCATTATAGCGACAGATTCAGGGCTGTCAAGCCTTTCTCAAAAGTCGCTTAAACATTGCCGCGGCGAGTCTGCAGGCGGCTCACAGCGATTCTCGACGGGCCGCTTGGCGCGCGAGACGGGTGTTAGAATGCCTCGCAGTAGTTCGTTGGCACGGTGCACACGCCCGTCGGACTCAGATTTGAACGAGCCGGACCCGAGCAGCCCTTTCAGTGCAATCGCAAGTGCAACTTAAGCGCAACCCAAACGCTTCTTAAGCCGAGCCACATCGCCGACCGACGTCCATGCAACGAGAAAAAATCATCGATAAGCCCTTGAGCAAATTCCCGTATCCGATCCCAAGCCGCGAAGAAATCCTGGGCGTCCTGCGCACGAGTGAAGCGCCGCTTGCCGCGAACGACATCGCCGAAGCCCTGTCGATCAAGCGCCAGGAGCGCGAAGGATTTTTCAAGCGGCTGGGCGCCATGGAGCGCGACGGCCAGATCCGGCTCGATCAGCGCAATCTCTACCAGCTGACCCATCCGTCCAACTTTGTGGCGGGCCGCGTGCAAGGGCACCGCGACGGCTACGGTTTTCTCATTCGCGACGACGGCCAGGACGATCTGTTCCTGCCCACCGGCGAGATGCAGAAGGTCATGCACAACGACCGCGTGCTGGCGCGCATCGTCGGCTACGACCGCCGCGGCAGGCCGGAAGGGCACATCGTCGAAGTCACTGATCGCGCCAACAAGCGGGTGATCGGCCGGCTGCTCAACGAGAACGGCGCATTGATCGTGGCGCCCGAAGACAAGCGCATCGGTCACGATATCCTGATCGCGCAGAACACCAAGAAGGCCAAGGTCGGCCAGGTGGTGGTGGTCGAACTGACCGATTTCCCGAGCCGTCATTCGCAGCCGCTCGGCCGCGTGGTGGAAGTGCTCGGCGATATCGACGACCCCGGCATGGAAATCGAAATCGCGGTGCGCAAGTACGGTGTGCCGCATGAATTCAGCCAGGCCGCGCTCGACGAAGCCGCCAAGCTTCCGGACGAAGTACGCCCGGCCGACGCCCGTCATCGCATCGATCTGCGCGATGTGCCGCTCGTCACGATCGACGGTGAAGATGCCCGCGACTTCGACGACGCGGTCTACTGCGAACCGGTTCAGGTCGGCCGCGGCGAAGGCTTCCGCCTGATCGTCGCGATCGCGGACGTCTCGCACTATGTGCATCCGCAGAGCGGGCTCGACGCCGATGCGCTCGAGCGCAGCACCTCGGTGTACTTCCCGCGCCGCGTGATTCCCATGCTGCCGGAAAAGCTGTCGAACGGACTGTGTTCGCTGAATCCGCACGTCGATCGTTGCGTGCTGGTGTGCGACATGATCGTCACCACGCGTGGCGAAGTGAAGGCGTATCAGTTCTATCCGGGCGTCATCAACTCGGCCGCGCGCCTGACCTACACGGAAGTGGCGGCGGTGCTCAAGAACACCAAAGGCCCGGAGGCGGCGCGCCGCGCGGCGTTGCTGCCGCAATTGCAGAATCTGTACGGCGTCTACAAGTCGCTGTTCGCCGCGCGCCAGAAGCGCGGTGCGATCGACTTCGATACGACCGAGACGTACATCGTCTGCAATGCACAGGGCAAGATCGAACAGATCATTCCGCGCACCCGCAACGACGCACACAAGCTGATTGAGGAATGCATGCTGGCCGCGAATGTCTGCGCGGCCGACTTCCTCAAGCGCAACAAGCACCCGGGGCTGTTCCGCGTGCACGCGGGGCCGACTGCCGAGAAGCTCGAGAATCTGCGTACCTTCCTGCGCGGCATGGGCCTTACGCTCGCCGGCGGCGACAAGCCGCACGCCAGCGACTACGCCGCGCTGATGGCGCAGATCCGCGATCGGCCGGACGCGCAGATGCTGCAGACCATGCTGCTGCGCTCGATGCAACAGGCCGTCTATAGTCCGGACAACATCGGCCACTTCGGTCTCGCATACGAGGCGTATGCGCACTTCACGAGTCCGATCCGCCGCTATCCCGACCTGCTTACGCACCGCGCGATCTACGCGATTCTGCAAGGCCGCAAGTATCAGCCGGAGCCGCCGCAGGGCGTCGAGTTGAATACGGCGCTGTCGCCGCGCGCCCGCGCGATGCAGCAGGCCGACGACGAAAAGCGCGGCCGCCAGCGTGGCAACAACGTGGCGATCTGGGAAGAGCTCGGTCTGCACTGCTCGGCCAACGAGCGCCGCGCCGACGAAGCCTCGCGCGACGTCGAAGCGTGGCTCAAGTGCTACTTCATGCGCGACAAGCTCGGCGAAGAGTACGGCGGCATGGTTAACGGCGTGACGTCGTTCGGCATTTTTGTGCAGCTCGACTCGCTCTTCATCGAAGGCCTCGTGCACGTTACCGAACTGGGCTCGGACTACTTCCAGTACGACGAAATCAAGAACGAGCTGCGCGGCGAGCGCACCGGCATTCGCTACCGCCTGTCGGATCGCGTGCGGGTGCAGGTGAGCCGCGTCGATCTCGACGCGCGCAAGATCGACTTCCGCCTTGTGCGCGATACGCCGATCAAGCCGCCCACGGGCCGACCGGCGCTTGCCGACAAAGCTTCAAGCGAAAGCGGCGGGGCGCGCGTGCGTTCGTTGCCGCCGGTGGACGGCGGGGCAGGCGGCGCCGCGGCGGGCGCGGGTGGCCGGCGCAAGAAGGCTGCGCCGGCGCAAACCGCGGCCGTCAAGGAAGCGCGCGCGGCACGCGGCGCGGCGAAGAAGCACGGCGGCGCGGCGGCCAAGGCGGCCTCGAAACCGCAGGCCCGCAAGAAGCGCTGAAGTCGCCTGGCGGCTTGAACCGCGCGCATCGGGTACGTGCCAACGTATCGGGTGCGCGCGGTCTTCGTTTCATCGCAATCAATCCGGGTATCGAAGCAGATACGCCGGCAATGCAGTAAGCAGACTCGTATTCATCACCGTAGCGCGTATTCCAGGGCGCGCTCAATCAAAGGTTTTCAGTCATGTCACGTCTCAAGGTTCTATACGGTTTCCACGCAGTGACCGCGCGTATGCGGCACGACGCGTCGTCGGTCGAAGAGGTTTATTACGACGCTACGCGCAA
The DNA here is from genome assembly GCF_059567945.1 of Paraburkholderia sp. BGA-UO-ETr-F12. NCBI lineage: Bacteria > Pseudomonadati > Pseudomonadota > Betaproteobacteria > Burkholderiales > Burkholderiaceae > Paraburkholderia > Paraburkholderia sp. BGA-UO-ETr-F12. The sequence continues at coordinate 224,653 of NZ_JCAQOZ010000066.1, read as the reverse complement.
AGACCGGCGCATGACCGAATTCCTGCATGCGGCGAAAGAGGCCGGTGTGCGTCTGATCGCCGCCGACGAAACGCGTTTGTGGGGCCTCGCGCATACCGAGCGTCACCAGGGCGTGGTCGCGCGTGCGGGCGACATGCCGCTTGCGCAGAATCTGGCCGAACTGCTCGACGGTATCAATGGTTCGCCGTTGATTCTGGTGCTGGACGGCGTGACCGATCCGCACAATCTCGGCGCCTGCCTGCGTGTGGCCGATGCGGCCGGCGCGCACGCGGTGATCGCGCCGCGCGACCGCGCGGTGGGTTTGAACGCGACCGCGGCAAAGGTGGCGAGCGGCGCAGCCGACACCGTGCCGTACATCACCGTGACGAATCTGGCGCGCGCGCTGCGTGAGTTGAAGGACGCGGGGGTGTGGGTGGTCGGCACTGCCGGCGAAGGCACCAAGAGCCTCTACGAGACCGAGCTCGACGGCCCGGTCGCGCTGGTGATGGGCGCCGAAGGCGAGGGCATGCGGCGCCTCACGCGCGATACCTGCGACGTGGTCATGCAGATTCCGATGGCGGGTACGGTCGAAAGCCTGAATGTTTCCGTGGCGAGCGGCGTGTGTCTGTTCGAAGCCGTGCGGCAGCGTTCGGTGAAGAAGTAAGCGCTAATAAGCGAAAACCGGCGACCGCTCCCGACTCCGGTAAACTTGTCGTTTTTTACGCTCGCCAGCATTCCCCATGACTCAAGACGAACTCAAGCAACTGGTCGGCCAGGCGGCCGCCGACTACGTGAACGCCAACGTGCCGGAAGGCTCCGTGATCGGCGTCGGCACCGGCTCCACCGCGAACTGTTTCATCGACGCGCTGGCCGCCAGCAAAACCCGTTATCGCGGCGCGGTGTCGAGCTCGCTCGCCACCACCGCGCGTTTGCAATCGCACGGTTTCAAGGTGCTCGATCTCAACGAAATCGATTCGCTGCCGGTGTATGTGGACGGCGCCGATGAGATCGACCACGGCGGCGCGATGATCAAGGGCGGCGGCGGCGCGCTGACGCGCGAGAAGATCGTCGCCTCGGTGTCGGATGTATTCGTTTGCATCGCCGACGCGAGCAAGCTGGTCGACACGCTCGGCAACTTCCCGCTGCCGATCGAAGTCGTGCCGATGGCGCGCACCGCGATCGGCCGCCGCGTGACGGCGCTCGGCGGCGTGCCGGTGGTGCGCGTGACCAAAGAGGGCGTGCCGTTCATCACCGATAACGGCAACGAGATCATCGACGTCAAGGGTCTGCGCATCAGCGACCCGCGCACGCTGGAAATGCACATCAATGCATGGCCGGGCGTAGTGACGGTGGGCCTGTTCGCGGGCCGCGGCGCCAATCTGTGCATGCTCGGCACGGACACCGGCGTCGAGACGATCGACTACAACAAGAACTGAGCACGGCGCTTCCGCCAGCCGTTTTGTCGTCGGTTTTATCGTCTTACGCGAGCCCGCCGCAGCGGGCTCGCTCTCCCTCCCTTGCGCATCCCCCCAGTTCACAATAAGCGAATCGCGAAGCGCGGCGATTCGCCGACTGTCGCGCGTCGAATGTGGGCATACGCACGCACAGTCGGTGATCTGGCACATACACTCGTCGATATGGCCGTTGGGCGTTTATCTACAGGTGGGAAGATCATGAGAGTGGCGATCGTGCACGACTGGCTCGTCGCGCCCGGCGGCGCTGAAAGGGTGCTCGAGCAGATCATTGCGTGTTTTCCCGATGCTGATCTCTTTAGTCTCGTCGATTTTCTCGAAGACCGCCGGTTTCTGGGCGGCAAACCCGTTACGACGTCGTTCATTCAGAGTCTGCCGTTCGCACGGCGCCGCCATCGCGCGTATTTGCCGCTGATTCGGCTGGCGATCGGGCAGTTCGATCTTTCGGATTACGACCTGATCGTCTCGAGTTCGCCGCTGGCTGCCAGCGGCGTATCGACCGGCCCCGCTCAGATACACGTGAGCTACGTGCATTCGCCGATGCGCTACGCGTGGGATCTGCAACATCAATACCTGCGCGAAGCGAATCTGACGCGCGGGCCGAAATCATGGATCGTGCGGGCATGGTTCCATTATCTGCGCGGCTGGGATTCGCATTCGGCGAACAGTGCCGATCGTCTGATCGCAAGCTCGCGTTTGGTGGCGCGCCATGTGATGAAAACCTGCCGGCGCGACGCAGCGGTGATTCCGCCTCCGGTCGACGTGCACAGGTTCGAACCGCGCATGCAAAAGGAAGACTTCTATCTGAGCGTCTCGCGGATGGTGCCTGACAAGCGCATCGAACTGATCGTCGAAACCTTCAACGCAACACCGCACCGCAAGCTGGTCGTGATCGGCGACGGACCGGAGATGGCGGCGATTCGCGCCAAGGCCGGTCCGAACGTGATGATTCTCGGCGCACAGCCGTTCGAGGTTGTCGAAGATTACCTGCGACGCGCGCGCGCCTTCGTTCTCGCCGCCGAAGAAGACTTCGGCACCGTCGCGCTCGATGCGCAGGCGTGCGGCACGCCGGTCATTGCATTCGGCAAGGGCGAAGCACTCGAGACCGTGGTGCCGCTCGGCGATATGCGTCCTACCGGCGTGTACTTCGCCTGCCAGACGGTCGCGTCGCTGCTCGGCGCGATTAACCGCTTCGAGCGGCACAGCGGGCGGATTACGCCGGCGGCATGCCGCGCGAATGCAGAGCGGTTTTCCACGGCGGTATTCCGCCGCGCCTTCATGGCCGAAGTGACCCGCACGATCGCGACATCGGGCGGGCGGACGCGAGTAGCGGGCGAGCGGCTCGAGCACGATCTGGCAACCCGGGATATCGCATGGCCTGGCTAGCGCCTGTCGGGACGCGGCCGGAGATGCTCGCAGAAGCGAATAAATAGCTGTTCTATATAAAGCAACATCCGGGGGCGCGCAGTGCGCTGTTGACGTGGTATGCGCTGGCGCAGGCTTGCCTCGCATATGGCTATAACGACCTGAAGAAAACGCTCGCGGGCGTGGACTGCGTGCCGCCGCCAGATACTGTATTCGAGGTGGGCGGCAGGCGGTTCTGGATCATCGCGGCGATTCACTACAACAGGCAGTCGTGGTTCGTTCGTCATGTGTTGACGCATGCGGAATCCGACCTTTGCACGAGGAAGAATTTAAATTCATGAATGCCGATCGCCTTCCGGGAACCTTTCCCGACATCGCTCAAACCTGGGCCACACTGCAAGCCCAGTTGCCGATCACGCCTATTCGCAATGAGCAGGATTATCAGACGATGGCGCGGCTCGCCAGCGCACTCGCCGATCACCTGAACGGTAGCGGGGAAAATCCGCTAACCGATCTGTTTGCGATCGTCAACGATCTGATCGAAAACTGGGAAGCGAGCAACGTGACGATCCCGAAAGCGGAGCCGCGCGAGGTGCTGCGGCATCTGCTGGAAACGCACGGACTCAAGCAGAAGGATCTGATCGGGATCGCGTCACCCACGGTGGTGAGCGATATCCTCGCGGGCCGGCGCGCCATCAGCAAAAAGGTGGCGAAGGCGCTGGCGCTGCGTTTCCATACCGACGTCAGCGCGTTTCTATAAGCACGCCGCAGCGCACAGCCCTGTGCTGAGCGCTGTGACCGTGTCTAGCGCATTGCCGCCCGCCACGCTCCGCGCATCGCGCGCAAGCCGACTCGCCATTTGCGAAGCGCGAGCGCCATGCCGCCAACCTCGAATACTTGTGACAGGGCGCGCAGAAACCCCGGATCGGCACGCTCGCCGATCAGCGTCGAATACACGACGAACGCCCAACGGCCGGGGGGCGTCAGGTATTCGCACATGATGAGCCGGAGGTTGAATGACGCGTTATAGAAGGCGGCGTCGTTAAACGCGAGGCGCGGGCTTTCGTGGCACGCGCGGGCGGGGAAGTGCTCCACCAGCAGCGACGGGTCGTAAATCAGGGTCCAGCCGCGCCGTTCTATTTTCAGACTGAAGGCCATCTCGCAGTGAACCTGCGCGCCGGTGCCGCGCAAGCGCCTGTCAAAGCGCAGCGTGCCGATCGCGTCGCGGCGAAACGCCATGTTGACGCCCTTGAGCACCTGGACTTTGCGCGCCGCGCCACAACCGATATGGTGGTTTCCAATGGCCCGGCCATACCAGCGCACGAGGCCCACCGGCGGTTGCCGTCCCTGCGCAATGCCATTGCACCCATGCACGATATCGCGTCCGCCCAGGCCGCCGAGCGCCGGGTCGCTTTCGAACGCGCGGGCGATTCGCGCGATCCAGTCGGAATGCGGCGCGGCATCGTCGCCGGTGAAGCAGAGCACGTCGCCGAGAGCGCTTTCGATGCCGAGATTGTAGGCCGCGACCACGCCCGGCTTGCGGACCAGCATGATCCAGCGGCGCGGGTCGGGCCGGTTCACTTCGCATGTGCGCAGCCAGTCGAGCGTTGCGTAGTCGTTATGGCGCGCGATCACGATCACTTCGTCGGCGCGGCGCTCCTGGGCGTCAAGTGCCGCGAGGCAGCGTGCGAGGTCGGCGGTGCGCCGGTAGGTCGGCACGATCACGGAGACTTTCACGCACGGCTCCCGCGGCAGCGTGCTCAGAAGGCATTGCGGCCGACGAAACCTTTGAAGATCGTGATGAACACGATTTTCATGTCGAACCAGAACGACCAGTTATGGATGTAGAAGAGGTCGAACTTGACGCGCGCCTCCATCTTCTCGACTTTGGTGGTGGCGCCGCGGTAGCCGTTCACCTGGGCCCAGCCGGTAATGCCCGGCTTGATCCGGTAGCGGTGCATATAGCCGTACACCTGATCCTTGTAGAGATCGTCGTGTTCCACCGCGTGGGGACGTGGACCGACCACCGACATCTGGCCGAGCAGCACATTCAGAAATTGCGGCAGTTCGTCGAGACTGGTGCGGCGCATGAAGCCGCCGAGCTTCGTCACACGGGTGTCGTTGCGCGTGGCCTGCGTGAGCTGGCCGTGGGCTTCTTGGTGCACGGTCATCGAACGGAACTTGTAGATCGCAAACGGCTGGCCGTCCACCCCCTTGCGGATCTGCCGGAAGAACACCGGCCCCGGCGAGCTCAGCTTGATGCCGATCGCGAGCACGAAGAACACCGGCGCGAGCGCCAGCAGCGCGGCTGCCGCGAACAGGCGGTCGAAGATCAGTTTGGGCCACATCTGCGGCGACGAGACGGGCGTCGCGCTCAGATTGAGCGTCGGCAAGCCGACGACATCGACCAGCGCGTGATTGAAAAGCGAGAGGCTGCGTACATCGGGAATGAAGCGCAGGTTCACGAAATCATGCCTGAAAATGCGCGTGAAACGATAGATCGTATGTTCTTCCGAAAGCGGTAAGGCGAGCCACACTTCGTTCACGCGCTCTTCGCGCACCCTGGTGGCGAACGCATTCAGGTCGGTCAGCACCGGCAGGCGATTCAGCCGCCCGCCGCGCATGCCGGCCGGCTGGATGCCGGTGTCGCTGCTGGCGCTGGTGTCGAACATGCAGACCGGTTTGAAGCCGGCTTGCGGCGCATGGTCGAGATGCGCGAGCAAGGTACGCGAGAAGCCGGGCGCCCCGACGATCGCGACCGTGCGGAAGTTCATCCCCCGTCGGCGCACGCTGCGCAACGCTACATGCACGAGACACTTGGTGAGGATGATCAGCGCGCCGGAGATCAGCGTCGAGTAACCGAACCACAGCCGCGAAACCGCATCCATGCGGTGCAAGGTGAACGCCAGCACCAGAGCGGTGGCGACCACCACCAGCCACGCGGCGGCCACTCTCAGCAGCATCGCAGGCAGCGCCTTGCCGCGCCACGGTTCGTAGACGCCGAAGCCGGGAAACATCAGCAAGACGAGCACACAGTTAAAGGCGATCAGGAGGCGCTCCGTGTCCGATAACGCAATCGGCGTCGAAAAGCGCAACCAATGAGCGATCAACCCGCCCGCAATCACGAAGAGTGCGTCGAGAAATCGCGCAGTATTCCTGAACATAGTGATCTACCCTGTGATCGAACGATGCAGCCTTGGGGGCTGCTTACTCGACGGTTTCGGCCTGGCGAAGGCGTGGCAGCAGACGGTCGAATTCGCGTTTGACGAGGCCGTAGCATTCGCAGGCGCGAGCCTCGAGACCCTTGCGGTCGAGTATCTTGATATGACCGCGGCTGTGATGAATCAGCCCTTCGTCGTGCAACTTGCCGGCCGCTTCGGTGATGCCTTCGCGGCGCACGCCGAGCATGTCGGCGATCAGTTGCTGGGTGACCGTCAGGTCGTTCGATGCCACGCGATCCACTTCGATCAGCAACCAGCGGCACAATTGCTTGTTCAACGCGTGGTGGCGATTGCAGGCCGCGGTCTGCGCAACTTGCGTGAGCAGGGCGTGCATATACAGCAGCATCAGGCGGCGCAGAAAATCGGAGCGTGCGAATTGCTGCTTGAGGGCCTGTGCGCTCATCCGGTAGGCGAAGCCGGCGCATTGCACCTGCACGCGGTTCGGCATGGTTTCGCCGCCGGTGAGCACCGGCACGCCGGTCATGCCTTCGCGGCCGACCGCGGCGATTTCGACCGAGCTGCCGTCTTCCATCGTCGAGAGCATCGAGATGATTGCGGTGGTCGGAAAGTAGACGTGATGGATGCGTTGACCTGAATCGCACAGCAGTTGTTCGGTACGCAGATGAACCAGTTCGAGATGAGGGGCAAGCGCTTGCCATTCGTGGGACGGCAACGCGCCGAGCAAATGGTTACCGTGCAGATCTGATTGAAGTGTCAACATGATCGGTCCTCGCTGAAGCCACGCGCTGCGTGGTTTCGTGTCTTTGATCCGATGCCTGCATCCCTGAATTGACTACGTGCTGCCTGGCGAGCAGCGAAGGGATAAACAGGAACGGCCCCGTATTGGCCTGACGCGTCACCGCCATTCTTGTGAATCACGTTGCGGTGACAGTGCTGCGCTTCTCCTTTAGCGAGGAGTGTGCCAAGCGTAGGGAAAACCAGTGCTGGTGCGGCGCAGCGAAAAAAGTCTTAGCGGTGCGCGAAGCCAAATGCGGTTTTTTGTTTCAATTCTGCACAACGCCGATTTAACGGGCGGTTCCGTCGAAAGGTATTTTTATTCGAGCCAAGTCATTGATCGGATTGAGTTAGCGGTTGATGAGCAGCGCTTTGCCGCAGGTATCGTGGCGCCGCAATCGCCTTTGCAGGTGCGTTTCTGGGGGCCGTCCGGGGTGTGTCGGAATTGATTCAGATGTGTTCTATACGCTGCGTGCGGAGTAGTACGAAGTGTCTTTCCGGAGGCCGGAAATCCGTAGGTCAACCCGTTGTGATTCCGCTGACCAGACAGATAAATTCGCGCAGCGCGAGGTTTTACGCGCTTCGCGAGGTGATAGCTAGTGCAGGGACGACATTCAACCGTAGAAGGTGGCGGATATCGCATTGATCGCGCGAACTTCACCGGCGGGTGCCGCGCATGTTGCGTCTGCTTTAAACATCGCGTTCGATGCGTGTGCAACCAGTTTCTCGACGGGCAGGAGCGGCACGGTGTGAGCACGGTTCGGCGGTAGATGAAACCAGTCCTGCGCGGCGCGGTAATTCGCGTCAATGATATGAACGAAGCGCGCAAAGCGCTGCGCTTCAATGACCAGTTGCCAGCCGTCGGCGGTGCGCTCGGGGCGTACCGTCAGGCCCAGGTCGTGACGAACGTCCGCGCGCCGTTCCGGCAGATGAATCGCTTCTGAAACGATCCGGCCGCTCGCCGGGTCGCGCAGTGTCGCAATCGTTACGTCGTGGGCGCGCGGCCCAAAACGGTAGGCGTGCGTGAAATCGAAGAACTGGCCGAGGCATTCCCCCGCGCCGATTCGCTGCGAGCTGTGCGGCGGCAGTTCGACCGTGCGGCTGGCCGAGACCACCTTGACGCTGCCGTCGCGCAGGCAGGCCAGTTCCAGTTGCGCGAGCAGTGGCTCCGCGCGCTCGTTCAGCAGATGAATATCGAGGCCGTTGAGGCCCTCGTCGGTCAGCAGCAGCTGGATGGGTTGCAGCGCCCGCGCGAGCCCGTGCAGGGCGCTTTTAGGCCGTCCTGTGGCGTCGATCAAGCCCCAGCCCGCGCCGGCTCGCAGATCCTGAAGCTGCCAGACCAACGCGCCGCCGCAGCTCGAACCGGTGCGCCGCCATTCGGCGAACACGTCGCTCATCAACTCGGCGACCACGGCGCGCGACAGATCCAGATAGCGTTCGGGGTCTTCGTAACGCAAGCGCGCCGGCTCGACACCGTAAAGCGTCTGAAGATAATGGTCGCGTACGTCGTCGAAATCCCAGCCGGCGCCGGGGTCGCGCGGTACGGCCGCTTTCCAGCGCGGATCGTGCGGGTGGATCGTGCCCCGCGCGTCGCGCAAGGTGGCGTCGTCCGGCACGTTGGCGAAGGCGAGACATTCGGCGGCGAAACGGACCTGCGAGCGGCGCGCGTCGTCGAGCGGGCGTTGATAGGCGCCCACGCCGTAGTAGTGCGTGATGCCTTCATTAGTGGAAAACGGCCACGCGCCGCCCGAGGGCGAATTGCTGACATACGGTACATCCGACCGCTCGCGCGCCACGATGGCGGGTAGCTGTTCGGTAAAAAGTGGTTGCGCACGCATCGAATCGGGCAGGCCGAACATGGCCGCCTGCTGGTCGACTTCACTGCCCCCGCACAGCACCGCAAGCGACGCGAAGCGCCGTGTGCGGGCCAGAAACTGCGTCGCTTCGCGTTCGATGGACGCGCTGAAGGCGGCGTCGTTCGGGTAGTCGAAATTCGCCAGCGCGAAGTCTTGCCAGATCAGCAGCCCATACTCGTCGGCAAGCGCGTAGAAGAGATCGGACTCGTACACCATCGTGCCGCCGACCCGCAGCATGTTCATCCCGGCATCGCGCGCGAGTGCGAACGCATGGCGCAGCTGCGCCTCGTTGCCGCTCAGCGTAACGAGATCGGCGCTGGTCCAGCAGGCTCCCCGGCAAAACACCGGCATGTCATTGACGCGCAATACAAAGCCTGTACCCTGCGCGCCGCGATCGACGTCGATGCTGCGAAAACCGATCGATCCCAGTGAGTGGGAGATCGATCCGGGTATGGTGTGGCTGATCGAGCCGGATATCGCGCGCTCGTCATCAAGCTGCAACGTCAGAGGATATAGAGTGGCTTCGCCGTGCGTGTGTGGCCACCAGCGTTTGGCACGCGGTACGCGCACGCTGCCGGTCAGTGTATATGCATCGCGCCATTGCAAAGACGAAACATGGTCACCGCAATTCAACGCGGCAGTGCACGCGTCGGCGTCATGCGGATGCACGAAACGTAACGTGAGCGATACAACGCCGTCGCCGTCTTCGATGCGGCTGCTCAGATCGAGTGTGTCGAATGCGTGCGTCGCGTCACTCAGGATTTCAATGGGCCGCCATGGACCGACTGCCTGCACCGACGGACACCATCCGGGCATATGGCCGAGCAGGGTGGTGCGCACGTTGCGCAAGGTGGGCGGCGTGACGAGCCGCGGCCGCCAGCGGGCGCGCGAACGTTTGGCCGCGAGCGCCGGCGTCAGCGAGCGAAAGCACAATGCGAGTGTCGCGCTGCCGTGCAGTTCGATCTCGAGATCGTGCGCGATAAACATCGAATCGGAGTCGAGGCGCCTGCTGCCGTCGAGCCAGACTTCGGCGAGCGTGGCGAGGCCCGAGAAACGCAAGCGGCGTGTGCCCGTGCCGGTCAGCGTGAGCCGGTACCAGTGATCGTCGAAAGCCAGAGGCGGCGGATTCGCGATGTCCAGCAAACCGGCGGCACGGCGCGCGCCCGCCACCGTGCCGGGCACCTCGGCGGCGAGCCAGCCCTGCGTGGGTAAATCAGCGGGTGATGCACATGCACCGGCCGGCGTGCTGACACACTGCCAGCCTGTGTCGAGTGATTGCGGCCAGAGGTCCGGACTCGTCACAGCACGAGTGCGGCGAGCGGGGGCAGCGTCTTTTCATAGGCGCTTTCGAGCACGTCGAAGCAGTCTTCACACGAATCGCGACGCCTACGCGCGATGGCCCGCACAAGCCGGAACTGCATCACCATCGACTCCGACGCGATCCGCTGCGCCGCTGCCGGGATCGACTCCGGCACATCGAAGCCTTGCGCGGCCAGCCACGTCAGATACTTCGAGAGAAACTCGAAGTTCGCGCCGAGCTGCCGCATCAGGTTGAATGAATAGGGATGGAAGAACGCCTCGCCGCGTTCGAGCAGCATGTCGAGATGCGCGGGAAAGGCCTCGCGCCACTGCGAGATCGGATTGACCAGCGGCCGCCGCGCCAGATGGGCGCACAGCAATTCCGCCGATGCTTCGACGAGGGCGGTGCCTTCCAGCGCGGGTCGAACCTGCTTGGCGAATTCGACATACGGAAACAGCAGATCCGCTTGCTGCGCGAACTGCGGCAGCTTGCGAAAGACGCCGTCGTAGTCTTCGCCGTCGAGCAGGTGGTAGCCGGTATTGTGGAAATAGCCCAGACGCCGTGCCGCGGGATCGATGAAGTCGATCCCGATCGTGGTTTTCGGATGCTCGCGCCGATACGAGGTGGCTCGTGTATTAGGCAGGTAATAACCGTCCACTTCCACCAGCACCGTATGGCCGCGCAGCGTCTGCGCGTGCACGCGGGCTTCGAGGGAGTCGTAGATCGCCAGTTCCTGCACCTGGGTGCCATATAGGCGCTCGAGGTCGTCGAGCGGGAATTTGAAGAACGTGAACTGATCGCCTTCGAAGTCCTGCGTGACGGTAAAGCCGAACGCCGCGCGCGGATCGAGCCCGAAGCCGTGCAGCAATTCGATCCACAGGTCGACGTAGCAGTTGGTCTCCTGCCACACCCGCTCGCCTTGATGCAGCGCGTGCGGGGCGTGCTGCCGCAACGGAGCCGCGGCCGCTGTGGATGCTGTGGGTGCGGCCGTGCCGCCGTGAGGCGGCAGATCGAGCCGGCGGGACATTGGGAAGGTCGCCTGACCTTCCTTTGGCGTAGGGACCGGGGATGGATTCATACGCGCTCTCCGGCATCGTGCGACGCCGTGGAGGCGGCCTGCATGGCTTGCATGCCTTGCGCGACGCGCGCCTCGGTGTCCCCCCACAGCAGCGCGCGCACGTCGTCCGGCCACGCCGTGACGTCGAGCCCGTGGTGACGGAACAGGGCGAGCGTGATGCGCTCCATGCCGAAGCCGACGCAACCGGTGTGCGCCACCGTACCGTCTTCGCAGGCGATCTTCCAGATCGCGCCGAAGTGGTCCATGTGATAGTTGAACGAGAGGCACGCGGTCTTGCTGTCGGCGTTCGCCACCGGAATCAGCAGTTCGAACTTGAGCGCCTGGGCGCGCTGGCTATCGGCGACGATCTTGCCGCCGCGGCCGAAGAACGGGTCGTTGGCGAGATCCACGTCGACCGGCAGTTGCAGCAGCGTAATCAGCAGCGAACCGCGTTCGATCCACATCTGCCGGAATGCCATCACCTGTTCGGCGTTGCCCAGACGCACGTATTCGCGTTGCCGGAACATCTGCATGCGACCCGGATCGAGCGACGGTTCGTGGCGGAAGCAATACGACAGCACGTCGATGGTGCGGCCCCCGGCAGGCAGCGGGCCGCGCCGCGCCATGACCGGATAGATCGGATAGCAGGCGGCCGGCGTGAGTACCACGCGGGTCGGTTGCTGTTGTTCCATCCATTCTTCGCTGCGCTCGTCGTCGCGCTCGTCCATGGCCTTATCGAGCGCGCGCAGCAGGCGCTGATGCCCCATGTCGTTGCCGCAGAACGAATGGATCGTGCCGGCGAGGTTGGGAAAGCTCTTCAGATATTCGCTGTCCTCGAAATCGGTGCGGCGCATGGCGGGCGGAAAGCGCAGTACCTCCGGCTGCTGGTCGGCGCCGAGATGCGTGATCGCCACGTTCAGGCGCTCCACTACGTCCTCGAAAATCTGGCTGCGGCCGTACAGGCCGTTTTCGCCGGTATCGATCAACAGGCCGGCGGCCAGCAATTCGTCGCGGAAAGTCGGCGCCGCGGGTTGCCGGGCGGCAGCGGCCGTCTCAACCGCCAGCGCTGCGGTGTCGGTCATCGTGTTCATGTCAGGCTCTCCCCGGAGCGGCAGGACGTTGCGCGAGCAGCAGGCTCGCCGTGTTCTGCGCGATACGGTCGTTGTTGATCATTAGCGGTGCGGAGTAGAGGTCGCGCAAATGCCGCCCCACGCTGTATTCCGTGCCGTTCTTGTAGCCCGCCATGCCGCAGATCATCAGCACTTCCTGAACGACCTGCAGGGCGGTGTTCGAAACGCTGGTCTTCAGCGTGTTCATGTCGGAGGCGAAGCCGAGCATCGCCGAAAGCGGCGCATCGGCCTGGCAGCCGCCATGCCGCGCGTGATGGGCGGCGCGCGCCGCGTCGAAGGCAACCGACAGGCGTGCCTGCATCATCTGCAGCAGGCCGACCGCTTCGGCGAGGCGCAGGCCGGCCGGCGGGATCGAGCCCGGTTTCGAGCGGGCCTGGGCGCGGAAGAAAGCTTTCGCGCGATTCACCGCGTCGCTGGCCACGCCGGTCCATACGGAGGCCCACAGCGTGTGCGAGACCGGCAGCATGGTCTGATCGGCGATATCGGCGAAGGGGGTGGGCAGGATCTGCTCGGCGAGCCCCGTGGCGACGAGCCGGAAGCCCTCGCTGCAAGTGCCTCGCATGCCCATCGAATCCCAGCCGCCGCGCTTTTCCAGTTGTGTTTCTGCGCGTAACGCGACGATCAGCACCTGGTCGGCCGCGGCCGATTCGGCGGTGCGCCGGGCGGTGACCAGAATGCCGTCGGCGTGGGCGCCGTACGAGATCGTCGGCGCCAGTTTTTCAACGCGAAAGCGCTGCTGGCCGGGCTCTCCGTCGAGCTCGACCGAGCAGGCGCTGGTGCGCATATTGCCGCCGATGGTTTCTTCAGACGTAGCCGAAGCCAGCAGCCATTGATGTTCCGCCAGTTGCGCGAGCAACTGCCGTTGCCACGCCGACTCGCTGCCGTGCGCCTCGATGCAGGCGACCTGGATCTGATGCATCGCATACACCATCGCAGTGGAGGCACATCCCTGCGCGAGTATTTCGCAGATCGCGCCGACATCCGCGAGCGAGAGTCCCGCGCCGCCGAACGTGGCCGGCACCATCGCCGATAAAAGACGTTCGCGTTTGAGCGCCTCGAAAGCTTCATGGGGAAAGCGCGCTTCGCGATCCACCGCATCGGCGAACTGCGCGGCCACGGCGGCGCAGCGCTGCGCCGCGGCGCGCCAGCCAGGCTCGGTTTCCACCGCGCTCAGCACGACACCCGCAGCGGCGGGTTGCACCGCGGCGGACTGCGCGAGTGGCGCCGTCACCGTGGGTGTGTCCGGCAGCGGGGCGTTCATGCTGCCGCCTGCGCCTGTTGCAGCTCGGTGATCGCGGCGGCCATCGAATCGATGCTTGAGAACAACCGGCGCGTCAGCATCCGGTCTGGGATTTCAATGCCGAATTCATCTTCGATAGCCAGCATCAGATGCACGGTCGCGAGCGAGGACAGACCTGCGGCGTAAAGATCGGCATCATCGGCCAGGGTGTCTGGCGAGACGTCGAGACGGGCTGATTCGGAAAGGATGCGGCGCAGTGCTGTTTTCATCTTGGGGTGTCCCCTTGTAGGTAAGCAGTCTTTCGAACGGTGCTGACGTGAAACGAACGGATGTCGCCGTTCTGGTCCCGACGTTTCGTATTTAAGGATCGGCAAAGCCCAGCGTCAGTGCGATGCCGCACGGAAACGCGTGTTTCGCGGACGTACCGTGTAGGCCTGAGTACAGGCAACTACAGGCCGGCGTGTCGGGTCAGGCCGTCGGGGGCGGCGCGTGATGCCGTCCTCGCTGAACGTATTTAACGCTGGGGAAAGTGATGAACTGGAAAACGCTGGATTTCGAGCAGTTATCCGCACGCGAGTTGTATCTGATCCTGCGGGCACGCAGCGCGGTCTTCGTGGTCGAGCAGTCGCATGTCTGTCTGGATGCCGATGGCCGCGACGAAAGCGCGCTGCACGTCTTCGCGGTCGAGGATATGGCACGGCCCATGCCGATTCTGGCCTATGCACGCTTGCAACCCGGCGACGCCGAAGATCCCGAAATCACCATCGACAAGGTGCTGACAAGCCCGCTGCGGCGCGGCGACGGCACCGCGGAACTATTGCTCGAACGGGTGCTGCAGGCGATCGCCGAGCGCTGGCCGGGACACGCCGCGCGTGTGAGCGCGCCAGTCGGGCTGCGCGGTTTCTACGAGCAATTCGGCTTTCGCAAGACGGAGGGGCCGTATCTCGATCACGGCGTGCCGTTCATCGGTCTGACGCGCCAGTTGCGCGGCAAGCAACCGCTCTTTGCCACGCGGCGCCGCGAGCGCGACGGCGCGGCGTTCGTCAACACGTTCGAGCTCCTATAATGGCGCGCGTGCTGAGCGCGCCTTCCACGCAGATGGGACGCGTGGCGCCACGAACCCCGCAATCGCGAGGTTCCGCGGAGGGCTTCGATATATACAGGAATCCTGACGAGGAGAAGGTGCCGTGTGCGGACCCGGCATGCGCAAACGCGGGCGCTTCGGGCGCGGCGGATCAGAACGTGTCGAGCTTCGACGAGCGCCGTTTTCGTCATGCGCTAGGGCGGTTTGCAACCGGCGTCGTGGTGATTTCGGCCGGCAGCGGCGACGGCATGCACGCGATGACCGCCAACGCCTTCATGTCCGGGTCGCTCAGGCCGCCGTTGATCGTCGTATCGGTCGGGCACCGCGCCCGCATGCACGAGCGTTTGATGAACAGCGCGATGTTCGGCGTGAGCGTGCTGTCCGATGCGCAGGAACGCCATAGCCGGCACTTCTCCGGCGAACCGCAGAGCCGGTTCGCGCCGCGCTTTGCCCCGGTGGAAGGCTTGCCGGAGGTGGTGCTGCTTGAACACGCGGCAGCCCGTTTCGCGGCGCGCGTGGTGGACCGGCATCCGTGCGGCGATCACACGCTCTTTGTCGGCGAGGTGCTGGTGTTCTCGCTCGACGAACATGCACCGCTGATCTTCTTTGGCGGGCGCTATGCGTCGATGGCGACACCGCTTTGAGACTCCGCCCGCCTCGCCGCGTGTCATGCCGGCCACCGCATCGCTCCCGGCGCCTGGTTGCTGCAGCGGCGTGTTCGGCGCGCTTCCTTTCAATTCGCCCTCGTTCATTGCGTTCCATGGCCGACGATATTCGGCGTCTGACCGGCGGTCCCGTCCGGCCCGGTTTTCTGTACCTGTTCGGGTCCGCTCAAAGTATGACGATCAGACAATTCGGTCCATTACGTGCGTCTTCGCACTATGCAAATTTTCCAACGCAGGCACGCTTGAGACGCAAGCTTATGGCCCGTCAAAACATGCGGCGTTACAAGGACGAAACAATTCTTCAGAGGGATAACCCTCTCAGGAGGTTTCCCAACTGGCGTAACCGTTTTGATGCTAGCAACGTATCGTAAAAGAACCATTACGCATCGATACAACGACACGCCAGGGCCGGTTGATCAACAGGGCTACGCGGGGGCAAACACCGCTTCGGGGAGAGAGGGTCATGGAACAGGCAAACAAGGATCGATCGCTGGTCAGCAAGGTCATGGACGGACTTGTGACCGGTATTGTCGAAGAGAAGTACGGCGCCATCCTGCCACCGCAGGATGTGCTGTCAAAGGAGTTCGACGTCAGCCGCACCGTCATGCGCGAGGCGCTGTCGATGCTGCTCGCGCGCGACATGCTGGACGTGCGGCCCAAGATCGGCACGCGTATCCGGCCGATGAGCGACTGGCGCATGATCGACGAGGACGTCGTGAACTGGCGTTTTCGCGCGAAGCCCGATCCGCTGTTTCTACGCGACGTGATCGAGTTTCGCATCCTGATCGAACCGCGCGCCTCGGCGCAGGCGGCCGCGCGCGGCAGTGCCGCCGACATCGCGGCGATTCGCGAGGCGTTCGAGGCGTTCCGCGCGATCCAGCCAGGCGAGTCCAGCTATCAGGCCGCCGATGAACTGTTCCACGCGCGCATCATGGTAGCGAGCGGCAATCAGTTCTTCAAACAGATGGCGGCGATCATTCGCGGCGCGCTCTCGACCGTCAATCCGATCGTCAGTCAGAAGGACGGTTTGTGGGAGACGGCGGTGAGCACGCATCAACGCGTGCTCGAAGCGATCGAGCGGCGCGATCCGAAGGAAGCGGAAATCGCCTCGCTGGCAATGATCGATTACGCCACGGAAGAACTCGGCAACAAGGTCGCCTCGGAACCGCCGGAGCGTGGCTGAGTGTAGCCAGGCATGGCTGGGCACGGCTGTTGCGGCAGCGGCTCCAGATCGTCGTTCGGGAACGCCGGCTTGATGAGCAGTGCGGCCGCATACCCGCGCATGCACGCGTGGCTTGCGTCACAATAGCGCCTGCTCTGAACCGCGCGGACTCGAAGGAACGATGACAATCGCCATGCAGGAACTCCCCCAGGGCGCCATGATTCGCTGGGGAATCGTTGGGACGGGCCGCATTGCCCGTCGCTTCGCTGTTGGACTCACCCACGTGCCGCAGGCGCAACTGACCGCGCTGTGGTCACGTCGTGCAGAACCCGCGCGGGCCTTCGCCGAAGAATTCGGCGGCGAAGTGTGCGCGAGTTTCGACGCACTGCTCGCAAGCGGTATCGACGCGCTCTATATCGCCACCGTCCAGGACAGTCACGCCGACTACGCGATCGCCGCGCTGCAAGCCGGCCTGCACGTGCTGTGCGAAAAGCCCGCCACCATCAACAGGCCGCAACTCGAGCGCGTGCTCGAGGTCGCGCGTGCCGAAAAGCGGCTTTTCATGGAAGCCATGAAGCCGCCGTTTTATCCTCTCTACAGAAGGCTGCGCGCGCATCTGGAGGCCGATCCCATCGGCGAGGTCGGCCTCGTGCGCGCCGGCTGTTCGGTACCGGGCGTGCCGGACGACCATCCGTCGATGTCGTTCGAGCATGCCGGCGGCGCGCTGCTCGATATCGGCGTGTACGAGATGTTTCTCGCGGTCGACTGGCTCGGTGCGCCGCGCGAGGTGCAAACGCTCGGGCGGCTCGGCTCGACCGGCGTCGATACGTTCGCGAGCCTGAACAGCCGGCATGAACGCGGTATCGCCCAGTTGTTTTGCGGACTCGATCTGCACGGCAAGGGCGACGCGTTGCTGATGGCGAAGGGCGGCCATGTCACGATTCATGAGCCCTGGTGGAATCCGGCGCGCGCCACGATCCGCTACGCCGATGGCCGCGTGGTCGAACTCGATGAACCGTTCGAGGGCGGCGGTCTGAACTACGAGACCGCGCATTTCTGCGAGCTGATTCGAGCGGGACAGTTGGAGAGCCCGTTGATGCCGCACGCAAAGTCGCTGCAGATGATCGAAATGGCTGACGCGGCGCGCGCCGCGCTCGGGCTCAAGTTCGCGGGAGAGTGACGGCTGTCGCCGCGTTGCTTTTGGCGGCGATGGTACGATTTGCACGGACGCGGACTCGAATAAAAAGGGTCCGCACATCTACCGCTTTCGATCACCTTCCACTGGAGCCGCCTGCGATGCGCATGCTTGGAAAACTGTGGCGCGACAATAAAAGCCTTGTCGCCTTTCTGTTCCTGATGGTGCTATTCCGCAGCGCCGTGGCCGACTGGAACGTCGTGCCGAGTGGTTCGATGCTGCCGACCATCCGCGAAGGCGACCGGATCTTTGTCGACAAGATGGCCTACGATCTGCGCGTGCCGCTCACCCACATCACGATCGCGCATCTGCACGATCCGCAGCGCGGCGATATCGTCACGATCGATTCGTCTGCCGCGCATGAGTTGATCGTCAAGCGTCTGATCGGTTTGCCCGGCGACAGCGTCGCGATGCGCGACAACGTGCTGTACGTGAACGGCGTGCGCGCGGATTATCAGCCGTTGAAACTCAAACCGCTGCCGGGCGATACGGCTTCGCGAGGCGACTATCTGACTGAGCGCTTCGACGGCGTTGTGCATACGGTACGGCTTGCGCCTGACGCGCCGAGTCCGCGTAGTTCGTTCGGGCCGGTGATCGTGCCGCAGGGCGAATATCTGATGCTCGGCGACAATCGCGACGACAGCGCCGACTCGCGCTACTTTGGCTTCTTTCCGCGCAAGGAACTGATGGGCCGCACGCGTCACGTCGCGTTTTCGCTCGACCCGGATCACTACTACAAACCGCGCTTCGAGCGTTTCGGCGCACCGCTGGACGCGGCATCGCTCACCGCCAGCCGGTAGGTTGGCAGCGGGCGATTCAATCGCCTGGTGATTCAGCGGCTCAGTGCCGCGACGGCAGCGCCAGGCGCTTTTCGTACCAGTGCTGCACCCATTCGAGCACCTGGCACAGCACCCAGTAGACGGCGGCTGCCGCGAGGTACAGCGGCAGCGGCTGATAGGTCGACGCGATGACCTCCTGCGCGCTGCGCAGCAGTTCGGTCACGGTAATCACCGATACCAGCGAGGTGTCCTTGATCAGACTGATCAGGCTGTTCGACAGACTCGGCACGGCGATGCGCAAGGCCTGCGGGGCGATCACGTAGCGCAGCGTCTGGCGCCGCGAGAGTCCGAGGCTATAGGCGGCTAGCCATTGGCCGCTGGGAATGCCGAGAATCGCACCGCGCATGCTCTCCGACAGATACGCCGCCACGTTCGCCGACAATGCGATCACGCCCGCAGGGGTGGGGTCGAGCGATATGCCGAGACTCGGCAAGCCGTAATAGATCACGAATATCTGCACCAGCAGCGGCGTGCCGCGGAACAGGCTGACATACACGCGCGCGATCCAGTTCAGCACGCGGTTGTGACTGATGCCCATCACCGCGAGCAAGGCGCCGGCCAAGAGGCCGAAGATCATCGACAGAACCGCGAACTTGACCGTCAGGATGGCGCCCTGTGCAAGCACGGGAAGCGATTGGACGAGCAGGGAAGTGGTGGACATGAGCGATTGCCTGGGTTGGCGCGCAAAGAAACAAAGGGCGGCATCGCCGACGATGCCGCCCTTCGCATTATCTGGCGTGCGTTACTTGATCGGCTTGCTGACGTCGATGCCGAACCATTTGTCCGAGATCTTCGAGAACGTGCCGTCTGCTTCGAGCTGGGCCATCGCGTCGTCGATCGCCTTGGCGAACTTCGGATTGCCCTTCTTGAACGGAATGCCCGACGGGTTGCCCGCGCCGAGTGTGGCGCCGGTGCGCAGCGGCAACTGCGAATTCTTCATCAGATACGCGAGCATCAGGCGGTCGTTCAGCGCCGCGTCCAGACGGCCGGCGGCCAGATCGCGCAGATATTCAGGCGCGCCCGGATACGTCTTCACGTCGATGCCCGGCACCGATTTCGCCATGTCCATGTAGTTCGTGCCCAGACCGACGCCGAGCTTCTTGCCCTTCAGATCGTCGAGCGATTTGAACTGGCGCGTGTCGTCCTTACGCTGGATCAGTTGCGCGGCCGAGTACGTGTAAGCCGGCGAGAAATCGAGCACCTGCTTGCGGGCGTCGGTGATGCCGACCTGGTTGACGATCACGTCGAACTTGTTGGCCTGCAGACCGGCGATGATGCCGCTCCACTCGGTCGTGACGAATTCAGGCTTCACGCCGAGCCTGGCGGCGACCGCTTTGGCGATGTCGACGTCGTAGCCGACCAGTTCGCCCGACGGCGCTTTCGAATTGAACGGCGGGAAGGTGCCCTCCAGACCGATGCGCAGCGTGCCGCGCTGCTTGACCTGGTCGAGCAGGTCGTCTGCATGGGCGGCCACAGCCGTGAACGACGCGCCGATCAGGCCGGCAACGAGCATCTTCTTCAGCAAGCCAAATTTCATCGTGTTCCTTTCTGTACGTCTGATGTTTTAACAGACAAAAGCATAACAAAACAGACTATCGAAACCTAAATATCGTTTGTTTATGTCTATATGTTTTTAGCGCAGTGCCTGCGCGCACTCGGCTACCAGCGCCGGGCCGCGATAGATGAAGCCGGTATAGAGCTGGACCAGCGAAGCGCCCGCAGCCAGCTTGGCGCGCGCATCGTCGCCCGAGAAAATCCCGCCCACGCCGATGATCGGCACCGTGTCGCCGACTTCGGCGCGCAGCTTGCGGATCACTTCGTTGGACGCGTCGAATACCGGCTTGCCCGACAGGCCGCCGGCTTCGTCGCCGTATTGCATGCCGGTGACGGCGGTGCGCGACAAGGTGGTATTGGTGGCGATCACGCCTTCGAACTTGTGACGCAACAGCGTGTCGCCGATCGATTTGATCTGCTCGTCGTCGAGGTCCGGCGCGATCTTCAGCGCGAGCGGCACCAGCTTGCCGTGCATGTCGGCCAGACGCTGCTGCTTGTCCTTGAGCGCCGCGAGCAGTGCGTCGAGTTCGCCCGCGCCTTGCAACTGGCGCAGATTCTTCGTATTCGGCGACGAGATGTTGACCGTCACGTAGCTCGCGAACGGGTACACGCGTTCGAGGCAGTACAGATAGTCTTCGGCGGCGCGCTCGATCGGCGTGTCGGCATTCTTGCCGATGTTCAGCCCGAGAATGCCGCGATAGCGCGCGGCCTGCACGTTCTTGACGAACTGGTCGACGCCCGCGTTGTTGAAGCCCATCCGGTTGATCACAGCATTCGCCTGCGGCAGGCGGAACATGCGCGGGCGCGGATTGCCCGGCTGTGCGCGCGGCGTGACCGTGCCGACCTCGATGAAGCCGAAGCCGAGCGCCGCCAGACCGTCGATGCACGCGCCGTCCTTGTCGAGTCCCGCGGCGAGTCCGACCGGGTTCCTGAACGTCAGCCCCATCACGGTGCGCGGCGCATCCGGCACGCGTGGCGCGAGCGCCCCGGCAAGACCGGTGCGGCCGGCGGCGCCGAGAATGCGCAAAGTCAGGTGATGAGCGTCTTCCGCGTCCATGCGAAAGAGTTGGGCGCGTACGAGCGGGTAGAGGGAACTGAACACGGGGCGAAGCCGGGAGGCCGGAAAATGGGAACCCGCCATTTTACCGGCTTTAAGGCATTAATGAGACCAATGGGTCGAGACGCTCGGGCGCGAACCCTTGGGACCGCTTGGCCGCCGTGACTACGGACGCAGCGGCCCGCGCCGGCCGTGAATCGCCAGATCGACCGGCGGCAGATCGATGCTGGCGGGATCGAGTACTTTCCACGCGCCGTCGATCAGGCCTTCGAGCGGCCGGAAATTCGCCTTGTACGCCATCTTCGGACTCTCGCGAATCCAGTAGCCGAGGTACACGTAGGGCAGCTTGAGGCTCTTCGCCTGTTCGATCTGCCAGTAGATGTTGTAGGTGCCGAAACTGGTGTGGGGCAGACCCGGTTCGAAAAACGTATAGACCGACGAGAGCCCGTCGCCCAGGATGTCGATCATGCTGATCATGCGCAGAATGCCCGGCGCGTCCGGATGATCCGGCAGAGGCTCGCGAAACTCGACCAGCCGCGAGTTGATCCGGCTCTGCAGCAGGAACTGTTCGTACTGGTCGCGACTGTCGCGGTCCATGCCGCCGCCGGCATGCCGTGCCGACTGATAGCGCATGTAAAGCGCATAGTGCTCTTCGTCGTAATGCAGCGGGGCCACCGTCGCGATCAGCTCGCCGTGTTTTTTCCAGACCCGGCGCTGGGTCCGGTTCGCCACATAACTGTCGACCGGCACGCGCACCGGCACGCAGGCGCGGCAGCCGTCGCAATACGGGCGGTAGGTGAACACACCCGAGCGGCGAAAGCCCGCTTTGACGAGGTCGGTATAGACGTCGGAATTGATCAGATGGCTGGGGGTGGCGACTTGCGAGCGCGCGATGCGGCCATCCAGATAGCTGCAGGGATAGGGCGCCGTTGCATAAAATTGCAGCGCGGAAAGCGGCGAAAGAGGCAGCTCGTTGGGATGAGTCACGTTGGCAGCTCTCGAAGCGTCTCTGGTAGTGCAAACCCGGCGCCTTGCGGATGTCAACCCGCGGCTCGCGACCCGCGGCTCGGTAGGCGACGGATCCGGATTCGGCCTGATTCTTTCTACGCCGGCGGCGCGACGACATCGCGCAAGACGGTCTTGTCGAAGCGCCAGGGAATCGGCGGTGCATCGACAGACGCGCGAACATGCGCGATGAACGCTTTGCGCGCTATCTCGCGACCGCCAAGCGACGCCAGATGCGACGTGTTCTGCTGGCAGTCTATCATTTCTATTTCGTGACGGCGCAAGTGTCCGACGAGCGCGGCGAGCGCCATTTTCGATGCATCGGTAACCTCCGCGAACATCGATTCGCCAAAGAACATCCGGCCGAACGAGACCCCATACAAACCGCCCACGCGCCGGCCTTCGAACCAGGTTTCGATGCTGTGCGCATCGCCCACCCGATGGAGCGACGAATACGCCTCGATCACGTCGGCGGTGATCCAGGTGCCGCGCTGGCCGCGCCGGGGCGCCTGCGCGCAGGCGCGCATCACGGCGGCGAAATCATGGTCGACGCGGATTTCCCAGGTGTCTTCGCGCAGCACGCGTTTGAGCGTCTTGCGCAGCGACGGCGACACCTTGAATTCGGCGGGGCGCAGGATCATGCGCGGATCGGGACTCCACCACAAGACCGGCTGGCCGTCCGAGTACCACGGGAAGATGCCGCGCCGATAGGCGTCGATCAGCCGCGACGGCAGCAGGTCGCCGCTCGCGGCGAGCAGGCCGGGTGCGCCGCTTGCCGCGCCGAGCGCGCGCTCGACGGAAGGAAACGGATCGTCAGGTCCGAGCCAGGGAACCATGCGCGCCGCTCAACCTTCGCGCAGCGAGCGGAAAATGTCGCCCGTATGCAGGCCGAAGCTGCCGGTGGCACGGTCAGCGAAAAAAAAGCGCAAGGTCTGGCCGACGGTCGGGAAGGCGATCTCGTCCCACGGAATCTCGTGTTCCTCGAAGAGTTTCACTTCGAGGCTTTCCTCTCCGGCCTCGATGTCGAGGTCGAGCAGGCGCGCCATATAGAACAGGTGCACCTGATGCACGTGCGGCACGTTCAGCAGCGAAAACAGGTTCTGCACCTCGACGCGCGCGCCGGCTTCCTCCAGCGTTTCGCGCGAAGCGGCTTCGGCGGTGGTTTCGCCCATTTCCATGAAGCCTGCCGGCAGCGTCCAGTAGCCATAGCGCGGTTCGATCGCGCGACGGCACAGCAGCACTTTGTCGTCCCAGACCGGAACGGTGCCGACCACGTTGCGCGGATTCTGATAGTGCACCGTGCCGCAACTGCCGCATACGAAGCGCTCGCGGTTGTCGCCCGGCGGAATGCTCAGGCTGACGCCGTGGCCGCAGACAGAACAGAATTTCATAGGAAGGGGACGAGAAAGGGTGATGGGAGTTTATCACTGGGGCGCGCTTTGCCGGGAGCAGGGTATGGCGGGGCGCGCCGATGGGTTCGGGGCGGCACTATTTCGCCGTTCGGAGGCGTCCCGCCGGCGCGCCGACCGGGCGCCACCGTTGCGAAAGAAAGTGGATCTGTTTGGAGTCCGGATCAATGAGGCGATGTGCTTGCCCGGACGCTGGGAAGGAGAGGCTGAAAACAAAAAAGGCCTGCCGGTTGGGCAAGCCTTTGATGTTGTTTCGACGTTTCGAACCAGCTAAATACTGCTTGGTTGCGGGGGTAGGATTTGAACCTACGACCTTCGGGTTATGAGCCCGACGAGCTGCCAGACTGCTCCACCCCGCGTCCGTCGAAGAAAAGATTATAGAACAAAGCGGCAGCCCACGCAATAGCTGTTTAAGAATCGGCTTCAATACGCGCCACGTCAGTTGTCAAGTGCGGCGTGGCGCTCGCTGGCGCGGCACGCTCTCACGTCGCCGCACGCATTGCCGGTGTCGCATACCAGAAGGCTCTCGAAAGGTGCTGCGCTAGAATCCAGGTTCTCCGCGCGGCGCCGCGATGTGGAGTGCAGGTGCAACGGCCCGCGTCTCACCTCTTATCTTGCTCTGAATGCCATGGATATCGCTCACGATCTACAGGTGATTGCCGCTCAGGAACACGCGCTGGTGTTCCCGCAATTCGACGCCGACCGCGCATGGCAGATCGGCGCGTTTCTGCACGAGCTTGCCAAGGCCCGTGGCATTGCCGCTGCCATCGACGTGCGCACGTTCGGCCAGCCGCTGTTCTTCAGCTTGCTCGACGGCGCAACGCCGGACAATGTCGATTGGGCGCGCCGCAAGGGCAACACCGTCGCGCATTTTCGGCGCAGTTCATACGCGATCGGTTTGAAGATGCAGCAGTCGGGCAGCACGCTCGCCGACAAGCACGCGTTGCCGGCCACGGAATATGCGTCCCATGGCGGCGCGTTTCCATTGACGGTAACCGGTGCCGGCGTGATCGGCTCGATCACGGTATCCGGTTTGCCGCAACGTGCGGATCACGAACTGGTGGTGGAAGCGCTGTGCGCCCATCTCGGCCACGACTACAGCAAGCTCGCGCTTGCAAAGGCCTGAGGCGATGCGGATGCCCCCGTATGCATTGCTCGCCATTGCAATCGTCGCCGAAGTGGTTGCGACCTCTGCCATGCGGGCGTCGGAAGGTTTCTCGCGGTTGGTGCCCTCGGCGGTCGTGGTGATCGGTTACGGCATCGCGTTCTATTTGCTCTCGCTCACGCTGAAGAGTATTCCGGTGGGTATCGTCTACGCGGTGTGGGCCGGCGCCGGCATCGTGCTGATTACACTGGTTGCGCTCGTGCTGTACCGGCAAGTGCCGGACGTGCCGGCCATCATCGGACTCGGGCTGATCATCGCCGGGGTCGCCGTGTTGAACATCTTCTCGAAGATGCAGGCGCACTGAGCACGCGCGCCGAGCATGCGCCGAGCACGCTCTGTGCGTTATTTGCAGCGCACGATCATCGAGCGGTTTTTCACGTTAGCCGAGACGACGTTCGTGATGCTGCCGCCCGCAGCGCCGCCTTCGTCGTTGTCTTTCGACACGATGTCGTAGCCGGTCGCGCCACATGCCTTGCCGGCCTGCACGTAGCAGGAGGCCCAACTGGATGCGGCGTCGGCGCCGCTGCAGTTCACCGCAAAACCGGTCTGACCGTTCGGCAGATTGATCAGCGAGGTGGTGTTCGACGATGCGCAGCCGCTCAGACCCGCGCCGAACAGCACAGCGGCGGGCAGGGCGGCAAACAGGGACGCGCTGCGGATCAGGGCAAGCGCGTTGCGGCCCGATCGGAGGCGGCCGGAGCGGCGCAGTTGCGTCATGAAATGCATCGTGATGTCTTCCTTTCAAATAGGTATCGAGGCTCGCCACACCCTGGACGTGCGCCCTTGTGCAGGGCTAAGGCGTTTCGATTGTGATGCCCGCCGCGCCAACCAGTTGGCGGCTTTCCGCGCCGCTTTCAGTTGCCGCGTCTTCCCAGATGCTAATGGCTTTCGGAATGTCGATGCCGTGGCTTTCGGCGTAAGCAAACCATCGGGTTGCCGCGTCCGGCTCAGGCAATTCGTGGTTCTGCAGAAAATATTTTCCCATATTGCGCTCACTGACCTCGAAATGGCGTCACCGTGTCAGCACGGATCGTGCCGGTCAGCAAGTTCGACCGAGGCAGGCGGCACAAGTGCAATCAGCATAGCGATTCGCCTGCGGCACCGATCGGTTCCGCAAACGCGGCATCGGACAAAAAGCGGGAAGGGCGCTGGACCGTGGTCCAGCCGCGCGAGTACCATAACGGGCATGTCCGGGGAGGCGGACGGTATTCACTGTCGCAGCTTTTCCGCCGGATATTTCTGATGAGGCGACCATGGAAATTCAGTTTCCCGCGGATGCGCCTGCTTACCGCGACTCCAATCTGACCGTCGTGTTTCCCGCGCTCGTGGACGGCGAACCGGTGCCGTGCGCGATCTCGGTCGAGGCGCTCGAGGATCACTTCGGCGCGTACCCGGAGGATCTCGAAGGCTGGATGCGCGCGTTCGATGCCGGGCGTCCGCGCATCGAGGCAGTTGCGCGCGAGCATTTGCAGATCAGCAACGGCACGCCCGTGCTGCTCAGGAGCGGCCATTTTCCGCCTGGCAACGTGGCGGGCTGATCCGGTTTATTCGCTGCTGCGTGGATAATGGGCATCAATTTCCCGCGCTTGCGAAATCCGTTCACGGTCAGGCCGTTGTTGCGGAGTCGCGCTGCGTTTCCGCGCTCGCCGATGCCGCTATCCGCGCGGCATCGAAACAACGCCGGATACCTTCTTCGTACGAGGTTTTTTTGATCGGGCCGATCAGCTTCACCAAGGCGGCGTCGTCCAGCACAACCGGCTCGGTCATCAGGTAATTCATCTCCACCAGTTCGCGCATCAGCGGATTGAAAAGACCGAGCAGGCGCAGCATGGTCTTGCCGGCGACCATCAGCTTCGGCTCGCGGCCGGCCAGCGCATAGGCCTGTCTCGCCACTTCACGCTGCGTGATCGTGCCCGTGCCGGCCAGATGCCACCAGCGGCCGTATGCGTCGGCCGTGCGCGTGAGTGTCTCGACCACCGGTCCGATATCCGGCAGGTAGACGAATTCGTGCGGCACATCCACTGGTCCGATCATCTGTGCGCGCTTGCCCTGTGCCGCCGCCTCGAATACGCCATTGATCAGACTGCGTTCGATGCCGGGGCCGTAGAAATCCGGCAGCCGCAGCACCAGTGTCGACAGGCGGCCCGACCCGCTGGCGCGGCCATGCGCCGCCAGCACCAGCTTCTCCTGCTCGAGCCGCATCTTGCCCTTGAACGTGTGGGGCTCACGCGGATGATCTTCGCTGATCGGATTGCCACGCGCACGGCCGTACGGATACACGGTACCGATCAGAATGAGGCGCTCGACACCCGCTGCCGTCACGCCGGCGAGCGTTTTTTCCATGAGCGGCGGATGCTCGGCGAACCGGTCGTAGGGCACGCCCACCAGGTAGATCACAGTCTGCAAACCGGCAGCCGCGGCGCTGATCGAAGCCGGCTCATCCGGATTCCACGTGACGATTTCCGCGTGCGGGTCGTGACCGAAGGCCGCTTCGAGCGGGGCGCGCGAGCGGCCGACCACCCGGTAATCCCGGCCCGCCGCGCTAAGCGCGGCAGCGATGATTTGACCTGCCGCGCCGGCGGCACCGAATAAACCGACTTTTCCTATGGCTTGCATGGCGACTCCTGAAAGTGGCGCCTTATCGCGCCAGGATGGTGCTGACTGATTGATGAGAATTTAATGAACACTGTTCAGTAAACGGTGTTCAGTTTAATTTGACTTTTCAGTTTGTCAACCTGAAAATGTTCGTCATGGGAATCGCCGAACGAAAAAACCGTCAGAAACAGGCGCTGCGCGAGCGCATCCTCGATGCAGCACGGCGCATCGTGATGCGCGAAGGCTTTGCCGCGCTGTCCATGCGCAAGATTGCCGACGCCATCGAGTATTCGCCCGCCACGCTGTACCTTCACTTCGCAAGCCGCGATGAGATCGCACGGGCGTTGTGCGCGGAAGGCTATGCGCAATTGCTGGAGACCTTCGTGCCGCTGGCGCAGATTGCCGATCCGACCGCGCGGTTGAAGGCGATCGGGCGGGCTTATGTGGCCTTCGGTGTCGCGCATCCGGAAACCTATCGTCTGATCTTCATGGAAGACCCGAGCTACACGGGCGCGGCGCTGGGCGGCGCGGCCGCCGTGCTGGCCGGTGCTCCGGTGACTGGGGCCGCGCAGGCGGGTGTGCCAGGCGAGACCGTGGAGAGCGCGGCGGCAGAAACGCCGGCCGTGGCTTCTGCTCTGCCCGGCAACGCGGCCGGGGCGATTGTCGAGCCTGCAAAAGCAGACGAGCCAGACGACCCGGATGCTGCGGCCTTGTACGTGATGATCTCCGCGATCGAAGAACTGAAAGCGGCGGGGCGCTTGCCCGCATCGATGGAGGTGGGGGTGTGGGCGGAGGCGTTCTGGGCGACCCTGCACGGCATCGTCGCGCTCAACCTGACATGTCCCGTGTTTCCGACTGCGCCGCTGGATACCGTGGTGGGTATCGCGCTCGATGCCTGGCTCGGAACGCAGCAGGCCGGGCAGCCGCAAGGCGCTACGAGCGCTGCCCGCCCGCGTAAAAAGAAGTCTGCTGAAGCGCCGTCTGAATCGGCCGTGGAGGCCGCCGGCAACGCCGGGACCCAGCCCGCCGCCAGGCCTAAAGCCGCGAGGGCGTGATAACGTTCAGTTCCGGTTCATTTCGCGCCATCGCGCCTAGCTCTCCATGTCCATTTCCACCTCGCCCGCCGTCAGCGACGAAGTCGCGACTTACGTAGCCAACCGCATCGGTTTCATCGAACTGGAAAGGCCGAAAGCACTCAACGCGCTGTCCACCGGCATGATCCGCGCGATGCACGCGGCGCTTGATCAGTGGCGCGAAGATCCCGACGTGCTGGCCGTGGTGGTGCGCAGCGCGCATCCACGTGCGTTCTGCGCGGGTGGCGATATCCGCTTCCTGTACGAGTCGGCGCAGCGTGGCGAGCAGGACGCGCGCGACACCTTTTTCATCGAGGAATACCGGCTCAATCACGCGATCTTCACCTACCCGAAGCCGTACATTGCGTTGATGAACGGCGTCGTGATGGGCGGTGGCATGGGGATTTCGCAGGGTGCGCATCGTACCGGCGGCCTGCGTGTCGTGACGGACTCGACGAAGATGGCGATGCCCGAGACCCGCATCGGACTCTTTCCCGATGTCGGCGCCAGCTGGTTTCTGGCGCGCACGCCGGGTGCGCTTGGCCGTTATCTGGCGGTCACCGGCGAGACGATCGGCGCAGCCGATGCGCTCTACGCAGGCCTCGCCGACGCCTATATCGAAGACGCGGCCTTGCCCGCGCTAGTCGATACGCTGCGTACTGAACTGTTCGAACGCGGCGCGGACGTGGTGGCGTGCATCGAACGCGAGACCGCCGCGCATCAGGTCGTGCCAAAGCCCGATGCCGCGCCGCTCGCGAGCACACGCGGCTTGATCGACCGGCATTTCGCGTTGCCCGATGTAGCGCAGATTCTCGCTTCGCTGGAGCGGGCGCGCGAGCAGGGCGGCGAGGCCGCCGATTGGGCCGAGCAGACGATCGCGGTGTTGCGCGAACGTTCGCCGTTGTCGATGGCGGTGTCGCTGGAAGTGGTGACGCGTGCCGAGGGTTCGATGGCGGACGTGTTGCGCGGCGATCTCGATCTGACGCGCACGAGCTTCGCGCAGGGCGACACGATCGAGGGGATTCGCGCGCGCATTATCGACAAGGACAACGCGCCGCGCTGGCGTTTCGCGCGCATTGAAGACGTGAACGCCGCCGAGGTGGCGAAGATGTTCGAAAGCCCGTGGCCGGCAAACGAGCACCCGTTGCGCGATCTACGGTCCTGAGACTGGCAGGCTCAGTCCTCGTCTTCGCTCGCCATGAAGGCGCGCATGAACACCAGCGCGCCCCAGCCCCACATCGCATTTGCCGCGAAACCCACCGCGAGACGCGGCAGCATGTTGCCGCTCGGCCAGATGCCGCGCAGCGGATCGACCACGAACACGCTCGCCGCGGTTAGGGCAATGCCGCCAAATACGAAGGCCGGCACCCATGGCGCGCGCCGCTCAGGCGCCACGCGCAACAGCCAGGCCATCAGCACCGCCCAGAAAGCGCTCCAGATCGCGTTCGCGATGAACTCGGGCAGCCCCAGCGGCAGGAACGGCGCGGTCGAAAAACCGGTCGGATCGATCAGTCCGGCCGCGTGCAACAGCGCCAGGGTCGACTCATGAAAAAACAGGGAAGCCAGAAAGCCGGCGACGAACGGCAGGATGAGTTTTTGCATGCATTGCACCGCGAGAGCTCAGGCGGCGTGGTTCGCACGGCCTGCAGCGGATTATTGGAAATGTGGCGCCATTATATAGAGGGGCAAGCCGCTTCCAGCGTGGGTAAGGTGCAACATCCGTATGCTTTAGCGTCGGGCTAATCACGAAAGTGGAAAACCTAAGCTCAAAAAAATCGTTCAAAAGCCGGGTTCCGATCCATAGACTGTTTCTCCATACAGACGGCGTTTGCCGCCGTCGCCTGTTTAATCGAGCGCATCACGCGCACGTTTGGTCGAGGGAAGCCGTCGCGATGTCCTGCCTGATGCCGATCTTCAATTGCCCCATGGCGCACACGCGTTCGTGGCTGTGCTGTCGGAACTAATCCGCGCCTCACTGCAGTATTTCCGTCCTTTCTAGCGTTCGCCTTTCCGGGTCTCGTGCCGGAGGGATGCGCGCGGCCAGCGGCGCGCGGCTAGCGGCGCGCTTTCGCCCGACGCAGCGTCGCTCGTCGTTGCACACGTCTTCATTCAATCCAGTTTCGAACTAGCAGGAGCAGCAAATGAATGTGTTCTGGTTCATTCCGACTCACGGCGACAGCCGTTATCTCGGTACGTCCCAAGGCGCACGCGCAGCCGATTACGACTACTTCCAGCAGATCGCCGTCGCCGCCGATACGCTCGGCTACGAGGGCGTGCTGCTGCCGACCGGCCGCTCGTGCGAAGACGCGTGGGTCGTCGCGTCGAGCCTGATTGCCGCGACCAAACGGCTAAAGTTTCTGGTGGCGATCCGGCCGGGTATTTCGTCGCCGGGTTTGGCGGCGCGCATGGCCGCGACTTTCGACCGGTTGTCGAACGGGCGTCTGCTGATCAACGTCGTGACCGGTGGCGATTCGGCTGAACTGGAAGGCGACGGCGTATTCGTCGATCACGACACACGCTATGAAATCACCGACGAATTCCTGCATATCTGGCGCAAGCTGCTGAGCGCCGCGCATACCAACGACGCGATCGACTTCGAGGGCAAGCATCTGACCTCGAAGGGCGGCAAGGCGCTGTATCCGCCGGTGCAGAACCCGCATCCGCCACTGTGGTTCGGCGGGTCGTCGGCGGCGGCGCACGATATCGCGGGCGATCACATCGACACGTATCTGACGTGGGGCGAGCCCCCTGCGGCTGTTGCGAAGAAGATCGCGGACATTCGCGCCCGTGCCGAAGCACGTGGCCGCACGATCAAGTTCGGCATTCGCCTGCACGTCATCGTGCGCGAGACCGAGGAAGAAGCGTGGGCGGCCGCCGACAAGCTGATCAGCAAGCTCGACGACGAAACCATTTCGCGCGCCCAGGCTTCGTTCTCGAAGATGGATTCCGAAGGACAGCGCCGCATGGCCGCCTTGCACGGCGGCAAGCGCGGCGGCCGCGCCGAACTCGAGGTGTATCCGCATCTGTGGGCGGGCGTCGGGCTGGTGCGCGGCGGCGCGGGAACGGCGCTGGTCGGCAATCCCGAGCAGGTGGCCGCGCTCATGAACGAATACGCGGCGCTCGGCATCGACACGTTCATCCTGTCCGGCTATCCGCATCTCGAAGAATCGTACCGCTTTGCCGAACTGGTGTTTCCGTTGCTGCCGGGCCGGCAGATCAAGACCGCGGGCGGTCCGTTGTCCGGGCCGTTCGGCGAGATCGTCGGCAACAACTATCTGCCGAAAGCGGCGAGTTCGAGCTGAGCGCATCGTCCGCTTCAGCACGAGCACCTAATGGTCAGGCAGTGAGGAAATCATCATGGCTCAATCCACTTTGAGCGCGGGACAAGGCGCTGACGCCGGCGCGCGTGCGGGCGCGAGTCTCGCCGTCTTGCGCCGCATCGGTGCGCATCTTGCGCCGTGGCTCGCGCCGCTCGCGATTCTGCTGGCATGGGAATTCGCCGCCCGCAGCGGCATTCTCTCGACCCGCGTGCTGCCGGAACCGCTCGCGGTCGTGAAGGCCGCGTGGTCGCTGATCCAGTCCGGCGAAATGTGGGCGGACGTGAAGGTCAGCACGTGGCGTGCGGTGTCGGGCTTTGCGATCGGCGGCGGCATCGGACTCGTGCTCGGCCTTGCAACGGGTCTGTTCAAACCCGCTGAAATCGCGCTCGATTCGACCGTGCAGATGGTCCGCAACATTCCCGCGCTCGCGATGATCCCGCTCGTGATTTTGTGGTTCGGTATCGAGGAAGAGGCGAAGGTGTTTCTCGTCGCGTTGGGCGTGTTTTTTCCGATCTACGTGAACACCTTCCACGGCATCCGCTCGGTCGATGCCAATCTGATCGAAATGGCACGCAGTTACGGCGTGAAGGGTTTCGCACTTTACCGGCACGTGGTGCTGCCCGGCGCGTTGCCGTCGATTCTGGTCGGCGTGCGGTTCGCGTTCGGGCTGATGTGGGTCACGCTGATCGTTGCCGAAACCATCTCCGCGCAGTCGGGCATCGGCTACATGACGATGAATGCGCGCGAATTCCTGCAAACCGATGTGGTGGTGGTCGGCATCCTGCTGTATGCGGGGCTCGGCAAGCTCGCCGACGTGCTGGCCAAGAGTCTCGAGCGCGTGTCGCTGCGCTGGCACCCGGCTTATCAACGAGGAGCGAAATCATGAGCGCAACCACATTGTCGGCGTCGTTCGGCGGCATCGCGGGCAGCGATCTCGAAGCCGAACTGGCGCAACCGCGCACCGCCGATCACGATGCGGATGAGGCCGCGGGTTTCGATCGGGCGGAACCCTCGCACGATCGTCAACGCGACCAGCGCGTGAGTGTTCTGCCTGCAGCGACGGGAGCCTGGGCGCGCAATGACGCACGCCGCTCCGCCGACTATTCGGTCGAGTTGCGCGGTGTCGGCAAGCAGTACGGCGAGCGCAAGGTGTTGTCCGATTTTGATCTGTCGATCGAGCGCGGCAGCTTTGTCGCCATCGTCGGCCGCAGCGGCTGCGGGAAATCGACCTTGCTGCGCCTCGTCGCGGGTCTGGAAAAGGCCACCTCGGGTGTGCTCGAGAAACGCACCGAAGACGGCCGGCCGCTCGACACGCGCATTATGTTTCAGGACGCGCGCCTCCTGCCCTGGAAGAGCGTGCTACAGAACGTGATGCTTGGCCTCGGCCGCAGTGCGCGTGAGGACGCGCGGGCCGTGCTCGCCGAAGTCGGTTTGCTGGAACGCGCCAACGACTGGCCCGCGCAGCTCTCCGGCGGTCAGCGTCAGCGGGTGGCGCTGGCGCGTGCACTGGTGCATCGGCCGCAATTGCTGCTGCTCGACGAACCGCTCGGCGCGCTCGACGCGTTGACGCGCATCGAAATGCACGCGCTGATCGAACGGCTGTGGCGTGAGCATCGATTTACCGCGCTGCTGGTGACGCACGACGTGCATGAAGCCGTCGCGCTAGGCGACCGGATTCTGCTGATCGAAGAAGGGCGCATCGCACTCGATCAGCCGGTGCCGCTGGCGCGCCCGCGGGCACGTGCATCGGCCGGGTTCGCCGCGCTGGAAGAACATGTGTTGCAACGCGTACTGAAGACGGCGCCGAATGACGACGCGCTGTCCCAGCGTGCTTACGACGCACGTGACGAGGGCCGCCTCACGCGGCCGACGGACGTCCGCTGGGCCGTCTGATATCTCTTGACTGACTGTTTTTAATCGCTTTTCTGGAGTCGCTCGATATGACCATTTCCGCAATCAACGTACGCAATCAGTTCAAAGGCAAGGTCAAGGAAATCATCCGCGGGCCGGTCGTGTCCGAGGTCGATGTGGACACGCCGTTCGGTATCGTCACTTCGGTGATCACCACGCGCTCGGTCGACGAACTCGACCTGAAGGTCGGCTCGGAAGTGGTCGCGCTGGTGAAGTCCACGGAGGTGTCGATCGCGCGTCTTTAAGCGCGCCTGGCTTAGTCAGACGGTCCGCACCGTCAGCCGTGCCGGCGCTATTTCGCGTTGGCGGCGCTGGCGGGCGGCTCGTGCATCATCTTGTCGTTGGTCGGTTTGCGCGGACGCTTGATCGGCATATTGTCCGGATTGCTCGCACCGCCTGAGCCTGAGCCCGCTTCCGGCGGCTTGACCATCGATGCCCGGCCGTTTTGCGGCATGGCCTGCGTCTTTTGTGCCGGGCCTGGCGTTTGGGCAAATGCTGCCGGGCCGCCCATGCTGAACGCCGCAAGCGCGGCGCACGCCGCGAGCGCTGTCATTCTGCTTCGCTCCATCTCATCCTCCTTTCCGTTACCGCTTGCCGGGTTTGCTATCGCCACGTTTCGTGGGATAGACCCGCTTGCACGCGCAAAATTCTCGGGCTGCACAAGCTTTGGATGTCGGTGGCCTTAGACGCGCCTGCGTCCAGCCGCGAAACTTGCTACGATAAATTCAGCATCACGACGGAGACGGCCATGTCGAAGTCATTAAGTCCGGAAGCGGTCGAAGCTTTGCGGCGCCTGAATGAGGTCGGTGTCGGACAGCCCGTGCCGAAGTTCGCGCAGTCCATCGCGGCGGAATTGCTGTCGAACGGCCTTGCCGCCGAGGCGGGCAGCGGCGACGTCGAGATCACCGTTAGCGGCCGGCAGTATCTTTCTGGCGATTGCGACTAATCGTCAGATGAAGATTTGTCGGTCTCTGGTTCGAGCCGTAGCGACGGCCCGGCGGGCGCGCATGGCCGTGCGCATTTCACCCTGACCCGGAACACCTCAAGGAGGCGATCATGGAGCCGAAAGGCCTCGACATGGGCGACTACCAGGAGCGCTATCAGGACTACGAGATCGAAGTCGCGGTCGAGCAGGTGCTGACCGGCGTCAAGGCGCATTTTCGGGTGTTGCGCAATGACGCGGTGGTGGTCGACTGGCGGCTCGTCCGCATAGACACCCTGTGGCCCACGGAGCATGCCGCGGCAGAGGCCGGCTTCAGGGCGGCGCGCGAAACGATCGATGCCGGTCTTAGCGGATAACCGTAGGCGCCGGAACCGGCAAGCCCATTCGATTAAGCTGACGGTTCCGTATCGACCTGTTGGGGACCGCAATGCATTTCGCGCGCGCTATTCCGATCATCCGTATTTTCTCTGAAGAGAAAGCCAGAGAGTTTTACGTAGACTTTCTCGGCTTTACCATCGACTGGGAACACCGCTTCGAGGCGAATACTCCGCTCTATGCGCAAGTGCGCCGTTCCGATCTGATCTTGCACCTGAGCGAGCATTACGGCGATGCGACGCCGGGCTCGACGATTTACGTGCCGATGCAGGGCATCGACGCGTTGCATGCCGAACTTCAGCGCAAAGACTATAAGTACGGAAAACCGGGCGTTGAAGAGGAGCCGTGGGGGAAAGTGCTCGAGACGATCGATCCGTTCGGTAACCGGATCCGGTTTTGCGAATCGCCGGAAGAGGAAAAGCGCGAGGTGTGATGACGCTGGCGCTGGGGCTCGGTGGATGGGCTCGGTGACGTGAGCGCGGCCGCCGTGTAAACGGGACTGGGCGCCGGCATGCATTGCTGCATGCGCGGCGCCCAGTTCGGCTGCCGTCTTGTGAACGGCAACCTTCAACAGCGACAGATTAGTGGCCGAAGAAAACCGATTGCGGGCCCGACGAAGCCGGTGCACGCGTACCCGATTGCGACGACACGGTGTTCACGCCACCGTATGCGCTCGATTCGGCGCTAGCGCGTTCAGCTGCGACGGTTTGCGCGTTCTGGCCTTGTTGCGAAGCCGGTGCGCCGACAGCCGGACGATAGAACGGTGCCGGGCCGTAGCCGCTAGCGAATGCGGGAGCAGCGATCGAGGCAGAAACAGCAACGAGCAGGGCGGCGATGAGCTTGGTCTTCATGGTGTGACTCCGATAAGTTTCGATTTCATTTCAGGAAGGCGTCGCAGGAGCCGGTAGGGGTGTGTCTGCAACGTCGATGGAAGGCAGTGTATACCCCTACTATTGAAAATTTGTACCGATAATCTGAAATTACTATTCTTGGTGCTGAAATAATCTGTCAGGCCTATATCTGACGGGCGTCAGCGGTGGTCCGACCCCGGTAGTCAAGCGGTTTTTGCGGTCAAAGACCGGATTGGCGGGGTGGGTTATTGGCCGTTTCTCCGGTGCGCGCTGACGATCAGCCTTGCCCCACGGATGTGGGCAGCGCCGTCGCCTCGTCCCTCTCTGCGGTCCTCCTGCCGCTTTCGACCTGAAGCCGGCGGATACTCGGCACTACGAACCGCTCCTGAATTTCTGTTCTGGTCGGCCGGCTCGATCTTTCGGATCCAGACCGCACGGCAAATCGCCGACACGCGGGAAAGCGATCGCCATGTCCGGGATTTTGAGGTGTACCCGCGCCGGCGCTGTGAAAGCGCGGACCGAAAGACTGTACGGGTGTGTTACCCACGCGCGCGTCGACAGCGGCATCACCCCGCCCGCCACCTGTCAGTATTCGACGGCTGCCGATACACCGACCAGGCCGGTCTGAACAAAAAGCGACTGGCGCGTTTGCAGGGCGCGGTGTCGCTATTCCGGGCGCTGGGCGGAGGCTGGCGCGATGATGGGGTGCAGGCCGGCGCCGGGAAGTCTTACGCGTTGCGGTAAAATCGGGTTTTGATTAAAGCCGTCTGGCCGCCCCATGTCTTCAGCTCAAACTCCCAGTCCGCGCCGCGTGTCAGTCGCGCCGATGATGGACTGGACCGATCGCCACTGCCGCTCGCTGCATCGCGTGATATCGCGTCATACGTGGCTCTACACCGAGATGGTCACCACCGGCGCGTTGCTGCACGGCGACGTGCCGCGCCATCTGGCGTTTACGCCCGAAGAAGCGCCGGTTGCGTTGCAGCTCGGCGGCAGCGAACCGGACGATCTCGCGCGTTCAGCGAGGCTGGGCGAGCAATGGGGCTATGACGAGATCAATCTGAATTGCGGCTGCCCGTCCGAGCGCGTGCAGCGCGGTGCGTTCGGCGCTTGCCTGATGAACGAGCCGCAACTCGTTGCCGATTGCGTGAAAGCCATGCGCGACGCCGTCTCAATACCGGTGACGGTCAAGCACCGGATCGGCGTGGATGCGGTCGAAGAATATGACTTTGTGCGCGACTTCGTCGGCACGGTCGCGGACGCCGGTTGCAACGTGTTCGTCGTGCACGCGCGTAATGCGATTCTCAAGGGCCTGAGCCCGAAAGAGAACCGCGAAATTCCGCCGCTCAAATACGACTACGCGTATCAGTTGAAGCGCGATTTCCCGCATCTGGAGATCATCATCAACGGCGGCATCAAGACGCTCGATGAAGTGGAGACACATCTTCAGCACGTCGACGGTGTGATGCTTGGGCGCGAGGCCTATCACAACCCTTATGTGCTGGCCGACGTCGATGCGCGCTTCTATGGCGCGACGGATGCACCGCTCACGCGCGAGCAGGTCGAGGCGAAGCTGATCGAATATTGCGCGGCTGAAATGGCGCGCGGCACGTACCTCGGTGCAATCACGCGTCATGCGCTCGGTCTTTACCGCGGGGAAGCCGGTGCACGTGGATGGCGTCGCGTGTTGTCGGATAGCAAACGCCTGGCCGCGCGCGATCTGAGCATCTTCGACGAGGCAAGACAGCATCTGCGTGAGCCGGTCGAAATTTTTGAATAAAGGACTAGGCAAACGGAATTCTTGTTCGTATAATCTCGTTTCTTCATCGACGAGCCAAGTTTCTCAGCAGTTAAGTGAGTTGCTTAGCAAGTCAAGCAGATGTCAGTGGTGGCTGTAGCTCAGTTGGTAGAGTCCAGGATTGTGATTCCTGTTGTCGTGGGTTCGAGCCCCATCAGCCACCCCAAAGAATTCAAGCAGCAAAAAGTTTGATCAAGCGGCGTTGTGAGAAATCACAACGCCGTTTTTGTTTTTGCGTCGCGGTTTACCGCGCAATGGGCGTTGTGGGTGAGCGAGCAGGGGCAGGCTGTCCCCTGAAAAGCGCGAGCTGGCCAGCTCGCGCATCGACATCGATTCACACAGGGCAAGCAAGGCAATCAGAGCATTATGGTCGCCCCGGGCACTCCGGCCGGCGCACTCCGCTGCGTGACAAAGGCACGGCCGGTGGTGTCAATGCCCGTGACCGCCCTGAGCGCCACCGCTGCTCCACCCACTGCCGCCACCGCCGTGGCCGCCGCCCCCGCCGTGCCAGCCACCGCCGCCGCCCCCGTGCCAGCCACCGCCATGCCAGCCACCGCCATGCCAGCCACCGCCATGCCATCCGCCGTCATGCCAGTAGCCCCCGTGTCCATGGTAGTAACAGCACGAGCCG
The DNA here is from genome assembly GCF_059567945.1 of Paraburkholderia sp. BGA-UO-ETr-F12. Taxonomy (NCBI): domain Bacteria; kingdom Pseudomonadati; phylum Pseudomonadota; class Betaproteobacteria; order Burkholderiales; family Burkholderiaceae; genus Paraburkholderia; species Paraburkholderia sp. BGA-UO-ETr-F12. Next base: position 186,666 of record NZ_JCAQOZ010000066.1, on the reverse strand, counting down.
CCCCAGCCACCCCAGATGTCGACCGAGCCGTAAGCCGGTCCGTATGGCCCGTAGGCATAACCGTAGCCGGGGTAGTAGTAAGGGTAGGCGTAGTCGTATCCCGGGGCGACCGCGCACCCGGTGAGACTTGCCGCCACAGCCAGCAGCGCGACTGATGCAATAAGCCTGCTCACGATTTTCTCCCGCCTCCTCGTATAAGAATCAGAAAGACGGCGTGCCCGGGAGTTCAGCGGGATTTGTGTCCGCAAATTACGGCTGGCGCGCGCCACGCCGCCGCCACGAGGCCGCCGTGGCGATCTGATGCCATAGCGGCCGCGCGTTGCAGCAAGCTTCAGAAGATGACCGAATCACCGCCCTGTAACACTTCGTTAAATATTCGAAAAGAAACTGTAGGGCGCGCCTGATACTTTCGCGTCAGACAATTCCCTCTTTGAATCCAGAGCAGCTTTGTGCCGACACTGGACGAAGAAGAACGTACCCCACACTGACGGGCTGTCTGATGCGAAGCCTGCAAGAAACTGGCCGTTAATGAAGCACGACCCACAGCCTGCGACCGCCCCGGAATGGTGCGCCGAAGGCGACGCCTGCGTCGCTCGCGGCGAACTCCAGGCGGCACTCCACTGTTTTGAAGCGGCGCGCGCGCTCGATCCCGCCAACGGCGCCGTCAATGAGCGCCTCGCGGGAACGCTCGCCGTGCTGAACCGTTTTTCCGAAGCCGTGGTGCGCTATCACGAGGCCATTGCGCTCGATCCGCTGAACACCAATTTGCGTCATGGGCTCGGCTGGTCGCTCGAGCAGATGCATCGGCTCGAGCAGGCCGTCGACGCCTACCGCGAAGCTGTGCGGCTGAATCCGCAAGCCGATGGCTCGTACAACAACATGGGCAACTGCCTGCAGGCGCTCGGCCGTTTTGACGAATCGCACGAAGCCTATCGCCGCGCGATCGAAGCCGCTCCGCAGGTGCCGCTGTACTACCGCAACTTCGTGCAATCCAAGCGCCTGAGTGCCGACGATCCGGTGTTCGCCGCGCTCGAGCGATTCGCGCACAATGTCGCTTCGCTCACGCCGGCGGATCAGGCCGAACTGCACTTCGCGTATGGTCAGGCGCTGTCCGATGTGGGCCGCAACGATGCATCGTTCGATCACTTCCTGAAAGGCAACGCCTTGCACCGCGCCGGCGTGCGTTATGACGAAGCCGCGGCGCTCGGTCTGTTCGCGCATTTGCCCGAGCTCCTGACTGCGGAGGTGCTGGCGGCCAAACACGGGCTGGGCGATCCGTCGGCCGCGCCGATTTTTATTGTCGGTATGCCGCGCTCCGGCTCCACCCTGATCGAACAGATTCTCGCGAGCCATCCGCAGGTTCTCGGCATGGGCGAGCGTACGGACTTCGGCGAGGCGCTGGTGAATTGCATCGGCCGCGATTCAGATGACCCGTTGCGTATCGATATCGAAGCGTTGCAGGGCGTCGGGGCCGCACAATTGCGCGCGCTCGGCGCCGACTATCTGCGCCGCATGCACGCGCCGCAACTGGAAATGCAAGGCTCGGCCTCGGGAGGCTACACGCGCTTCACCGACAAGTATCCGTTCAATTTCATCAACGTCGGCCTGATCCATCTGGCACTGCCGAACGCGCGCTTCATTCACAGCAGCCGGTCACCGTTGCAAAGTTGTCTGTCGATTTTTTCGCGAATTTTTCACGACGTACCATTCAGCTACGATCTCGGTGAACTGGGCCGCTACTACCGCGCCTACGACGCGCTGATGGCGCATTGGCAACGCGTGTTGCCCGAAGGCACGATGATCGAAGTCAAATACGAAGAGCTGGTCGAGGACCTCGAAGGCAATGTCCGGCGTTTGCTTGCGCATTGCGGACTCGACTGGGACGAGCGCTGCCTGTCGTTTCACCAGACCGAGCGGCAGGTGAATACGGCAAGCGCGGCGCAGGTGCGCCGCCCGATCTACAAGACCTCGGTGCGGCGCTGGCAGCCGCGCGAGGCGCTGCTGCAACCCTTGCTTGACGGTTTGGGACCGGACCTGGCGCCGGCCGGCAGCTTCGGCGCGCCGGTGGCGAATGCCGCGGCACCGGCAACGGATAGGGAGCGTAAGTCATGAGCACGACCCGCGGCGCCGTCATATGGATGACCGGTCTGTCCGGCGCCGGTAAATCGACCTTGGCCGACGCGTTGCACCGGCGTCTGAAAGCGGCGGGACATGCTTCGATCGTGCTCGACGGCGACGTGCTGCGGCGCGGCCTGACCGCCGACCTCGGCTTCACTCCCGAAGACCGCGCCGAAAATCTGCGGCGGGTCGCGCACGTCGCGGCGCTGTTCATGCAACAAGGCTTCGTCGCGATGGCCGCGGTGATTTCGCCTGAGCATGAGCATCGGCGCATGGCTCGCGAGATCGTGGGCGACGGGTTCGTCGAAGTGTTCGTGAATGCGCCGCTGACGGTGTGCGAGGCACGCGATGTCAAAGGCCTCTACGCGCGTGCGCGGCGCGGCGAGATTCCCAATTTCACCGGTATTTCCGGGCCGTACGATGTGCCGCTCGAGCCCGATCTGATGATCGAATCCGATCGGGTGTCGATCGACGAGGCGGTAGACCGCCTGCTCGTGCATCTGGTCGCCATGGGTTGCCTGACGAGAGAGAGCGGGCTTGGCAGGCCGCGCCTCGCGAAATAACGGGCGCGCCGTCCGTATCGCGTGCCGGCTGCGCAAATTTTTCACCCAGCGGCGGGCATTTCGCTATACCTTTTCGGCTACTCGTGGACTGAAAGGGTGAGGCGTCGATGCCGACATTGTCGATAAGAAAAATAACGCCGAACGTCGAAGCGCTGGTTCTGGCCGCCGATCTGGCCGGCACGGTTGTCTTCGCGATCGAGGGCGCGCTCAGCGCGATGCGCGGCGGTCTCGATCTGCTGGGTGTGATGGTGATCTCGTTTGTCGCGGCGCTTGGCGGCGGGGTGATCCGCGATCTGCTGATCGGCGATTCGCCGCCTAACGCGATACGCGACTGGCGTTACCCGGCGTTGACGTTCGCTACCGGGTTGCTCACCTTCGTTTTCCATTCCACTGTCCAGCAATTTCCTGCCGCGCTGATCACCGTGCTGGATGCAGCCGGCCTCGCGCTGTTTGCGGTGGCGGGCGTCGAGAAAGCGCTGCTGTTCCGAATCCGCCCGTTTATCGCGATGCTGATGGGTACCGTCACGGGCGTGGGCGGCGGTGTGATCCGCGACGTGCTGATGGCGCGCGTGCCGCTCGTGCTGCACGCCGACATCTATGCGACCGCGGCCTTCGCGGGTGCGTTCGTCGTGGTGGTGGCGCGGCGCGCCGGCTTGCCGCCTGGCGTCGCGGCCCTGGCCGGCGGCGCGGCGTGCTTCATCTTGCGCGTGCTTGCCGTCACCTACGGCTGGCATCTGCCGAAGGCGTCGCTCTCAGCGCTTGCGTAAAGGCTCGATCAGCGACGACAGACCGTTGTGATCGATCTCGTGCATCAGGGCCAGCAGACGGCCGATTTCTCCCGGTGGAAAGCCCTGACTCGCAAACCAGTTCAGATAGTGGCCGGGCAGATCCGCGATCAGCCGGCCTTTGTATTTTCCGTAGGGCATCACGCGCGTGACCAGCAGTTCGAGGTGTTCGGGATTCATCGCAGATGGGTTGACGCAGCGTTCGTTGAGCGCGCCGGTGTGAGCGGCTGCTGAAGCAGTATTTTAGCCGCGCTGCAGGCATTGCGCGGGCATGGTAACGTCGGCGCTTTCCGTTTTCACACACAACAGGACAGGTTCGATGGAATACCGCAGACTCGGCGATTCGGATGTGAAGGTTAGCCTGATTGGTCTCGGCACCATGACGTGGGGCGAGCAGAACACCGAGCAGGAAGCGCACGCACAGATCGATTACGCGCTCGATCACGGCGTCAATCTGATCGACACGGCGGAGATGTATCCGGTGCCGCCGCGCCCCGAGACGCAAGGTTCGACCGAGCGCTATATCGGCACATGGATCGCGCAGCACCGCGGCGCGCGCGAGAAGATCGTGCTGGCCACCAAGATCGCCGGCCCGGCGCGTCAGCCGCACAACCCGCGCCATATTCGCGGCGAGGGCAACCAGTTCGACCGCAAGAATCTGACCGAAGCACTGAACGGCAGCCTTGAGCGTCTGCAAACGGACTACGTCGATCTGTACCAGTTGCACTGGCCGGATCGCAGCACGATGACATTCGGCCGTCCTGCCTATCCGTGGGTCGACGACGCGTATACGGTGCCGATCGAAGAAACCCTCTCGGTGCTCGCCGAGTTCGTCAAGGCAGGCAAGATTCGCCATATCGGGGTGTCAAACGAAACGCCTTGGGGTGTCGCGCAGTTTCTGCGCGCGGCCGAAAAGCTCGGCTTGCCGCGCATTGTCAGTATCCAGAATCCGTATAGCCTGTTGAACCGCACGTACGAAGCGGGTCTGTCCGAGTATGCGCATCGCGACAATATCGGCCTGCTGGCGTATTCGCCGCTGGCCTTTGGCTGGCTGTCGGGCAAGTATGAAGGCGGCGCGCGTCCGGCAGGCGCCCGCATTTCGCTGTTCGAGCGCTTTCAGCGTTACAGCAAGCCGCAAGCGGTTCAGGCCACCACGCGCTACGTGGAGCTGGCGAAGCGTCATGGCCTGTCGCCCGCGCAGTTCGCGCTGGCCTTCGTCAATAGCCGGCCGTTCCTGACGAGCAATCTGATTGGCGCGACCTCGCTCGATCAACTGAAGGAAAATATCGCCAGCGCCGACCTGAAGCTTTCGCCGGAAGTGCTCGCGGAGATCGACAAGCTGCATGAACTGCAGCCCAATCCTGCACCTTGAGGTAGTTGGCGAGGCGGGCAAGGCGGATTGATCTGTCTTGCCCGCCTCGGCGTGTCTGAACTTATCTCTGCTTGTTTCACGTCGCCTCGCCTCAAGCCCTCCGCGAGCTCCCTCCAGCTCACTGCAAGCCGCTCAGCGGATCTTCAGCTTCGCGCGCACCGCATAGAGCGCCGACAAACTCACCACCGCGCAGAACATCAGATAGAAACCGGGCGCGAGCTTGTTGCCGCTCGCGTCGATCAGCCAGGTAATCACGAAGGGCGCAAAGCCGCCGAACACCGTTACGCCGATGTTGTAGCTGGTCGCGAGACCGGTTGCGCGCGTTTGCGTCGGGAAAATCTCCGACATCAGCGCGGGCAGCGCGCCAAAGTACGCCGCCTTCAATGCGCCGATCCAGAGCAAGGCCAGCAGCATCGTGGCGAACGACGGATGCGCGTTCATATAGATGAAGGTCGGATAGACCGTCAGCAGCATCAGCGTCGCGGCAACCGCCATGATGCGGATCCGTCCCGCGCTATCGGACAGGTGGCCGGCGAACGGCGTCAGCACGGTGAGCACGATGCCCGTCGCGAGCGTGGCCGCGAAACCGGTCGAGGCAGGCAGGTGCAACTGCTTGATCGCGTAAGTCGGCATGTACAGGATCATGTAGTTGGCCGCGGTCGAGATCACCAGCGAGCCGATCGCGAGCAGCATTCGGACCTTCTGCGTGCCGAACAGATCGCGCAGCGGCGTGCGCGTTTTGGGCTCCGTGCTGAACTCGGCGCCTTCGTCCACGTAGCGGCGAATATAGAAGCCGACCGGGCCGATCACGAGGCCGAATAGAAACGGAATGCGCCAGCCCCAGGATTCGAGTTGCGCTGCCGTGAGCTGACTCGTCAGCAAGGCGCCGAAGCCGGAGGCGAGCAGTGTCGCGAGCCCCTGGCTGGCGAACTGCCAGCTGCCCATGAAACCGCGCCGCTGCGGGGCGTGTTCGACCAGAAACGCGGTGGACGCACCGAACTCGCCACCCGCCGAGAATCCCTGCACCAGCCGCGACAGCATGATGCCGGCCGGCGCCCACAAACCGATCGCGGCATACGGCGGCATCACGGCGATCGTCAAGGTGCCGATCATCATCAAGCCGATCGACAGCAGCAGCGATGCCTTGCGGCCCGCGCGATCCGCGAGCGAGCCGAGCACGAGTCCGCCAAGCGGGCGGATCAGATACGAGATGCCGAAGGTGCCGAGCGTGAGCATCAGCGAGATCGCTTCGGTACGCGCCGGGAAGAACAGCTTCGCGATCGTGACCGCGAAAAAGCCGTAGACGACGAGGTCGAACCATTCAAGCGCATTGCCGATCGACGCCGCGAGAATGATGCGATGAACCTTCGCGGCGGATGGACGCGCGGCGCTGGCTTGCAAGGTGGACGTGATCATCGTGGGCGTGCCTCGTAGCGGATGCGGCTGGCAATGAACCGCGGGTGAAGTGCGAGTCATCAGGGGATGAGCGGCGAAGGTGCTGCGTTGCTCGCTCAAGCCGAGGCTTCTGGACGCATTGAGTTCGAGCGCGGCGCGTTCTCGCCCAGATCCCAGAACAGTCCCGCCATGATCTGCAGACCCTCGCGCACCACCGGCCCGAGCAGATGCTCGTTCGGCGCGTGCTGCGAGCAAGCGGGGTACGAATGCGGCACCCAGATGGTCGGCAGGCCGAGCGTGTCGGCGAAGACTTCGTTGGGCAGCGTGCCGCCGAGATTCGGCAGGACGGCCGTTTTCTTGCCGGTGGTCTGTTCGAGCGAGGCGATGGCCCAGGTCACCCATGGGTCGTCGGGATTCAGACGGGTGGCCGGCGCACCGCGCTCGACGCCGATCTCGACCAGCGAAAAGCCATGCGCATCCAGATGAGCGCGCAGATGCTGCGCCAGGTTTTCCCAGTCGGTGCCGACCACGAAGCGCAACTGGCAGTGGGCGAACGCCGATGACGGAATGGCATTGACCGGATTCTCGGGATTGCCCGCCTTGAAGGCCAGCACTTCGAAGCTGTTCCAGCCGAACACGCGTTCTGGCGGCGTGAGACCGGGCTCGCCCCAGTTGTCGTCGACGGCCGGATCGCCCGGGCCGCCGCCTACCGTGATATCGGCCAGGGCGCGGCGCACCGCCTCGGGAATCGGCGGCGGACGCAAGCCGTCGACTGCGATCACGCCGCGCGCATCGACCAGACTGGCGAGTGCGTTCGCCAGCACGGTGGCCGGGTTGCGCAACAGGCCGCCCCAATTGCCCGAGTGATGCGCGCCGTCGCGCAGATTCAGCGAGAGCTTGAAGTTCACCGAACCGCGCGAGCCGAGGAAGACGGTGGGGCGGCGTGCCGCGAGGCGCGGGCCGTCGGACGCGATCAGCACGTCGGCGGCCAGTTCCTGCTTGTGCTGGTGGCAGATCGCGTCGAGTCCTGGCGAGCCGGTTTCCTCGCCCATCTCGATCAGCAATTTCGCGTTGAAGCCGAGCTTGCCGCCGCGCGCGGCCAGCACGCTCGCGAGCGCGGCGAGATTGATGGAGTGCTGGCCTTTGTTGTCGGCGGTGCCGCGGCCGTACCAGCGTTCGCCTTCGACGGTCACGGCCCAAGGCGTCAGCGGCGCGCGCCACTGGCTGTCGTAGCCGCGCACGACGTCGCCGTGGCCATAGATCAGTACGGTAGGCAGGCGCTCGTCTTCGTGACGATGGGCGACCAGGAACGGCCCGAACCCCGGTGCCGGGTTATCGACGATGCGGGTGCTAAAGCCGAGTCCTTCGACTTCCGGCGCGATTTCGTCGCTCAAGTACGAAAGCAGCGTGGCGGCACGGTCGCTTTCCTGGCTCTCGGTGCGAAAGCCGACGCGACGGTTGAGGTTCTCAAGAAAGGCGCCGGATTCGAAATGATGCGTGGCGTGTTCGATGGCCTGATTGCGGCTCATGGATGTCTCTCTCCGATGCGGGGTGCGGGGGATGGCGGCGACGCGGCGCCCGGTGTGGCACGGTTTTGGGTTCGCGGCCATCAGCTTCGAAACGATTCTAGGAGGCCGTTATTTTTGTCACAATGATCGTGTTTCGAAACTTGCCTTGCCGAAAAGGCAAAGCTGAACCTCTTCAGACACGGCTGCACACGCTCGTGCGTACCTTTGCTCAAGGCAACCTTCATGGCACTTTCCTTACACGGCATCGCATTGCGCTATTTTGTGGAAGTGGCGCGTACGGGCTCGATTAGCGACGCGTCCGCGCGGCTGCATGTGGCTGTTTCGGCGATCAGCCGGCAGATCGCGCGGCTTGAAAGCGATCTCGGCGTCGCGCTGTTCGAGCGGCGGCCGCGTGGCATGTCGCTCTCCGAGGCGGGTGAGCGGCTGCTTGCCTATGCGCAGCGCAGCCTGCTCGAGGCGGAGCATGTGATGAAGGAGATCGGCGGCCTCGAGGCATTGCACGGCAGCATGATCAAGGTCGCGAGTTCAGAGGGGTTTGCGGCGGATTTTTTGCCCCGTGCAATGGCGGCGTTCCGCGGTCAGTACCCGGGGATCGACTTCACGCTCTCCGTGATGCCGCCGGGCGAGGCGACCCGACGGGTGCGCGATGGCGACGCCGATCTCGCGCTGACCTTCAGTCTCGCGCCGGAGAAGGGCGTCAAGGTCGAACACACCGAGCGCGCGCCGGTGCTGGCGCTGCTGCACGCCGACCATCCACTGGCGGCGCGCGCGCGGGTGTCGCTGGCCGACCTGCGGCGCTATCCGCTGGTGCTGCCGGAGCCTGGTACGACGATCCGGCAACTGATCGACATTACCTGTGCGCTTGAAGGCGTGCTGCTCGAACCGGATCTCATCAGCAACAATAGCGGGGCGATGTACCGTTACGCGCAGAAGTCCGGGGCGATCATGTTCACGGGGCTGCTATCGGTGCGCGACCGTTACGCCGGCGACGGCTTCGTCGCGATACCGCTGACGCACCCGCAGATGCGTCAGCGCAGCATCCAGGTGCAAACCATGGCCGGCCGGGAGTTACCGCCGTCGGTCAAGGCGTTCCGCGACCATCTGATTGCTGAGATCGGCGGCGCGAAGCCCGCGGATGCTGCGACGCCGAAGCCTGCCCGAAAGCGTGGCAAGGCGCATTGAAAGGCAAATCTCCCTGCCGGACGGCGATTGGCGACCTAAACTGTGGTGACGGGGCGGCCCGCTGGGCTTGTACGGCATGGCTGGCGATGCTGCGGCTCGCACCAGTGGTAGGATTCAGCCCGAAAAACGGAGAGCGGTACGTGACGAATCGGCGTGCCGTGAATAACAGAGCGATAGGAATCAGGACATCGAATGGCGCAACAAAAAACCAACCCAAAACTTGAGCAGGCGCTGACGCGCGGGGATCTTGCAATTCGCCAGGCCAACTCGGCGCGCGCGACAGCGTTGCTACGCGCGCTGGGCAAGATGATCATTGAGGCGTCCGCGACGATCGGGGTGGAGGCATTCACGCTGATTCCGGACGGCGACAAGATTTACGATCCTACCGATGGGCTTTGGCCGCAGGAGTTGCTGGTTTCGCTCGACGGTCCTGTCGAGGAAGCGGATCCGGATGAAGTTCGCACGGTGCGGTTGATTGCCGATGATCCGGGCACGGTGTTCAGGGTTGAATGGCAGCGTGCCGATGGGAAGATCGGGCGTCAGGATGGGGGGCCGTTTGCAACGGTGGCTTTTATTTCTGATGTGGATATTCCCTGGACGGATGATGAGGATTGAGGGGTGGGGTTTTGCCTGTCCGGCGGTTGTGGGTTTTTTGGCGTTGCCGTGTTGGGGTTTGGTTCTGTTGTTGGTCTTTTGGCCTTTCCTTGATTTGTTAGTGGTCTATTAGCGTTGCCCCTGTGCGGGGCGGCACCTACTTTTCTTTGCCTGCCGCAAAGAAAAGTAGGCAAAAGAAAGCGGCTCAAACCGCTAATTTTTAAGCGGGTCCCCCGCGCAGCCACGGTAGTGGTGCATCTGGAATCCGTGCTCTCGCACACTCCCCGCTGGTGACAAAGCACTCATCAGCTCCCACTCCGCACTGCGTGCGTCGCGGACGGGTCTGCCAGGGAAACCAGCGGCTTCGCTTCGCGCAGCGGGAGCCGTCGGCTTCGCCTCGGCGAGATGCCCCCACTCTGGTCGGCGAACCTGCTTCAAAGGAAATGTCGTGCGTTACATTCGCGGTGCGATCGCGCTCGCGGCCGCGTTTGTGCTTGCAGCAGCGATGCAACCACGAGTCGGGGAACGGACCAAACCGCGGAAGCGCAAGTCCGGCGGGCGGTGTTTTGAACAGGGTATCGGCGCGCGCAGCGCCGCCGGAGGTATGACGCCTTTGTCACCAGCGCCGAATGTGCGAGGACACAGATTCCAGATGCACCACTACCGCTACTGCGCGGGGGACCCGCTTAAGAATTAGCGGTGTGAGCCGCTTTCTTTGCTTATCTTTCTTTGCGGCGGCAAAGAAAGTAAGTGCCGCCCCGCACAGGGGCAACGCTAATAGACCACTACCAAATCAAGGAAAGGCCAAAAGACGAGCAACAGACCAGAGACAACCACCACAGCAAGGAAAGGCCAAAAATTCCAGCCCAAGGAACCCAACCCGCCAAAGGCAAACCAGATAAACCAAGCGCCGCGCAGGCAAAAAAAACCTCAAACAGCAACCTCCCGCCCACCCCCCATCACCGACATAACAAAATCAAAAAAAGCCCTAACCTTAGCCGGCGGCCGATGCCGCGAAGGATAAAGCGCATACACCGGATGAACCTCATCCTTCCAGTCAGGAAACAGCTCAACCAGCTTGCCATTGGCAAGCAATGACTCAACACCAAGCGCAAGCACCTGCGCGATTCCCTGGCCCGCAGCACACACACTGTGCAACGTGCCAACGTCATTCACCATCAAACGCCCCTGCGGGGTAATCGCAATCTTCTTGCGCCCGCGATGAAACTCCCAACTGAACGGGTAACCCGTCAACGGATTGCGAAACTTGATACACACATGCTTGCCGTTTTCGAGCTCGGCCGGACTAGCCGGATGACCATGCTTCTTAAGATACGACGGCGCGGCCACCGTCATAATCCGCGTGTCGATCAGCTTGCGTGAAATCAGCGTTGAAACCGGCGGTTCGCCGAAACGAATCGCAAGGTCGAACCCATCAGCAACCATATCGCCTAACTGGTCGCGCGTGATCAACTCGAGTTGCAGATCGGGATGCCTGTCGATAAAGCCGCCGAGCCTCGGCCCCAGCACGAGACGCGAAAACAATGGATCCATGCTCACCCGCAAACGTCCGCGAACCGCATTCGCACCTTGCGCCGCCGTAGCAGCCGCTTCCTCGAGCCCACCGAGTAGCGGAACGATCTGTTCGTAAAATCGCCGGCCTTCGTCAGTCAGCACGACCGAGCGCGTGGTGCGGTCGAACAACCGGATGCCAAGGCGTGTTTCAAGCCGTGCAACCGAACGGCTGACCCCGGATTGCGACATATCGAGTGCTTCGCCAGCCGCCGCAAAACTGCCGCAGTCGACGATCGCCGTCAGCACGCCCATGCCGTTCAGCATGCGCTCGTCAAATGGCATGTGATATTCCCTTGTTATGCATTAATGCCCGACATGCTAACGCGAAATATCGTTTGAATTCAGACGCCGGTATCGGGAGACCCAGGCTTTCCCAACGCATCGATGACGCTGCATCATGAGTGGAATAACCGTCACGCTATCGCGTCACGCAAGCGTCCAGCGCCGATCCGAATGCGTCGGGCCGATGCACGGTGGAATGCGGATTTCGTCATGCGTTATGAATATTCACGCCGATCAACGGAGAACGCGATCAGGCCGTAAGTTTTTATTATCGATTTTGCCGATCTATCGAATATTGCCGCCACCGCAATGCTGGCGGCGCCCGTTTGAATGAAACCGCGACGGTTTTTCCGGCATCCGCGTGCGGGATCGGGCCACGTTGCTCAGCGTCCCGCGCCCTGAGTCGCTCGCCCACGCACCTCGCGCGTGACGGGCGCTTCGTCGAGATGGCGGAATATCCATGCTGACACCAGCGTGATGACGCCCACGCACACGAAGCTCAGGCGAAACCCGAGCGCGGCCGATCCCCATTGCGCCGAGAACAGATTCACGAGGCCGCCGCCGATCGAGACGCCCAGCCCGATCGCCAGCATCTGCACCATCGAAAAAAGGCTGTTGCCGCTGCCGGCGTCTTCATGCGAGAGACCCTTGAGCGTGACGCTGTTCATCGCCGCGAATTGCATGGAGTTGGCGCCGCCGAACACCGCCAGAATCACAATCCCGACGATCAGCGGCGTACCGCGCGTGATCAATGCGAGCGCAACGATCGACGAGCCCACGATCACCGTGTTGACGAGCAGAAAGGTGTCATAGCCATAGCGGCGCACGAGCGGTGCAATCCAGCGCTTGGTGAGGGTGCCGGCCAGCGCGGCGGGCAGCATCATCAGGCCGGAATGCAGCGGCGTATAACCGAGCTGCAATTGCAGCAGCAAGGGCACGAGGAACGGCACGGCGCTTGAGCCGATGCGGCATACCAGGTTGCCGATCAGACCGACGCTGAAATTCGGTTCGCGAAAGAGCGCAAGTTTGAAGAGCGGATTGCTGCGTCGCCTCGCATGCGGAATGTAGGCGAGCGCGCTCACCACAGCGAGCGCGAAGAGGCCGGCCGACCATGCCAGGCGATGCGACGGCACCGGCGCGTCGACGGCCAGCGAAAACGCGATCATGCACAGCGAAAGCAGCCCACAACCGACAAAGTCGAACGGCGGCGCCTGCGTCTCCCCATGCGCCGGTAAAAATCGCTGCACCGCATAAAGGCCCAATGCGCCGATCGGCACGTTGATCAGGAAAATCCAGTGCCAGGTAATGGCCTGAACGAACCAGCCGCCGAGCGTCGGGCCCGCGATCGGCCCCAACTGGCCGGCAATCGAAATGAACGCGAGCGCCGATACGTATTGCTCGCTCGAGACGCTGCGCAGCACGGCGAGCCGCCCGATCGGCAACAGCATCGAACCGCCCAGTCCTTGCAGGACCCGCGCGAGCACCAGCTGGCCGAGCGTATGCGCGCTCGCGCAACAGAGCGATCCGAGCACGAAGATGAGAATCGCCGCGAAGTACACGCGCCGCGTGCCGAAGCGATCGGCGAGCCAGCCCGACGCGGGCGTGAGCATCGCCATTGTCAGCGTGTAGGCGACCACGATCGGTTGCATCGCGAGCGGCGCGACGTGCAGACTCCTGGCAATCGACGGTAGCGCGGTGTTGACGATCGTCGTGTCGAGCGACTGCATGAAAAAGCCGGCGGCGACGATCCAGAGTAGCGCGGTCTGGGCGGAATCCTTATTCATATTCAAATGAGCGTTAGCGCGCTGCCGGGGACAGATCGGCGGCCCGTGCTCGAAACAATCGTTGGGGATAGCGTCATGGTATTGACATCCCTGTCAATCGGGAACCCCACTGGGGACGTTGACTGTTATCGACATTGCCGATAACCAGGCTCACAATGATTTATGCTCAATCCCATCTGGCTCAAGACCTTCACCACCGTCGCCGCCTGTCATAGCTTCACCGAGGCGGGGCGGCAACTGGATCTCACGCAATCGAGCGTCAGCGAACATATCCGCCGGCTCGAAGAGAGCGTGGGGCGGCGCCTGTTCGTGCGCGACACCCATTCGCTCGCCATGACCCCGGACGGCGAGGCCATGCTCGCGCACGCCAGCGTGATCCTGCAGGCGCTCGCGCGGGCCGAGTCGCAGTTTCGTGCGCCGCGTTTAAAAGGGCGGGTGCGGCTCGGCTCTTCGGACGACGTCGCGCTCGGGCCGCTGCCCACGGTGCTGGCGGCATTTCGCGACGCGCATCCCGACGTCGAACTGGAAATCACCATCGGCATGACCGGCAAGCTGTATGAGTTGCTGGACGCCGGTTCGATCGATCTGCTGGTCGGTAAGCGGCGGCTGGGCGATCGCCGTGGCGTGCCGCTTTTCACGGGGCGCCTGGAGTGGCTGGCGCGCACCGGTACGCTGGTTGATCTGAGTCAGCCGTTGCCGCTGATTCTGGTCGCGGAGCCGAGCGTGACGCGCGCCGTGGTGCTCGATGCGCTCGCCGAAGCCGGTTTTAGCTGGCAGGTGGTGTGCACAAGCAGCAGTCATTCGGGCTGTATTGCGGCCGCGCGCGGCGGTCTCGGGATAACCGTGCGTCCGCAGTACCTTGCCGCCCGGGGCCTGACGCCGCCGCTTAATGCGGCCAGTCTGCCGACGCTGCCCTCGGTGGAATTTATCGCGCTGGCCGCCAGACGGCTGAGCCGTCCGGCAGGCACGTTGCTGCAATTGCTGTACGACAGCGATTTGCGTGGGTCGTGGATAGGTGAATGAAGCCGGGCGGGCAGCGCCTGAGTGAATGACCTGACCCGCGGTGCCGCTCCGGCGGCGATCCGGCGGCGTCCCGGTCTAAGCGGGCAAGGTCGCGGCCAACGCGTCGAACTCCGCGCCCCAGGCCGCGCGCCAGGCGTGGCGTGTTGCTTCGTCGATCCACGCGCCGTCAATGCCGTTCAGCATGAACTGCCGCAGCTCGGCGATGCTGAAGCCGAAGTGGCTATGCATCAATTGCCATGCTTCGCCGGGGGTGACCTTGTGCAGTGTCGGGTCGTCGGTATTCGGGTGAATTTTCAGGCCCAGACCCGGCATGCGCCGTATCGGATGCTGCTCCGCCCAGACCTCCGGCGCGAGCGTGCGCAAGTAGTAGGAGTTTGTCGGCACCACGGTAAACACAATGCCGCGCTCCGCGTAGCGCGCTGCCAACTGCGGGTTGTCGACGATCGTGTAGCCGTGATCGATCCGATCGCATTGCAACAGATCGACGGCCGTCTCGACATTGCGCCACGGCATGCCGAATTCGCCTGCATGCGCGGTGGTCCTGAAACCTGCGTTACGCGCATTGCGGTATGCCTTCCAGAACAATTCCGGAGGCCGGTCGTTCTCGCGGTAGTCGATGCCAAGACCCGCCACTTCGTCCGCGCGATGCGCGCACATCCAGTCGACCAGCGCGACCGCTTCGTCGGGATCGGCTTCGCGGTCGATGCTCGGGATCAGCCGCGCACTGATGCCGAAGTCGCAAGCGGCGTCGCGAATCGCGGTGACAATGGCCGCTTGCGCATCCACATAGGGAATCTTCGAAACGCGTACAGTGCCAGTAGGATTCCAGAAGAATTCGCTATGACGCACCTGGTGCGAGGCGGCGTCGGCGAGATATTCATAGGCGATGCGATGCAGGTCGTCCGCCTGCGTGAGCAGATGTTCGTCGAGCGCGCGCAGTACGCGCAGCACGCCGACCGGTTTTTCGCCGCGCGTATAGAACGCGTCGATCTCCTCGCGAGCGATCGGTGCGTGGCTCTTTTCGGCGAGCGCGATGAACGTTTCGTGGCGAACCGCGCCCAGCAGATGGCAATGCAGTTCGACCTTCGGCAGGGCGATGAAGAAGGCGCGATGGGCGTCGGTAAGCGTAATGCCGAGGCGCGATGCGGGCACGTTGCCCAATGTCTCTTTCATGTCGGTATGGTTTTCGGTAGTTTCAGTGCGGCTTGACCACGGTATAGAAGTAATAGCCGAGCGGCACGGCCAGCACATAGAGGCCCCACGGCACTTCACGGAAACGGCCGGCGAGCAGCTTGACGAGCACATAGCAGAGCAGGCCGCCCGCGATGCCGGTGCCGAAACTGTTCGACATCAGCGTGAGCAGCACCATGGAAAGAACGGGTAGCGAGTCGCTGAAGTCGTCGAAATGCGTATGGCGGATCGTGCTGAACATCGACAAGCCGATCAGGATCAGCGCCGGCGCGGTCGCTTCCTTCGGAATAGCCAGTGCGACCGGCACGAACAGCAGCATTAGCGCGAACATCGCGGCTGCGGCAAGCGAGGAGAGGCCGGTACGCCCACCCGCTTCAACGCCTGCGGCGGATTCCACCAGCGCGGTCAGCGCCGGAATGCCGAACACGGGACCGAGCGTCGCGGCAATCGAATCGACGAGAAACGGCCGGTTGATGTTCGGCAAGTTCGCGTTTTCGTCGAGCAGATCCGCTTTGGCGCCGACTGCGAGCGTGGTGCCGAGCGTCGAAAAAAACTCCGCCGCGAAGAACACGAACAGATACGGAATCGCGGCCACGCTCAGCGCGCTCGCTATGTCGAGCCTGAAGGCGATCGGCGCGATGCTATGCGGCCATGACAGGAACGACGCGGGCATATGCGTGACGCCGAGCGGCACACCGGCGGCAGCCGCAATCAGAATCGCCCACAGGATCGCGCCAGGCACGCGGCGGCCTTGCAGCACGACAGCCGCGCCGAGGCCGATCAACGCCACCAGCGTGCCGGGCCGCGAGAAATCGCCGAGCGCGAGCGCGCTGGTCTTCGCGTTGGCGATCACCATCCCGGCGTTGCGAAAACCGAGCACGGCGATGAACAAACCGATCGATGCGCCGAGCCCTAGCTTGATCTGCGCCGGAATCAGGCGTACCACGAGGCTGCGCGCACCCACCAGGGTCAGGATCAGGAACAGCACGCCGGACACGAATGCAATGCCGAGACCCGTTTGCCATGCGACGTGTTCGCCCGCGAGCGTAATGCCGAGAATCACCGAGCCGCCGATGCCGGGTCCCACCAGGAACGGCAGATTCGCATACAGCGCCATCAACACCGTACTCAGCACGAACACGAGAATCGTCGCGGTGGTTGCTGCGCCGCGATCCATCCCACCGGCCGACAGCAGCGACGGAATCACCACCAACAAATAAGCGGCCGCGAGAAACGACGTGATGCCGGCGATCGTTTCGGTACGCACGCTGGTTTTGCGCGCGGCGAGCGCGAAACGCCGTTCGAGCCAGCCGCCGTGCGCGGCCTGTGCCGGATTGTTGCTGTGCGGCATTGAAGATTCGTTATTGATCAATTGATTCATCCTGTAACCACGCATTTATACTGCTGCGCATTGCGTCGATGCATTGCTCTCCATGACCGACCGTTCGTCCCTGCTGCCCGCGCTCACGCTGCGGCAAATCCAGTATTTCGTCACCCTGGCGCATGCGCGCAGCTTCACGCAGGCCGCGCAGTCGCTCGCCCTGACGCAGCCGGCCCTGACGGCGGCGATCCGGCAGATCGAGTTCCTGCTCGGCGGTCCACTGTTCGCACGCTCCGCGCACCGGCTGACGCTCACGCATGCGGGCGCCAGCGTGCTGCCGCTCGCCGAGCGGTTGCTCAATCAGGCGCGCGGCACCTTCGACGATATGGCGAGCACCTTCGCCGAACGCGTGCAGACCGTGCGCATCGGGCTGATTCCGTCGGCTGCGGCGCGCCTGTTGCCTGCGCTCGCCTCGTTGCGCGCCCGGCAACCGTCGCTGCGCTTCACGCTGAACGACATGCCGAACACCGCCCTGATCGATGCGGTGCGCGAGGGCGCGGCCGACTTCGGCGTGGGCGTGCACGAACCCGATGCAGCCGTGCCGGACAAGGACGGCGAAGCCGCGTTGCGCTACCAGGATCTGTTCGAGGATCAGATCGTGGTCGTAGTGCGGCGTGACGATCCACTGGCGCAGAAGAAAAGCCTTGCGTGGGCGAGACTCGTGGGCCGCGATCTGGCCGTGTTCGTGCGCGGCAGCGTCAGCGACGCGCTGCGGCGCACCGGCGGGGCCGAAGGCTTGCAACTGACGGTCGCGTATCGCGTCGAGTACACCGAGCCGTTGTACGAACTCGTTCGCAACCGTCTGGCGATTGCCGTGCTGCCCAGTCTCTACACCATGCATTTGCACGACGCGGAACTGGTCGCGTTGCGTCTCGACAAGCCGCGCGTCGCCCGTTCGATCGCGCTGATTTCGCTTGCCGGCGAGGATCGCGGCCCGCACGTGCGAGCTTGCCGCGAATGGATCGCCGCGCATATCTGACGCAACTGGCGCGCGCTGCATGACCGATTGCATGACCGATTGCCTCACCGATGTCGAGCTTTTCACCGCTTCACGGCTTGAACCGCTCACGGCAGCGTGGCAAGCCGTGCGCGCAAGGCGGCATAGAAACCGTCCGCGTCCACTTCGGTGATCCATGTCGCGTTCGGCTTGCGGCCGCTGTGTCCGCTCCAGTCCACCACCGTTTCACCGAGCGTCCATTCGCCGACGGTCTCGATCATCACGTTGACCTCGCGTCCCTTGAAGAGGGACGGCTCGATCAGGTAGCCGGTCGCGCAGGGGTCGTACATCGGCGCTTCTTCAATGCCCTTGCGGCCCTTCTGATACGCGACTTCCGCGGCCATGATGTCGGCGGCCATGGTGCCGCAGCGATTGCCGAGCGCGCGGATCGGTGCGATCCGTGCCGGCGTGATCGGCGCTTTTACCGCGACGTCGCGCGGCAGCACGACGATTGGCACGCCGCTCGCGAACACGACCTGCGCGGCCTGCGGGTCGACATAGATATTGAATTCGGCCGCGGGCGTAATGTTGCCGCGTTCAAAAAAAGCCCCTCCCATCATCACGATTTCGCGGATGCCGGCGCGGATCTCCGGTGCTTCGATAAGCGCGGTGGCCAGATTGGTCAATGGCCCGATCGCGCACAGCGTCACGCTATGGGGCGGCGCCGCGCGCAAGGTGTCGATCAGAAACGCGACTGCATGCTGCGGCGCGAGGGGCGCGAGCGGTTCGTGCAGCGGCACGCCGTCAAGACCGGTCTTGCCGTGCACATTGGCCGCCGTGATCAGTTCGCGTGTGAGCGGCCGCGGGCAGCCCGCATAGACCGGCAGCGATTGCGTGCAGCCGGCCCAGTCGCGCACGATACGGGCGTTGCGTTCGGTGAGATCGAGCGGCACGTTGCCCGCAACCGTCGTGATGGCGCGCACGTCGAGCCGGTCGCTCGCCCCGAGGGCGAACATGATCGCGATCGCGTCGTCCTGACCGGGATCGCAATCGATGATCACGCTGCGGCGCACTCCGCCTGGCGCAGCAGCGGCGCCCGAAGAGGACGTGCCGCTTGCGGTGTTGGCCGAGCCCGCAGTAGCTGGAGAGGCCGCGCCGGCAAACATCGGCCACGCCGATGCGCTCGCTGCCAGCCCCACGGCTGTGCGCAAGAACGCGCGCCGCTCCTGAGTCGAGTCGAAGGATTTCATCATGGTCAGAACACGTGGCGCATGCCGACCGTCGCGATCATCTGACGGATGCCGGTGGATTGAGCGTAAGCAAAAATCTGCGCATGCTGCGCGTCGCCCGCGGCCTGCTGCGCGATCACCGTCAACGCGACGTCGGTGCGTTTCGACAGGAAATAATCGGCCTGCAAATTGACCTGATGCCATTTGGGGCTCGTATTGATCACGTCGTATTTGCCGTCGGTGAACGCATACGCAGCGCCGAGAATGAACGCGGGGCTCACGTGGTAGTTCACGTTCAGGTTGTAGTTCTGCAGATGCAGGTGCGAACCGTCGAGATAATCGTAGCGGACATCGGTGAAAAGCGCTGCAAATTGCGCGGGGCCGACCGTATAGAAACCGCCCGTGCCGAAGATGCGTTGCTTGCTCGCGTACGCGGCCGGATGCAGCGCGCTCTTCGCGAAGATCAGCAGCGACGACGCGTAGTCGTTCGAAATCGCGCCGTCCGGATTGGTCGCGCTGAACGGGTTGTTGTATTGCGCGTAGACCACGCTCCACTTCAGCGGTCCGTGTTCGTAACCGGCGCCGAAGCTATATGCGTTGTTGTTGGCGAAGCCGGTGGCATTGCTGAAGCCGTATTCGGCCGTGGCCTTCAACCCGCGATAGTCGGGTGTCACGTACTTCACCGCGTTCTGTACGCGAATGTCGTTATAGCCGTTGTCGTTGTCGCCGATGTTCACGCCGTTGCTCGCGATGATCACCGGGCCGACGTAATCGTGCACCGTGTCGTACTGACGGCCGAAGGTCAGCGTACCGTAGGTTTTGCTGGAGAGTCCGACGAACGCCTGGCGGCCAAATTCGCGGCCGTTTTGCGACGCGGTGCCGGACATCACGTTGAAGCCGTTCTCCAACTGGAAGATCGCGCTCGTGCCGCCGCCCAGGTCCTCGATGCCCTTTAGACCCCAGCGTGGGTTCTGGTTGGTGCCCGAGAGCGCCTGCCACGCGTTCTTGCCGCCCTGATTGGTCGCATAACCGACGCCCGCCGAAATCAGGCCATACAACGTCACGCTGCTTTGCGCATGGGCAACGCTGGAGAGCGCGCCGGCGATCGCGAGAGGGGCGAACTTGAGTAGTTTCATCGTGGTCCAGTAGCGAGAAAGGAGGGCGCCGAAGAAGGGGCGCATTCGAACTGGGCTCGACTATACGAACTCGTCGGTTATAAAAATAATGTTGTTTTTTTATGGTTCCATAAATTTAATCTATTCAATGAGGCCTGCGCCGCTCACTGGAACAACCGGCACGAGCGTCCTTATCGCCTGTAATGGCATCGTTGCCGGGCCTCGGGCGATTCTGTATGGTGGCTCATCGACCTACATCATCGACTTACCCAGCGAGCACCTCATGACGACCGCCGCAGACCCCCTTCCGCAACCGATTCGCTCCGATGTTCTGATCGTAGGCGCAGGCCCTGTGGGCCTTTTTGCCGCTTTCGAAGCGGGCGTGATCGGCCTGTCATGCCAGATCGTCGATGCGCTCGACAAGGTCGGCGGACAATGCACGGAGCTCTATCCGGACAAGCCGATCTACGATATTCCCGCGATTCCGTCGTGTACGGCGCGCGAACTGGTCGAGCGTTTGCTGGTGCAATGCAAGCCCTTCGAGGTGCCGATTCATCTGGAACAACGGGTCGAGTCGGTCGAGCAGCGCGACGATGGGCGCTGGACCGTGCATACCGACCGCGGCCTCGTATTCGACGTGGCGGCCATTCTGCTTGCCGCCGGCAATGGCGCGTTCGTTCCGCAAAAACTGGCGCTTGCCGAAGCCGTGCCGCTGGAGTCGCGTCACGTCCACTACAGCGTGCAACGGCTTGCCGATTTCGCTGGCAAGACCGTGGTGGTGGCGGGCGGCGGCGATTCCGCGCTCGACTGGGCGCTGGCATTGCGCGAGGTCGCGCGGCGTGTGACGCTGGTGCATCGCCGCAACGGGTTCAGTGCGGCCAATTCGAGCGTCGATGCGATGCGGCGGGCGGTCGAGGCCGGGGAGATGGATTTTGTGGTCGGCGCGATTGCGGGGCTCAAGGTCGAGAACGATGCGTTGAAATCAATCGCGCTGCGCCATATCGAAGGCGAGACGCAGCTCGACGCCGAGCAACTTGTCGTGCTGTACGGTCTGGTCGCCGATCTTGGACCGATCGCAAAGTGGAATCTGTCGATTCACGGCGGCCGCGTCGATGTCGATACATCCAATTATGAAAGCTCGCGGCCCGGCATTTTCGCGGTCGGCGACATCGCCAACTATCCGAACAAGCAGAAGCTGATCCTGTCGGGTTTCCATGAGGCGTCGCTAGCGCTGCGCAAGGCGTATGCATACGCCTATCCGGAGAAGAAGAGGGTGCATGTCCATTCCAGCTATGACGCGAAGCTGGCGGAGAAGGTGGGGGCGGCGGCCTGAACCGTTCTGTGGGTGGCGTCGCAGGCTTGGCGTCGCGTTTGGTCCGACTGAGCCTGCAAGCGAGTTTCAGCATCACGCAAAGCGTGGGGGTTTGTCGCTTACAGCGATCATTCTTTCCGGCCTCGCCGCCGACGGGATTCCGGCCGCCGCGGGCTTGTCCAATTTCGTGCGGATATTTGCGGGGTAGCGGGAACGCCGCTTGCTACAACGCTTGAGATGATCCCTCGATCCTGTATCGTGCGCGGCTCGCTGAGTAAATCTGTGTGAACAGATCGAGCGTCGCAGCGGTGGCGGGCGCCGGGGGCATTGACGTCCTGCGGCCACGCCCGGCGTCAAATATGGCTGTTTTCAGTGATCGAGGCGATAACGTGCCGGGTAATAGGCGAAACATGAAAGTGAGCCGGTGTATGCTGTTTCAACATACCAAAAGACTCTTTTCATCATGAACGAAACTGAAGCCCGCTCCGCAGGGAACAACAACGAGGCTGCCCATGTTTCGTCTGCGCCCCTAGCGAAGCCGCCCGTCGCGGTCGACTATTGGTCGCTCGTGCAGTCGATCGAGGACTACGCGATCTTCCTGCTGGACACGACTGGGCATATCGTCAGCTGGAACGCCGGCGCGCAGAAGCTGACGGGTTACGCGGCGCACGAGATCATTGGCCAGCACTTCTCGCGCTTTTACACCGCTGAAGCCGTCGCGCGCGGCTGGCCGGATTACGAGTTGCAGCAGGCAACGCTAACCGGCCGCTTCGAGGACGAGGGCTGGCGGGTTCGTAAAGACGGCACGACTTTCTGGTCAAACGTGGTCATCACGGCGGTACGCAACGAGGCGGGTGTGCTGACGGGTTTCGCCAAGATCACCCGCGATCTGACTGCGCAGCGCGAGTACCTCGATGCGTTGCGGCAAAGCGAGGAGCGCTTTCGTCTGCTGGTCGACCGCGTAAGAGACTACGCGATTTTCATGCTCGATCCGGATGGCTATGTGGTGAGCTGGAATGTAGGCGCCGCGCGTATCAAAGGCTATACACGCGAGGAAATCATCGGCCGGCATTTTTCCACGTTCTACCTGCGCGAAGAAGTCGCGGCCGGCAAGCCCGCGCGGGAACTGGCGATCGCGCGGCAGGTCGGCCGTGTCGAGGACGAAGGCTGGCGCGTGCGCAAGGACGGCACGACCTTCTGGGCCAACGTCAACATCACCGCGGTGTATGACGAATCGAACCGGTTGCGCGGTTTCGCCAAGGTGACACGCGATCTGACCGAGCGCCGCGAGCGTGAGGAACTGGAACGTTCGGGCGAGCGTATGCGCAAGTTTCTCGCCACGCTTGCGCACGAGTTGCGCAACCCGCTGGCGCCGGTGCGTAACGCGATCGGCGTGATGCGACTCGAGGCGGGTATGAGCCCCACGCTCGCGCGCTCACGCGATCTCATCGATCGTCAGGTCACGCACCTTACGCGCCTCGTCGACGATCTTCTCGACATCGGCCGCATCATGTCGGACAAAGTCGAATTGCGGCTTGCACGCGTCGATCTGGTCGAGGTGGTGGCGCGCGCGATCGAAGCCGCGCGGCCGTTCACCGATTCGCGCTCACAGAGTGTGGCGACGCAGATGCCGGCCGAGCCGCTGGTCGTGAGTGGCGACACGACGCGGCTCGTGCAGGTGCTGCAAAATCTGCTGCATAACGCGTCGAAATTTTCACCCTCCGGCAGTCAGATCGAGATATTGGGGCGTGTCGAGCATCACATGGCGGTGCTGGAAGTGCGCGACCACGGCTGTGGCATTCCTGTGGGTTCGCTCGACACGGTTTTCGAGTTGTTCGTGCAGGAAAAGAGCGGGCAAAGTCTTGGCGAAGGCGGCCTTGGCATCGGCCTCACGTTATGCAAATCGCTGATCGAAATGCACGGCGGCAGCATCATCGCGAGCAGCGCGGGCGAGGGATGCGGCAGTTCGTTCACGCTCAGTTTGCCGCTTGCCGCGGCACCCGCCGAAACCCAGGTGGATCACGCCGGCGTGGTGAGCGCGGTGGTGCCGCCGCTACGAATTCTGCTGGTGGACGACAATCGCGACTCCGCCGACAGCCTTGCCATGCTGTTCGAGCTCAAAGGCCACGAAGTTCGCATTGCCTACGATGGCGCGCAGGCACTCGAAGTCGCGCCGCGCCTCGTGCCGCACCTTGCACTGATCGACCTTGCGATGCCAAAAATGGACGGTTTCGCGACGCTGGCGGGCTTGCGCGAGATGCCCGCGCTGGCCGGCACGCTGTTCGCCGCGATGACCGGCTTCGGTCATGCGAGTGATCGCGAGCGCACCCGGGCGGCCGGTTTTGACGCCCATCTCGTCAAGCCTGTGGACCTCACGTTGTTCGAGGCGTTGCTGGAACAGGCGGAAGCGCGGCGCGAACAGGGTGGCGCGGGTAAAAGTCAGTAGGCGCGCTTCCTTCATAGCAGCGCGCTGCGCGCTTAATCTTGAACGCTATCACGCCTGAAGCAGCACGGCGCATCCCAACTGTTCGAGGTTCGATGCCTGCGGCACGCCGCTTGCTGTTTGTCTGCACGCGCGGCTGCTATCCAAAGTCCGCGCGTATAGATCGAACTGCTTCAGGGAGGCACGATGCTCGCCACGCGCGATCGTGCGGCCAGCGTGGGTGCGCGGTCGCCGGAACGAATCAGCAGAACCCACACTCGCGACCCTCATTCGGGATTCACGTCGCAATCGACGGTGCGCTCCGCCGGGTCGCTGGAAGATTTTCTGCATCACACGTGTTTCGATACGGCAGACCCCGCCGCGCTGGGCGATGTTTTTCAGGCGCTGATCGAACGGGGCTATGACCGCTTGCCCTGCATGCCGTTGCCGGGGCACGGACACACGCTCGCACGCTGGCGCGCCCTGGCCGCGGTTGCCGCGTGCGATCTCAGTCTCGTCAAACTGTTCGAAGGTCATACCGACGCGCTGGCGATTCTCGCCGAGTTGCACGGCCCCACGCCGTCCGTTGGCAGCCGCTGGGGCGTATGGGCGGCGGAGCCGCCTGACGCGCGTGTGCAGGCCAGCAAAGGTGCAAGTGGCGCCGACGATGCCGCGCAACTGACGCTGAACGGCACGAAAGCCTGGTGTTCGGGCGCGCGCGTGGTCAGTCACGCGCTCGTCACCGCATGGCTCGATGACGAACCAGTGCTTGCCGCCGTCGCGATGGATCAGGCGTCGATTTCAATCGACACCTCGAAGTGGCAAGCCGTCGGTATGCAAGCCACCGCCAGTGCCGACGTTACCTTCAATCGGGCCGCGGCCACGCTCGTGGGCGGCGCGCATGCTTACGTGCGCCGGCCGGGCTTCTGGCAGGGCGGCGCCGGTATCGCCGCGTGCTGGTACGGCGCGGCAGCGCAGATCGCGCGGACTTTGCGCGACGCATCCATGCAGCGCGCCGACCCACATCGGCTTGTCCACCTCGGCGCGGTCGCCGTGGCGCTGGCGGGTGCTGCCGCCGTGCTGCGGGAAACCGCTGCTCATATCGACGCGAACCCCCAAGCCGACGCTCAACCGGAAGCCATGCGCGCTCGCCTCATCGTCGAGGAAGCGGCCACCGAGGTGATGGCCCACGCGACGCGTACGCTCGGCGCCGCTCCGTTATGCCGCGATGCCCGCTTTGCCCGGGCGCTGGCGGACCTGCCGGTGTTCCTTCGGCAAAGCCATGCTGAACGGGATCTTGCCGCGCTCGGCGAACTGATCGTCAAAGCCGGGCCCAACGCTATTGCCGGAGGTGCGCCATGGACGCTCTGACGCGATTCGCGGAGGGCCGCTGATATGTCCTCTACAGCGACGTATTTCGATGAACTCTACAAAAGCAGCGACGACCCCTGGCACCTGCGCGAAGGCTGGTACGAGCACCGCAAGCGCTCGCTCACGCTTGCCTTGTTGCCGCGTCCGCGTTATCGCAACGCGTTCGAGCCGGGCTGCGCGAACGGCGAATTGACGGCCGCGCTGGCAAGCCGATGCGACGCGCTGCTCGCCGCCGATCTGCACGAAACGGCCGTACGTCTTGCACGCGAACGGGTGGCCGGCTTGCCGCAGGTCTCTGTGGAACAGCGCAGGGTGCCGCAGCAATGGCCGACCGAGGCGGGGCCGTTCGAGCTGATCGTGATCAGCGAACTTGCTTACTACCTTGACGCAGCCGATCTCGAAACATTGGCCGCGCGAATTGCGGCGTCGCTCACGCCGGACGGCACGTTGCTCGCATGCCATTGGCGCCGGCCGTTTGCCGAGGCGCTTGCCTCCGCCGATGCCGCGCACGCGTTGTTCGATGCGCGCTGCGGCCTGTCGCGTCTCGCGCATCACGACGAAGCCGATCTGCTGATCGACGTCTGGTCGTACGACGCGCGTTCAGTCGCGCAACGCGAGGGGCTTCTATGATCGGCGTGATCGTTCCGGCACATAACGAAGAGGCTCTGCTGGCCCCATGCCTTGCCGCGTTGATCGAAGCATCGCGCCATGCCGGTCTGGCCGGCGAGCCGGTGCGGATCGTGACCGTACTCGATGCCTGCAACGATTTTTCCGACGTGATCGCGCGTGCTTACGGTGTCGAGACCTTGACGTTGAAGGTGCGCAATGTCGGCATTGCGCGCGCGACGGGTGCCGATTTTCTGCTGGCGGACGGCGCCCGCTGGCTCGCTTTCACCGATGCCGACAGCCGCGTGTCGCCGGGCTGGCTGGTCGCGCAGTTGTCGCTGGACACGGACGCAGTGTGCGGCTCGATTGCCGTCGACGACTGGGCCGCTCACCCCCACAGCGTGCGCGAATATTTCCGCAAGACCTATGTGGATGCCGACGGCCATCGCCATGTGCACGGCGCGAATCTCGGCGTCTCGGCCGAAGCGTATCGACGGGCCGGCGGCTTTCCGCCGCTCACGTGCAGCGAAGACGTCGCGCTGGTCGATCGTTTGATCGCGACTGGCGCCCGCATCGCGTGGAGTGCCGCACCGCGCGTAATCACTAGCGCACGCACGGCGACGCGCGCTCGCGGCGGCTTCGGCGATACGCTCGCTGCATTGGCGAGCGGCTAGCACGTTGGGCGGTCCGGTTCAGGCTCGCTTGACGAAGTGGGCGCCACTCTCTCTCCTTGTGTCGCATCGGCCAGCGCATCGGCCAGATGAGCGTGAGCCGCAAGACCGACTTAGGCAGAGGCACTTTACCCCCGGCCACCCCGCGAGATTTCTTCACCGGCGCCATGCGGCATGCGCAGCGTCACGGGAATCGACGCGAACGAACACAGGCCCACCACCAGGAACGCGGGCCAGAAATCCGACCACGTGATGCTCGGATGGCCATGCAGTGCGCGCGAAATCTGCAGCACGATACCGCCTATCGTCACGCCCAGACCGAGCGACATCTGCTGCACTACGCTGCCGAGACTCGTGGCGCGTCCTACATCGCGGCTGGCGATTTCCGCGTACGTCAGCGAGTTGAGACTCGTGAACTGCAGCGCCGGGAAGAAGCCGCCGAGCAGGACGACGAACCAGATGATCCAGGTCGGCGTGCCGGGAAAAAACAGTCCGCACGCGGCGATCGATATGCCTGAGAGCGCCGCGTTCACCACCAGCACCGAACGGAAGCCGAACCGATGAAGCACGCTTGACGCGACCGCACGCATGAACATGCCGCCGAATGCGGACGCGCAGGTGATCAGGCCTGACTCGAACGCGCTCATGCCGTGTCCTTCCTGCAGCATGAGCGGAAGCAGAAACGGCAACGCGCCGAGGCCGATACGAAACAACGATCCGCCGAGCACGCTCGCCTGGAAAGTCGGCACCTTGAAAAACCGCAGATCCAGCAGCGGAAATTCGACGCGCTGCGCGTACACGACATAGCCGAGAAGCAGGACGGCGCCGCTCGCGCACATGCCGAACGCGTTCTGATTCGAAATGAGTTCGCCGCCCACCAGCGACAGTCCGAGCAGAAGCAGCACCGCGCCGGCCGCCGACAGAAAGAAGCCAATCCAGTCGAGCGGCCCGGGATCCGGTTCGCGTGTGTTGGCGATATAGCGGTTGGTCAGATAGATGCCGAGAATGCCGATCGGCACGTTGATGAAGAAGATCAGACGCCAGTGCAGATAGGTGGTGATGAAGCCGCCGAGCAGCGGCCCGGCGGCCGGTCCGAGCAACGCGGGGACGCTCAGATAGTTCATCGCGCGGATGAAGTCGGACTTGTGCACCACGCGGAAGATGATGATTCGCCCGACCGGCACCATCATCGCGCCGCCGACGCCTTGCACGAAGCGGGCGAGGGTGAAGGTGGGCAGGGAGTTCGACGCGGCGCACAGCAGCGAGCCGCCCACGAAAATGCCGATCGCGGTCCGGAAGACCGTGCGCGCGCCGAAGCGGTCGGCGAGCCAGCCGCATACCGGGATGAACACGCCGAGACCCAGCACGTAGCTCGTTACCGCGATTTTCAGCGTGACCGGATCGCGCCCGAAATCGCGCGCCATGGCGGGCAGGGCGGTGACGATCACATTCGCATCGACGCTTTCCATGAACATCGCACATGCGACGATAAGGGGCGCAATCAGAGCTTTCTCGACGACGGTCATGGAGGAGAGGCGATCTGCGGCGGATGGTCGCAGGCAAAGGCGTCATTATTGCACCTGTACGGTGCGGATGGTTAATTGCGCGCCGCCTATGCGCCAGCTGATGCCGCCCTTTTTGTGGATTGTGCGGGTATGGGCGTCGGCGCCGCGCAACATGCCGGCAATATTATTGATATTTGTTGCGGTGCGGCATGAGAGGACTATAATCGGGTTATTCCCTAGGTATAAACCCTATACAGGAGTCCGTCATGAACACTGCGTCCAACGCCGCTACCGTCCGCACCGCAACTCCCGCCAACACCACGTGGCTGGGCAAGCTCCGCGCACTGGCTCTGCACGCGCTCAACCTGCATCTGCAAACCTGCGCTGTGTTGGCCGAAGCGCATCGCCGCCCGCAGTAGGCGTCTCACTAACGGCTGGTAGTACGGCTGGTAGTCATCTACGGCCTGGAATCCGGAACACCAGGCAGGTCGTTGTCTCGCGCGTAGGGCGTGCCGTCGGGATCGATCAGGCGGAGCCCCCGCTGTCGTCAATTGCCGGGCGCAATGAATCACTTCGCCCTAGGCCGCGCAAATTGCACGCGCGACGTCACGGCCTTCATCCAGGCAGCTTCCCACTACCTGCTCCGGGCTCGCGGCGTCGGAAGCCCGGTCCTGCGGGCATTAATCGCTGATGCGCGATGAAACCGGACGTTCTTTGGTCGCTCGCGCGGACAGTGCGCTAATGAGAAGCGCCATCGATACCAGTCCGACCAGATAGATCCCCGCCATCACCCAATCCTGTTCTGCCATCATCATTCCCCTTCAATTGCCGCCGTTCAGGCTACGAAATCCCGGCATTGCGCCGTGCTATTGATCTCGATTACGGCACGCGAGGCGAAAATCTTGATGGATAAAATCAGCCTTTAAATCAGTGCGCGATCGGCTGATTACGACGGGGCGCCAAATCTTCGTCTCGGTATCTTCAATAAACGTTTAAAATTCTCCCCCCTGTCGAGGCTCGCGGTCCGTATCGGCACGGCAAACCAATCGGCAACTTCGACCGTTTGATGGGCGCAAGTTGCGCCGTCATGCCACGAAGCGTGTTCGGCTTCCTTCACCGATCCAGGTTAAAACCCGACGAACTGAATGACATTGGCTGACAGTGTCAACCTTTTTAACGCTTTGCCGTTATCCATTTGTAATCGCCAGAGTGAGGCGACGCCGTGGCAGACGATCCGTCGCCACGACAGCTCCAGGCAAGGCTCGCATTGACCATGTTCCACCGATATAACAACAGGTTCGACCGGCTAGGCGCGATGTTCGACCGAGTGTCCCGCGTGCTTGGCAAGCGCAGCATTCTCTCGCCCGTGCTCGCACTCGTCATTTGCGGGTTGCTGCTAGTCGTACTCCAACATCTCTCGCAAGCAGTCGACTATCGCTCGGTCGTGCGCCAGCTCCGTCACCTGACGGCAGGCGAGTGGGCCGCGGCGCTCGGCGCGACCGCGCTCAGCTATGTCGCGCTGGTCGGACGCGACGCGGTCGGCTTGCGCTACCTCGGCGCCGTGGTGCCGCGCGCCGCGCTGTGGATTGGCGCGACCGCGGGTTCCGCGCTCGGCAATGTCACCGGCTTTGGCGCATTGACGGGCGGCGCCGTGCGTGCGCGCGTCTACGGGGTGTCGAATGTCACGCCCGCGCAGATCGGCCGCATGACCGTGTTCACGAGCGTCTCGCTGGCGCTCGCGCTGGTGCTGATGACGGCGCTTGGCATGGTGTGCCTCGCCAA
This sequence comes from Paraburkholderia sp. BGA-UO-ETr-F12, assembly GCF_059567945.1. NCBI lineage: Bacteria > Pseudomonadati > Pseudomonadota > Betaproteobacteria > Burkholderiales > Burkholderiaceae > Paraburkholderia > Paraburkholderia sp. BGA-UO-ETr-F12. Next base: position 156,942 of record NZ_JCAQOZ010000066.1, on the reverse strand, counting down.
CCCGCTCGCGGCGATGCTGCATCTTGCGCCGCTCACGCTGCGTTGGAGCGGCGTCGCGGTGCTGGCCTTGCTCGGACTCGCGGCGGCCGCCTGCCGTCGCGAAACGCGCCCGGTCCGCACGCGCTGGCAGTGGCTGTCGTTCGATATCCCGGCGCGCCGCGATCTGCTCGCCCAGGTGGCCCTCGCCGTACTCGACGTGGTGGCCGCGGGCCTCGCGCTGTGGGCGCTGCTGCCGCATGCGGATGTCGGCTTCGTGACCTTCATCACCGTCTATGCCGCCGCGATGCTGCTCGGCCTGATCGGCCACACGCCTGGCGGCGTCGGCGTGTTCGAAGCCGCCATGGTGTTCACGCTGAACGGCAGCGTGCAAACGCATCAGATGGTCGCGGCGCTGCTCGCCTATCGCGCAATTTACTTCGGTGCCCCGCTGATCGTCTCGGCGGCGCTGCTTGCCGGTTTCGAAGGCCGCGCGTTGAAAAGCCGTTTTTCGCTGCAGCATGCGGCGGCCGCGTCGAAACTCGCACCGCTGTTTCTGAGCCTGGTGACGTTCGTGGTCGGCGGCATGCTGGTGATTTCCAGCGCCACGCCCGCGTTCTGGCACCGCATCCGGATTCTGCGCGACGTGCTGCCGCTATGGGTGCTCGAAAGCTCGCAGATGCTGTGCAGCGTGCTCGGCGTGCTGCTGCTGTTCGTCGCGCGCGGCTTGCTGCGGCGTCTGGATGCCGCGTGGTGGATGACGCTGCTGCTGGCGGTATTGAGCCTCGCGCTGTCGTTGACCAAAGGACTTGCGTTTGTGGAAGCGGGCGTGCTCGGTATGCTGATCGCGCTGCTGCTGTCTACCCGTCGCCGCTTCAATCGTCATTCGTCGCTGTTCGCCGAGCGCTTTACGATGAGCTGGCTGGTGTCGGTGGCGATGGTGCTCGCGCTCGCGGTGTGGGTGATGCTGTTTGCGTTCCGCGACGTGCCTTATACGCGCGACCTGTGGTGGCAATTCGCTTTCGACGAACGCGCCCCGCGTGCGCTGCGTGCGACGCTGGCCGCCAGCCTGTTTGCCGCGACGTTCGCGTTCTGGCAGTTGCTGCGTCCCGCGGCCGGCCGTTTCGTCATGCCCCCGGCGCAAGATCTGCAGGATGCGGCGCGTATCGTGCGGGCGCAGGAGCGCAGCGACGCCGGGCTCGCGCTGATGGGCGACAAGAGCTTTCTCTTTTCCGAATCGCGCGAGGCGTTCCTCATGTACGCGAAAAATGGCCGCACGTGGGCCGCGCTTCACGATCCGGTCGGTCCGCGCGAGGAGTGGGCCGGCTTGATCAGCAAGTTTGTCGCGCTTGCGCACACGCACGGCGGCCGCGCCGCGTTCTATCAGGTGCGCGCAAACGCTTTGCCGCTTTACCTCGACGCGGGCCTCACGCTGATGAAGTTGGGCGAAGAGGCTCACGTGGTGCTCGACGATTTCGATCTGAAGGGCTCGCATCGCGCGCATTTGCGCTATGCGCTCAAGCGTGGCGAGCGTGATGGTTTTGCCGTCGAAGTGATCGATCAGGCCGACGTGCCGGCGTCGCTCGAAACGCTGCGCGAGATTTCCGATGGCTGGCTCGACAGCCGCGACGCGCGCGAAAAGAGCTTCTCCGTAGCCGCGTTCACCGACGAGTACCTCGCCGCGCAATCCGTGATGCTGGTGCGCCAGAACGGCGAACCGGTGGCTTTCGTGACCTACATGACGACCGATCTGAACACCGAGGCGACGGTCGGCGTGATGCGCCACGTGGAAAGCGCATCGCCGTATGCGATGGAGTATCTGTTCACCCAACTGGCGCTGCATCTGAAGCAGGCGGGTTTCCGCTCGCTCAGTCTCGGCATCGCGCCGCTCTCCGGCATGCAGCCGACGCCGCTCGCGTCGCGCTGGCATCGGCTGGCGGGCATCGTGTGGCGCTTCGGCGGCCGCTTCTATAACTTCCGCGGACTGCGAGCTTTCAAGAGCAAGTTCCAGCCGCATTGGGAGCCGCGCTATCTCGCGGCGTCGGGTTCGATGAGCGTGTTCTTCACGCTCGCGGACCTGTCATTGCTGGCAGGAGGCCGGCGTTCATGACATTGCAACCGTTTTTCAGGCTCGCCATGGCGGCGAGCCTCGTTGCTGGCAGCACCGCTGCTTGCGCCGCAACCACCACCACTACCACCGCTACCACCACCGCTACCACCACCGTACCCGGCGGCCGTTATGGCGACGTAACGGTGACGCAGCCGGCCGGCCCCTTGCGCGGCCTGGTGGTGCTGTACTCGCCGGCGAGCGGCTGGAGTGCCGCCGACCAGCAAACCGCAGATGCGCTCGCGAAGGCAGGCGCGATGACCGTCGGCGTGGATACGGCGCGCTATGCGGCCAATCTGAGCGCGAAAAAAGAAACCTGTCATCAACTGGTGGGCGATGCTGAGGCCCTGAGCCATCAACTCGAACGGCAATCGCAATCGAGCCGCTATTTCGCGCCGATCGTCGCCGGTACGGGGCAGGGCGCGACGCTGGCGATGCACGTGCTGGAGCAGGCGCCGTCGAATACGGTAGCCGGCGCGGTTTCGGTGGACGCTGAGCGCAATCTGGATCCGCGCTTTCAACCGTGCCCGCCGGACCCGACGATCATCCGCGACAAAGTGCCGGGCTTCGTCGAAAAGGCGACGCCTGGCAACGACGATCGCACGCAACTCGTGGCGTTGGTGACGCGGCATTTGCAGACGACCCCGGCGAGCGAAGACGACGTCTCCGATCTGCCGCTGATCGAATTGCCGGCGGCGCATCCGAACGGCCTGATGGCGATTGTGATTTCCGGCGACGGCGGTTGGCGCGATCTCGACAAGACCATCTCGCTCGCGTTGCAGAAAGACGGCGTTTCGGTGGTCGGCATCGACAGTCTGCGCTATTTCTGGAGCGAGAAAACCCCGGCGCAGACGAGCCGCGATCTCGCGCGCGTGATGCAAACCTACGGGACGCGCTGGCATGCGGAGCATATTGCGCTCGTCGGCTATTCGTTCGGCGCCGACGTGATGCCGTTCGCCTATAACCGTTTGCCCGAGGCGCTGCGCGCGAAGGTGTCGCTGATTGCGTTGCTGGGCTTCGCGCCCGACGCCGATTTCCAGATCCGTGTGGGCGGCTGGCTCGGTATGCCGGCAAGCGACAAGGCCTTGAAGGTGCAGCCCGAACTGACGCGTGTACCGCCTGCGATCGTGCAGTGCTTCTACGGTGAAGAAGAGAAGGACACCTTGTGTCCGACGCTGGCCCAAACTGGCGTCACGGTGATTCGCACGTCGGGCGATCATCACTTTGGGCGCGACTACAACGCGCTGGAACGGCGCATTCTGGACGCCTTCAAGAAACAAAGCGGCGTGCGGTGATGCGTCCGTCCGTATGACGCGTGTCGCTGGCGGTGCGCGTCATACAGGCTCAGGCGGCGCTGCCCGATCTGGCTGGCAGGGATTGACAAAGGCCGCCAAGTCAACGAAGATCATCCGCATGAACTGCCTCGACATCCGTATTGCGCTGATTATTAGCACCATTCATCGAATGGTGGGTTAGCGCGCCTCTGATCGCAGTGACAATAACCCGCCCCACGAGGCGGGTTTTTTTATGTCCGCTTGCTGCCTGCCTCCTGGTGATCTCTCTGTTGATTTGCCCTTGCCGCCCAGGAGCTTGCCTTGCCGTTACACGAACTCAATCAGGTTGCCGAAGCCGCTGACAGCGTGAGCTTGCGCCACGACTACCTGAAGAAAATCCTGACCGCGCGCGTCTACGACGTGGCCCGCGAGACCGAACTCGAACGCGCGCCGAACCTGTCGGCGCGGCTGTCCAATCCGGTTTATCTGAAGCGCGAGGACAACCAGCCGGTGTTCTCCTTCAAGGTGCGCGGCGCCTACAACAAGATGGCGCACATCCCGGCGGACGCGCTCGAGCGCGGCGTGATTACCGCGTCGGCGGGCAATCATGCGCAGGGCGTCGCGCTGTCGGCGGCGCGCATGGGCGTGAAGGCAATCATCGTGGTGCCGGTGACCACCCCGCAGGTGAAGGTCGACGCCGTGCGCGCGCATGGCGGCGCGACGGTCGAAGTCGTGCAGTTCGGCGAGTCCTATAGCGATGCGTACGGGCATGCGGTGAAGCTGCAGGAGGAACGCGGCCTGACCTTCGTTCACCCGTTCGACGATCCGTACGTGATCGCCGGCCAGGGGACGGTTGCGATGGAGATTCTCAGCCAGCATCAGGGCCCGATCCACGCGATCTTCGTGCCGATCGGCGGCGGCGGACTCGCGGCAGGCGTCGCGGCATACGTGAAATCGGTGCGCCCGGAGATCAAGGTGATCGGCGTGCAGACCGACGACTCGTGCGCGATGGCCGCCTCGCTGAAAGCTGGGGAACGGGTCACATTGAACGAAGTCGGGCTGTTCTCGGACGGCACGGCCGTCAAGCTGGTGGGCGACGAGACCTTCCGCCTGTGCCGCGATTATCTCGACGACGTGCTGCTTGTGAATACCGATGCGCTGTGCGCGGCGATCAAGGACGTGTTCCAGGACACCCGCAGCGTGCTGGAACCGGCCGGCGCGCTGGCCGTGGCGGGCGCCAAACAGTACGCCGAGCGCGAGGGCCTTGAAAACCAGACGCTGATCGCGATCACGTCGGGCGCGAACATGAACTTCGACCGCATGCGATTCGTGGCCGAGCGCGCCGAAGTCGGCGAGGCGCGCGAAGCGGTGTTCGCGGTGACGATTCCCGAAGAGCGCGGCAGCTTCCGCAGCTTCTGCGAGCTGGTGGGCACCCGCAGCGTCACCGAGTTCAATTACCGGATTGCGGATGCCAACTCCGCTCATATCTTTGTCGGCGTACAGATCCGCAACCGCAGCGAGTCGGCGCAGATCGCCGGCGCGTTCGAAGCACACGGCTTCGCCACCGTCGATCTGACTTTCGACGAACTGTCGAAGCAGCACATCCGCTACATGGTCGGCGGCCGCTCGCCGCTGGCGCACGACGAACGCCTGTTCCGCTTCGAGTTTCCGGAGCGTCCGGGTGCGCTGATGAAGTTCCTGTCGTCGATGGCGCCGAACTGGAATATCAGCCTGTTCCACTACCGCAATCAGGGCGCGGACTACAGTTCGATCCTGGTCGGCATCCAGGTGCCGGAGAGCGAGAACCGCGAGTTCGACCGCTTTCTCGCGACGCTGGGTTATCCGTACTGGGAAGAGACGCAGAATCCGGCGTACCGCTTTTTCCTCGCGTAAGCCGACGTTGCAAGGGGCGCAGGAACGAATCGGGGTTTACCTCGATGCCTCGCAAAACCATATGCCTGGTCGTCGCTCAGCCGGCCAGGCGCGATCGCCGTCTGGACAACGCCCGAGCGCATTAGCGCGCCATAGGACGGCCCAAACCGATGCATTCAATATCTCAAAACTAGATAACGCATATCCGCCATATCGCGTTGCGCGATACAGCGCATGATTGTCAAACTGCGTGCAAATCAATCGCCGCATTCAGGAGACAACTCATGCGCACCCAAGTTGGCATCATCGGCGCCGGGCCTGCGGGCCTGCTTCTTTCCCATCTTCTTCATTTGCGCGGCATCGACTCCGTCGTGCTCGAATCGCGTACCCGCGAACAGATCGAATCCACCATCCGCGCCGGTGTGCTCGAACAGCGCACGATGGACCTGCTCACCGAAGCCGGCGTCGGCGCGCGCATGAAGGCCGAGGGCGCGTTGCATCACGGCTTCGAACTGGCTTTCGAAGGCAAGCGCCGCCGCATCGATCTGACCGGACTCACCGGCCATTCGATTACGGTCTACGCGCAGCACGAGGTCATCAAGGACCTGGTCGCCGCGCGCATGGCTGCCGGCGGCGCTTTGCGCTTCGGGGTGACGGATACCTCGCTGCACGGCATCGATACCGATGCGCCGTCGATTCGCTATCACCACGAAGGCGAGGCATGCGAACTGCAATGCGACTTTGTGATCGGTTGCGACGGCTCGCAAGGGATATCGCGTACATCGATTCCGCAGGCCTTGCGCAAAGATTTCGAACGCGTGTACCCGTTTGGCTGGTTCGGCATTCTGTGCGAAGGGCCGCCGTCGTCGGATGAGCTGATCTATGCGCGCCACGAGCGCGGTTTTGCGCTGATCAGCACACGCTCGCAGAACGTGCAGCGCATGTATTTCCAGTGTGATCCTAAGGACTCTGTCGACAACTGGTCCGACGACCGCATCTGGGCCGAACTGCACGCACGCGTCGATTCACACGATGGCCAGAAAATCGTGGATGGCAAGATTTTTCAGAAGAACATTGTCGGCATGCGCAGTTTCGTCTCGGCCACGATGCAGCATGGCCGGCTCTTTCTCGCCGGCGACGCCGCGCATATCGTGCCGCCTACCGGTGCGAAGGGCATGAACCTCGCTGTCGCCGACGTGCGTGTATTGACCGAGGCGCTGAACGCGTTCTACGTTGAAAATCGCACCGATCTGCTGGATGGTTACAGCGCAACCGCGCTCAAGCGGATCTGGCGCGCCGAGCATTTCTCGTACTGGATGACGAGCATGATGCACCGCATTGAAGGCGCGTCGCCGTTCGAACAGCAGTTGCAGGTGGCCGAACTCGAATACGTGACCACGTCGCGCGCGGCGGCGACCGCGATGGCGGAGAATTACGTGGGCGTCGCGGTGGTGTAGCACGAATTGATAGCCAGCGTTTATAGAACAGGGGCCGGTTTTTTTTCGGTCAGAGGCGTTTCGCCGCGCGGAAAAAGCCCGGCAAACCCTTGATGGGCGGGCTTCTGCCATTGTAGTGTCAAAAGCAACAGTGAATTCAGGATTGGGGGATTTATCCGCGCCTGATCCCCTCCTAGACTTGCTTCATCCGCTGCACCACACATCATGTCTGCAGCGCGTGCAAGTCAATCTATGGAGGTGGTTTCATGAAATCGCTCATCAAGGCTGTTGCTTTCGCTGTTGTTCTCGGTGCCCCGATCGCTTCGTTCGCGCAATCGAATCAGCCGGTCCCGCAAAACGAGCAGGGCGCGCAAGCGCAGGTTTCCGCACAGCAAGGCGCTCGTCAGGCCGATACCAGTGGCTACGGTTCGGGCAGCCACGGCACATGGCAAGCCGGTCGCGGCAACGATACGACGGTCAGTTCCTATTCGCCGCCGGTTTATAACGCGCGCTAAGGGAATAACGAAGGAATAACGCAGGGAACGACGAAACACCGGATTTATCGCTGCGTTGCTGGACGCATTCAACATCCGCGATGTCGACCAGAAAAACGGTCATCGAAACACATTCGATGACCGTTTTTTTTACGCCTGAGCATCGCGTGCTCATTGCGCTCATTGGGGCCTATTGCGCGCGCAGCAAGGTCATTTCATTGCGTAGTAACGCCAGAAGGTCGTCGTCAGTGGGCCGCGTGCCCCAGTGGCGCGCGCCGGCCACTGATGCAATCGCGATCCACGAGTGAGGTGGAAACCATTCGCGAAGCACGACGCCGTCCTGACGCAAACACAATTGACCGGTCTGTTCGCTGTATTCGGCGGAAATGACGGCGCCGTCGATGTGTGCGGTTACACGCCTTGGATCGTTGCGTTGCAAGTCTTCGCTCCTGCAAAAGATGGGGCGCGAATGCCGGCGTGGGCCAACCGCGTCAGCGACGCCGCTACGGCCCATTCCTTAGTGATCGCCCGGCCCGTGACCGTCGCCATGGCCGTGCCAATCGCCGTGGTCGCCGCCATGACCGTGCCAATCATCGTGTGGGCCTTCACGATAGCCGCGTGCGTCGTGCCATTCGCGCTCGCGATGGCGCTCTTCCCACTCGCGCCGTTCCCAGTAGCGATGGCCGTCGTAATAACGTTCGCCGTACCAGCCGGGGCTCACCACGACCACCGGCGGCGCGGGTGCGTAGACGGGCGGCGGGGCGTAGACCGGCTCGGGTGCATAGGCCACACCCGGAATACCGATGTTCACGCCCACGTCGACGTGCGCCAGCGCGACAGAAGATGCGCCGATCCCCAGACCTGCAACGACAGCCATCGACAGCCAGCGGCTTCGTGAATTGCTCATGTTTTATTCTCGGTTTTTACGATTGAGTGTGGAGTGCGCCATGCCAGCGGCGCCTGGAGTGCTGAGGACGTTTAGTAATGGTCGTGATAGTGGTCATGATCGTGATAACCGCCTCCGGGGACGACGATGCAGCCGCCCAATGCACTCCCCAGCGTGACAGCCAGCAGGACCAGCGCGAAAATTCGTTTCATGACGATGCTCTCCCTTTATGTGTGATCAGAACTCTACTGAGCGGCGGGATTACCGGTGTGTTCGTGTGTAACAGGACGTGTCGATTTTTGCGCATGTCGACGGCGTTCAGCACAGGGGCGGGAGATCGGGCGTGACGCGGCGATTGGCCGTTCCGATGGCAAGACATTGTTGGCCAACCCGTTGAGCGCGCTATGGAAAATGTCGAAGCCGCGCGCATCCTGCGGGCTCGAGCGGGTCGCCTCACACGGGTACGAACAATCGGGACAGGCGGGACGCGGCTAATCCTTGCGCGTATGCAGAACGGATACATTCAGTTGCAGACTCGCGATGGATCGCGACATCAGTTTCTCTTAAGGTTTCATCCGTAGCATCCCGCGTGAGTACGCTCGGAATACAATTGCGGGACAAGTGCGGAATAAGCACGCACCCGGCACAAATGCGCTCCCCATTCAATCGCTTCACTGCGGCTAAATCATTTTCATGACCATGCGATCGGACCCGGCCAGTTTCTCGCGTTACGCATCAGGCTATGACGGCGTGGCCAGGTTTCTTCACTGGCTGGTGGTCTTACTGATTGCAGCGCAGTTCGTGATCGGTTGGACCATGCCGGATATCCATAAAGGCACGCGGCCCGAAGGCCTGATCGCGTGGCACCTCGGTGTGGGTGCAACGCTGATTGCAGCGGTGCTGGTGAGAATCGTCTGGCGTCTTACGCACACGCCAGCACCTGCATCGCTTTCGCCTTTTTTTCGTGTCGTTTCAAACATCACGCACGGTCTTCTTTATCTCGCGCTCGTGGTTGTGCCCGTGCTGGGATGGGCCAATGCGTCTTCGCGCGGATGGTCCGTCAAGCTGCTCGGCGTGTTGCCGTACCCGGACATCGCGCCGGTCGGCTCGTCAGTGGGACATGAAATGGGCGATATCCATGGATATCTGGCCTGGGTGTTGTTCGCGCTGATCGCGCTGCATATCGCGGCAGCGCTGTTTCATCGCCTGGTGCTCAAGGATCAGACGTTGCAGCGCATGCTGCCGTGATTGTGCCGTGATTGTGGCGATTCTGACGTCATCGCATCGCGTGCGATCGTCATGCCCGAATGCGTGATAAGCACAGAAAAAACAAGTGTTTTACGTGCGCCGTCAACACTGGTTAGATCGAGGCATCGTCCTTGAACCCAGGAGTTGCCTCGCATGTCGAATCTCAGTCTCGCGACGTCCAACGCATTGGACATTCAACCTGTCACCGGCCGCATTGGCGCGGAAATTCGCGGCGTGCGCCTGTCGGGCCAACTCGAACCGGCAACCGTCGAAGCGATTCGCGCCGCACTGCTGCGCCACAAGGTGATCTTTTTTCGCGGCCAGGCGCACTTGCAGGACAGCGATCAGGAAGCCTTCGCGAGGCTGCTCGGCGAGCCGGTTTCGCATCCCACGGTGCCGGTAGTGGAGGGCACCGACCACCTGCTCGAACTCGATTCACATCGCGGCGGCCGCGCGAATTCATGGCACACGGACGTGACGTTCGTCGATGCCTATCCGCAGGCGTCGATCCTGCGCGGCGTGACGATTCCGGAGGTGGGTGGCGACACCGTCTGGGCCAACACCGCCACCGCGTACGACGATCTGCCGCCGCCGCTCAAGGCGCTCGCCGAGCAACTGTGGGCGGTGCACAGCAATGAATACGACTACGCGAGCTATGGCAACGTCGGAGAGCGCGGCCGGGATGCCGAAGCGCTTAAACGCTATCGCGAAGTATTCGTGTCGACGCGCTACGAAACCGAGCATCCGGTCGTGCGTGTCCATCCGGAAACCGGCGAAAAGACGCTGATACTCGGCCATTTCGTGAAGAATTTCGTCGGCCTCACGCCCAGTGCGTCGGCGCATGTGCTGGAACTGCTGCAAGCCTACGTGACGCGACTCGAGAACATTGTGCGCTGGCGCTGGCAGGCGGGCGACGTCGCGATCTGGGATAACCGCGCAACCCAGCACTACGCGGTCAACGACTACGGCGATGCTCACCGCGTGGTGCGTCGCGTGACGCTGAAGGGGGACGTGCCGGTCAGTGTCGACGGGCGCCGCAGTTTTACGCGCAGCGTCGAGCCGAATCCGGCGGCGAAGGCCGCTTGAACTCGCGAGGCGTTTCGCGGCTTTAGCTCAAGCCTTCGATAGCGGCTTGCTCGTCTGTCGCCGCCTCGCGATAGCCAAGCCGCGCCGAGATCGCGAGCCCCGATTGCTTAAGCAGGGCGACGTAGTGCGATTTCGTGTCGGCGCCGCAGCGCATGGTCGGAAATGAAATCGACAGGCCGGCGATCACACGGCCAAAGCGGTCGAACACCGGTACCGCGAGACATTGCAGGCCTTCTTCCTGCTCCTCGTTGTCCTCGCCATAGCCTTGCTCACGCACCCGCGGCAGGATGCTGAGCACGGCGTCGGCGCAGGCGAGCGTCTTTTGCGTCGACTTGCGGAATTCCACGTGCGAGAGGACTTCGCGTGCTTCGGCCGGCGGCATCCACGCAAGCAGCACCTTGCCGATTGCCGTACTGTGCAGCGGATTGCGGCGGCCGATTCGCGACTGCATGCGCAGCCCGTAGTCGGCGTCGATCTTGTGGATGTAAATGATGGCGTCTTCATCGAACGCGCCGAGGTGGACGGCCTCGCGCGTGACCTGGCCGATATGGCGCATCTCGATATCGGCCTCGCGCACCAGGTCGACGCTCTCCAGCGCTTTCGCACCGAGTTCGAACAGGCGGATGGTTAGCCGGTAACGCTCGGTTTCGACTTCCTGGGTCACGTAGCCCAGCGCCTTCAGCGTCTGAATTACGCGGTGCACGGTGGTCTTCGACAGATCGAGCCGCTGCGACAATTCGCTGATGCCGATCTGCCCGCTGTCGCCGATCGCGCCGAGAATCGCAAAGACCCTGCCGATCGACGAGGCCGACTCGCCCTTGTCGTTGATCGGGCCGCCCGCGCCACCCGCGCCACCCGCGCTGTCCGCATCTTGCGCGTAGGTGCTGTCGTCGCCTCTGCGCTGTTTGCCCATTGCTGCCATTTCCATCCTTCCCCTGTTGATGCCAACCCGATCAAGAATCGCTCATGGCCCTGACCGAGCGTTCGTCGGCGTCGAGAGGATACCGTGTCCGGCGATCCGTGCAACCCGTCATCGACCCGTGCTGCTGTCACGCTAGCGCGCAAGCCAGCCGCCGTCTACGGCAAGCGTATGCCCATGCACATAGTCCGATGCCGACGAAGCGAGGAATACAACCGGTCCCGCGAGATCTTCCGGCGTACCCCAGCGGCCTGCCGGCACGCGGCTGAGAATTTCTTCGTTACGCTGCGCGTCGCCGCGCAGCGCTGCTGTGTTCGCGGTCGCCATATAGCCTGGAGCGATCGCGTTCACGTTGATGCCGTGCGCGGCCCATTCATTCGCGAGCAACCGCGTGAGACCGAGCACGCCGCTTTTCGACGCCGTGTAGGACGCCACGCGTATGCCACCCTGGAACGACAGCATCGACGCGACGTTGATGATCTTGCCGCGGCTTTGCTGTTGCACGAACTGCCGCGCCACGGCCTGCGAAAGAAAGAACACGCTCTTCAGGTTGACGTCCATGACGGCGTCCCAGTCGGCCTCGCTGAAGTCGAGTGCGTCTTCGCGGCGGATGAGGCCCGCGTTGTTCACGAGCACGTCGACGCGGCCAAATGCTTCGACGGCGGCGCGCACGATGTCCTCGACCGGGGCGATCGACGCGAGGTCGGCGCGCACATCCGCGAAGCGGCGGCCGGCCGCCTTGACATGGGTGGGCGTAGCGCCGGCGTCCGCGCGGCTCACGCCGACGATATCGCAGCCGGCCGTGGCAAGCGCGACGGCCATGCCGGCGCCGAGGCCCGCATTGCTGCCGGTGACGATAGCGACCTTGCCGGTCAGATCGAAGGTGTTCACTGTGCGTGGGCTCCTATGGTGCTGAGGGTGCCGAGGGTGCCTTTCCTGCCGGTCGTATCCGGCGTGGCCAGCATGCCGTGCATCAACGCAGATCGCGCACGGCGAGGTGATCCATATCGCTGAACACCTGATTTTCGCCAACCATGCCCCAGATGAAGGTGTACGCGCGCGTGCCGACGCCCGAGTGAATCGACCAGCTCGGCGAGATCACGGCTTGTTCGTTGTGCACGAGAATGTGCCGTGTCTGGCTCGGCTCGCCCATCATGTGGAAAACGGCTGCGTCGTCGGCGATGTTGAAATAGAAATACACCTCCATGCGGCGCTCGTGCGTGTGGCACGGCATTGTGTTCCAGAGGTTGCCCGGTTCGAGTTTGGTCATGCCCATCGAGAGCTGGCAGGTGGGCAGTACCTCGGGGACGATGAACTTGTAGATGGTGCGGCGGTTGCTTGTTTCGGGCGCGCCGAGCGTTTCGGGCGAGGCCTGCGCGAGTGAGATCGTGCGGGTGGGATACGACTCGTGCGCGGGCGCGCAGTTCAGGTAGAACTTCGCGGGGCGGGCCGCATCGTCGCTGCCGAATGCAACGGCCTGCGCGCCCTTGCCGATGTAGATGGCTTCTTCATTGCGCACCGTGTGGCGCGTGCCGTTCACGTCGACCCAGCCATCGCCGCCGATGTTGATCGCGCCGAGTTCGCGGCGCTCCAGCAGATAGTTGACGCCGATTGCCTTGCCAAGCGAGGCGGCCAGTTCGACCGCGCGCGAGGCCGGCCATACGCCGCCGACGATGATGCGGTCGATGTGACTGTAGGTGAGTTGCAGCGCGTCGCGTTCGAACACCTGCTCAACGAGAAACTGCTTGCGCAATCCCGCGGTATCCAGCGTCTTCGCGTACTCGCTATTGATGCTCTGTCTCACTTCCATTGTTGTGTTCTCCGATCGGGTTGGGCGCCCTGGCAGGCCGTATTGCGGCGCCGGTCTGCGCTCGACTGTAGCGCAGATTTTAAATTATGGAACGCTGGTCCGAAAATATTGCAACGCCGCATTAAGAGTAGCAAGGCTTTCAGGCTAACAGCGGGTAAACGATGAGCGCGAAGCTCATCAAAATCGGAACGTTGTTCCTATCGCGGTGCTATATTGCGCCGAAAGGGAGTCGCCCGGCGCAAGAACGGGACATCACCCCGGGTGATCCACCCGATAACTGGACGCAAAGTCCATGGAGGAGGCATGAAGCTCAAGAAGGCCATCGACCGCATTCCAGGCGGCCTGATGCTGGTGCCATTGCTGCTCGGCGCCTGTGTTCATACGTTTGCACCGGGCGCGGGGAAATACCTCGGGTCGTTCACGAATGGCTTGATTAGCGGCACCGTGCCGATTCTGGCGGTGTGGTTCTTCTGCATGGGCGCGACCATCGACCTGCGGGCGACGGGCGTCGTGCTGCGCAAGTCGGGCACGCTGCTCGTGACCAAAATGGTGGTGGCGTGGATTGCCACGATCGTTGCTTCGCACTTCATTCCGATTGACGGCGTCAAGGCCGGCCTGTTCGCCGGCCTCTCGGTGCTCGCGATCACGACGTCGATGGACATGACAAACGGCGGCCTCTACGCGGCGGTGATGCAGCAATACGGCAGCAAGGAGGAGGCAGGGGCGTTCGTGCTGATGTCGATCGAGTCGGGGCCGCTCATCAGCATGATCATTCTCGGCGCGACCGGTGTCGCGTTCTTCGAGCCGCGGCTGTTCGTCGGCGCGGTGCTGCCGTTCCTGATCGGCTTCACCCTCGGCAATATGGACAGCGACCTGCGCGAGTTCTTTGGCCGCTGCGTGCATCCGCTGATTCCGTTTTTCGGTTTCGCGCTCGGCAACGGCATCGACCTGAACGTGATCGTCACGAGCGGCTTGCCCGGTATCGTGCTGGGTCTCGGGGTGATCGTCGTGACGGGGATTCCGCTGATCCTCGCGGATCGCTGGATCGCGGGTGGAAACGGAGCAGCGGGGTTGGCGGCTTCGTCGACGGCGGGCGCCGCGGTGGCGAACCCCGCGATCATCGGCGAGATGATTCCGCGCTTCAAGCCGCTCGTGCCGGCAGCGACGGCGATGGTCGCGACGGCGTGTCTCGTGACGGCGATTCTCGTGCCGATTTTGACGGCGCTATGGGTGCGTCGGCATCATGCGCGGGATGCGTTGCGCGAGGAGTTCGCGGCGGCGACGACGCCACCGCAGCCGCTGGGCGAGCGGGACGTGCACGTTTGAAGGCGCGGGGCGGCGGGTTCTCACTTACCGCCCCAGCTTTTTCTCCAGCATGGCCTTCACCTCCGCCCATTCCTCATCGATGATGCTAAAGCGCACCGAGTTGCGCTTGCGGCCATCCGGCATGATCCGTTCATGCCGGACAATGCCTTCCTGTTTCGCGCCGATCCGCAGAATCGCCGCCCGTGATTTCTCGTTGAGTTCGTCCGTGGTGAATTGCACGCGCACGCATTGCATCGCTTCGAACGCGTGACTCAGTAGCAGGTACTTCGCCTCGGTATTCACCACCGAGCGCTGCATCGAGGCGCTCAGCCACGTGTGGCCGATTTCCAGCTTCCGGTTCACGCGGTCGATCTTCCAGAAGCGGGTGCTGCCGACAATCGCGCCGGTATCGCGCTTGACGATCACAAACGGCATCACCGTGCCAGCCGCACGCCCATCGAGTGCGGTGGCAATGTAGCTGCCGACGGTTTCCGGCCCCGGCACGACCGTCAGCTTCATGTTCCACAACTGGCCGTCCGCGGCGGCGTCGAGCAGACCCTGCGTGTGTTCCTGCTGAAGCGGCAGGAGTTCGACGCTTGGTCCGGTCAGCGTGGGTTGCATGACGTGCGGGGCGGTGTCGTTCATGAGCAGGCAGAATTTCGTTGCAAGAAAAAAGTCCGCGAACGAACGCTCGCGGACCTGGCACTACGATCAAACTGGCGGACGAGGTCGGCAACCTCGCCCTGAGGCCTCGCGGCCTTCGCTGTTTTAAGCCGCCGTCACCGAAACGGACTTGGTGACGAGATAGCCTTCCATCGCTTCCGGACCGCCTTCCGACCCGTAGCCCGAATCCTTCACGCCGCCAAACGGCATTTCCGGCCAGGGCGTGGCAGGCTGGTTGATCCACAACATGCCGACTTCCATCCGTTGCGACAGCAGGTGCACGTTGCTGAACGACTTCGTGAACGCATAGCCGGCCAGGCCGTACGGCAGGCGATTCGACTCGGCAATCGCTTCTTCGAGTGTGTCGAAACCGCGGATCGCGGCGATTGGGCCAAACGGCTCGTTGTTGAACACGTCCGATTCGAGCGATACGTTGGTCAGCACCGTCGGCGCGAAGAAGTTGCCCTCCGAGCCGACGCGTTCGCCGCCCGTCTCGACTTTGGCGCCGGTCTTGCGCGCGTCGTCGAGCACCTTGCTCATGGCGGTGAGACGGCGCGCATTGGCGAGCGGCCCGAGGGTCGTGCCTTCGGCCAGACCGTCGCCAAGCTTGAGGCTTTCAGCGTGTTTGACGAGCGCCGCGGCGAATTCTTCGCGGATGCTGTTGTGCACCAGAAAGCGGGTCGGCGAAATGCAGACCTGGCCGGCGTTGCGGAACTTCGCACCCCCTGCGGCCCTGACGGCCAGCGCTACGTCGGCATCTTCGGCCACGATGACGGGCGCGTGACCGCCCAGTTCCATCGTCGCGCGCTTCATGTGAGCGCCCGCCAATGCGGCCAGTTGCTTGCCGACCGGGGTCGAACCCGTGAACGTGACCTTGCGGATCACCGGGTGCGGAATCAGGTAGCTGGAAATCTCGGCCGGATCGCCGAACACGAGGCCGACCGTGCCGGCCGGCACGCCGGCTTCAACGAACGCCTGCAGTAGCGCCGCCGGCGACGCCGGGGTTTCTTCCGGCGCCTTGACGAGGAACGAGCAGCCGCACGCGAGCGCCGCGCTCAGCTTGCGCACGACCTGATTGACCGGGAAATTCCACGGCGTGAACGCGGCTACCGGACCGATCGGCTCCTTGAGCACGGTCTGCTGCACTGCCAGATTGCGCGAGGGCACGACCCGGCCGTAGACGCGGCGGCCTTCGTCGGCGAACCATTCGATGATGTCCGCGGCGGACAGCACTTCGATGCGAGCCTCGGCGAACGGCTTGCCCTGTTCCTGGGTCATCAGACGGGCGATGTCGGAAGCGCGTTCGCGCACCAGCGCGGCCGCTTTGCGCATGGTAGTGGCACGTTCGTTGGCCGGGATCTTGCGCCAGGCTTCGAAGCCGCGTTGCGCGGCGGCCAGCGCCCGGTCGAGATCGGCGATGCCGGCGTGGGCCACCTTGCCGATGGCCTTGCCGGTGGCAGGGTTGATGACGTCGAGGGTTTTGCCGCTGGCGGCGTCGCACCACTCGCCGTTAATCAGAAGACGGGTATCGGTATAGCTCGAGGTGGCCATGCTGGGTTCCTGTAAGTGGGAAAACGACAGGCCGCGCGGTCGGGGTACTGGGCTGAACCTGCGCGGCCAAGGCTGGACTGCCGATAGCAAACATCTTATCTGATTGCGCGCGATTGCATCGGCGGCGCCCTCACCGGGAGCGCGCGGCACAGGCCTTGCTCGCCCGGTTGCCGCAGCAGACAAACGCCTGCCTGAGCATTGCCTCGCAAACAGGCGTAAAGTCAAGCAGCAGTCGCAGGAACCGGCGGGAGCCAGCAGCGTGGAATGGTGCGGCGAGTGAGCAGAAAGCGGCACTCGATGCAGCGATCGAAAGCAGCAGGTAAAAGACGGCGAATGCAACCCGTTCAACCAAGGTGCAAACGAGGAATCGACATGCCAACCGGTACAGTGAAGTGGTTCAATGACGCGAAGGGCTTTGGCTTTATCACACCGGACGACGGTGGCGAGGATCTGTTTGCCCATTTCTCGGAAATTCGCAGCGAAGGTTTCAAATCGCTGCAGGAAAACCAGAAGGTCAGCTTCGAAATCAAGCAGGGGCCGAAGGGCAAGCAGGCGGCGGACATCAAGCCGGTATGAAGCAGTAGTAGCGCGGTAGACGGTCCGCACGCGCCAAGGTGTGCGGACCGGCGGGTTTTGACGGGGCGCGGGCGATTCGCTCGCGCTCGTCATGCGGATTCGCCTGAATTCGCTTGCGTTCGCTTAAATTCGCGCAACGCGGGAATGTCCGTTTATGCGTAGGCGTTTCGCGCCGCGCCGATCCCCTCGAGCAATTCGTTTCGCACGTCGGCGAGCGCGTTATCACGCCGGTCTCGCGGATGCGCCGCGGCAATGCCGATGTCGCGCACCAGCCGCCCGGCGCCATGCGGGCCCGCCGTGTTGAGCAGCAGCACGCGATCGGACAGATAAAGCGCCTCATCCAGATCGTGCGTGACGATCAGCGCCGCGGTGCCGTGGGCGCGCGTCAGCGATAACAGCAGGTCCTGCAGACGCATGCGGGTCATGGCGTCCGCCGCGCTGAACGGTTCGTCGAGCAGCAGCAGGTCGGGCTGCGGGAACAGGCCGCGCGCGAGCGCCACCCGTTGCGCCATGCCGCCCGAAAGCTGCTTGGGCAGCGCCGCGCCGGTATCGGCCAGACCGACCTCGCCGAGCAGTCGAGCCACGCGCGGGTTCCCGCCTTGCCGTGGACCGGCGGAAAACGCGACGTTGTCGGCCACGCTCAGCCATGGCAGCAGGCGAGGTTCCTGAAAGATCACGCCGAGGCGCGGCGACGGGCCGTGCTGCGCCACGCCGTCGAGCACAATCTCACCCTCGAAATCGCGATCGAGACCGGCCAGCACGCGCAGCAGCGTGCTCTTGCCGCATCCGCTCGGGCCCACCAGACTCACGATCTCCCCACGTGCAATCTCGAAGCTCACGCGTTCGAGCACCGATCGCGCTTCGTAGCGCTTGCTGACGGCGCGAACCTGGAGCAGGGGTGCCTGATTCAAAAGCGCTGAGGCGTTCAACGCACACCTCGCGAAGAAGAGCGGTCGTCCGCGGTATCGCGCCATGACAGGACGTGCGCTTCGACCGCTTTCAGGATGCTGTCGCTGAGCTTGCCGAGCAGCGCGAGCAGCAGAATCGCGCCGAACACGAGGTCGGGGCGGCCGGTTTCCCGGCCGTCGCTCAGCAGATAGCCGAGGCCGCGGGTGGCGGCAATCAGTTCGGCGGCGACCATGAACATCCAGGCGAGGCTCAGGCCGGTGCGCAGTCCGGTGAAGATGTGCGGCAAGGACGCCGGCAAGAGGATGCGTGTGAATAGCGCCCGCTGGCTCAAACGGTTGACTTCGCCGAGTTCGATCAGTTTTCGGTCGACGCCGCGAATGCCGGCCACAACGCTCAATTGCACCGGAAAAAACGCACCGATGGCGATGAGTGTGATCTTCGGCGCTTCGTCAATGCCCATCCACAGCAGCAGTATCGGCACCCAGGCGAGCGAGGGGATTGCCCGCAGCGCCTGAAACGCCGGGTCGAGCAGGGCGTCGAGCCGGCGGCTCAAGCCCATTGCCGCACCGAGCAGAAGGGCGAGTGCGCAGCCGATGCCGAAGCCCGCGAGGACCCGCATCGCGCTT
This sequence comes from Paraburkholderia sp. BGA-UO-ETr-F12, assembly GCF_059567945.1. NCBI lineage: Bacteria > Pseudomonadati > Pseudomonadota > Betaproteobacteria > Burkholderiales > Burkholderiaceae > Paraburkholderia > Paraburkholderia sp. BGA-UO-ETr-F12. The sequence goes on along the minus strand of NZ_JCAQOZ010000066.1, from coordinate 138,204 downwards.
GCACCGATGTGGCGGCCGAGGCGCTCGCCGCCCAGTTGCCACAGCGTCCCGGCAATCGTGCTCGGCGCCGGCACCAGGTGTTCCGGCAATACCGACGCACGCACCAGCGCTTCGATCGCCGCAAGAAAGGCAAGCGGCAGGATCAAGCCGGCAATGCGCCAGCGTTTGAGCGGGTCGCGCGGGCGTGGCGCGCGTTCCTCCGTTCCCTGCGATTGGTGATGAAGCGCGAGCGATTCGTCGTTAGCCATGGGAGTCGGTCGAATAGTTCGCAGGCACTGGGTGCGGCGGCTTGTTTATCACGGGTCGATCGCGCAGGCGGGTCGCACGGATTGATCGTTTACTGGCCGCTGTTCGCGGCGATAACCGGCTGCGCTGTCTTTACGTCGATCAAGGCGTCGATTACCTGATTCAGATCCGTACCCGGCTTCACCAGTTGCTCCTGCAGGAGAATCGGTGCGGCGGCCTTGAGCGCGGCGAGTTGCTGCGCGCCCGGCTGCGGACGGCTGAAGTCGTTGCGGCTCAGTTGCAGCTTCGCGACCGGCAGTGACAGCTTCGATTCTTCCGCGACGATCCTGGCGGTTTCGTCCGGATGCGCGGCGATCCACAAGCGTGCCTTTTCGTAGACCTTGAGCACCTGCGCGAGCGTCTCCGGATGGTCGCGAATGAAATCCTCGCGAGCGTCGAGCAGGCCCCACGTATTGAAGTCGACGTTGCGATACAGCAGCTTCGCGCCGTCGTCGATCTGGGCGGCGGCCATGTGCGGATCGAGGCCGGCCCAGGCGTCCACCTGGCCGTTGGCGAGCGCGGTGCGCCCATCCGGATGCTGGAGATTGACGATCTCCACATCGTCGCGCGAAAGGCCCGCGCTGTGCAGCGCGCGCAAGGCGAAGAGGAACGGATCCGTGCCCTTGGTCGCGGCGATCTTCTTGCCTTTCAGGTCCGCGAGGGTTTTGATCGGCGAGTCTTTACGCACGACGAGCGCGGTCCATTCAGGGCGCGAGAAAACGTACACCGCGCGAATCGGATTGCCGTTGGCTTTGGCGAGCACGGCGGCCAGACCCGCTGTCGAACCGATATCGATCGCGCCGCTGTTCAGATATTCGAGCGCGCGATTGCTGCCGAGGCTCAGCACCCATTTGACCTGGGTGTGCTGCGGAGCGAGTTCCTGCTCGAGCCAGCCGTTGCGCTTGATGACGAGGCTTTCCGGCGAGTAATAGGCATAGTCGAGTTTCAGTTCGGCAGGCGGCGCGGCATGCGCGATACCCGCTGCAAGAAGGCTGAAGGTGAGCGCGAGCGCGGTCGCCGCCGCCGTCAGCAGCGCGCCGCGGCCGGCTTGCGGGCGTTTCGTATGTCCTTCGTGTGACGAAATCGAAACAAGGGAAGAGAGAAAGAAGCGCGCCGTGCCCCGCGGGATGTTCATTGACTGATCCTGAGATGGACGTTTAGTTGTGACCGGTCAATGTAGTCAATGCGCGTGCCGAACTGAACGAATAAAAACTCACAATCAAAGCAGATCGGGCGCTATGGCGACAGTGAGCAGCGCACCGTTCCTTGCCGCCAGACGAGCCGTTGGCGGCGTATGGTCCGTCTTACGCCGCGATTGTGGCTGCAACATTGTTTCGCTATAAAGTACTCAAGCGCACTTGAGGCGAAGGCTGGGATTAACCATTTAGTACGGCCTGAACCGGGATACTTTCCTTAAGGTTTCCTTCAGCTTTGCTCCGTAGTATTTGCGCGATCCTATGTGCCCGCTTGCATTCTTGCGGGCAATCGTTCCGATAGTTTTCTGACAGAAAACTGAAAGCGCCGATCAAAGGCTTGCTGGAGCATTCATGAAAACCCTGTTCTTACAGGCGCCGTCGTACGACGGCTTCGACGGTGGCGCGGGTTCGCGCTACCAGGCCAAGCGTGAAGTGCGCTCGTTCTGGTACCCGACGTGGCTCGCGCAGCCCGCCGCGCTCGTCCCCGATAGCCGCGTACTCGATGCCCCCGCCGACGGTCTGTCCGTCGAAGCATCGCTCGACATAGCACAGCAATATGACCTGGTGGTGATCCACACCAGCACACCGTCCTTCCCCACCGACGCGCTGTTTGCCGAAGACCTGAAGAAGCGCAAGCCTTCGGTGCTGATCGGCATGGTCGGCGCGAAGGTCGCGGTCGATCCGCACAATTCGCTGACAGCGAGCGAAGCGATCGATTTCGTTTGCCGTGAAGAATTCGACTTCACCTGCCAGGAAGTCGCCGAAGGCAAGCCGTTCGTCGGCATCAAAGGTCTCAGCTATCGCGCGGCCGACGGCTCGATCGAACACAACGAAGCGCGCCCGATCCTCGAGAACATGGACGAGCTGCCGTTCGTGGCGCCCGTGTACAAGCGCGATCTGAAGATCGACAACTATTTCATCGGCTATCTGAAGCACCCGTACGTATCGATCTACACGGGCCGCGGCTGCCGTTCGAAATGCACGTTCTGCCTGTGGCCGCAAACGGTGGGCGGGCATCGCTACCGCACGCGCTCGACCGAGAACGTGCTCGAAGAAGTGAAGTGGATTCGCGACAACATGCCTGAAGTCAAGGAGATCATGTTCGACGACGATACCTTCACCGACTTCAAGCCGCGCGTCGAGGAAATCGCCCGCGGTCTCGGCAAACTGGGTGTGACGTGGTCGTGCAACGCGAAGGCGAACGTGCCGTACTCGACGCTGAAGATCATGAAGGAAAACGGCCTGCGCCTGCTGCTGGTGGGCTACGAATCGGGCGACGACCAGATTCTGCTCAACATCAAGAAGGGTCTGCGTACCGACATCGCGCGCCGCTTCAGCGAAGATTGCCGCAAGCTTGGCATCAAGATTCACGGCACCTTCATTCTCGGTCTGCCGGGCGAGACGCAGGACACGATCCAGAAGACCATCGAGTATGCGAAGGAAATCAATCCGCATACGATCCAGGTGTCGCTCGCAGCGCCTTATCCCGGCACGACGCTCTACAACCAGGCGGTCGAGAACGGCTGGCTGGAAGAGAACAAGGTCATCAACCTGGTCAGCAAGTCAGGGGTGCAGCTTGCGGCGATCGGCTATCCGCATCTGTCGCGCGACGAGATCTATCACCAGCTCGAGAATTTCTATAAACGCTTCTATTTCCGGCCGTCGAAGATCTGGGAAATCCTGCGTGAGATGCTCACGAGCTGGGACATGATGAAACGGCGTCTGCGTGAAGGCGTCGAATTCTTCCGCTTCCTGCGCGCCCACCAAGCGTGAGCGCCCTGCATCTGCTCGCCGTCACGCTTGCCTATGCGTGTGCGGCGAGTGCGGTTTTCGGCATCGCCTACACGGTGCTGGCGGGCGCCCTGATCGGCCGGTTTTTCGCGAGAGCGGTATCCGAGCCGAGCAGTTTTCCGCCGGTCACCGTCGTCAAACCATTGCACGGCAACGAGTGGGCGTTGCTCGACAACCTCTCGGGTTTCTGCCAGCAAGACTATCCGGGCCCCGTGCAATTCCTGTTCGGCGTGCACGATTCAGCCGACCCCGCCTTGCAAACCGTCGACGCCCTGCGGCGGCTGCACCCGGAAGCGGACATCACCGTGGTTGTGGATGCGCGCCTCTACGGTCCGAACCGTAAGATCAGCAATATCCTCAATATGCTGCCGCAGGCCCGGCATGACGTGCTGGTGTTCGCCGACAGCGACGTAGGGGTCGGGCCGGATTATTTGCGCAATGTGATCGGCGAACTGCAGAAGCCCGGCGTCGGTCTCGTTACCTGTGTGTATCGCGGTGCGCCCGACCCCGGCTTCTGGCCGCGCATGTCGGCCAAGGCCACCAATTACCAGTTTCTGCCTGGCGTGGTCACAGGGCTCGCACTCGGTCTCGCGCGCCCATGCTTTGGGCAGACCATCGCGATGCGCCGCGACACCCTCGAAAAAATCGGCGGCTTCACACCGTTCGTGAAGCATCTCGCCGAAGACCATGCAATCGGCGAAGCCGTGCGCATGATCGGCGAGAAAGTGGTGATTCCGCCTTTTACGATCTCGCATGCCTGCGTGGAATCGAGCGCGACACAGCTGATCGCGCACGAACTACGCTGGAGCCGGACGATTCGCAGCATCGACCCGCTCGGCCATCTCGGCTCCGCGCTGATTCATCCGCTCGCTTTCGCGTTGCTCGCGATTGCCTTCTCGGGCGGTGCGCTGTGGTCGTGGCCGCTCGCGCTGCTCGCCGTGTGCGCGCGGCTCGTGCTGAAGCTGCTGGCCGACCGTGCGTTGCAGCAGACGCGTCGCGACCTGTGGCTGTTGCCGTTATGGGATATCGTATCGTTTTGCATTTTTGTCGCGAGTTTCTGGTCCTCGCACGTGATCTGGCGCGGCTTCAGTTTCAAGGTGGACGGCGACGGCCTGCTGTCGGCCGTGCAGGACGGATTGACGGATGAGCAGCAGGTTGGGTAAGCAATGACGCGTGGATATCTGGAGGAGGGCGGCGAAGCTCGCGTGGCGTGCCTGAAGCGCGCGCCGGGAGTCGCCGCGCGATGATGAAGCATCTCGGGCGCATCGCCGCGCTGGCCGGCTTGCTGGTGTCGCTGTGGCTGGTCTGGCAGGACAACCCCGGTGCGGTGTTCTCCGCCTTGCGCGCGGCCGGCGCTGGCCTCCTGCTGGCGGCGATCGCGCACGTGCTGCCGATGATCGCCAACGCCTGCGACTGGCGCTCGCTGATTCGTGGCGCGAACCGGCCGGGTTTCGTCAATATGCTGCATCTGGTGTGGGTGCGCGAATCCGTGAATAGCATGCTGCCGGTGGCGCGGATCGGCGGCGAGGTGGTGTCGTTCCGCATGCTCCGGCGCTGGGGCGTGCGGCCATCCACGGCAGTGGGCAGCATCATTGTCGACATGCAGCTCACGGTGATCAGTCAGTTGCTGTTCACGATGGTCGGTATCGGTTTTCTGTTCGCGCACGCGCAGTCCGACACGCTGCGGCTCGCCGGGCAACTCGCGTGGGGCGTGGTGGTGCTGACGCCGCTCCTGATACTGTTCGCACTCGTGCAGCATGCGAGCCCCTTCGAGCGCATCACGCGCATGCTCAATCGTATGACGAGTGGCAAGCTTGCCACGCTCGTCGGACAATCGGCGCAGATCGACCAGGCCATCAAGCTGATCTGGCGCCGCCGCGCCGTGGTGCTGCGCTATCTGTTCTTCTGGCAACCGCTGCAGTGTTTCCTGACCTCGCTCGAAATCTGGCTCGCGCTGTATTTTCTGGGCGTACATGTCACCCTCGTTGAAGCGGTGGTGATCGAATCGCTGATCCAGGCGATCAGCAGCGCGGCTTTCTTCGTGCCGGGCGGCCTCGGGGTGCAGGAGGGCGGTTTCATTCTGATCGGCGGCGCGTTCGGCCTCGATCCGTCCACCTGCCTCGCGCTCGCCGGCGCGCGGCGCATTCGCGATCTGCTGATCTTCGTGCCCGGCCTCATTGCGTGGCAGTTTGCCGAGTCGTCGAATCGCGAGCCGAAGCCGGTGGCACAGGGGGCACAGGGGGCACAGGGAACACGGGCGGGGCGCACGGCCGTGGGCGAGGTAAGCGGACGCTAGGCCGGCGCGCGCGTGGCGCGCTCAGTCCTTATCTCCCGTGTAGGCGGGGAACGATACTGCGACGGCGAGACCTTGCTCGCCGATCCCCGAGCCCAGATGCAGGCTTGCGCCGAAATGCTCGGCGATGCGTGCGACGATCGAGAGTCCCAGTCCGCTGCCGGTCGCCTGATTGCCGGTCGCACGAAAAAAACGGTTCGTGAGACGCGCGAGATCGCCCGGTGCGACGCCGGGGCCGTCGTCGCGCACCGTGAGTTGCACACGGCCGACTTCACGGCGCACCGCCACTTCGATGCTGCCGCCGCGCCGTCCGTACTTGATTGCGTTATCCAGCAGATTGTCGAGCAGGATGCCCATCAGAACGGGTTCCGCGTTGATCTCCGCACGCATGTCGCCCGTGAGCGTGACGTGAATGTTTTTCTGCTGCGCATTGCGTTCGTTGGCGAGTAGCGCATCTTTCGCGACCGCCGCCGGCTTGAGCGGCGCGGTGGAGAGCTTCTCGTGCACGTCCAGGCGGGCAAGCAGCAGCAACTGCTCCGCAAGCCGCGCGCTGCGATCGACGCCTTGCACCACACGCTCCATCGCCACGCGCTGTAACGCCGCATCCGGCTCGGCCAGCGCCACTTGTGCCTGCACCTTGATCGCGGCGAGCGGCGTCTTCAATTCGTGGGCGGCGTCGGCGGTGAATGCACGTTCGCGTTCGATGGAGTGCTGCAAGCGCGACAGCACCAGATTGATCGCGTCGACGAGCGGCCGCACCTCGGTCGGCGCCCGGCCAATATCGACGGGTTCCAGCCGGTTGATGTCGCGTGCGCGAATTGCGCCCGACAGCACCTTGAGCGGCGCGAGACTCCAGCCGATGCTGAACCACACCAGCAACGCCAGCACCGGCAGCGCGACGAGGGTGGGGCGCGCGATCCGGCTCGCGACTCCGCTTACCAGATCGCTGCGCGTATTGGCCGGTTCGAATACCCGAACCGTATGGCCGAGGGCGGTATCGCGCAAGGTGAACGTGTGCCATGCCTCGCCGCCGAGCGTCATGTTTTGCGCACCGCTTGCGGGTGGCACGGGTAAGTCCCACGCCTGCAGGGCGCGCAGTCGCGGGCTGCCCGCCAGGACCTCGCCGTTCGCTCCGCGTACCTGAAATAGCGCGTCGCGGGGCAACGCGTCGTCGTCGTCGCTATCGTTCGCACCGGCTTCGCCGCCTTGTTCTTCCTCGCGCAGATCGATGCGCGCATTGGCGAGCGTGGTCAGATTCCGCTGGTCGAGCAGCGCGAGAATTTGCGCGATTTCCGCAAGGCGTGCCTCTTCCCATTCACTGACTTCGCGCTTGGCCTGAAGATAGCTCGAGATCAGCGCGATACCCCAGATCAGCACGATGCTGGTGAGGATCAGCAGCATCAGGCGACGGCGTATCGATGCCGGCATCAAGCTTTCTCCACCACGTAGCCGATATTGCGCACGGTTCTGATCAGCTTGGCGCCGAGCTTTTTGCGCAGGTTGGACACGTGGACTTCGATCGCATTGCTCTCGATTTCCTCCTGCCAGCCGTACAGACTTTCTTCCAGCCGCGAGCGGGACTGCGGAATACCCTGGTTGGTCAGCAACTGCATCAGGATTGCCCATTCACGCGAGGTGAGGGGGACGCGCGTATTGCCGATTTCAACGGTTTGCGCGGCGGGATTGACCGTCAGATCCTGATAGCGGATAAGTTCGATGCTGCGCCCTTGCGCGCGTCGCAGCAGCGCCCGGCAACGGGCAATCAGCTCGGTCAGGTCGAAGGGCTTGCCGAGGTAATCGTCAGCGCCCGCCTCGAGGCCGCCGACCCGATCCACTACCGTGCCTCTTGCGGTCAGCACCAGCACCGGCACATCCTTGCCGGCGTCGCGCAGCCTTTTGAGCAGGTCCATACCCGATACTCTGGGCAGGCCCAGATCGAGCACGACGAGCGCGTAGGCGGTAGTATCAAGCGCAAGACTTGCCTTGTGACCGTCGCGTGCCCAATCGACCGTGAAACCGGCTTGACGCAGTCCTGCTTCGATACCGCAGCCGATCAGGTCGTCGTCTTCTACGAGGAGTACGCGCATGGGGGAAAAGACTCCGTTGGATGTTCATTGCATTGCGGCAAAGGGTTCCCGTCGATGTGAGCTTCAGTGAAATTCCGTGAGCTTCAGGCCGCATATCCGAAGTGTAACGATCATGTCTACGACACGCTTTATACCTCATTATTCCTTAAGGTTTCCTTCAGCTAGAATCGCTACCATCGCCCCTGAATTGTTGCTGTCGTGTGGCCGTCATGGGCATACGACATTACGTCGGGTTGTCAGAATGTTGCAACCCAATCGTAATAACATCGACCGAAAGTACGGCCGGCGCTTTGGTAGGCGCTTTCGTCAGCGCTTTTTCCGGCGAATGGCACCACCTCACGCCGACGTGCGTTTCGTGCGTTTCGTCAGGCCACGAGATCACGCCATGAAGCCAGTCACGATCGACATGTTGCGGGCCCACCTGATGGCGGCGTCGCTCACGGCCATGGGTACTCAGGTGCTCGCGTTGCTGGCCCTGCTGGTCATGCCGGTTTCCTCGCAAGTCTTCAGTTCCACGAGTTTCCGGATCCTTGCGCTCACGCTGATCGCGAGCGGCGTCGTGCTGATGCGCCAGTTCGCGCAGGCCGCTTTCAACGTCGCCTTCCGGAACCGGCACGCAACCCACGCCGGCCGGTCCGTGCTGATCGGTGCGGATTGTCCGTGGCGTTGGTTCGTTGTGCTTCATCTGCGCTTTACGGGTAGGCCGTTCGTGCTGGCCAGGCCTTGACGGACACGAGCGATGGCAGCGCATTCATTGACAGCATACCAATGGGTCCTGTTACTCGGCTGCGCGTCAGCGTCGCTTTATGCGATGCTGGCCGCCGTGGCGATGCCGTTTTTTGCGGCGCGGCGCGGACGAACGGCGCGAGCGGCGGCTGCGAGCGCCGCCTCCAGGGCCGCGGATGTTTTGACTCCCTTTGCCGGTGTCGGCGTCAGCGTCCTTAAGCCGCTGTGTGGCGCCGAGCCGCGTCTGTACGAAAATCTCAGAACCTTTTGCGACCAGCGTCACGGGAATTTCCAGCTCGTGCTGGGCGTATCTTCGCCGGACGATCCGGCCATTGCCGTGGTGCGCCGTTTGCAGGCCGCATACCCGGGGCACGATATCGAGCTTGCGGTCGATGCGCGTGTGCACGGCAGCAATCTCAAGGTCAGCAATCTGATCAACATGGCGGAGCATGCGCGCCATGAGTTGATTGTGATTGCCGATAGCGACATCGCGGTCGAAGCCGATTATCTCGACAGCGTGGCGGCGCCGCTGGCCGATCCACGCGTGGGGGTCGTCACCTGTCTCTACGTGGCGCAGGGCGTCGGCGGTTTCTGGCCGCGGTTGGGTGCGTTGTTCATCAACGAGTGGTTTGCTCCGTCTGTGCGTGTCGCGCATGCGGTCGGCTCGCGCCGCTTCGGTTTTGGCGCGACGCTCGCATTGCGCCGCGCAACGCTTGAGCGTATTGGCGGTTTCGACGCGTTAAAAGACTGTCTCGCGGATGATTACTGGCTCGCTGAACACGTGCGGGCACTCGGACTTCGGACGGTGCTGTCGCGTGTGATGGTGGCCACCGATGTCATCGAGCCGACCTTTTCCGCGTTGTGGCAGCGCGAGACGCGCTGGCTGCGTACGATCCGTTCGGTGAACCCGCCTGGTTTTGCGTCGTTGATCATCACGTTCCCGACGCCGTGGCTGCTGGCCGGCGCATGGCTGACTCACAGCCTTGCGAGCGCGCCGTTCGACGGCGTGCATCTGTGGGCGGCGCTGGCGAGCGGCGCGGGCACGGCGGCGGGGTTTGCCGCGCGCATGCTGCTGCATCTGCGGTCCGCGCGTCATGAGCGCACCTTCTGGCGCGATCTGCCGCTGGTGCCGTTGCGCGATGTCTTGCTGATGTTCCAGTGGCTCGTGGCCGCGTTTGGCTCGCATGTGGTGTGGCGCGGCCAACGCGTGCGGGTCGACACCTCCACGTCTACCGCGCAACCTGCGGCGTTGCGTGTAATGGATGTCATGGAGACGTCGGATGGCGGCTAAGCCACGCGGGTTGATTGTCACAGCCGACGATTTCGGCCTGCATCAACGGGTGAATCTGGCGGTCGAGCAGGCGCACCGGCATGGTGTGTTGACGGCTGCGAGCCTGATGATCGGTGCGCCTGCCGCGGACGATGCGGTGGCGCGTGCTCGCGCGCTCCCGGGGTTGCGGGTTGGCCTGCATCTGGTGCTGGCTGACGGTGACGCCGTTATGCCGCGCGACGGGATTGCCGCGCTGGTTGACGAGCATGGACGGTTCGGCGACAACATGGTGCGTGACGGGGTGCGGTTTTTCTTTTTGCCGCATGTTCGCAAACAGTTGGCGCGGGAAATTCGCGCGCAATTCGAGGCATTTGCGAAGACGGGGTTGACGCTCGATCACGTCAACACGCACAAGCATTTTCATTTGCATCCGACGGTGCTGGGTTTGATTCTGGAGATTGGCCGCGAGTACGGGATGCGGGCGATGCGGTTGCCGTTCGAGGTTAGCGCGCCGGTGTGGTTACGGCCGTGGATTTCGCGGGTGCGGGCGAGGTTGGATCGGGCGGGGATCGCGCATAACGATTATGTAGTTGGGATTGCTGATAGTGGACGGATGGATGAGGCGGTGTGGCTCGCTGCGCTTGCCGATTTGCCGCATGGGGTGGGGGAAATTTATTGTCATCCTGCGTTTGCCGGCGATCGGGTTTTGAGTGATGGTATGCGGGATTATCGGCATGCCGATGAGTTGCAGGCGCTTTTGTCGCCTCGGGTTGGCGAGGCGATTCGGGGGTTGGGGGTTCCGGTGGGAGGGTTTGGGGATGTGTTGAGAGGTTGATTTTCTTTTTGCCTGTTCGGCGGGTTCCTTTGTTGATCTGGCTCTTTGGCCTTTCCTTGCTGTGTTAGTGGTCTATTGGCGTTGCCCCTGTGCGGGGCGGCACTTACTTTCTTTGCCGCCGCAAAGAAAGATAAGCAAAGAAAGCGGCTCACACCGCTAATTCTTAAGCGGGTCCCCCGCGCAGTAGCGGTAGTGGTGCATCTGGAATCTGTGTCCTCGCACATTCGGCGCTGGTGACAAAGGCGTCATACCTCCGGCGGCGCTGCGCGCGCCGATACCCTGTTCAAAACACCGGCCGCCGGACTTGCGCTTCCGCGGTTTGGTCCGTTCCCAGCTCGCCGTTGCATCGCTGCCACTCGGCCGCGGTGTAGCTCTCCCGATTTCCTGTTGCCGTTCCCTGCTTCCTGTTGCCTCGCTGCTGCAAGCACAACTGTGGCAGCGATCGTGATTGCACCGCGAATGCGACGCACGCCATTCCATTTGAAGTGGGGTTGACCAATCAGGGCGGGGGCATCTCGCCGAGGCGAAGCCGAGGGCACCCGCTGCGCGAAGCGAAGCCGCTGGTTTCCCTGGCAGACCCGTCCGCGACGCACGCAGTGCGGAGTGGGAGCTGATGAGTGCTTTGTCAACGGCGCGGAGTGTGCGGGGGCACGGATTCCAGATGCACCACTACCGTGGCTGCGCGGGGGACCCGCTTAAAAATTAGCGGTTTGAGCCGCTTTCTTTTGCCTACTTTTCTTTGCGGCCGGCAAAGAAAAGTAGGTGCCGCCCCGCACAGGGGCAACGCTAATAGACCACTAACAAATCAAGGAAAGGCCAACAGGCCAAAAGATCAACACCCAAATCAGACCCCGCCGAGCAGGCAATCACCCCCCCTTCAAACACCCCCCTTCTTCATCAACAACTTCAACACCACAGGCAAAAGCAACAACACCAACGGCAACTGCACAATCAACCCCGAAATAATGGCAACGGCCAACGGCTGCTGCATAGCCGACCCCTGCCCAAGGGCAAAAGCAAGCGGCAGCAATGCCAAAATAGCCGCAATAGTCGTCATGGCAATCGGCCGCAACCGATTCCGCCCAGCCGCGATCAGCGCCTCCTCGAACCGGACACCTTCATCCCGAATCAACCCCTGCAACTCCGATACATAAAAAATTGCCACCTCGGTCACGATGCCGATAATCATCGTCATCCCCATCATCGCGGAGATGTTCAACTCGATGCCGGTGATCCATAACCCGATAAACACCGCGCCCGCGGCCAGCAACGGCATCGCCATCACCGCCAGCGCAACGCGAAACCGTTCGTACAGAAACAGCAGCAAGCCAAACACCAACGCAATTGCCGCGCCGAACACCGTCAACAAACCCTTGAAGGCAATCTGCTGTTGCTGGTACAAGCCGCCCAACTCGTAATACACGCCAGCCGGCAACAAACTTGCATCGCCCAAGACGCGCTGCACGTCCGCGATCGTCGAGCCCAGATCGCGGCCGTCGATCCGCGCGGTCACCGCCACCATCCGCTTGAGATTGTCGCGGCTGATTTCCGGTTGGCCAGTCACCGTCACCTGATCGGCAACGCGATTCAGCGCGAACAGATGGCCGTCCGGTGCACGAATTTCCAACTGCCCCAGTTGCGTATCGGTGAGCTTCAGCGCGCCAGCCACGCGTACCCGCACGCCTACGGTCTTCGGCCCGCTTTGGAACTGCGTTGCAATATTGCCCTCCACCATGTCCGACACCGCCTGCGCGATCGACTGCGGGTCCATTCCTTCAGCCGCCGCCGCCTCCGGCCGGATGTGAAGTTCGAGCGCATCGCCCGCCGGATTGATGCCGTCGTTGACGTCCACCACGCCCTGAATCTTGCCGATTCGTTCGGCCACCTTGCGCGCGGTCGTGTCCAGCGTCGTCTGGTCGTCGGAATAAATCTTGATCTGGACCGGTTGCGGCACCGCGGTGAGGTCGCCGATCAGATCCTCCATCAACTGCGCGAGTTCGATGCTCACGCCGGGCACCTGCGTCTCGATCTTCGAGCGGACTTCCTCCATCACCGTTTCAATCGGCTCACGGCCACTTGATTTCAGGCGGATAAAGAAGTCCCCCTTATTGGGCTCGTTCAGATCGCCGCCAAGACCGGCGCCAGTACGGCGCGAGTAAGTCGCGATGTTCGGATTCGCGCGGATGATCGCCTCGATCTGCTTCATCAACCGGTCGGTTTCGGTCACGGATGTGCCCGGTTCGGTGTGGTAATCGAGCACGAAACCGCCTTCGTCCATGCTCGGCATGAAGCCGCTACCCACCCGCGTGAACGCGAATGCGGCCATCACGATCAGCGGCAACACGCCGAGCAGCACGAGAGGCGGCCGCGCTGTCACACGCTCGATCAGAAAGCCGTAGCGCCGGTTCATCCATGCGGCGAAGCGGGTTTCCTTGTGCTCCTCGGCGTCCTTCGGCGTCAGCCAGCGGTCGCACAGAATCGGCACGGCGAGCCACGTGACGAGAAACGAAATGAACAGCGCACTTGCCATCGTCACGGAGAGCGCCTTGAAGAACGCGCCCGTCACGCCCGACAGAAACGCGAGCGGCACGAAAATGATCAGCGTCGCCGCCGACGATCCGGCAAGCGGCCGCGTGAACTCGAGCGCCGCCGCCATCACGCGGCCATGGAACTTGTGCGCACCGCCTTCGCGCATGCGTCGCACGATGTGTTCGATCATCACGATGGCGTCGTCGATCACGAGGCCGACCGCGGCTGCCATGCCGCCGAGCGTCATGATGTTGAAGCCCATGCCAAACACGTCGAGCAGCAGGATCGTGGCGGCCATCACGACCGGCACGAGGGCGACCGCGATCGCCGTGATCTTCCAGTTGCGCAGAAAGGCAAACAGCGTGAACGCAGCCAGCACCACGCCGATCATGATCGCGTCGCGCACGCTGGTCGCCGAGGCGATCACCAGTTCGCTCTGGTCGTACCAGTTCGACAGGTGCACGCCCGCCGGCATCTGATGCTGGAAATCTGCGAGTTTCGCGCGGATCGCCTTGGCCATCGCCACGCTGTTCGCGCCGGGCTGCTGGTAGACGTTGAGCAGCACGGCGTCCTGACCGTCGGCCGTGACGCGCATCCATTGCGGCACGACGCCCTGACGAACGGTCGCGATGTCGCCGAGGCGGATTTGCGTCGCGCCATTGCTTGACACCACCACGTCGCGCAGTTCGTCGAGTCGGGTGATCGTGGTGTTGGCAATCACGAGATACAACTTGTCGTGATCCTCAATGCGGCCGTTGGCCATCAGCACGTTGCTCGCGCCGATCGCTTTCGAGACGTCCGGCAGCGACAGCTTGTAAGCGGCAAGGCGCGCCGGATCGATCGCGACTTCAAATTCGTCCTGCGCGCCACCCGTCACATCGACACGCGCGACCCCTTCCACTGAAGACAGCAACGGGCGCATCTGGAATTGCGCGAGATCGTGCAGCGCCGATAGCGACTGCTGTTTCGATGTCAGGCTATACGCGAGTACCGGGAACACGGTCGGGTCCATGCGCCGGACCTGCATCGAGGTGCCCTGCGGCAGCGTCGCGAGAATCTCGCTGATCGCCGACTGAGCCTGCAACGTGGCTTGCGCCATGTCGGTGCCCCAGTCGAAATTGATCGAGATTTCCGCGGCGCCCCGGCTCGTGGTCGACTCGACGTCGCGCACGTTCGGCACGCGGCGCAGCGCCTCTTCGACCGGCATTGTGACGAGCGTGGCCATCTGTTCAGCGGGGCGGTCACCGGCGTCCAGCGAGACGACGGCGCGCGGAAACGCGACATTCGGGAACAGCGAGATAGGCAGGCGAAATGCGGTCAGCGCGCCCGCGATCGCCAGCAACGCGATCACGAACAGCAGTGAGCGCCGGTGCTTCTGCATCCATTGACCGAAATTCATTGCGGCGCGCCTTTGCTGACGCGCACCGCCATGCCGTCCTTCAACTCATAGTTGCCGCTGACGACGAGGCCCGCCGCTCCGTCGATCGGGCCGTCCACGCCGTAGCGGTCGCCGTTCTCGATCTGCATGACCACCGCTACGCGGCGTGCCCTGTTTTGCGGCGTGATCTGGAACACGTACGCGCCGGCCCCATCTTTCAGCACGGCGGCACGCGGCACGACCCAGTGCGTGCCGCTGCGCGTCGCGATGTCGGCGCTGACTCGCGTGCCCGGAATGAATGCGCTCTGTTCGAGCGGCACGTTCGCGCCAACGTCGACGAGCTGGCTTTGCTGATCGACCGATGCGCCGACCAGCGTCACGTGCCCATCCGCCGAAGATTTCGCGAGTGCGGTGGAGAGTCCGTGCAGCGTGACGGTATCGCCGGCATGGATCGCGGCGGCGTCCGAGGGCTCGACGCCGAGCATCACGTTCGCGCGCATATCGCGGCCGGCGCGGCCGGCGCCGCTGGCCAGTTGCAGGATCGCCGCGCCTGGCTGTACCTGATCGCCCTGTGCCGCGGATACCTGCAAAACCACGCCGTCGATCGGCGCCGCGACGATCTTGTTGCCGCTCGCGATACCCGTCTGGTTTTGCGCGGCGAGTGCTTGCTGTGCATCGTCGGCGGCCTTGCGGGCTGCGGCGAGTTGCGATTGCGTGGCGAGTCCTTTGCCGTACAGCGACTGCGTGCGCGCGAGTTCGCCTTGCGCCAGCGTCACGGCGCTTTTCGCCTGGAGCGCGGCGAGCACCGCGGCAGGATCGGCTTGCACGACGAATAACGGTGTGCCTCGCGTCACGCGCTGGCCGGCCTGGACGCGCATCTGCACGATACGCGCGAGGTATGGCAGATTAACGGTGGTCAGGTTCGACGCGGACGCCGCGACGATGCCATAGGCGCGGACCGGTTGCGCAATGATGGCGCGTTGTACCCGTACGGTTTGCACGGATACGACGGATTGATCGGCCGCATCGCCGGCGGCGGATGCACCGGCTGCGCTCGCTGTATCAGCCGCATGAACGGCCGCGCTCAGCAGTGCGACGCAGGCAAATGAAATCGCATAAGAGGCGATACGCGGCCGCCGTGCCGAAAGGGGGCTATTTCGCATGAGTTTCGCTGAAGGTCTGAGCAGAGGAAAAAGCGTCGGGGATCGCACTGCCCAACAGCGCCTGCAAACCGACGCGTTGTTCGGCGAGCGATTCGCGCAGGGTGGCGACGTCGACACGTTTGGTGAGCGCCGCGCCTTGTGCGTCGGTGTAGGCGCCGAGCGCGAGATCGTGCTGCGCATAGGCCGCAGCCGCGTGTTGCGCGGCAAGGTCGACATCGGGCAGCGCCGCCTCGGTTTGCTGCAACTGCCGCGTGAGAATCTCACTGTCGGCGCGCATGTGGGCGACATCGGCGTAGGCCTGATTCAAGCGCGATTGATATTCGTCACGCAGGCGCTGACGGGTTGCTTTCTCAATCGCGACGTTGCCCTGATTGCGATTGAAGATCGGCAGGCTCAGATTGATCTGGAAGCCGCTGGTGTAGATGTTCGAGGTATCGCGCGCACGCACGAAACCTACCGAAAGGCTCGGAAACTGGCTGAGAATCGCGGCACGGTACTTCTGCTCCTGCGCCTCGTAACCCGCCTGAAGCGCGATCAGATCCGGGCGCCGCTGCGCGAGTTTCGCGAGCGCTGCATCGAGCGTCGTGTCGGACAGCGCGGTCGTTTCTTCGCTGCCCGCGAGTTGCAGTTGCACGTCGGGCGAGAGACCGAGCAGCGCGTTCAGATCATGATGAGTCTGTTCCGCGGCCCGTTCGGCGTCGGTGTACTGTTTGCGCGCATCGCTGTAAGCGGTGAGCGCGGCGGTCAGGGTGTCGTCGGTCAGATTGCCGTCGCGGTGCGCTTCGGCCATGCGTTCGTAGCGCGTGCGCGCGAGCTCGCGCTGCTGTTGCAGCAGCGGCAGGGTGTCCTGCTGGAAGCGCGTCTTGATGAACAGCTGCCGCGCCTGGGCGACAATCTGCCATTCTTGCCACAGCAGGCCGAGATCGGTTTTAGCCACCGTCGCATCGGCGGATTGCCTGTTCGCACTGCGCAGCACGATCGCCATCACGTCGATGCTCAGACCATAATTGAATGCGCGCGTGGCGCCGGCCGCACCGGGGTAATCGCTCGACACACTCAATTGCGGGTCGGGCAGCAGTCCGGCCGAATAAGCCTGTGCGCGGGCGATGCCGAGATCGTCGCGCGCCAGTTTCAGGTCGGGATTATTCGCTACCGCCAGCATCGCGACTTCGTCGATATCCAGTCCATCGGACGGATCGAAGCGATGCGCCGCCAGTTCGGGCAACGGCATGGTGGCTGGATCGATCTGGATGCGGTCGAGCGAGTTGGCGGAAGTCGAGGTGTCCTGCGGCGCGAGCGGCTCGCGGTGATACCACGTGCAGCCGCCAAGCAGCATGGCGCAGAGGGGCACGAGCACGAGCGCGAGCATGCGCGAGGGTGGAGCGGGAACTGCCGCTGGATCGGCCGCTGAACTGGCCACTGAATCGACCACTGGAGCGACTACTGAAGCGACTTTCGCAGCAGCGTTGAAAACGGGCAAAGTCCGGCTCCTGAATGAAAACTGGGACGGCGGCGAGCGGATGTCGCGCAACAGGTGCCGATTTTGCTGAGGAAGAGCTTAAGGGACGCTTAGCTGAAGTTAAGCGTCCCATCAGTCTGCCTTCAGCGTTGCTTAAGCTTGCGCTAAGGATCCTTTAAGGATGATTTAAGGAAGCGTTAAGCTAGCGGGCTGGACAATGCAGGCAAACTGCAAAGAGGAGGGGCCATGCGTCTGCTGCTCGTCGAAGACGACAACATGATTGCGGAAACGGTATTGGGCGCCATGCGCCGTTCGGGCTACGCGATCGACTGGGCCGACGACGGCCGCGCGGCGGAACTATCGCTGGGCAACGGCGTGTACGACCTCGTGCTGCTCGATCTCGGCTTGCCGAAAAAAGACGGCATCGACGTGCTCAACGCCTACCGCAAGAGCGGCGGTGCGGCGCCGGTGATCATCCTGACCGCGCGCGACGCGGTTGAAGATCGGATTCGCGGTCTCGATGCCGGCGCCGACGACTATCTGATCAAACCATTCGACCTCGACGAACTGGCCGCGCGAGTCCGTGCGCTATTGCGGCGGCGCACTGGCCAGAAGCAACCCATCTATGCGCACGGCGAACTTACACTCGATCCCGCCGCGCATGAAGTGACCAAAGACGGCGAGCTGCTGCCGCTCGTGCCACGCGAATTCGCGCTGCTGCAGGCGTTGATCGAAGAACCCACGCGCGTGTTCACCAAGGCGGAGCTGGAAGAGAAACTGTACGGCTGGGGCGAGGAGGTGGGCAGCAACACAATCGAAGTACATGTGCACAGCCTGCGCCGCAAGATCGGCGCGGACCAGGTGGTGACGGTGCGCGGCGTGGGCTACCGTCTGAAGAGGTGCTGATGACGTCGATTCGCCGCTGGCTGCTGGGCTGGCTGATTTTCGGGCTGGCCGCGGCCTCGGGCGTGGCCGGCTTCGGCATCTTTCACACCGCGCGGGAGGAAGCGAGCGAACTGTTCGACTACGAGTTGCGCACGGTCGCACTGTCGTTGCCGTCGAATCTGGCCGGTACCGGCGACGGCGAGCATCACAGCCCGGACCTGGGTGATCTGGCCGACGATCGGGTCGTCATCGAAATCTGGGACCGTGCCGGCACACTCATTTATCACTCGACTCAGGCGCCGGTATTCTCGCGCTTGCCCGAAGGCTTCAGCACAGTCGAACGAGGCGAGAGCCATTGGCGCACATTCGGGGTGCAGCAGCGCGACCGCTATATCCAGGTCGCGCAGCCGATCTCCGTGCGCGAGGACCTCGCGCTGCAACTGGCGCTGCATACGCTGTGGCCGCTCGGCGTGCTGCTGCCCGTGACGATCGTGCTGGTGCTGCTGGTGGTCGCAAAAGGGCTGGCGCCGATCGGCGGCCTGACGCGCGCGCTCACGACCCGCTCGCTCGATTCGCTGGACCCCTTGCGTCTGGATGGCAGCGTGCCGGTCGAAATCAAGCCGCTGGTGGCGTCGCTCAACGATCTGTTGCAACGTCTGAACGTGGCGTCGCAGGCACAGCGCACGTTTATCGCGGATGCCGCGCATGAATTGCGCTCGCCGCTTGCCGCGCTGAAGCTGCAATTGCAGGCGGCTTCCCGCGACGGCTCGCTGAAGGGCGAGGGGCAAACGCTGGAGCGCGTCGAGGAGCGGGTCAACCGGATCATTCGCCTGGTGCAGCAATTGTTGACGCTCGCGCGCGAAGATGCGCATCCCGTAACGTCGATGGTGCCGGTGAGCTTGCGCCGGATCGGCGAACAGGCGGTGGGGGATCTGTCGTTGCTCGCGGAGACGGCCGAGATCGATCTCGGCCTCGAATGCGAAGACGCTGGCGCGGGCTACGATGCTTATACGGTGCTGGCGGAGCCGCACGGGATGAGTGTGTTGCTGGGGAATCTGATCAACAACGCGATCCGGCATACGCCGCCAGGCGGCCGTGTGGATGTGATTCTCAAGCGCGCCGGCGAGCGGGTGGGATTCGACGTGGTGGATAGCGGCTCGGGGATTCCGGAGGCCGAGATCGAGCGGGTTTTCGACCGGTTTTATCGAGGCGAAGAGGCGCGGGGCGAAGGTAGCGGGCTCGGGCTGGCGATTGTGGCGCGGATCGCCGCGCGGCATCAGCTTGAACTTTCCCTACGCAATAACGTAGGGCGGCCGGGCTTGTGTGTATCGGTTTTTGGCCTGAGCGCGCACGAGCCGGTAGCGCCTGTTGCGGTCAAAAGCTGATCGTTTGCCGCCATCGGTGCGCGGCGCATCGCCGGGTGACGGGAGCGTGGCGCAACACGCTGCTACAATCCTGTCTTTCTCGATTGATTGTGCGCTATGGGTTTCGAACAACTTGCTGAATTGAAGAAGCAACTGGCGGCGGCACGCGCCGAAGCTGCGCCTGCGGCCAAGCCAGTCGCCAAGCCCGGCGCGAAGCCTGCTCGCAAGCCGTCGCCGCCGCGCCGTGCCGCGCCCGTTCACAAGCATCAGGCGCATCAGGCCGACGCCAGACCGGCGGCCGAAGCAAAGCCTGCGGCTGACGCGAGACCCGTGGATCCGGTGGTGAAATCGATCGGGAGACTGCAAAAGCGCTTTCCCAATGTGTTCCCGAAGAATCCGGCGCCCAAGCTCCCGCTCAAGGTCGGCATCTTCGAGGACCTCGTGGTTCACGCGAAGGACCTGTCGCTGAGCGAAGCCGAATTGCGCGATGCGATCAAGACGTGGTGCCGTGGCAGCCGCTACTGGAAGTGCCTCGTCGAAGGCGCCGCGCGGGTCGATCTGACGGGCGCTGAAGCGGGCAAGGTAACGGCGCAGGAAGCAGCCGGCGCGCAGCGTCTGCAGGCGCATCGTGCGGGCCGGGGCGCGGCGAAAGCGGCGGCTTCGGCGGCTGCAACATCTGCCGATGCCTCGGTTGCTGCGGATGCTACGGATGCTACGGATGCCACAGCGCAGGCAGCATCCGTTGCGCAAGCTGGCGTGCCGACGCAGCCGGAGCAGACCACTTCGGCAGACACTCCGGCCGCAGAATCGGCCACGCCGCCGGCAGCGCCTTCATCCTCCGCTAAATCGTAAAGACGCCAGCCGCCCCGCCTAGGGGCGGCTGCCTTGTGCCGCCGCCAGCCGGCTGCGCACAAAGCCGACGTGCTCGCGCAGCACATAGAACGCGTCGGCGTATGCAAGCGGCATACGCAAGCGATCAAGCGACGCCTCGATAGCGTCGAGTTCCGCGAAGAGCTGTTTGCGCTCGGTCTCGGTCGAGTCGGCGAGTGCTTCGCGTTCGATTGCAATCAGCGCTCCGTAATAGCGATAAATACGCGAGCGTACGCGCCACCGGTAAAGCGCCGGGATCAAGCGCATTGCCGGAAACAGCAGCACTGCCATTGGCAGCAGCAGAACCAGCGTGCGGTCGCCGATGCTGGCGAGCCAGAACGGCAGCGTCCGGTATAGAAAACTCTTGCCGGTCTTGTAGTAGCGCTGTGCGTCCTCGCTGATCTGATATTCGTGGGCAACCGGACTCGGGAATTCCCCCGCGTGCTGCAAGAGCCCGGGCATGCCGTGCACCTCCTGCGCGGCCTCGATCAACAAATCGGAAATGGCCGGATGCAGACCGGTCCGGGCCACCAGTTCGGCTGTCGGGCTGATCAGATGGATGGTGTCGGGTGGAATTCTGCGCTTGAGATCCAGCACGCCGGGCGGTAGATCGATTTCGTCGAGATAGGGAAAAAGGCGCGTATAGGCGCTGGCCTCATCGAAATTCATGACCGAGATGCCGGGTACTTTCAGGAGCCGCAGCATCAGGCCGCGCGTGGCCGAATCACCGTTCAGGATCGCGGCGTCGACCTCGCCCGCCACCAGTTGGGTGGCGGCTTGCATGCCGTCGCTGGGCACCAGCCTGGTGTCGCCGCCTGGCGCGATGCCGTTTGCTTCCAGCAGTTTGAGCGAGAGCAGGCGTGTGCCGCTGCCTTCACGGCCGATTGCAATCCGCTTGCCTTCCAGTTCCGCGAGCTCGCTGAGCCCTGTGCCGCGATAGAACACCACGACCGGAACATAGAACACGCTACCGAGCGACATGAGCGATGACGTATCGAGCCCATCGGCGACGCCGCCTTGCACGAGTGCGAGATCGACGTGTTGTTTCGGGTCTAGCAGACGATGCAGGTTCTGCACTGAGCCATCGGATTCCAGCACCTTGAGTGTGATGCCGTTGCGGGCGAGGATCTTTTTATACTGATCCGCGGTGGCGAGGAAAGAACTGTCATGCGGTCCTGCGCTCATCGTGATGGTTTTCGGCGGAGCCGGATCGACCAGCCAGACGATGAGGGTGACGACCAGCACGACAATCACGGCCACGACGATGTATGACACGGTGTGATCGCGCCACTCCGCATGCGACGGATCGCCGGGCAGGTGTGGCAGACGCGGGCGATGCGCTTTCATGGGAACTCCGTACGAGCAGCCGAGATGAGGCATCGTCGGCGAGGACACACAGGCCACGCCTCGACCCGTGACCTCCAGTTGTTCGCGGCGCGCATACAGCGAAAGCAAAATGCAAGTTTAAAGTGACGCAACGCATTCCAAATGCAGTATGCCGCATCGAACCAGGCAGCAGGGAGCGGCCCAACACGGCGACATGCACGGCCCACGGCGATTGCAACCTGCGCCCCACCCGTACCAAAGGGATAACGTGACGAAGTACCGGCACGGCGCGCGCAGCGCCGCCGGAGGTATGACGGCCTTGTCACTAAGGCGGAGTGTGCGGGAACACAGATTCCAGATGCACCACTACCGTGGCTGCGCGGGGGACCCGCTTATGAGCTGGCGGTGTAAAGCCGCTTTCTTTTGCCTACTTTTCTTTGCGGCAGGCAAAGAAAAGTAGGTGCCGCCCCGCACAGGGGCAACGCTAATAGACCACTAACAAAGCAAGGAAAGGCCAAGAGACCAAACGACCAACACCAGAACAGACCAACACCCCAACAACAAAAAAATCAAAACTTATGCCGCATCCCAACCCTCACAACAGCCTGCTTATCATCAGCCGACGCAGAAGGCCCATTAACAGCGGCCACAGCCTGCCGCCCGGTCGAGTCCGTGCCGGAGGCTTTCTGATAAACCCCAATCACATACACATCGGTACGCTTCGAAACAAAGTAATCGATCCCCGAAGCGACCTGCTGATAGGTCGCCCCTGTCATCCCCTTGACTGAACTTCCCTTCGTATAGTCATACGCCACACCACACAGCAGATCAGGCGTGATCTGATACTTGAAACTCACTTCCGCATTATTCAACGTGGCATTGCCACTCAACCCGGCAGGATTCGGCCCCGAAGCAAGATCCCCGAGATCGCGAAAACTCGTATTCGAATACGTCGCGCCGAACGTAGCGGCACCGAACAGATAAGACGCCCCAGCACCAATCACACGCAGCGATTTCGCCGACGCGTATCCGGAATAGACCGGCGACACCATATTGCTTCCAGGCAGGCCATTCACGCTAGCCGCAGGACTACCAGTACTGCCGAAGAACGACGTGTTCGGGTTGGCCACATCGAGATAACCGACACCGAGCGCCAACGGTCCATTCACATACCCGGCCGATACCGACCAGATCCGGTTACGCGCGAAATCGCCCGCCACACCGCCCAGGCTGTACATGCCTTCAACCGTCAAGCCGCCATAAGTGTTGCTGGTGAACTTGATCGCGTTATTCGTCGAGTTCGTGTTGTTGAAGTTGTCGAGATCGCCGGGATGCGCAACCATATAGCCCCCCCACTGATCGCCGACCTCGAACGGTCCAAGGATATCGACGTTCGTATCGTATTGACGGCCGAGCGTCACCGTGCCGAACGGGCCCGACAAACCCACCCAGGCCTTCTTGCCGAACAGCAGTCCCCCCTGGCCGAGCTTGCCGGTGCTGGCGTCGAAGCCATTCTCCAGCATGAAGATCGCTTTCATACCGCCGCCAAGGTCTTCCATGCCGCGCATGCCCCAGCGGCTTTGCTGCATCACGCCGCTCAGCAGGCGAACCGCGCTGTGACCCGAGATGCTGCCGTTGGCGTTGACCGTCGCCGCGTTGCTCGTATAACTCACACCTTCATCGATAATGCCGTATAGCGTGACGGCACTCTGTGCATGAACCACGGCCGGAAAGGGGGCGGCGAGGCATACTGCCAGTAGCATTTTTTTCATGTGGTCTGACGCTCAAGTTGGAGAAGTGCGAAAAGTGACGGACGTGTGGACTCCCGCGAGCCACGCGTTGCTTGCCAGCCAGCAGCCGGAGGCGAAACCGGCTACTGGAAGAACTCAGAGTGAGCGGCGGTTAATGACGCCCGGCGATAAGCGGCGGGCGAATCCTCTCGTGTGCCGCGGCAGCTTCATAGGCGTGACCGAATTGCAACAGACCCCAGTCGTCGCGAAAGCGTCCGGCGATTTGCAGGCCGATCGGTAAGCCCGATGCGCTAAAGCCGCACGGCAGAGCGAGTACTGGCGATTCGGTGGAAGACAGATACCAGCAGATGCGCATCCAGTCGATGTACGAGTCGTAGCGTGTGCCCATGAATTCTGTGGGCCAGCGCAGATCGGCGTCGAAAGGCAGCATCTGCGTGGCGGGCAGCACGTAGTACGCGTGGTTGTCCATGAAGCGGCGCATGCGCTCGAACAACGCTGTTTTTCGCACGAACATGTCGCCCAGATCCGCTGCGGACAGCGACCTGTGCAGGCGGCACTCGGCTTCGATTTCCGGCTTCAGTTGGGCGCGTGCATCGGCATCGAGCCGGTCGACAAGGCTGCCGATCATCCACGCGCGCTCGATACGAAACACGTCCTCGGCATCGCCGAGATCGGGGTCGGCGAATTCCACCTCGCAACCCATCGACTCGAAGATCGCCGCCTGTGCCTGCACGGTTCGCTGAATCTCGGGGTCGACAGCAAGACCGGCGAGCTGCACCGACATGGCGATGCGCGTGCCGCGAAAGTCGCGTTGCAATGGCTGCGCGAAACGTGAACCGGGCTCGCCGATCTCAGTCGCAGTTTCGCCGGAGGGACCGGAAATCGCGCTGAGCAGCAAGGCCGTGTCGGCAACATCGCGTGCCATCGGCCCGTCTACGCCGAGCGTTGCCCAGCCGTTCGAATCCGGTGCCCGCGGCACGCGTCCCGGTGACGGGCGCAAACCCACCACCGCATTCCACGCGGCCGGATTGCGCAGCGAGCCGCCCATGTCGCTGCCGCAAGCGAGCGGATTCATGCCGCAGGCGACGGAGGCAGCGGCGCCGCCGCTGCTGCCGCCCGCGGATTTGCTCAGGTCCCACGGATTGCGCGTCACGCCAAACACGTCGTTGAAGGTGTGCGAACCCGAGCCGAGTTCAGGCGTGTTCGACTTGCCGATCATCAGAGCACCGGCGGCATCGCAGCGGCGCGCGATCAAGGCGCTGTGTTCAGGCACGTGATGTTCGAAGATTTTCGAGCCGAAGGTGGTACGCACGCCGCGCGTCGCGGTCAGGTCCTTTTGTGAAACCGGCAGCCCATGCAAGGGACCTTGCCAGACGCCGCGCGCCCATAGCGCGTCGATATCCGCGGCACGGCTTTTCAAGGTGGCTTCGTCGGCGAGGGTGACGAGTGCATTGACCTGCGGGTTCACGGCATGGATACGTGAGAGGTGCGCATTCAATATCTCGACGGCACTCACGGTTTTCTTTCGTTGCAGATCGAGCAAAGTGAGGGCGGGCAGGTCGCAAAGTTCGCTACCTGCGGCGAGCGGTGCATCGGCATGAAGAGTGTCTGACATGAGAATTTCGTGGTGTTGAAAGATGAATGACGCGCTCGCGTGCGCCTAGATGTCCTGACGGGTGCGGTCGGCTACGAACAGCAGCGCGACCAGCGAGAGCGCGCCGCAGACAATGACGTACCAGGCGGGCGCAGCCGGATTGCCGGTCGCCTGGATCAGCCATGTCACGATGAATTGTGCAAAGCCGCCGAAGATCGACACGCCCGCGGCGTACGCAATCGAAAGCCCGGTTGCGCGCGTGCTGCGCGGGAACATCTCGGGCAGCATCGCGCCGTTCGCGCCCGCGTTGACGGAATGCAGCGCGGCGAGTGCGCACACCACCAGATACAAGGTGCCCGTCGAAGGCGAATGCTGGATCAGATAGAACCCCGGCAGAATCAGCACGGTCAGAAGCACACGCGAAATGAAGGCGACGCGTTTGCGGCCGAACATGTCGGACCAGATGCCGCCCACCGGGGACATCACCAGCATCACCGCGCCGGCGAGAATTCCGCACCAGAGCGCGGCGTCCATCGGCAGATGCAGCATCTTGATTGCATATGTCGACATGTAATAGATCACGATGAAATGCGCCGAGGTGCCGCCCACCACCAGCAGAAGGGCCACCAGGACGAGGCGCCAGTCGCGTTGCAGAACGGTCTTCAGTACACCGGCGGGTTCGCGCGCGGAGTCGGCGGGCGCGTCCGCTTCGCCGCCCAGCCGCGAGCGCAGATACAGGCCGAGCGGTGCGATCAGCACACCCGCAAGAAACGGAATGCGCCATCCCCAGGATTCGAGCGACGCCTTGTCGAGGTAGTGCGACAGCAGAAAACCCACCAGCGAGCCGGCCAGCGCCGCCGCACCCTGGCTCGCGAACTGCCAGCTTGTGATGTAACCGCGCCGGCCGGAAGAAGCGCGTTCCGCGAGCAGCGTAGTTGCGACACCGACCTCACCGCCGGCGGAAAAGCCCTGCAGCAAACGCGCGGCGACGATCGCGAGCGGCGCGGCGATGCCGATTTGCGCGTAGGTGGGCATCACACCGATCAGGCCGGTGCCGACGGCCATGGTTACGAGCGTCAGGTTCATCGCTGCCATGCGGCCGAAGCGGTCGGCCAGCACGCCGAACAGCACCCCGCCGAGCGGCCGTGCAATGAAGCCGATGCCGAATGTGCCGACGGAGAGCAATAGTTGCTGTTGCGACGAAGCAAGCGGGAAGAACAGTTTGCCGAACAGCACGGCGAAGAAACTGTAGACGGTGAGGTCGAAGAACTCGAACGCGTTGCCGATGGTAGTCGCGACGATCAGTCCGCGGGTCGATGCGCCGTGCCCCGCACTTTGACTGGCGTCGTACAGCGGGGAACTGAGTGAAGATGACTTCATAAACGGGATCCCTCTGGAGGTGAATCAATCCGTGATGCTTCGATAGCACGGCGCACTCGATTCGAGCGTGTTTCTATCGAACAGACTATCGAGCAGAGCGCCTTCAATGACGACGACAGGAAAAGTCTAGGGAGTCAAAAAAGCGTTCTGGATTTGCTTTTTCTTATTGTGATAACGCTGGGTTATCGCGCCCGGCGGGGGCTGGCGTCGAGGCTCATGGGTGCGCACGGCAATGGGTATTTGGGAGCATGGCCGGCACGTTTCTCACGGTGTACCATCGATTCAAACTGTCAGCCGCTGACTGAAGCCGACCGTGGTCATTTCTCTCTAATCGCTTATCCGGCCGCTTACCCGTGAAATACAACCAGTTGCGCGCATTAGTGGCGATAGCCCAGCACGGCAGCATTCGCGCTGCTGCCAGAACGGTGTGCCTGTCCCAGCCCGCGTTGACCAAGGCGATTCGCGAGCTCGAACAGGAATTGGGTGTGCCGCTGGTGTCGCGCAGCGCGCGTGGTGCGCAACTCACCCAGTTCGGCCAGGCCGTGTGCGCACGCGCAAGACTCATCCTCGCGGAAATGCAGCATGCAAAGGACGATGTGATTCAACTATCCGGTCAGGCGGGCGGTACCGTGTCGTGTGCGGTCACCCCGCTGGTATCGCTCAAGTTTCTGTCGCGCGCCATTCACTCGTTCCGGCAGCGCATGCCGAAGACGCGGCTCTCGGTTCAGGAGGGTTTTCTGACGGCGGCATTGGCCCGCTTGCGCGACGGCTCGCTCGATTTCGTGATCGCTATCGTGGATGAAAAGAAGCTCGCGCCGGAATTCGTGTTCCGCTCCTTGCTCGAAGGCGAGTTGATCATTTCTGCGCGCAAAGGGCACCCGTTGGCGAAGGCCGAATCGCTCGCGGAGCTGGAAGACGCGGAGTGGATGTTGAACACCACGCCCGAAAGCATCGGTCAGTCGCTCCAGGATTTTTTTGTGCGGCATGGCGCAAAGGCGCCGAACGTGGTGGTGGAGTGCAGTTCGTTCAGTGCGAGTTTTTCGCTATCGGTGAAAAGCAATCTGCTGTCATGTTGTCCGAAGAGTTTTCTGGAAACCGACTGGATTCGCGAGCGGATCATATCGATACCGGTGCGTGAACCATTGCCGCGCGTGTCGGTGGGCATCATCTCGCGGCGCGACGCGCTGAATACATCGGCCTGCGATTATCTGATCGACTGTTTCGTCGAAGCGGTCGCGGCGGTGCCGTCGTTTCAATTCGATACCGATAGCGCGGGCGTTGTTTGAGCAAGCCACGCGCCGTGGTTTCATTCCAATAGTCCGGCCGCGCTCACTGCGGCGCCGGGCGCTTGATGCGGTGAAAGTTGCGATCGAAATAGATCAGGCCGTCGCCGTCCGCGCGTACGCTGATACAGGTCGTTTTGACGAACATCACCGAGTGCGAGCCCACTTCCTTCAGGTCGACAATCTCACCCTGGAGACTCGCAAGCGCATCGCGCAGGACCGGCACGCCATGCGTGCCGTCGTCCCAGATCGGCCAGCCAAAACGTTCTTCCATCGGCACCTGCGTCATGCCCGCGAAATGACGCGCAAGCAGTTCATGCTCGCCCGGCAGCACGTTGATGCAAACATGACGGTTGCGCTCGAAGGTGGCGTGCATCGCACTCGAACGGTTCAGGCAGACGAGCAGTGTCGGTGGTGTATCGGTAACGGAACACACCGCGCTCGCAGTCACCCCGCAGCGTCCATGCGGGCCAGCCGTGGTGATCACGTTCACGGCCGCGGACAGATGCGCCATGGCCTGACGGAATTGCTGTTTTGTCGCCAGCTCAGCGTCGGCGACAGGAGTCGGTTGCGGATTCGGCTTCATGGTCTAAAGTCCTCGGGAGTCGCGGCAGGGATCTGGAGTCAAGCGTAATCAATCCGGGTCCGGAAAAAAATCGGCGCGAGCGGTGAGCAGGGGCGCGTCTTTCCCAATCCGTCTAAAGCTTTCCCTAATGCGTGTTCGAACCGCGAGCGCGTGAAGGGCAGGCATGGGAACATTTATCCGCGCTACAGGGTAACTATCGCTTTGCAGCACTTTTTCCGCTGGTTATCATGAGCCGGCATGATGTTTCGAATCGCACCTTCGAATCGCACACTCCCGAACCGCTCCGGCTTACTCCATGTCCCACCCGTCTCAGTCCGCTGCGTCCCCCGCACCGATCGTCTACATCGTCGACGACGACAACGGCATGCGTACCTCGCTTGCATGGCTGCTCGAATCGGTGGGCGTGAAGTCGGCGGGTTTCGCCAATGCCAGCGAATTCCTAAGCGCTTTCGATCCTGGCGTGCCCGCGTGTCTCGTACTCGATGTGCGTATGCCGCAGCAAAGCGGCTTCGACGTGCAAGCGGAGCTGAACCGCCAAGGCGCGACGCTGCCGATCATTTTTGTCAGCGGCCACGGCGATATTCCGATGTCGGTGCGCGCGTTGCAAAACGGTGCGATCGATTTCGTCGAAAAGCCGTATAACTCTCAGCAAATGCTCGATCGCGTGCAGCGCGCGTTGAAACTGGCTGAATCTCGTCACGCCGCCGACCAGAAGCAGCGCGAGTTGAAGAAGCGGCTGGAATCGCTGACGGCACGCGAGAAAGAAGTGCTTCGCGGCGTGATCGACGGCAAGGGCAGCAAGCGTATCGCCTCCGATCTGTCGATCAGCGTGAAGACCGTCGACGTACATCGTGCAAGCATCAAGGACAAACTCCGCGCGGCGTCGATTGCGATGCTGGTGCGCGACGTGATGGCCGTGTGGGACCAGGACGGATTCAACGCATGAACAAGCCGCCATTCACGTCCCAGCACGCACCGTTCGCAAAGTAAGCATGCTCAGCCGCCAGCATGATCGCGACATCGGCGACATACTCCGCGGAGCCCAGACGTCCCGCAGGGATGTTCGCGATGACTGCCTTCAGCTTGTCGGGTGTGACGCTCTCGTGCACGATCGGCAGGTCCATCGGTCCGGGTGAAATCGCATTGACAGTCACGCCCGCTGCACCGAGGTCGCGCGCGAACACCTTGGTCAACGTGATCACGCCGCCTTTGGCCGCCGCATAGTGCGCGCCGGTTGCCGATCCACCGTTCTGGCCGGCCAGCGAGGCGATGTTGACGATGCGACCTACGCCGGCATCAGCGAAATACTGGCCGAATACCTGGCAGCCGAACAGCACGCTGCGCAGATTCACGTTGATCACCTGATCGAACTGCTCGGCGGTGATCTCCATCACCGGGACGACTTTGGATGCGCCCGCATTGTTGATCAGCGCGTCGATGCGGCCCCAACGTTGCAGGATTGCATCGCGGGCGGATTCGAATGCGTGTTTCGCAGTGACGTCGAGAGTCAGCGCGAAGGCGCTTGAACCGTCCGCGCTCAATTCATGGGCGAGGGCTTGCGCGGCGTCGAACGCAATGTCGCCGATCGCCACCGCGTAACCCGCTGCGTGAAAACGCGTGGCAATCGCGGCACCGAGACCGCGTGCGGCGCCGGTAACGAGTACAACTCGCTTCTGCATTGCTTCTACTCCTTGAGAAAACTGCGGCTGCTGTAGCGGCCTGATGCATTGCGGCCCGGTGTGTTGCCGGTTTCGTTGCGCGACTTCACGCGGCGAGTGCCGCTTCGAAGCGTGCTGCTATCGCGCAGACCTGTTCATCCGCCCCTTTGCGTCCAACGATCTGCAAGCCCGCCTTGAGCGGCGAACCGTCGACAGGCAAGGGCAGGCTCAGTGCCGGATGGCCGCTCAGATTGAACGGCCGGATCAGCGACGACATGCCGATAACCGAGGTGCCGCTGCGTGCCTCAGCGAGCGTGATGGGCAGCGCGGGCAGCGTGGGAAGAATCAGTACGTCCACGCTTTCAAGCGCGTGATCGACCGCCGCGGTGAATTGCCGTCGTACCGATTCCGCCGCATCGCGTTGCGCGCTGGTGGTTTTAGCCGCGGCGCGCAACCGTGCGTCCAGATCGGCGCCGAGCTTGCCGCTCGCCACGAGGTGACCGAACGCGTGCGAGGTTTCGACATTGATGATCGCGAGGCCCGCTTCGAAGGCTTCGGCAAAGCCCGGGAGTTCCACCGTGCGAGCATTGCAACCGGCCTGGTCCGCTGCACGTGCAACTGCGCTGAGGATCGCCGGGGTTGCGTCGACCTGCAGGACACCGACGTTGCACACGCCGGTTTGTGGCGCCAGCGCGGCTTGCAAGTCGAAGGTGGCGGTGATTGCCTGCATTGCGGCGACGATCATCCGCATATCGCGCGCGAACGGCCCGACACAATCGAGCGTCGATTCACGTGGCGCCACCCCACGCCGGGATACGCGTCCGTAGGTCGGCTTCAAACCGATCACGCCGCAACATGCAGCGGGGCCGCGAATCGAGCCGCCGGTGTCCGTGCCGAGCGCGGCATCGGCCAGTTTCAAACCGACGGCCGCCGCCGAACCGCTCGACGAGCCGCCGGGAATGCGCGCGGCGTCCTGCGGATTTTGCGGTGTGCCGGTGTAGTCGTTGATACCGGTCATGCCGAACGCGAGCTCGTGCATATTGGCCTTGCCGACAATATGCCAGCCGGCATCGAGCAATCGTGCCACGACTTCCGCGTGCTGGTTGGCCGCAGGCGTATCGGCCAACGCGCGGCTCGCGGCCGTGGTTGCGTAGCCGGCGATATCGATCGTGTCCTTGATCGCGATGCTGGGGCTGGTGCCGCCTAACGACAAGGTCTGGATAAACTCATTCATGGATTCGGTTTCCTCGCATTGACTTGCCAGGGCGCATCGAAAAGACGTTCGGTGCGAAAGTGTTTGATGAGCCAGTCGCGGCCGTTACCGGCGGATGCGAAATCTACCTCCAGCCGCGCCGAGATCAATTCGGCCGGCGCGTCGACATAGCCTGACGCCTGCAGCATGATCCAGCGGCCTTTCGCGGTTGCGCCTCGCACCTCGATGGTTTCCGACGTGAGGAAGTGCACATTCACCGTGAAATGCGGCGACGGCGGCAGGTAGCGCGTCAGCATCGCGAGAATTTGCGCGTGGCCGCTGAGGCGGCCGAACTTGCTCGCGTACTGCGAGCCGATGCCTTCCCAGATCGCATCTTCAGCAAAGAGAGCGGCAAGCGTCTCGCCTTCGAGCGCCCCCGAGGGCACATCGCATAGCGCCATATAGCGCGCCATCGTGCGGCGCACCGCGGATTCGGCTTCGAGCGCGGCGAGCCGTTCGGTCAACATGGCCAGCGTAGCGGGCGTCCCGTTCATCGCGTCGTGCTCCGGCATTGTCGTCAGGCCGCGTTGGCATGCTGGGGCGGCACGGCCAGCGCGCGGCCGACGCGCGCTTCGATCTTGCCATAACGCCACAGGTTGTACTCGCCGACCGGGGTAGTGCGAAACAGATTGCACACCGCGACCGTCGTATCGAAGTCGCGCACGTCGGCCATGATGTAGAAGGTCCACGGTGCGTTGTCGGCGCTGCCGACGGTAAGCCGGTCGTCGTCCATGATGCCGAGCACGTCGACACCCTCCATCGATTCGAGCGCGGCCAGCATCTTGCCGTAGGCCTGCCAGACTTCACCGATCTTCTCGCGCGGCAAGTCGAAGAAATTCTGCGTGACGCCGCAGCAGAACAGAACACGCAAGGGCAGCTTCGGGTTATCGGACATTCGATGGTTCTCCATGAAATCGTTTGAAGGGCAAAGGCGAAAAATAGCTTACAGGTAGCCCGGAATCGGCGGGACGCCGACGAACACCGCGCCGGCGCCGTCGTAGTTGCCTTCGCCGAGAAACGCGTGCTGGGTGACCACCATCGCGTCGCGCAGCAGGCGTTGCAACGGGTGCGTGCGGTAGATCGCCATCGTGCCGCCGAGCCGGTAGGCGCGCTGCACGACCTCGGCGCCTTCGCGGGCGATCTGCGTTGCGGCAAGGCGCAGCAGGCTGGTTTGCTCCGCTGTCACGGGGTTGCCGGCCAGGATCGATTGCCAGACCGTGTCGGTGGCGTCGTAGAAGAACGCGCGGGCCGAACGCAATTGCGCCTCGGCTTTCGCCAGTTCGATCCGGTAGTACGCGCGGTCGGCGAGTTGCGGCGCGCCAGTGGTGGTCTTACGGCCGCCAGCCATCTGGTTGGCGACATCGAGTGCGGCGCGCGCGAGGCCCAGGTTGACCACGGCCAGCACTTGCGCCGCGTAGGCGATCGTGGGGTAGCGATACAGCGGTTCGTCCACGCACGCTTCGCCGCCGCGCACGAAGGTCCAGTCGTCGGCGACGAACTGATCGGTGACGCGCAGATCGTGGCTGCCGGTGCCTTGCATGCCGACCACGTCCCAGTTTTCGACGATCTCCACCTGATGCGGGCGAAACACGGCGGTGCGAGGTTTGCCGGGTACGCCCGGGGCGCCGGTGCCGATGCCGATGCCCACGCCAAGCCAATCCGCGCCCTTGCAGCCGCTCGCGAACTTCCAGGTGCCGTTCACGCGCCAGCCGCCGTCGGCGGGTTGCGCGGCTTGAACCGGGAACAGGCCGCCGGCGAACACCTGATCGGGGCCGTCGGCGTAGATGTGCGCCTGAGTGGCGAGCGGCAGCGCCGCGAGATACACGTTGGCCGAGCCGAAACTCGCCACCCATGCTGCCGAGCCGTCCGCGACCGCGATGCGTTCAATCATGTCGAGGAACGCGGTGGGCGCGAGCGCGTCGCCGCCGAAGCACCGCGGTGTGGCCGCGCGATACACCCCTGCCTGTTTGAGTTTCGCAATCAGGTCGCGCGGCACATGTGACAGGCGCTCGAACTCTTCGCGACGTACGGCGATTTCGGCGATGACATCGGCGAGCGGCAAGCGTATTGCCTCGCGGCTGGCGTAAGCGTCGGCGGCAACAGTGTCGGTGGCGGTGTCTGACATGGCGGGGCATCTCCTTGATTCGTTATGGGCTGAAACTCGGGGCAGCAGGTCGCGGGCGCTGAAATGGATGACGATGCGTGCAGAGTGAGGTCAGTCTAGAAATGCAAAAAGAACGCTTCAATTGGGACGCGGTAGGCGTTTTTTAGGTAACGCGCCGGGGGCAACTAAAGAAATCTTCAGACGCGAGTCCGGCGAACTGGTGTTATGTTCCATGCCATACGTGATCGAATTTCTCTGCCGTCTCGCCCGATGAATTTCCCCGCCGAAGAAGATTTCCACCGCCTGCTCGACGCGCTCACGCTGTGTGTGCTGCTGCATGACGCCGACACGAAGGCAATTGTCTGGGCTAATCGCGCGGCCTGCGAGGCGCTCGGCTTTACGCTCGAAGAACTGCTGCCGCTCAAGGCAAAAGACATGACCCGGCCGGTGCCGAAGTACCGGCGCGAGATCGGCGTCGGCGCCATGGACCGTGCCATTACCGAAGGCCCACAGGTCTACGAGTGGTGCTACCGCTCGCGTAACGGGGTCGACATGTTGTCCGAGGCGATTGCCACCTACGTGCCGCTGCGTAATCGGGCCGTGGTCATGGTGCAGTTCCGCGATATCAGCGCCGAGGACACGCTCAAGCAGACGCTGCGCCGCTACGAATCGCGGTTGCGGGAATTCATGCAGGATCTGAGTGAGGGCGTCGCCGTTCTGACACCCAGGGGCGAAGTGGAGTTCGTCAGCGAATCCGGACGGCGCGTGCTGGGTCTGGAAGAGGGGGCGCCAATGGGCGACGTGCTCGACTATTGCAGCGAGTCCGATCGCGACCGGCTGCTCGAACAACTCGCCGTCGCGCCGCGTATTCAGCCTTCGGCGCCGCAGCGTTATCGCATCACGCGCCGCGACGGCACGCCCGGCTGGTTGCGCATCACCTGCAGAAGAATTGAAATCGAAGACGACCTCAACGGCCGCCTGCTGCACTTTCGCGATATCACGGACGAAGTCGCCGTTGAAGAGGCGCGCCGTCACGAGGCCCGATTGCTGGAATACGCGGGGCGCTACAACGCGATGGGAGAAATGGCGACCGCCATTGCACACGAGTTGAGTCAGCCGCTCGCCGCGGTGCGCAATTTCATCGAAGGCGCGATCCGGCGGCTCGCCCAAGCCGATTCGATCGACGACGCATTGTGGGGCTTGCGTAGCGCCGATCGTGAGGCCGAGCACGCGGCGCTCATCATCAAGAGCGTGCGTGATTACATCGTCAAGCGGGAATCGAGCGAGACGTATGCGGATCTGCGCGACATCGTCGCGGACGTCGCGTACTTCGTCGAATTGCGGGCGAGAGAGGCGGGCGTGACGGTCTCGATCGAGCAGGCGTCTGAAGCGTTGCCGGTGTACTGCGAGCGTGTGCTGATCGGCCAGGTGGTGCTGAATCTGGCGTTCAATGCGATCGAGGCGCTGACCCAATGCCCGCTGGAAGGCATCAATGAGATTACACAGCGCCGTGAGTTGCGCCTTGTCACCAGCATGCGGGGCAAGCTCGTGCTGGCGCAGGTGATCGACAACGGCCCTGGCGTGGCCGCCGACGCTCATGGACGGCTGTTCGACGGTTTTTCTTCGTCGAAGGCGGGCGGCAACGGGATAGGTTTGTCGCTGTGCAAGAACATCGTCACGCGGCATGGCGGCGAAATCTGGGCCAAACCGGCGCGGCAAGGCGGCCTTCAATGCAGCTTTACGCTGCCGCTGGTGGTCGCGCCTCGCGGCTGATCGCATTTCAATCATGCGTCGTGCTGACGTGTTTCGGAATGGTCGCAAGGGTGATCGCGGTGATGAGACCGAAGCCGGCCAGCATCAACGCAACCGGCCACGGCGCATGCACCTTCGAATACAGCGCGATCGCGACCAGCGGCGCGAGTCCGCCGGAAAATACCGAAGCGATTTCGTGGCCCAGCGCCATGCCCGAATAGCGGACCTCGGTAGGAAAGAGTTCGCCCATCAAGGCGGGCTGCGTGCCGATCATCGCGCCGTGGCAGAAGGGCAGGCCGAGCGCCAGCGACAGAAACACCAGCAGCGGTTCGTGCGTATCGATCAGCCAGAAAGCCGGAAACGCAATCACGACAAGGCCGAGCGCGCCGATCAGATACACCGGCCGGCGTCCGATCACATCCGATAGTCTGCCCCACAGCACGATCGTGACGAGTTCGAGCAGCATGGCGACCATCAC
Organism: Paraburkholderia sp. BGA-UO-ETr-F12; assembly: GCF_059567945.1. Classification (NCBI taxonomy): domain Bacteria; kingdom Pseudomonadati; phylum Pseudomonadota; class Betaproteobacteria; order Burkholderiales; family Burkholderiaceae; genus Paraburkholderia; species Paraburkholderia sp. BGA-UO-ETr-F12. Next base: position 102,909 of record NZ_JCAQOZ010000066.1, on the reverse strand, counting down.
GCCGCCGAGCATCACCGAAACCGGCACGCCGATCGTCTTGCCGTACACCAGCACGAACGACAGGAAGATGTACGTGCCGCCGTTTTCGGCGACTCGCAGCCCCATGGCCTGCACCACCTGCTTCGGGTGATTGCGCAGTACGGTCAGCACCGGCATGTGCTTCGGTTTGGCCGCGCTGAAGTCGCGGCTCTCCGGCAGACGCCGGCGGATATAGACACCGACGCCGAAGATCAGCACGCTCGCGAGAAACGGCACGCGCCAACCCCAGGACATGAAGCTCCCGGCCGGCAAACGCTGCACCAGATAGAACGCCGCCGCCGACAGCACGAAGCCGCCCGCCACGCCCAGTTGACTGAACGAGGCATAGTAGCCGCGGCGATTGGCCGGCGCGCTCTCGCTGATCAGCAGCACGCCGCCGCCCCATTCGCCGCCCGACGCGATGCCCTGGACGATCCGCAAACAGACGAGTGCGGCGGGCGCCAGAAAGCCGATCTGCGAGAAAGTCGGCAGCAGACCGATGCCGAAGGTGGCCACGCCCATCATCATCAGCGTCACGACAAGCGCGCGTTTGCGGCCATGACGGTCGCCGATGTGGCCGAACGCGATGCCGCCCAGCGGGCGCGCCACGAAGCCGATCGCGAAGCCGGCGAAGGCGGCCAGCGTGCCCATCAGCGGATCGCCGTGCAGCGGGAAGAACAGCGGCCCGAAGATCAGGGCCGCCGCCGTGCCGTACAGAAAGAAGTCATACCATTCGAGCGCGTTGCCGAGCACGGAGGCGACGATGATCCGCCGCAGGGTGCGCGAGGTGGCCGGCACCGCGGGCGCGACGGGCGAGCCGGCCGTGGGAGAAAACGTGTCGTTTGGCATCGTGGTGCTCGCTGGTAGGGGCGTCGGTTACAGCAGGAACCCGATGGCGCTAAGCGCCTCGGTCGAATCGATCAGGCGGATGACCTTCTGGGCGATACGCGGCTCGCCGCTCGCGAAACTGATGCGGTGCGTGAGATCCGCTGCGAACAGGGTCGACTTGCCGCGCTTGTACGCGACGACGATCTGTGCCGAGCTCACCTCGACCTCGTCGCTCGTATCGCTCGTCAGCGTGAAGCGCGAAACGGTACGCACGGTGCGCGCGGCGTCGCTTGCCGAGGCCGAGTAGCCGGACGTCATGCGTTGCACGCGTTTCTCGCGCATGTCCTGGTCGTCGTAGGCATAGTTCAGCGTGGCGGCGAAATCGGTGGTGGCGGGATCGATCGGCACCACATAGAAACCCGCCGGATCCCACAGCGAAAGCCACTCGCGATAGTCCTTGCGGTCCAGCAACTCGGCTTCGCGCCAGATCAGTTCGATCGCGCCGGCAAAGGTCTGCTGCGAGAACAGTGTGTTCTTCTGGTCCATCATGCTTGCTCCATCATCGTGCGCCATTGCGCGTAAGCCTCGCGCATGCCGGTTTCATCGGTGGCGTGCGCGGTCTTTTCGCCGTTCGGCGCGGTGCTTTCGCGATTCAGACCGCGGTTCACGAGGATCGGCAGATCGGGGCCGGCATGCGAGCCGCGCTGCACGCGTTCCCATGCTTCGGCGTCGTCCGGACTGCCGAAACCGAACGGGCCCTGGAAGTGTTCGTGAATGCGAAGACGCACGCGGTTCGCTTCTTCGGGGCCGCCATCCATCGCCAGAGCCACGTGGCGAATTTCAGTTTCGTTCGCGGAAATGGGCCGCAGCACGCGGAAAAACGCCATCGACAGCGCAAGGTTCGGAAACAGATTCAGATTGAAGCCGACCCCCATCAACGATCGTACGATGCGGCGCACTTCGTCGGGCGTGTGCTTTTTCGCGAGCGTGGCGGCGAGTTCCTCGAACCGTTCGGGAATCGGTGCGCCGTCGTCGTGATCGAGATCGACGAGTTCCGGCACCAGCACCGCGAGACTATGACCATTGCCGAGCGAGCGGCAAAATGCCTGGTCGCTCGTCATGAAACTCGTGATGGCGGCTGCCGTTTCGTCGTCGATCGACTTCATCCACGACTTGTGGACCACTGGGAAGTGATACAGGTCGGTGGTGTTTTCGAGCTGGATCTTCCAGTTGCCGTTGAAGCGGAAGCGATGTTCGCCGTTGGCCTTGATCGGATAGCCCGCGCCTTGCTTCATGAACAGGTCGATCCATGGCTTCGCGCCACCGAGAAAATCCTCGAGCGGTTCAATGTCCTGATTGAAGCTCGCGAAGATCAGACCTTGATAGATGCCCACGCGCAGGCTCGCGAGAGGCAACTCGGTCTTATCGATCACGCCTTCATAGCCGTCGCCATAGGGCAGCGCGCGCAATGCGCCGTCGAGACCATAGGTCCAACTGTGATACGGGCACGTGAAGCCTTTGGCGTTGCCCTTGTGCTGCTCGCACACCGTCGCGCCGCGATGGCGGCAGCGGTTTTGCAGCACGTTCACGGCGCCGCTCTTGTCACGCACCACGATCACCGGCTGACGGCCGATCGTGGTGGTGCGGAAGTCGCCCGGATTCGGCAATTCGCTTTCATGCGCGACCCAGATCCACGTCTTGTAGAAAATGCGCTCGAGCTCGGTTTCGAAAACCGCCGGATCGTAGTACAGCGATGGGGCGACGCGGTCGGATTGCGCGCGCTGATACAAGGCGCTCGCATCGACGGTCTGATAGGAGGAATCGCTCATTGGAGTGGTCTGTGGGTGATCGATGAAGCAAAGTCTCGCTGAGCGACTGATATGCGTCAAATTGATCTAAAATAAAATATAAGATCAATCTCATGGATATCTCGATGAATTCACTGGACCACGTCGACCTCAATCTGCTGCGCGTTTTTCAGGCGATCGTCGAGGAGCGCAGCCTCACGCGGGCCGGTCAGCGCCTTGCGTTGTCGCAACCGGCGATCAGTTATTCATTGGGGCGCTTGCGCACCCTGTTCGACGATCCGCTGTTCATTCGCACGCGCGCCGGCATGCAGCCCACGCCGATCGCGCTCGAACTGTCGGGCATCGTCGCGCGGGCACTGGATACGGTGCGTGAAGCGCTGCGCTACGCGGAGCATTTCGATCCGGCGGTGAGCACGCGCACGTTCCGCTTGTCGCTATCCGATGCAGGGGAGTTGGCTTACCTGCCGCCGATTTGCGAAGCCTTGCATCGGCAGGCGCCGCGCGTGAAATTGCGCATCGAGCCATTGCCGGTAGAAGAAATCGAAGACGCATTGCGCGGCAGCCGGCTCGACTTTGCAATCGGCAATCTGCCCGCACTGACCGCGCGCACGCGTCATCAACCGTTGTTCGAAGAGACTTACGTGTGCATGACGCGCAAGCGGCGCGGCTTGCCGCGTACGAAAGAGCTGGACATGAAGGCGTTTCTGGATGCATCGCACGTGCAGATCACGTCGGTTGAGCACAGCCACTATGCGCTCGACGACGCGTTTCGCGCGCAAGGTGTGGGCCGGCATATCGCACTGGAGTTGCCGCATTTCGTGGCCTTGCCGAGCGTGCTGGCCGTGACCGATCTGTTCGCCACGCTGCCGCGGCGTCTCGCCCAGATTTTCAATCGGGACGGCGGCTTTCAGCTTTACGACTTGCCTGTCACGTTGCCAATGGCGGCCGTCACCATGCACTGGCACGAGCATTTCGATCAGGACGAAGGCAACGTATGGTTGCGCAATCTGATGGGCGATATCGTGCGGCGGTTCGACGAACGTTGAGCTCGCGAAATCGACGGGCGCGAGCGGACCGGCAGCACGCCGACTGAGATTTCAGACTCGTTTGAACAACTCCCGCGCGAGCGAACACAACAACGTGGTGGTCGGCGACTCGTCCTGCAGCCGCCGGCTCATGATGATCGGCGACGCGATATTGGCCGCCGGCACCGGCCGGTACACCACGCCATGGGCGCGCAACCCCTCCACGCTTTCCGGCACCAGACACACGCCGACTTGCGCCGCGACCAGACCTAGCGCGGTTTGCAACTCCCTCACTTCATGAACGGCCCTGGGCTCCAGTGCGTGATCGTGCATCGCTGATAGCTGCTGGTCCGCATAACTCGGCCGTGGCGTGCTCGGATAGACGATCAGCGTTTCCTGCGCGAGCGCCGCAAGCGTCAGCGGTTTCTTCTGGCGTGCGAGCGGATGGTCTTGCGGCAGCGCGGCAATCATCCGCTCTTCGACCAGCACCTCGCGCGCCAATTGCGCATCGTCGAAACGCAAGCGGCCGAAACCGACGTCGATACGGCCGCCTTTGAGGGCGCCGAGTTGTTCGATCGTGAACATTTCGATCAGCGACAGTTCGATATGCGGCGCGGCCTCGCGAAACGCACGAATCACCGCGGGCAGCGCGCCATACAGCGTGGACGGCACAAAGCCGATCACGATGCGCTCGGCCAGTTGCGCGAGGCGCCGGGTAAGCGGCGCGAGTTCGTCTGCTTCATCGACGAGGCGCCGCGCCTGCGTATAGAAAATCCGGCCGGCTTCGGTCAGACGCAGCGGCCGTGAACCGCGTTCGAACAGCGCGAGGCCGACGCTTTCCTCGATCTGCTGGATCTGGCGGCTGAGCGGCGGTTGCGTCATATGCAGGCGGTTGGCGGCCCGCGTAATGTTCATTTCTTCGGCGACCGCGATGAAATAGCGGAGCTGGCGAAGTTCCATGCATACCTCTAAGGTATGGAAGTAGTCGGAATCGGTGTTGGACTGCTTCGCGGGTTATTTCTACTATGGTGCTCTCAGGAAAGCAGTTCAGGAGGGCAAGGAATGATAGCAACACCCGTGAAGATCGAGAGCGTTGAGACGATTCTCGTCGACGTACCGACGATTCGTCCGCACCGCCTGTCGGTCGCGACGATGAACTGCCAGACGCTCGTGCTGGTGCGCATTCGCTGCGCCGACGGCGTGGTCGGTGTGGGCGAGGGCACGACCATCGGCGGGCTCGCCTACGGTGAAGAAAGCCCGGAAAGTATCAAGGTCAACATCGATACGTATTTCGCACCGCTGCTCAAGGGCCTCGACGCGACCCGGCCAGGCGCGGCAATGGCCACGCTGCGCGGCTTGTTTCAGGGCAACCGCTTTGCCCGGTCGGCGGTTGAAACCGCTTTGTTCGATGCCCAGGCGCAGCGCCTCGGCGTGCCTTTGTCGGAACTGTTCGGCGGGCGCATCCGCGATTCGGTGGACGTGGCGTGGACCCTCGCGAGCGGTGACACGACCCGCGATATCGACGAAGCCGAGCGCGTTTTCGAAGCGAAGCGGCATCGCGTGTTCAAGCTGAAGATCGGTTCGCGAGCGTTGGCCGACGACGTGGCGCACGTTGTGGCGATTCAAAAAGCGCTGCAAGGGCGCGGTGAAGTGCGGGTCGACGTGAACCAGGCATGGACCGAGTCCGAGGCGATCTGGGCCGGCAAACGCTTCGCCGAGGCAGGCGTTGCGCTGATCGAGCAGCCGATTGCCGCGGAGAATCGCGCGGGTCTCAAACGTCTGACGGATCTCGCTCAGGTGCCGATCATGGCGGACGAGGCCTTGCATGGGCCGGCCGATGCCTTCGCATTGGCGAGCGCGCGTGCCGCCGATGTGTTCGCCGTGAAGATCGCTCAATCGGGCGGCCTGAGCGGCGCCGCGAATGTGGCGGCGATTGCGCTCGCCGCGAATATCGACCTGTACGGCGGCACGATGCTCGAAGGCGCGGTGGGCACGATCGCCTCGGCGCAACTCTTCAGCACCTTCGGCGAATTGAAGTGGGGCACCGAACTGTTCGGACCGTTGCTGCTGACCGAAGAGATTCTCACCGAACCGCTGCGTTACGAGAATTTTGTTTTGCATCTTCCACAAGGACCGGGTCTGGGCATCACGCTCGACTGGGACAAGATCGACCGCTTACGGCGCGATACGCGCAAGGGCGCAAGCATCACCATGAACTGACGGTTCATTCGCTAACCGCCAAGAACATCAAACGAAGGAGATACCCCATGAACAAGCAAGCCATCGACGCGCTGCTGCAAAAAATCAACGACAGCGCCATCAATGAAGGCAATCCGCGCACGAAGCAGATCGTCAACCGCATCGTCAGGGATCTGTTCTATACGATCGAAGACCTCGACGTGCAGCCGGACGAGTTCTGGACCGCGCTGAATTATCTCGGCGACGCGGGCAGGAGCGGCGAGCTCGGTCTGTTGGCCGCCGGTCTCGGCTTCGAGCATTTTCTCGATCTGCGCATGGACGAAGCCGAAGCGAAGGCCGGCGTCGAAGGCGGCACGCCGCGCACCATCGAAGGACCGTTGTATGTGGCGGGCGCGCCGGTTTCCGACGGCCACGCGCGACTCGATGACGGCACCGATCCGGGTCAGACGCTGGTGATGCGCGGCCGCGTGTTCGGCGAAGACGGCAAGCCGCTGGCGAATGCGCTGGTTGAGGTGTGGCACGCGAATCACCTCGGCAACTACTCGTACTTCGACAAGTCGCAGCCGGCTTTCAATCTGCGCCGCTCGATTCGCACCGATGCCGAAGGCAAGTACAGCTTCCGCAGCGTGGTGCCGGTCGGTTACTCGGTGCCGCCGCAAGGGCAGACGCAGTTGCTGCTCGATCAGTTGGGCCGCCATGGGCATCGTCCGGCGCATATTCACTTCTTCGTTTCGGCGCCGGGTTTCCGCAAGCTGACCACCCAGATCAACATCGACGGCGATCCGTATCTGTGGGACGACTTTGCGTTTGCCACGCGCGACGGGCTCGTGCCCGCCGTCAGGCAGGCCGAGGGGGCGGAAGGCAAACCGTACGGCGTGGACGGTCAGTTCGCGTTGATCGATTTCGACTTCACGCTGTTCAAGGAACGCGACAATCTGCCGGGCGCCGAAGTGGAGCGCGTGCGCGCCGAAGCCTGAGATAAGAAAAGGAGAGCAAGCATGCTGTTTCACGTAGAGATGACTGTCAATCTGCCGTCCGATATGGACGCGGAGCGCGCCGCCCGTTTGAAGTCCGATGAGAAAGCGATGTCGCAGAAGCTGCAGCAGGAGGGCGTGTGGCGGCACTTGTGGCGTATCGCCGGGCGCTACGCGAATATCAGCGTGTTCGACGTGGAAAGCCCCGCGCATCTGCATGACGTGCTGAGCCAGTTGCCGCTGTTTCCGTATATGGACGTCGAAGTGCGTGCGCTGTGCCGGCATGCTTCGTCGATCCACGACGACGATCGCTAAGGGCGCAAGCAAGCCGGTGCTGCGAATGCGGCGCCGGCTTGCTTTAAAGATTGAAGATCGGCTGTTAAAGATCGAGCACCAGCAGCGGCGAAGCAGCGCGCGAGACACAGCAGCAGATCACCTTGCCGCTCGCGCGTTCGGCTTTACTCAGGCAATGATCGCGATGCTCGGGCGTGCCGCTCACCACATCGACCATGCAGGTGCCGCAGACGCCTTCACCGCATGACGTATCCACTTCAATGCCGATCGACGCAAGCGCCGCGACGATCGTCGTGTGCTTATCCACATGGACCGTTGCGCCGCTGCTGGCAATACGCACGTCGAATGAACCCAGCGTGTTCGATTCGTCGTCAGCCGCAGCAGCCGGCGCAGCCGCAAAACGTTCGAGGTGAATCGCATCGGCGGCAACGTGCTGTTCGCCTATTGCCACGACACGTTCCATGAAGGGCGCGGGCCCACAGGTATAAAGGTGCGAGCCGTCGCGCGCATTGGCGACGCAACCGGCTAGCGCCGCGTCGAGTTGGTCCCGTGCGACGCCGAAATGAAACCGCACGAAATCATTGAACGGCGCGCGCGAGAGCAAGGGCAGGAAAGCCGCATGTTCCGCGCTGCGCGCGAAATAATGCAGCACGAAGCGCTGTTTCTGCTTGAGCAGGCGGTATGCCATGCTCAGGAGCGGCGTCACACCGATACCCGCCGCAATCAGAATATGTTCGGTGGCGCCGGGCGCGAGCTGGAACAGATTGCGCGGCGCGCCGATCGTCAATTCGCAGCCGACCGTCACGTCCTCATGCAGCGAGCGCGAGCCGCCGCGCGACGCTTCTTCACGCTTGACCGCAAACAGGTGTGTTTCGCGATGGTCCGGGTCGCCGCACAGAGAATATTGCCGCGTGACACCCGAGGGGCCGGTGACGTCGATATGCGCGCCGGGTTCGTAGCGCTCGAACGGTTGTCCGTCCAGACGCGATACGCTGAACGAGCGCACGCCGTGCGCTTCGTCACGCACGCTGTCGACGCGTACGCTGAAGGTGGTTCTTTCCATGATCTTGGCGGCCAACTGAGCAAAAAGGACAGAGAGGGGCAGAGCGGACGCCACATGCAATTCGCGGCGCCCGGTTGTGCGTCAAGGATAAGAAACCACCAACAATCAGGCAAATCGATTAAAAATCGGTTAGATAATAAATGTTACTGATAATACGGGGGCGCTCATCGCCCCTTGTCATGTCCACATGCGTTATTCCCACATGCGTCATTCCCACATCCCGGCCAGGTGACGCACCAGCGCTTTTTCCGGCCGTTTCAGCGCATTCAGGTCGCGCATGCAGATCAGCAACTGACGTGTGGCCCAACTGTCCGTCAACTCGATCGTCCGAATACCCGGCGTGCCGCGATAGCGCTTCGCGGCGGTGGCCGGCACGATGGCGATGCCCGCGCCCTGTTCGACCATGCAGCAGACGCTTTCGAAGGTTCGCATGTGAGCGCGAACGCTGAGCGGTTGCCCGGCAAGCAGTGAGCGTTCGCCGAGGTACGCGTGCAACGCGCTGCTCGTGCTCAAGCCAATGAATTCACGCTCGGCCACCTCTGCGAGCGTCACGCGGCGGCGTGCGCCCAGCGGGTCGTCACGGCTCGTGATCAGCACGAGTTTGTCGATGGCGAAGGGCAGCGTCTGCAATGCACCATGCTCGACGGCGTCCGAAATGATGCCGATTTCCGCCGCGCCGGCCAGCACTGCTTTGATGGTTTCGCTACTTTGCCGCTCCTTCAGATCGATCTGTACGTTGGGGTGATCGCGCAGGAACAGGCCGACCGCGGACGGCAAGAACTCGGTGATCGCGGCGGTATTGGTCCACAAGCGGATGCAGGCTTTGCGCCCGGCCCGATGTTCACCGAGTTCGCCCTCCATCCGGTCGATCTGGCCGAGCACGAGCCGTGCATGATGCGCGAGCGTATCGCCGGTTGCCGTCGACTCTACGCCGCGCCGGCCGCGCTCCAGCAATGGCACGCCCAGGGCTTCTTCCATACCGCGCAAACGTGCGCTGGCCGAAGGCAGCGACATGTTCGCGCGGGCCGCGCCATGCGTGATGCTGCCGGTTTCGAGAATGTGCAGAAAAAGGCGGAGGTCGATCAGGTCAAAGCGCATGGGGTGAGATTGGATCGGGTGTTGTTATCGTGGCCGCGTCCGAGTTTGAACTTAAGTCTCAGCCTCAGCCTTAGTTATAGCCTAAGTCACAGTACGTATCTTACGCATTGTGAGCCGCGCCGCGGCAACCGAAAATCCGGACACGACATTCATAACAACGTCCCGATGATCTCTTCCTTTGCTATGCGCGCGAGCGGGGTTGCCGCGACCTTCGTGGCGGCCGGCCTGCTGGCGCGCGTATCCATTTGATCCGGACGTGGCGGAGTAAACCAGGGAGGGATGCATCATGTGGCCGACTATTCTGGATACGCTGGGCGCATTGGCCGTGCTGGCCAGTGTGGCCGCGCAGATCGCGTTCATCCGCAAAACGCGGCAATCGGCGAGCCGTGAGGCTCGTCCCCAGTCAGCGCGGCGCAAGCCGTTCAGGTAGCGCGTAACGTTGCATCGTGCGCTCCATGCCGTCGAGAAAGGCCTGCTCGGCGGCGTTCATCTTGCGCGCGCGCAGCCATAGCAGATCGATATCGACGTCGACCAATCCCTCTTCGGGAGGCAAACGCCACAGGCGTTGTTGCGCGAGATCGTCGCGCACGATGTGCTCGGGCAGGCAGCCGATGCCGTATCCGGCGAAGATCAGCCGACGCACTTCATCGAGGCTCGGAGAGGCCGCCACGATGCGTCCGGTGAAGCCGCGCTGATCGCGGAACACCGTGAGCGGCGAGAGGCTGTCGCCGATCTGGTCGCTGGTGAATGACACGAAGTTTTCCGCCAGCAACTGATCGACCGACAGCGCATGCCGCCCGAACAGCCGATGATGCCGCCCGCAATAAAGCGCATAGCGTTGCCGCAGAAAGCAGCGCTGCTCGAGTTTATCGACGGGCGTGCGGCATAGACCGAGACCGACCGTGGCGGTTTTTTGCAGCAACGACGAGATGATGTCCGACGAGCGCATGACTTCGATCTGCAAATCCACGCGCGGGTAGGTCTTGTGGAATTCCGCGAGGAATTCGTCGTAGACGCCGGAGTCGATCCGGCTCACCGTCAGAAGCCGGATCGACCCGGTGATGTCGTCGCTGCGATCGTCAAGTTCGGTTTCGAGCCGCGACATGTGGCCGTAGATATCGCTGGCGATCCGGTACACCTCTTCGCCCGCGCGGGTCGGTTCGAAGTGCGGGCCGCGGCGCTGGATCAGGTTGCGCCCGAGCGTGTCTTCGAGCCGTTTGAGCGCCTGGCTGACCGCGGGCTGGGTCAGATGCAATCGGGCTGCGGCACGGCTGACGCTGCGCTCCTGCATGATCACGAGGAACGTGCGCAGCAGGTTCCAGTCGAGCCGGTCATTCAAAAAACGCGTGACGTCCGCGCGCAACTGAGTCATGGAATCTCCTCCGGCATTAGCTGAATTTATAGTTGAGATAATAAGCCGAAATTTGACTAATGTTTTATGGCTAGCGATAAAACCCCTCATAAGATGCCCTGACGTCAGGCATCGCGACTGAGGAGCCGCCATGAACGCTTCACCCCCCGCCACCCGTCAGCCCGTGCGCGCGGCAACCGCCGCTTTCATCGGCACGATGATCGAGTGGTATGACTTCTACATCTACGCCACGGCCGCCGCGCTGGTGTTCGGCGAGTTGTACTTCCCCTCGCACGATCCGTTTGTCAGCACGATGGCGTCGTTTGCGACCTTCGCGGTCGGCTTCTTTGCACGGCCGCTGGGCGGTGTGATCTTCGGCCACCTGGGCGATCGCATCGGCCGCAAGAAGGCGCTGATGACCACGCTGATGATGATGGGTGTCGCCACCGTGTGCGTCGGCTTGCTGCCGGCTTATGCGAAGGTCGGTGTGCTCGCGCCCGTGCTGCTGGTCCTGCTGCGCGTGGTGCAAGGTATCGCCGTGGGCGGCGAGTGGGGCGGCGCTGTGCTGATGGCCGGCGAACATGCACCGCAAGGACGGCGCACCTTCTTCGCTTCGTTCGCGCAACTGGGCAGCCCGGCCGGATTGATTCTCTCGTTGATCGCCTTTCGCGCCGTGACGTCGATGCCTCACGACGACTTCATCGCCTATGGCTGGCGGCTGCCGTTTCTGGCGAGCGCGGTGTTGCTCGCGGTCGGCATCTTTATCCGCATGGGGGTGAACGAGTCGCCGGAATTCCAGCGCGAGAAAGACGCGAAGCGCACCGTCGAGTTGCCGATTGCCGAAGTGTTCCGTTCTTCCGGCGCGCTCGTTGCGCTGTGCGTTGGCGCGAATACGATCGGTATTGCCGGCGTGTATTTCACCAATACGTTCATGATTTCGTACACCACGCAAAACATCGGCGTGTCGAAATCGCTGATTCTCGATTGCCTGTTCGCGGTCGCCATCATCCAGTTTCTGGCACAACCGCTCGCCGCCTGGCTCGCGGAAAAGCTCGGCGGGGCGCGTTTTCTGAAGTTGGCCGCGTTTGCCGCGATGCTGTCGCCGTATCCGATGTTCACGCTCGTGCAGAGTGGCAGCCGGTTCTCGATGATTGTCGGCATCGCGCTGGCGGTGGTGTGCATGGCGAGCTTCTATTCGGTGATCGCAGGTTTTGTCAGCGGCGTGTTTCCGGTGCGCGTGCGTTACTCCGCGATTTCGCTTTCATACCAGGTGTGCGGCGCGATTGCCGGCGGCCTGACGCCGCTGGCGGGAACATGGCTCGCCCATCAATTCGCCGGACAATGGTGGCCGCTTGCGGTGTTTTACACCTGCCTCGCAGGTATCTCGTTGTCGTGCATCGTCGCACTGGATGCGCTGAAGCACCGTCGTGCCGATGCACCCGAAGCGCTGCCGGCACGCTGAATCACCGTGAAATCAAAGCGCTTGCCGGCGCGTGCGACGATCGCCGTACCGGCTTGCGTCTGAAGCCAAGGAACTGGACTATGCAGACGTTTTTTCATCCGGCGCAGTTGAAGCACTATCCGCGCAGCTATCTGTCGCGCGGTCAGATGCGCACGCCGCAGGAAGTGCCCGAACGTGCGTTGCGACTCGCCGAAGCCGTGAAAAAGCTCGGCTTCGACGTGCGCGAGCCGGCGGATTTCGGTGCTGCGCCGCTCGCCGCGGTGCACGGGATGAACTACCTGCGCTTTCTCGAAGAAGCGCACCGCGAGTGGAAGAAGATTCCCGCGGAATGGGGCGACGAGGTGATGTCGAACGTGTACATCCGCGAGAATAATCCCTTGCGCGGCGTGCTCGCGCAAGCGGCCCGCTATCTCGCCGACGGCAGTTGCCCGATCGGCGCGGATACTTACGAATCGGCCTACTGGTCCGCACAAAGCGCGCTGGCCGGCGCGCAGGCGATTCTCGACGGCGCGGGTGAGGCCTATGCGTTGTGCCGCCCGCCGGGCCATCATGCGCGCGCCGAAGCAGCAGGCGGTTTCTGCTATCTGAACAACGCGGCTGTTGCAGCGCAAGCGCTGCGGCAAAAGTATCGGCGCGTGGCGATTCTCGATACGGACATGCATCACGGTCAGGGCATTCAGGAGATCTTCTATGGCCGCGACGACGTGCTGTACGTGTCGATTCACGGCGATCCGACGAATTTCTATCCCGTGGTGGCGGGTTTCGAAGACGAGCGCGGTACGGAACGAGGCGAGGGCTACAACGTCAATCTGCCGATGCCGCACGGTTCGTCGGAGGCGGTGTTCTTCGAGCAGCTCGACGCCGCGCTGCGGGTGGTCAGCCGCTTTCAGCCGGACGTGCTGGTCGTGGCATTGGGCTTCGACATCTACAAAGACGATCCGCAAGCGATGGTCGCGGTGACGACCGAGGGCTTTGGCGAACTCGGCGGCCGGCTCGGCGCGCTGCAACTGCCGACGCTGATCGTGCAGGAAGGCGGATATCACGTCGAGACGCTCGAGGCGAACGCGCAATCGTTCTTCGGTGGATTTACGTCGAAGCGGTGACGTGAGCGGGCGGGGGCCGCTCGGTGTTCGGAGCACGGGGCCGGAACCTGGCCGCCGGTGCGGATTGTTCGGCTGATCCGACGTATCTATTCGTCTTGAGCCGCTTTATCCCTTGGGTTTGTGTGCCTACATTGGCTGCAGTGACAGCGCCACTGCATTTTGCAGCTTCATCGACGCCGGCGCCGCGAATCGTCGCGACGTCGCGTTGGCGCGAATTTCATCCAAAGGACACACGATCATGAGCAAGCTCACAGGTAAGGTTGCGGTTGTGACGGGCGCATCGAAAGGCATCGGCGCCGCGATTGCGAAGGCATTGGCGGCACAGGGCGCCTCGGTAGTGGTGAACTATGCGTCCAGCAAGGCGGGCGCGGACGATGTGGTCGCCGCCATTACCGCGGCGGGCGGCAAGGCGGTGGCCGTGGCCGGCGACGTGTCCAGGGCCGCCGACGCGCAAGGCATCGTGGAGGCAGCGGTCGAAACGTATGGCCGCCTCGACATTCTCGTGAACAACTCCGGCGTGTATGAGATGGCGCCGATCGAGGAAGTCACGGAAGCTCACTTCCACAAGCAGTTCGATGTGAATGTGTTGGGTCTGCTGCTGGTCACGCAGGCGGCGGTGAAGCATCTGGGCGAGGGCGGCAGCATTGTGAACGTCAGTTCGGTCGTGAGCCGCATCACGCCGCCGGGCAGCGTGGTCTATACCGCCACCAAGGGCGCGGTGGATGCCATCACCGGCGTGCTCGCGCGTGAACTCGGCCCACGCAAGATTCGTGTCAACTCCGTGAATCCCGGCATGGTGGAAACGGAAGGCACGCATAGCGCTGGCTTTATCGGCTCGGACTTCGAGGCCTGGGCAGTCAGCACGACACCGCTTGGCCGCATCGGCCAGCCTGACGATATTGCGGACGTCGCCGTGTTCCTTTCCTCCGACGACTCGCGCTGGCTGACCGGCGAAAGCCTGATCGCAAGCGGCGGTTCGCGCTAAGGAGGGAGCCGCCGGATCGTGTCGGTCCGGCGGCCGACCGGTTTATTGCGCCGCCACGGCGGCGCCTGTCAATTCCACCGCAAACAACGCGTCCAGCAGATTCGACCCCGGCCGCCCGGCGAGCCGCGTGAGCGATTCGGTCATGCGCACCTGGCAATCCTGGAGCGGAATCATCCTGATGCGCCGCGATTCGTTGAATTCGGCGCGCGCGATCACGCCTACCCCCACGCCTTGCGCGACCGCTTCTTCCAGCGCTTCGCGGCCGTCCACATACATCACCGGTTCGACCTGCAACGACTCGCGCACCAGTTCGATCTCCAGCAACTGCTGCGTGACCGATTGCGGCTCGCGAAAAATCATCGGCTGTTGCACGAGTTCCGCATAGCTCAACCGGCGTTTCTTCGCCACCGGATAGCCGGCCGGCACCATTGCCACCAGCGGATCGCGCCGCAGCACGCGTGATTCGAGCCGGCTATGCACTTGCGGCGCGGCGGTAATGGCGGCGTCGACCGCGCTCGACAACACGCGCTGCATACAGTCTGCGGCATTGGCGATCGACAGCGTCACGACGATTCCCGGATGAAGCTTGCGAAACGCGCCGATCAGCGCGACCGCCAGGTCGGGTGCATCCGCCGCCAGCGAGAGTGAACCGGATTCGAGGCCGCCCGCCGATTCGAGCAGTTGCCGCGCTTCGCGCTCGCACCCGAGCATTTGCCGCGTGACGCTGAAAAGACGCAGGCCGAGTTCGGTGGTTTCGACGCCACGCGGGCCGCGCTCGAACAGTTTGACGCCGTAATCCTGCTCGAGGCGCTTCACGTGATCCGATACCGCCGGCTGTGTGAGTGACAGCGCCTGCGCCGCTTTCGAAAACCCGCCATGTTCCGCGACCGCATGAAACGCCCGCAATTGCGCGTATTGCACGTCTGCCTCGCTTGGATAAGTTTTTGCGATATCTACATCGATTATATCGATTTTACCAATGAGCACGGTTTATGTACTGTGTCACGCATCGAAACAGCGATATCGGAGATTCCGAACATGGCAAGCGCAATCGACAACTCACCGGCAGTGACCACCACATCCTCAGCCGCACCTTCAGCCACGCCCTCAGCCTCAACCTGCGCCGCGCCGGCAATGGGCGAGCCGTATCTGCTGACGCCGGGACCGTTGACCACGGCGTTCTCGACCAAACAGGCGATGCTGCGCGACTGGGGCTCGTGGGACGGCGATTTCCGCGCCATGACCGCCGAACTGCGTCGCAGCCTGCTGGAGATCGCGGGCGACGCCGCGGGCGAGTACGATTGTGTGCCGCTCCAGGGCAGCGGCAGTTACTGCGTCGAAGCGATGCTCGGTAGCCTGATTCCGCGCGACGGCCACGCCCTCGTGCTGGCCAACGGTGCATACGGCAAGCGCATTGCGACCACGCTGGGCTATCTCGGCCGTGCCTGCACGGTGCTCGACAAGGGCGACTACCTGCCGCCGCGCGGCGCTGAAGTCGAAAGCATGCTGGCCGCCGATCCGCGTATCACGCATGTGGTCGCGGTGCATTGTGAAACCAGCTCGGGCATTCTCAATCCGATCGAAGAAATCGCCGCCGCCACCGCGAAGCAGGGCCGCAAGCTGCTGATCGATTCGATGAGCGCGTTCGGCGCGGTGCCGCTCGATGTGAAGCGGATTGCGTGCGAGGCGTTCGTGTCGTCAGCGAACAAATGCATCGAAGGCGTGCCCGGTTTCGGTTTCTTGATCGCCCGCAAGCGCGCGTTGCAGGAAGCGAAGGGCCGCAGTCATTCGCTCTCGCTCGACGTGTACGACCAGTGGGACGTGATGAACCGCACCGGCCAATGGCGCTTTACGCCGCCGACGCATACCGTGGCCGCGTTCATCGAGGCATTGCGTCTGCACAAGCTCGAAGGCGGCCAGGCCGGACGTCTCGCGCGCTATGCCAACAACCGCGACGTGCTGGTCGCGGGCATGCGCGAACTCGGTTTCGAGCCGCTGCTGAACGCGCGTTGGCGCTCGCCGATCATCGTGACGTTTTTCTCGCCGGCGCATGCGTCGTTCAAATTCGAGCGCTTCTATGAGTTGATGAAGGAGCAGGGTTTCATCATCTATCCGGGCAAGCTGACGGTGGTGGACAGTTTCCGCATCGGCTGCATCGGTCAGGTGGACGAGCGCGTGATGCGCCGCGTGGTGCGGGCCTGCGCGCAGTCGTTGCAGGCGATGGGCGTCGATCACGCCGCGCCGCCGGCGATGGCGATCGAGGAGCGCAAGACGCTGGCCGAAGCGGCATGAACCGTGTGCGCCGTGCGGGCGGCCTTGAGCTGCCGCAGCGCGGGTTTTGTCGAGAGTAGTTTTTTTGCCGGCTTTTCAAAGGCGTACTGTTGCGAGACAGTACGCTTTTTTGTTTTGGGAAGGGTCAGCGCGACCTGACCCGAACTGCGTCGGCTTTGCCCGGCTTGCCCAATCAATAACAACCCGGACCGATATGTCGAAAACCACGGCGGTCGATACCCTTGCATGGCACATTCACGCGCGCTCGCTGCGCTATTTCGATGCGATTCGCCGCTGCGGCTCGATCCGTGAAGCCGCGCGCCAATTGCACGTGGCCTCGTCGGCGGTGAACCGGCAGTTGCTGAAGCTCGAGGCGGAAGTCGGCACGCCGCTGTTCGAACGGCTGCCGGCCGGCCTGGCATTGACGGCCGCGGGCGAGGTGTTCGCGCGGCATGTGATTACCGTGTTGCAGGATGCGCGACGCTTCGAAAGCGAACTCGACGCGCTGCGCGGCATCCGTCGCGGCGAGATCGGCATCGTCACGGTCGAGGGGCTCAACTCGAGTTTTCTGCCGGACCTGGTCGAACGGATGCTGACGCGCTATCCGGCCATCCGTTTCCAGGTGCATACCGCCGGTTCGGCATCGATTGCCCGCACGATTCTCGATGGCGATGCCGACCTTGGCCTCGCGTTCTCGCTGCCGCGCACGGACGATTTGCAGCAACTCGCCGTCGGGCGTTTTCAGCTCGGAGCAATCGTCGCCGTCGATCATCCGCTCGCCGGCGAAACAACCGTCACGTTCGCGCAGTGCGCGCGCTATCCACTCATTCTCGGCAACGCGCAATTGTCGATCAGCGGCTTGCTCGAACCGCTGATCCGCCATTACGCCAAACCGCTGCAAACCGTGCTCGAAAGCGATTCGATCGAACTGATGCGGCGCATGGCGGCCCGCGGGCGCGGCGTGGGGTTTCAGACGCGCCTCGGGCTGGAGCGTGATCTCGCCGAGGGCACGCTCGTGCATATTCCGCTGCGCACGCCGCGCGCGCTGGTCTCCGAGCTGGGCGCCTACGCCCGTGCCGGGCGCACCTTGACGCCGGCGCTGGACGCGTTCGTTCGGCTGCTGGCCGAGGCGATCGCCGCTCGGGAAGACGACGAACCGTCCGTCTGACGGCACGCGCCTCGGGGTCGACGCGCAGGACAAAGCCTCACGCCTTCTATGCCATGAGCCGGTCCGCGATCCAATCCATGGGCCGAAGGTTGACGGCCGTGCTGATGCCGAAACGGCATCGGCATGCACTTTTTTATGCGCTTTTTTGACCGCCTGCCGCGGCCTACACTCGGTCGAAACGGGTTCAAGGGAGCCGCAATGTCCGAAGTGCTATCAGCCAAAGCGGTGCCGCACACGAGCCTGCCCGTCATCGACGTGGCCGGGCTCGAATCGGCCGATCCGCCGCAACGCGCGGCAGTGGGCGCGGCGCTTCACGCCGCCTGCATCGATAAGGGCTTCTTCTACATCACTCGTCACGGCATCGAGCCGGCGCTAATCGACGCCGCGCGTGCGGAGGCCGAGCGCTTTTTCGCGCTCAGTGACGCCGAGAAGCGCGAGGTCGACAAGGCGCAGTCGTTCTGCAACCGCGGCTACGAGCCGTTACGCGGTCAGGTGCTGGAAGCAGGCACGCCGCCCGATCTGAAGGAAGGTTTTTACATCGGCAATGAACTGCCGCTCGATCATCCGCGTGTCGTGGCGCGCGCTTTCAACTGCGGACCGAACCAGTGGCCGCGGCAGTTGCCGGCTTTTCGCCCGGCCATGGAGGCTTATTTTGCCGCGCTGTTCGATCTGTCGACGCGTTTGACGCGCGGCCTCGCTTTGTCGCTGGATTTGCCGGAAGACCATTTCGACGCGTTTTGCGACGAAGCGATGGGCACGCTGCGGCTGTTGCACTATCCGCCGCAACCGGCCCAGGCGATGCCCGAGCAAAAGGGCTGCGGCGCGCATACCGACTTTGGCTGCCTGACGCTGCTGTGGCAGGACGGCAACGGCGGTTTGCAGGTGCAGGACAGCGACGGCGGCTGGATTCACGTGCCGCCGCTGCCGGGCACCTTCGTCGTCAATCTGGGCGACCTGATCGCGCGCTGGACCAACGACCGTTATCGCTCGACGTTGCATCGCGTGGTGAATGCGTCGGGCCGCGAACGTTACTCGATGCCGTTTTTCTTTACCGGGCGCCCGGACTATGTGGTGACCTGTTTGCCGGGCTGCGCGGTAGAGGGCGAAGCGCCGAAATATCCCCCCATCACCGTCGCAGGCCATCTCGAGGCGTGCTACCGGAGAACCTACGGATGATGCCCGCACGCACGCCGGCAGCAGGCATGCTGCTGATTCACGGCGCCTGGCAGGGCAGCTGGGCGTGGGACGCCTGGCTGCCGGAACTCGCGGCGCGCGGGTGGCGGGCCCGCACTGTCGACTTGCCGGGCAACGGCGCAAATCCTGCGCGGGATGCCGGTCTCGAAGTCTCGCTGCAAATCTATGTCGATGCGCTGACCGAAGCGCTCGCGGCCTTCGACGCTCCGGTCGTCGTGGTTGCGCATAGCGGAGCGGGCGTGCCGGCCTCGCAACTGGCCGAGGCGCTGCCCGAGCGGATCGCGTGCCTCGTCTACGTCGCGGGGATGATGCTGCCTTCGGGCATGGGCTACGCGGAGCTCGTCGACGCCAGCGCGGCCGAGGTGCCGAATGCCGGCGGCATCGCGCCGTATCTGCAATGGCGCGACGAGGGCTCGTCCTCCGTCGTCCCACCCGAGGCAGCGCTGGAAATCTTCCTGCACGATTGTCCGCCGGAAGCGGCGCGGCAAGCCGCCGCGAAACTCACGCCGCAGCAGGAAGGCGGCCGCGCGCTCGTCACAACGCTGAGCGCCGAGCGTTTTGGCAGCGTGCCGCGCATTTACGTCGAAGCGCTGCGCGACCGTTCCGTGCTGTTGCCCTTGCAACGCAAGATGCAGGCGCTGGTGCCCGGCGCGATCGTGCGCTCGATCGACTGCGGGCACGTGCCGCAACTGGCGCGGCCGGCCGAACTGGCGGCGCTGGTGTGCGACACGCTGGGCGGGATCGGTATCGGAATCGCGCCTGCTTCTCCTGCTGCCTGTTCGGCCTCTCCGGCCAGCGCTGCCGCCAGTCCCTCTTCGTTCACCACCGGAACCTCGCCATGACCCGACTCAATCGTCTCGGCCGTTTGCTCCTTGCCGGCAGCGCGGCTTCGCTCGTTGCGCTCGCTACCCTGAACACCGACGCGTTTGCCGCTGCCGGCGCGCCGCTCGACGTCTCCATCGTCTACCTCGGCAATCCGGGCGATGCCGGTTGGACCCACGCGCACGACCTCGGCATTAGCGCCGCGCAGAAGCAGTTCGGCGACCAGATCAAGGTGACGCGCGTCGACGACGTCCCGGAGAACGCCGACGCCGCCCGCGTGTTCCGCGACCGTGCGGCGAAGGGCGACAAGATCGTGATCGGCACATCGTTCGGCTACATGGATTCGATGATGAAAGTCGCGCGCGACTATCCCGACACGGTGTTCCTGCATTGCTCCGGCTACAAGAGCGCGCCTAACCTCGGCAACTTCAACGGCAAGGTGTATGAGTCGGCGTACCTCGCCGGGGTGGTCGCCGGGTACGTATCGAAGTCGCATGTGCTCGGTTTCGTCGGCTCGGTGCCGATTCCGGAAGTCGTGCGCAATATCGATGCGTTCGCGCTCGGCGCGCGTTCGGTCGCACCGCAAACGGTCGTGAAGGTCGTGTGGATCAGCAGTTGGTTCGATCCGGGCAAGGAGCGTCAGGCGGCGGAAACGCTGGTCGGACTCGGCGCCGACGTGCTGATGCAGAACACCGATTCCACCGCGACGATGGCTGTGGCCGAACAGCACAAGGTCCACGCATTCGGCTGGGATTCGGATATGAGCCGCTGGGGTCCGCATGCGCATCTGGGTTCGGTCGCCTACGACTGGGGTATCTACTACAGCAAAGTGATCGACGAAGTGCGGCGTGGCACGTGGACTAACAAGCCGGTCTATTGGGGCGTCAAGGAAGGCATCACCGATCTGGTGAACGTGAATACGACGGCGGTGCCGGCGGATGCGCAGCGTGCGCTCGCCGAAAAACGCGCCGCGCTGGTCGCCGGCCGCCTCGATCCGTTCGCCGGGCCGCTGAAGGACCAGAGCGGCAAGTTGCGGGTGGCTGCCGGCGCCACGCTGTCCGCGGACGAGACGAACCGTATAAACTGGTTCGTCGACGGTGTGCAGGGCAGCATCGCGCAATGACGGAGCAAGGGCTATGGGCATGGCGACGATGGCGGGTACGGCAGGCGAAGCAATGAACGGCGAGACGATCGACGAGGTGATCTGGAATGACTGGCATCCGGTGGCCGCTGTCGATGCGCTCGACGCCGCTCGCGCCGCCGGCGGTTCGAGCGCCGCGACCCGCACACGTCTGCTCGGGGTCGATATCGGTATGGTCGCGCTGCCGCAGGCTGGGGCGCGGCCGCAAGACAGCTACCGCGTCTGGCGTCTCGACGATCAAACGCCGTGCCATGCGCAGGCACGCTATGGCGTGTTATGGGTGTGTGCCGGCGAGCCGCGCCGCGACATTCTGGCGATTCCCGAGGCCGACGAGCCCGATCGGCGTCTGCTGCATGCCGGCGCGTTTCGCGTGCATGTGAGCGGGTTGCGGGCCGTCGAAAATTTTCTCGACATGGGACATTTTCCGTTCGTGCATACGGGCTATCTTGGCGTGGAGCCGTACACCGAAGTGGCGCCATACCGTATCGAACGGGACGAGCTCAACGACGAACTGTATGCACACGACTGCCGCTTCTATCAGCCACGCGCCGCGATGACCGCCGGCGCCGCGCTCGATGTGCGCTATGTGTACCGCGTGGCGCGGCCGTACAGCGCGATTCTGTACAAGACCTGTCCGCCGCAACCCGAACGCTTCGACGTGATCGCGCTGTTCGTGCAGCCGGTCGACGAGGAGTGGTGTGTCGCGCACACCGTCATGAGTTATCTCGACGACGCCAGCAGTGACAGCGAATTGCGCGGCTTCCAGCAAACCATCTTCGCGCAGGACATCAAGATTCTGGTCAATCAGGTGCCCAAACGCTTGCCGCTCGGCACGGGCGACGAACATCCGGTGCGCGCCGACGCGATGTCGGTCGCCTACCGCCGCTGGCTCTCGGCACAGCGGGTCACCTATGGGACGACTCATGGCCGCTGAAGAGCGCATCGAACGCGCGTGGTTTGCGCTGTGCGACGTGGATCAACTCGGCGATCGGGCGATCTATCACACCGAACTGCTCGGCCGCGAACTCGTGGTGTGGCGGGCCGGCGACGGCACCTTCAACGTATGGGAAAACCGTTGTCCGCATCGCGGCGTGCGTTTGTCGCTCGGGCACCATCGTGGCGAAGCGCTGCAATGTCAGTATCACGGCTGGCAGTTCAGTTCCGGCAGCGGCGCGTGCCGCTTCGTGCCGGCGCACCCGGATGCGGCAGCACCGGCGGTCGCGGTGAAGACGTGGCCAGTGGAAGTGCATTACGGCTTCGTGTGGACCTGTCTCGCAGCAGTTGGCGAAGTGCCGCCATTCGCGCCGATCGAGGAGCTCGAGGATGACGCGAGCCTCGCCGCGAGCGAAGACGCGGATGCGCGATCTCAAGTTCGTTCGGTCCGCTTGCGCACCGTCGCGATCGAAGCCCCCGGCGAAGCCGTGCAGCATGCGCTCGCCGGCTATTGCTTCGACCATGCACGCTTCGATCCATGGCAGGCAAGCGGATGCGTGACGTTCGACGTCGCGCCGCACGCGGTGATGATCGAGCAACTGGACGACGCCGGGCAGCGTGTGGTGTTCGTGGTGCAACCGGCGCGCGCCGGGCGGACGTATTTACATGGCGTCGCGCTCGGGCCGTTTGCCGCGGCCGAACGCCTGAGCGTGCAGCGGCATCATCAGCAGCGGCTCAATGTGTTGCGCGATGCGCTGGAGCAGCAGTTCGACCAGCGTGAGGCGCTATCGAGCGAGAGGCTCCCCGATCGGTTGCCGCTTTGCGTGCCTCAAACGTTGTCGCCCGCGCAGTCGGTCATGCTTCAGCGTTCGTTGTCGAAGCCGGTCGGCGCGCCGGGGCTCGCCGGCGAAAAGCGTTCTCCCGTGGACCCTGACGCGGCGGATGGCGCCTTCGATCTTTATCTTTCGCGTAGCAGGCGCACGCTCAAGGTTGCCGCCGGCGTCACCGTCTTGCAGACTTTGCGCAATCACGGCATCGACGTGCCGAGTTCATGCGAGCAGGGCGTATGCGGCACGTGCCGCACGCGGGTGATCGAGGGAACGCCGCTGCATCGCGACGATTTTCTGACGCCGCAGGAGCGGGCCGCGGGCGATTGCATGATGGTCTGCGTCTCGCGTGCGGCGACCGGCACGTTGACTCTGGATCTGTGAGGCCGTCATGCTCAAACTCTACGATGACGAGTTGTGCGGCGAAAGCTACAAGGTCCGGCTGATGCTCGGCTTGCTCGGCGTGCCTTACGAAAGAGCACGGATCGAACTCTACCCGTCAAGGCAGAACGCCGCGCAGGATTTTCTGGCGATGAATCCGCTCGGTACCCTGCCGCTGCTCGAAGCGCAGGGCGCGTTGCTGCACGATGCCCACGCGATCCTTGTCTATCTGGCGCGGCGTTACGGCGGCACGGAATCGGGCGGCGCAGCGCACTGGCTGCCGCTCGACGATCCGCTTCAACTCGCGTACGTTCAGACATGGCTCGGCTTCGCTGCGCAATTGAGCGGCGTGGTTTTTCCGATGCGTACGCACGTGCTGCACGGTGCGCCGCTTAACGACGATGCGGCGCGCCACAAAGCGAGAAAGCTCTTGCGTATCCTCGACGAGCGCTGCTGGTTCAATGAGGCAGGCGGTACGCCTTTTGTCTGCGCGACTGCAGCCCCTACGGTGGCGGATATCGCCTGCTTCGTGCCGGTAGCGCTGCTCGACGAAGCCGGGATCGAATCGATCGACTATCCGGCGCTCCGGCGCTGGAGCACGCGCATCAAGCGCCTGGCGGGATTCACGGCGATGGCCGGGGTCTACGCCGCGCTGTGAGAGCAGTGCGGATGTAGGCCGCCCATGCGTTCAATCCAGCCCGCAGGTCTTCGGCGTTTCTCGTGTCACTTGAAATAGCCGACGGCGAGATCGATGAATTCGCGGATCTTGCGCGGCACGAATTCGCGGCTTGGATAAACCAGCGAAACCGCGACGTCCCCATTGAGCACCGTATAGTCGCCGAGGATTTGTACGAGGGTGCCGGCGCGCAGTTCGTCGCTGACCATTTCGAGGGGAAGCAGCGCGATACCCATTGCGCCGAGCGTGGCCTGCTTCTGCATGATCATGCTGTTGACCGTGAACGACGCATCGAGCGTGATGCTTTGCTCGCTGCCGTTGTTGCTGTCGTCACCATCGCGCTTGTTAATGAATACCCAGGTCTGCGGACTGGCGTCGAGCGATGCGGCGATCACCCGATGCCGCGCGAGATCGGCCGGGGTCGCGGGATAACCGGCTTCGGCCAGATACGCGGCGGCCGCCACCGGCACCACGTGCGAATTGATGAGGCGGCGCGCCACCAGCGATTCCGAGCGGATCATGTGTTCGGTCACGATGCCCACGTCGAAACCGCCTTCGAGCAGATCGACGCGTTTCTCGGTGAGCGTGACACGCAGATTCACGTGCGGAAATTTTGCCTGGTACTCCGCAAAAAGCGGTGTGAGCCGGAACAGCGAAAAACTGCCCAACGCCACGATCCGCAGATCGCCCGCCACCTCTTTCGACGTCGTGGTGGCACGCGATTCGACCTCTTCGAGTTCCGCCAGCACAACCCGGCAACCGTCGGCATAATCCGCGCCGGCTTCAGTCAGCACGACTTTGCGCGTGGTGCGCTGAAGCAGGCGGATACCAAGATGTTTTTCGAGGCTCGACACATGGCGCGTGATAACCGAGGTCGAGACACTGAGTTGCTCCGCGGCTTGCGCGAAACTGCCCGCGTCGGCAACCTTGACGAAAGCCTGCATGGCCTGAAACAGATTGATCATGTCGATGCGTAGTACGTGTGGGTTGAGACGCGATCGTCACGGCGCTGCTGCGATCAGCTTCAGCCCCGCAGGCAACGATTCGCCGAATACGCGGCCTTCGTCGGCGTCGTCGAGTTCCACGGTTTCGCTGACCATCGTGATCCATGCGCGCGGCGCATTGAGCGCTTCGAGCCTGCGCACCACCGTTTGGCGCGACGGCTCGGGCAAGTCGCGCGAACGGTCGCCGGTCATGCGGGAGAGCTGCACGGCGGCGAAGGCCGCGGGGTCGACCTTCTTCCAGTCGAGCGCCAGAATCGCGTCCAGCCATTGCGCTGCGATGTCGGGCGGCACGACGCTGTGCGCGCTGCCATAGAAGGGGCGCCGCGCGCCGATGCGGCCGACCGCCCACCAGCTCTGGTGATTTTCCGTGGGCTTTTTTAAGCGCGTGAGCACCGATTCGCCGAGCTCGATCTTGCGTTCGACCGGAATCCGTTCGAGCGACGCGCTCAGCCTAAGCATGTCGGTGAAGCCGGTCTTCGACACGTCGAACGGCAACTTGTGGCGCGATTGCGCGGCTGTTTGCAGATAGGCCATCGCGTCGAGCACGCGCAGTTGCGCACTTTCGTCGAGGCCGCCCGCCGCGCGGCGCCATAGCGTCCACCACTCCGACCAGACCTGGCCTTCGTTGACGTACTGAATGCCGTCGTCGAACAGCGACCAGAGTTGTTCGACGCGCCATTCGTCGAGCGGATAGCCGAAACCCGGCCGTACGCAATAGCCGGCCAAGTTCAACCACAAGCGCTCATGGTCCGCCGAGCGCCGCCGGCGGCGCGCGCGCTCCCACAGCGCACCGAACAGTTCGCGCAGCAGCGCGCTGTTCCAGGCTTCGCGCGGGCCGAGCAGTTGTTCGAGCTGCGAGCGCAGACGTTTGACTTCCTTGGGGTCGACCTTTTGCGCGCGGGAGCCGAAGCATCGGTCGATATGGTCGATCGCTTCGTCGAGCGCGGGGTGCCGGGCGTGTGCCGGGTCCGCCGGGAGGTTGACCTGGGCGTCTTCGCGGCGCAACTGGAATTCGAGCAGCCAGCGTTGCGCCGGATTGTCGAGTTCGATGCAGTGCACCTCGAGCGTGCCCACCTCGGTAAGCGAGGTGGCGATCTGTACCGCCGTTTCGCCACGCGCCGGATTTGCGCCGCGCGCTTGCACGATCGTCGCGATTGGGGGGAGTCGAACGAAGTCGCCTTGCGCAAGATCGGTCAGTTCGCCGGGCCGATAGATCGTGTCCGCGCTTGACGAGGCCAGGTGAAAGCGAACCGGGTGCCCGAGACGTAGTGCGAATGTGCGGTCCTCGATCCGGATCTCGTGGCCTTCTTCGGTGCCGCGCGGCAGCAGGCAGATGCCGCGTTGCGCTGCTTCGGCGGTGGGCTCGCCGTCAACGGTTTCGTCGAGCACGAGAAAGTAACTGCGCGCCGAGCCGCCGCCGATTTTCGGCGCCTGGCCGCTGCGGGCAAGGGCATAGGCAACCGCGCCGCGCGCCACGGCGACATCGGGATTGTCGTTGTGCAGGACATTGAGCGATTCGCCGCGCCATGTGCCCAGAGTGCTGGCGAGTCGCTGCCTGAGCGCCTCGGCGCGAAACACGCCACCGTTCAGCAGCAGCGTGTCGGGGATCGGCAAGGACTCGTCCTGACCTGCTTCAGTGTTGGACGAATGCGCAGAAGAATCAGAGGCAGAACCCAGCGCCTTACGCGACTGCGCCGCGAAACGGCTCAGAAACGATGCGATATGACGCGTCACGGCTGGGTCGGTGGCGTAGGGTAGGCCGAATTCGACGATCGCGCCGCGCGGTCTGCCGGGCCGTTCGTGCGACGCCACCGCCGGAAAGAATCCGTCGACGATGATCTGCTCGACTTCCTCGCGCGTGACCTGCACCGTGCGCGCGCCGCCGATCAGCTTCGCGCCCGCGCCAAGCAAGGTGATCGAAGCGGACTCCGGCGCATGCGGCCCGAGCAGTTGTTCCTTCGCACCGCGGCAACGTTCGACCAGTTGCGACAGACTCGCCGCCGACAGACGCGTGCGCTCGGTGCCGGCCTCAGACAAACGCGCCTCGACCCGATGCGCGAGCGCGAGGTCCATGTTGTCGCCGCCGAGCATCAGATGGTTGCCCACGCCGATGCGCGTGAGTTCCGGCTCACTGTCGCGCATGCGCACTTCGATCAGCGTGAGGTCGGTGGTGCCGCCGCCGACGTCGCAGATCAACACGAGCTTTGTGTCAGCCAACTCGGCTGCAAGGCTTTCGCGATGATGAAACAGCCAGTCGTAGAACGCGGCCTGCGGTTCTTCCAGCAGCCTTAAGGTAGGTAGACCGGCGAGACGCGCGGCTTCTACCGTCAACGCGCGTGCGCCTTCGTCGAACGACGCGGGGACCGTCAGCACGACGTCCTGCGCTTCGAGCGGTGCGTCTGGAAAGCGCTGATTCCAGGCAGCCCGCACATGCGCCAGATAGCTTGCGCTGGCTTCGACCGGCGAGACCTTGCGGACATCGTCCGCGGCGCCCCACGGCAGAATCGGCGCGACTCGGTCCACCGACGCGTGCGACAGCCAGCTCTTCGCACTTGCCACCAGCCGCCCCGGCACCTGGCCGCCGAGCGTGCGCGCGAGCCGGCCGATCACGACGGGCTGATCGGCCTCACCGGGTGTGCCGCCGTCCGGGTCCGCCGCTGTGCGCCACGGCAACTGCAGATCACCCGCGCTCAGTTCGCCCGGCGCCGCGTGATACCGCACCGAAGGCAGCAGCGGCCGCGCGGCGACTTCGCCGAGACTGATCAGCTGCTCGATCTCGAAGACGCGAATCTCCTGCGAACCCGCCGCGGGATTGCCCACTTCGGCGTAAGCCAGCACCGTGTTGCTGGTGCCGAGATCGATGCCGACGCTGTAGCGCTTCATCTCAGTCATGCATTGGCGCTGCCGCGCACGTCGAATTCGACCTTCCAACGCTCGTCGCTACCGCGCGGCACGGCTTCGAGTTCGAGCGTGCCGGCTTCCGTCACGCGCGCATGCAGTTTCACCGGCACGACTTCACCGGCGGTGCGCCCGGCGGACGGCAGCGTCGCCTGGATTTCTTCCAGTTCCTGCAATTCCTCGGGACCCCAGAAGTCGAGCAGCGTGCCCACCTGATCCTGACGACGCACCGACGATCCGAAGAAGCGGAAGTGCACCGGTTCGCCGACCACCAGCCCGAATTCCTGCGCCGGCAGTTCGGCCTCGGTGCCTTCCTCCATGCCGAACGGCGCGACGCACAGCGCCTGCACCGGCGGCTCGAGACCGGGGACGGCCGGCATCGCCGATTCGATCGCGATGTAGTACGCGCGCGCGGTGCCGCCGCGAATGCGCACGCCCTGGCCGCGCCGTACGTAGCCGTAATAGGCCGCGCCGCGCGCAACGGCGAGATCGAGATCGGCGCCTTCGAGCAGGCGCGCTGGCGGCGCACCTTCAGCGGCGAGCCAGCCATTGAGCGTGCCCATGATCCGTTCGACCAGCAGCGGCGACTTGAACACGCCGCCGTTAAAGAGCACGGCGGTGGGATGCAGAAAGCTTGCGTTTTCCGCTGTGGCGAGATCGCGCAAGCCTTCGAGTTCGGCGAGCGCGCCCACCTGACGGCCCAGGAAGGCCGCCAGATGCCGCGTGATGCCGGCGTCCTGCGCATACGGCAGGCCGAGTTGCGTCAGACCGGCACGCGCGCGGCTTACCGGACGCGCCGCGCTCTCCACTTGCGGGAAGAAGCCTTCGAGAATCGTTTGGGTCAACTCCGCGCGCGTGAGCTCGGTGCGGATCGAACCGCCGATCAGCTTCGAGCCGCGGCTCGGTACGACGAGCGGCACGGTATCGGTCGACGGATCGCTGAGCAGCGTTTCCTTCGCCGAGCGGCACGCATAGGTGAGGGCGCGCAATTGCCATGCGTCGGCGGTGGTGCCTTGCGCCGCGAGCTTGCGGGCCACCACGTGGGCGAGCGCGAGGTCCATGTTGTCGCCGCCCAGCAGAATGTGTTCGCCGACCGCGACGCGATGCAGTTCGAGATTGCCTTCACGCTCGATCACGGCGATCAGCGAGAGGTCGGTCGTGCCGCCGCCCACGTCGACCACGAGAATGATGTCGCCTACCTTGACCTGTTTGCGCCACTGGCCGCCGCTCTTCTGGATCCAGCTATAGAGCGCGGCCTGCGGCTCTTCGAGCAGCGTCATGCGGCCGTAGCCGGCGGCCTCGGCGGCTTCGGCGGTCAATTCGCGCGCGGCCGGATCGAACGACGCGGGAATCGTCACAGTGATGTCCTGCTGGCTGAACGGCGCGTCCGGGTGCGCGTGATCCCATGCTTCGCGCAAGTGGGTCAGATAGCGCACCGAGCTTTCGAGCGGCGACACGCGCGCGACTTCAGGCGGCGCGTCGTTCGGCAGAATCGCCGCGCGACGGTCGACGCCCGGATGGCACAACCAGCTCTTGGCGCTCGACACGAGCCGGATCGGCGTGGCCGCGCCGCGGCTGCGGGCGAATTCGCCAACCGCGAATTCGCGCTGGCCGGTCCACGGCAGATACAGGTCGCCCGAAGCGAGTTCATCCGGGTGCGGCAGGTAGAGAAACGAGGGCAGCAGATCAAGGTTGTCGATCGCGCCGGGACCGGTGAGCTGGGCGATCGGCAGCACGCCCTGGGCGGTCTTTTCGCCGTCGCTGGCGGTGGTGTCGACGTACGAGAGCGCGCAGTGCGTCGTGCCGAGGTCGATGCCGATTGAGAAGCGCGCGTCGCTCATAGCTCCACCTCGGCCGGTGCGATTACCTTGGCGTTATGGCTTTCGGTGAGCTTCGGCAGACGCACTTCGTCGACCCGCCAGCCACGGTGGCTGATGCTGCCGTTGAATGGCGCCTTGCCGACGACGTTGCCGGTCAGGCGAACCGACGTGGCGTCGAAACCTTCGGCCAGCGTCACGCGGCTGCCCTCGGCTTCATCGCGTACCGGACGGATCGTGAAATGCTCGCGCAGCGTGGCGCGGCAGCCGTCGTGCACGAGGCGCGCGGCGGCGCCGATGTCGGCGTCGCTATAGTTCTTGATGTCCTCTTCGACGAAATCGATGAAGCGCGCGTCGCGTTGCAGCAGGCCGAGCAACTGGAGCGCGGCGTCGGGGCTTGCTTCCTTCAGTGTGGGGGCGGGTTGCGGCGCGGGGGCGGGTGCAGGTGCCGCGACGGGAGCAGGCGTGGGTGCAGGCGCGGCGCTCGCGGCGGCGCTGCCGCCACCATTACGCAGGCGCAATACCCCGGCGGCGAATTCGCCGTCGCCGAGGATGCTGAAAAACGTACTCACGGCAAGTGAAATCCTGCCGAGAAAAGAGGGGTTCGAATCGGTCATGAATGCTCCTGAGGGGGCTCTGTTAAAGGACGAGCTGTCCTGGCTGCGCCGCATGCGACGCGCCCGGCGCGCCGGCCTGGCTTGCTGGGCAGTCGTCATGCGTCATGGCGAGGGTCGGCGGCAGGCAAGCCGCCGAGGTCTGATTCATCCGGTTTTGCAGTGTTCTTGCGGTGCGTTTCGTCCGCGCAAACCCGTATTTTGCCTTGTCGCGCGCCCGAAGCGGGCAAAGCCGGCAATTCTAGCGCTCAATGGGTGGAGATTGGCGGATGGCGGAAAGCGCCTGACAGGAATGTCCGGCGGCGCTTTTCAGGTGGCGTGAGGGCCGAATTCGGCCACCACCTGGTCGATAAACGCACGCAATTTCGGGGTGGCGCGGCTGGCCGGAAACACCAGATGCATGGGGCGCGCGGGCGCTTTGTAGCCGTTCAGCAGGCGCACCAGCCGGCCCGCGGCGAGTTCGTCCCGCACCGCCACTTCGGGCGCGAGGATCACGCCGCCGCCATGGAGCGCGGCGGCCAGCAGCGCTTTCACGTCGTTGGCCTGAAAGCGGCCGGAGATGGGGACTACGTGTTCGCCGTGCGCGTCGGTAAAACGCCATTCGGTTTCGACCGGCAGGCTCGTGTAGACGAAGCTCAGGCATTCGTGTTCCGCCAGCGCTTGCGGGGTGGCCGGCTCGCCGCGCTCGGCCAGATAGCCGGGCGACGCGCAGGCCACCAATCGGTACGGCATCAGAGGCCGCGCGATCAGGGACGAATCCGACAGCGTGCCGAGACGGATCGCGGCTTCAACCCCTTCGTCGACCAGATCGACGAAACGGTCGGTCAGCGCCAACTCGACCCGTACTTCGGGATGAACTTTCAGATAACGCGTGATCATCGGCGCGAGACAGCAGGTGCCGAAGGTCACCGGTGCGGTGATGCGCAAACGCCCGCGTGGGGAGGCCGACAGTTCCTGCGCGACCGATTCGGCCGCTTCGGCGTCCGCCAGCAGCGCCTTGCAGCGCTCGTAGAAAATCTGGCCGATTTCCGTGAGGCTTTGGCGGCGCGTGGTGCGGTTGAGCAAACGGGCGCCGACACGTTCCTCGAGCGTGCTGACGTGCTTGCCGGCCATCTGCGAGGAGATGCCGAAGGCGAGCGCGGCCGCGGCGAACGAGCCGCTGTCGGCCGTTTTCACGAATACGGCCATGCTGGTCAAACGATCCATGATTCCCCACTCCTGATTTCGACAGCCGTCGAATTTCGCCTGTTTATCCGGATGAAGTTTTGAATCATAGTGCTTCTCACCGATGGGCGTGCGCTCAAAGGTGCGATCCTCAGATAGACATGGAGTGTGAAACATGAAGATAGGCATACTCGGCGCCGGCTTTATCGGCCGCGCAATGGCGGCGCTCGCCCAAAGCGCCGGTCACGAAGTGATGATCAGCAACTCCCGGGGTCCGCAGACGCTGACCAGCACGGCTGCGGCGCTTGGCTGTGCGCTCGGCACGGCGCAAGAGGCGGCGAAGTTCGGCGACGTGGTGATTGTCGCCGTGCCGTTCGGCAGCATTGGTGCGTTACCGGCTGTGGCGCTCGACGGCAAGATCGTGATCGACACGTGCAATCACTATCCCGACCGCGACGGCGCGATCGAGGCGCTCGCCAGCGGCTCGACGACCACTAGCCAGATGCTGGCCGCCAAACTGCCGGGGGCAAAGGTAGTCAAGGCGTTCAACGCGATCCTGGCGAAGGACCTCGAAACGGATGGCAAGCCCACCGGTGCGCCGAATCGCCGGGCACTGCCGTTCGCTAGCGACGACGAGCAGGCCAAACAGGTCGTGAGCGGGCTGCTCGATCAGTTCGGCTTCGATCCGGTCGATGCCGGAACGCTCGCCGATAGTTGGCGTTTCGAACGGGCGAAGCCGGTTTACTGCATTCCGCTGGATCGTGCGGGCATGGTTGAAGGACTGGCCGCGGCGAGACGGGATGTGGAGTTGGCGCATGGGTCGTGGCGGCACTGAGGGGGACTGCGGCGCCCCTCAGTCGATCGGCTGACGATCAGCCAGGAAAGTCAGTCGACGCCGATAACGCCGCCCACGTTTCCGTTTCCTGCGCCACGTAGGCATTCTTTTCAGCAATGGCCTTCAGCGTGTCGGTGCCAAGCGGCAGCCGCAATGGCGGGGTTGGTGCATCGACCAGTTCGATCATGGCCGCCGCGAGTTTCTCCGGGTTGCCTGGCTGGTTGTGGTTCAGGCTCGCGGCGCGACGGCGGACATTGCCCGAGGTCTCGTCATAGTCGGCGATGACATTCCCGGCGACCACAAGCGATGACGCGTCGAGGAAGTCGGTACGGAAATAACCAGGCTCCACGACCGTGGCGTGAATGCCGAGCGGCCTCAGTTCGGCGTGCAACGCCTCGGTCAAGCCTTCCACGGCAAACTTGGTCGAACAATACGCGCCGAACCCGGCGGCGGACCGATAGCCGCCGATCGACGACATGTTGACGACGTGTCCTGAGCGCTGCGCGCGCATCACCGGCAAAACGGCGCGCGTGATATTCAGCAGGCCGAATACGTTGGTGTCGTACATGCGGCGCACGTCGGCATCACTTGACTCCTCGATCGCACCCAGCAAACCGAATCCGGCATTGTTGACCAGCACGTCGATGCGGCCGAATCGCTCCACCGCGGCTTGAACCGCAGCTTGCGCCTGAGCTTCGTTGGTCACGTCCAGCGCCACCGGCAGGAGCGCCGGCGAGTCACCAAGGCGCTCGGCGATCGCCGCCACATTGCGGCCGGTGGCAACCACTGCGTTGCCGTCAGCGAGAGCCGCCTGAACGATCAGGGCGCCAAGGCCGCGCGACGCACCGGTAATGAACCAGACGCGCTTGAAGCCGTTGTTTGCCGGGTTTGACATGATGTTGCTCCTGCGTTTCGAGTGAAAGTGAACGAATCATAGGAGCGGCGATTGGCACAAACTAGCCATGGATCGGTAGACTGATAATCAACTTTTATTTGCTAATCCGGATGGCCATGAACGAAGTGCGCGCGATCACGATATTCGCCCGGGCCGCGGCGCTGGGAAGTCTGCGCAAGGCAGCCGTGGATCAGGGCATCTCGCCGCAGGCCGCGAGCCATGCGGTGATGCAACTGGAAAAGGAGTTGGGGGTCCGGCTGTTCCATCGAACCACCCGCAAGCTGAGCCTCACTGAGGAGGGGCAGGGCCTGCTGGACAGCGTAAAACCTGCGCTAGCCGTACTGTCGTCCGCACTCGACGACGCGCGGCGCTCGAAGGACGAGATTGCCGGGCCACTGCGGGTCAGCGCGCCAAGGGCAATGGCGCATACCGTGCTGTGGCCATATTTCATGGAATTTGCCGAATTGCACCCGAATGTGGGGCTAGACGTGCAGTTCGACGACCTCTTCACCGATCTTGTCGGCGATCGCGCCGACGTCGGTTTTCGGGGCGGCTCGCCACCCTCGGGCGGGACCATCGCGCGGCGGCTCCTGCCGATTCAACTGATCGTTTGTGCGTCCCCGGCTTATATCGAGCGACACGGCGCGCCGCGGACCATCGACGAACTCGGGGCACACCGATGCACCGGCTATCGAAGGGCGAATACCGGCAAGCAGGCGCCGTGGGAATTCCTGATCGGCGACGAGATTGTCTATCGCGACATCGCGACGACCCTATGCGTCAACGACACGGACGCGGAGACGCAAGCCGTGCTGGCCGGACTTGCAATCGGTCAACTCGGCAGCTTTTCGGCCGCCGCGCCGATCAGGCGGGGTCAACTCGTTCCGCTGCTCGTCAGGCATGTCACCCAGCGTGAGGCCATCTACATCTACTATCGCCATCGAACCGAGCAGCCGCTGCGAGTCAGGACGTTCATCGACTTCATGGTCGAACGCCTCGCGGGAAACACGAATTTCTACCTCGAGCCAGCCGAGCTTCGCGCCGCGCGGTGAGCGGGTCTTCCGGTCGTCAAAATAGCGCTAGACACGAATGATGGTTTGCTCATGGCAGAAATACAGTCGTGCGTATTTCTTCGGTGCAAGCTCGCGTACCGCGACCTTTTTTTGACGGTGAGGTGTCGTCGCATCATGTATGGCTTGCCGACCGGCTGCGTACGAGCGGATGTTCGTTACGTCTTTGGCAACGTGGACGCTCCGCGGCGTTTGCGCGGCTTTGGTTCGACGCCGATACGCGGATCGCGCGCGAGCACCAGTGCCGTCATTTTCTCCACGACGGTTTCAAATGCCGGATCGTCTTGCGGGACATAAAGCCATTTGCCGAGCACCGGGTGTGGCCGTAGAGCAGGTACTTCCTCGATGAGCGCGGCTTGCCGCTCATGCGACGTGCAGACCAGCAAACCATTCCACGGCTTGTCGCGATCGGCGGCAATCAGACACAGCAGGCCGTCGATATAAGCGGCATCGCTGCCGAACATCCGCTTGCTGATGTAGGTCGGATCGCGCTCGAACGCGTCGAAGATCCAGAGGAGCGAGTTGCGGATGGAAGAGGGCATGGGCGCAAGATCCTGGGCGATAAAAGCGTAGATGAGCTTACACAAATTCGCCGGGGCTGGCAGCGGGTGCCAAAGCAAGGCGCTTTCCATGGTCTTTTCTCTCGCTCAGTTGTTCCTGATATTCCTGTTAGTCTGGAATCAGAACGGGTTCTTCGTGACGCTTCGTCGTGCCGCTCGCTAACCTGATGGCGGTCGAACGGCCGATACCCTGGCTCGCGCCTGTCACGATCGCTACCTTGCTGGACATTTCCCCTCTCCTTTAGCTCGCGGACGCGCCGTTTGAGCGGCGCATCCCATGAACGACCGCGATGCTGTCTTTGCCGGTCAGCGGACCAGAAATCCGGCTATTGCCGCGGCGATCTCCGCCGCGTGAGTCTCCAGCGCGAAGTGTCCGGTATCGAAGAAACGCACCTCGGCGTTCGGTATGTCGCGCTTGAATGCCTCGGCGCCGGGCGGCAGGAAAAACGGATCGTTTTTTCCCCATACGGCAAGGAAACGGGGCTGATGAGTGCGGAAATACTGCTGGAATGCCGGGTACAACGCGACATTGTTCCGGTAGTCTCCGAACAGATCGAGCTGGATCTCGTCGGCGCCTGGGCGGTTCAAATAGAACTCGTCGAGCGAGTAGCCGTCTGGCGACACGGAACTCGTGTCCGGTACGCCATGCGTGTATTGCCACTTGGTCGATTCGTGCGTCAGCATGGTGCGAAGGGCTGCGCGAGTGGCGTGCGAAGGATCCTGCCAATATGCGCGGATCGGATTCCAGCCGTCGCTCAACCCTTCTTCGTACGCGTTGCCGTTCTGCGAGATGATCGCGGTAATCCGCTCAGGGTGCCGGAGCGCAAGCCGAAAGCCGGTGGGCGCGCCGTAGTCGAATACGTACATGGCAAAGCGATCGAAACCGATCTGCTCGGTGAAGCCTTCGATCACGTTGGCGATGTTGTCGAATGTGTAGGCAAAAGCGCTGCGTGCCGGCATGTCCGACTGGCCAAACCCTGGCAGATCGGGCGCGATGATATGGAAGCGCTCGGCAAGCAGGGGGATCAGGTCCCGAAACATGTGGCTCGAACTCGGAAAGCCATGCAGAAGTAACAGTTTCGGTGCGTTCGAACGACCCGCTTCGCGATAGAACACCTTGACGCCGTTGACGTCGGCATAACGATTGGCAATGGATGACATGGCTTAACTCCTGATTTGGGAAATGACGGGCGGCGAGAGCCTGTAGGTGCGATCGGTTTTAGGTATTCCTAACGAGTTGACAGGGAGGCCGAGGCGGCCTGGACCGCTTCGACGATGACGTCGGTAACGAGGTCAGGGGCCGTAACAATCGGTGTGTGATCGACCTCGTGTGAATGCACGCGCGCGTTCATGCGCTGTGCCATGAAATGTTGCGTGTTGGGATTGATCATCCGGTCCTGCCCGGCGCTCAGGAACCAGCTCGGCCGGTCCTTCCAGAGTGGACGCCCGAGCGTCTCGCCGATGCATGAAACCGAAATGGGACGTTGAACCGCGCTAAGCACGGCCAACTCCTGCACGCTCGCGTGCTGTGCGAACGCGGCTGCGAACGCTTCTTCCGGCAACCATATCCGGCCGTGCCGATCCGGCGCCAGTTTGGGTGCCAGCGGGTGCGCTTCACAACGATAGAACACGTCGCTCACCGTTTCGCCCTCGGCAGGCGCAAGCGCGGCGATATAGACGAGCGCCTTGACGTTGTCGGCGCGTGTCGCGCCGATCACCGCGCCGCCGTAGGCATGCCCCGCGACGACAACCGGACCGTCGATGCGCTCCAGCGTTCTTTCGAGGGCCGCCACGTCCTCGTGCAAAGCACTGAGCGGCAAGGGGGCCGCTACCGCGTGTATGCCATTTGCCTTCAGGCGTTCAATCACCTTGCTCCAGCTTGAGCCATCAGCCCACGCGCCGTGCACCAGCACCGCGCTCACATTGCCGATCGACATTTCTCGCTCCTTTGATGGATCTGGGTGCTGCCTGGTATGCATGCGCATCCGGTTGGTGTGCATGCTGTGTAACCTGATAAATCTTTATTTAGAGGTTACAAACGAACGATGTAACTTGTCAAGTGAGTTTTTAGTGGTTACGATGCAGTCATCGTCACCTCACATCCGTCATGAGAAATGGACTACCGTCAGACTCTCGCGATACTGGTGGCCGACGCGCCGGGCCTCGATTTCCTGAACTCGGTTGCAACGCCAGTCGATGAAGCCGTCGACTGGATCAGCGACGGCGAAGGCTTGCTTGCCTGGCTGGACCAGGCGGCGCTAGTGCCCCGCACTGTCCTCGAGGCGATGCGCAGCCAGTCGAGCCCGGCCGAACTCGATGCGCTGGCGGCGCGCGCGCGCGAACTGCGCGAATGGTTCAGGGGGTTTGTCCAGAAGCGGAAGGGATGGCCGCTGGCTGCCAAAGATCTGCGTGAGATCGAGCCCTTGAATCAGTTGCTCGCGCAGGATCACCAGCACGGCGAAATCGTGACGAACGCATCGGACGGTGCGACGCGCTTTGAGTTGCGCGCGAGCCGCCGCTGGCAATCGCCCGAGTCGCTACTGATGCCGATCGCCGAGGTGTTGGCGAGGCTGGTATGCGAGGAGGATTTCACCTACGTGAAAGCGTGCGAAGGCCCCAGATGCACGTTGATGTTTGCGGATCACACGCGCGGTCACGCGCGTCGTTGGTGCAGCATGGCGATGTGCGGCAACCGTGCGAAGGTTGCGGCTCACCGCAAGCGGCTCAGGGAACAGGGCAGCGCTCAGGTGTAAGCTTCGGGGTCGGTGCGCGGTGCGCGCCAATTGCGAACCACGCACCCTGAATGGCCGACAAGTGGAACCGCAGATGAATAACAACAATCGCTGGCTGCTTGCTCTTGCTTCATCCGTGCTGGGTCCGCTGTGTCTATTGGCGGCGTGTACGTCAACGGATCTGCAAAATGAGAAGGGTCCGCCGCTGCCATCGGCGACCGACGTGGCCAGCCGCTGCCTCGCACGCGTGACGCAGAGCGGCGCGCCGACACCGGCGCTCGATCAGTTGACCGGATTGCAATGGCGCGGCTATGTGGGTTGCGCATTGGCCAGCAATCTGGTCGTCGATTCACGCAACGTTGCGGACAACCCGGAAGCGATTATTTCTATTCGCGTCAACGCGGACGGTTCGATCGATTCAATTGCGCCGATGCACTCCAGCGGCAATCCGGCGTGGGACGCGGCGGTACAACGCGCGATCGCGGCTGTCGCGCCGTTACCCGCGGCGCCGGCCACGCATACTTTTTCGAGAATCGACCTTCATTTCAGGCCTCAACCGCGCCCGCCCGGCATCGGCGGCAGCACGGGACTCACGGGCGAAAGCCATTGGTCGATACGTCATTGCACCACGGTAGACGGCGTCACCGCGTGCCGATAGCGCCGCTGCGCATCGCGAAGGGCGGGTTGAAGTCAATCCCTGAATCTGACATCTTCATTTCTGCGCGACGGCGGCAGAATAGTCGGCTCAGCCCGATTAAATTCAAACTATTCCATTCGCATACTATGACGGAAAGCCCCCGCAAGTTTGCACGTTAATGCAAAGACCCCGGTACTATATGGTCCTGCGGAATCGGCCCGGGAGCCAGTGTGAGAGAAACCGGCTTATAAGCCGGTGCAAGGCACGCCATATATTCCACGTAAAAGACATGAACAATTTTATTCGACCCCCCGTTTTCTATCCGGCATCCGTCGTTTTCGTGGACGACAGCGACAGCTACCTCGACGCGTTGCGCCGATTCTTTCCGGATATTTCCACTAATCTGTTTTTCACGCGGCCTCAAACCGCGCTCGCTTTCATCCGCAAACACGCCCGTGAGAATTCGCTGGCGTTTGCGCCGGCTTCAGCCGGTCTGACCGAGACCGGCCTCGAGCGGTTTGTCGAAAGCTCGGCGGAGCGGGACGTGCTGACCCGGGATGCACGGTTTTCAGAGGTGGCTGCGGTGGTGGTCGATTACGATATGCCCGGACTGAGCGGAGTCGAATTCCTTTCGTCAATATCCAATTTGCGTTGCGCGAAAGTGCTCCTGACCGGTGTCGCCGACGAAACCGTTGCAGTAAAGGCTTTCAATGCCGGCATTGTCGATCTTTATCTGAGAAAAACAGATGCTGATTCAGCCAACAGGCTGGTCCATTTTCTAAAAGACGCCAGAAGCAGGCATTGTTCGGAGTCGGGCTGGCTGGGCCTGGGCGATAACGGCATGACCTATTGCGATCCGCGAACGAGGCAAGTGATCGACGCGGTGGTCGCCGCCGAAGGTATCGTCGAGTATTACTGGCGTCCGGAACAGAACGCGATCCTGATGTTCGACCGTGCGGGCAACCCAAGCGTTTTCCAGGCATGGGCAGAGAACGACTGGATCTCGCAGGCGGAGATCGTGGCCGACGAAAGCGGGCCGGCGGATCTGCTCAAGCAGATGGCGGTCCGCGAGTCGATGCCGGTTTTCTGGCCGAATCTGGCGTTTCGTCCCGGTGCGGCATTCAGGACGGTAAAGCCGCAAAGCATCCCTGGCTGGGACGACGTTTTCTATTGCTGGACCAGAATAGATTCCACGGACCTGGGTCTGGACACGCTGACGTTTTCGCAATGGCGTAGTGGCCGCAATCTGCAGGCCCATCTATGAGGAATTAGCCAAACCGCATAGCCGCTTTGAAAATGCCGTAACAGACCAACGTTTCCCGACACATCGAGCCACATGTACGCCATTCCGACCGCCTTTGTGTCAGCGCTGTTCGTGGTGTTCGGCCTTTACGTACTCATCACTCAAGGGGTGACGCGTCTGTCGGCGCCGTTTCTTTTGATGTGCGCGACGACATTCGCATGGCAGGGGACCTGGACCCTGCTGTTCCAGACGCGGGACCCTCACATTGCAAGCGTGCTGGTTCGGGTCGGTTATCTCTTCATTCTCTTCCTGCCTACCACCTTCTATCACTTCGTGACGGAGGTGGCGGCAAGGCGTCGCGAGCGGCCGATATTGCTCGCATCTTACGGTTTGTGCCTCGTCTTCACTGTGCTGCTGCCTGGCGATGAAGTCGTCTCCGGCTACCGGCACTACTTCTTTGGCTACTACCCGAGCGCCGGGCCGCTGCATCCTTTGCACGTACTGCAGACCATATTGCTGGCCGGGCGCAGCGGACAGCTTCTGCTCGCGGCCCGCAAGCAGGCCGGCGCCGAAGCGCGCCGGCGCCTCGATCTCTGTTTGGCGAGCCTCTGTGTCTATTCATTTGCGGCAGTCGACTATGCGGTCAACTACGGCTATCCGTTCTATCCCCCGGGGGTATTGTTTGTTGCCCTCAGTCTGGGGCTTCTCGCGATCACGATCGTCCGCTATCACCTGATTCATCCCTATGCGATCGCCGCGACGATCGCGCACGAAATCGCCACGCCGCTGGCGACGATCGCGATGCATGCCGACGAGATCGCCAGCGTGTGGTCGCACGTTTTCAAAGGCTACCGGCTGGCAGTCACGCACGGGCTCTACGACGATCAGGAGGAGCATTCCGGGCAGACAGAACGCGTCAGCCAGCTCGCCACGGCGATCAGGCGGGAGGTCTCGGGCACCAGCGCGATGGTCGAAATGGCACTCGCTTCGTTCACGCTGGATCGTCTGGACCGCACGCGCTTTACGCCTCATTCGATGAAGCAATGTGTGGCGTCGGCGCTCGAGCGATATCCATTTCGTGGCGACGAACGTGCCCGCGTCAGCGTGGCGCCGATCGACGCAAGCTTATGCTTTTCGGGTTCGGACACGCTGGCGGTTTTTGTCCTGTTCAACCTGCTGAAAAACGCGCTGCACGCGATTCACGTGAGCGGCGAGGGGGAGATCGCGATCAGCGCGGTTCAGGAGCATGGTTTCTGCGTGCTGCGATTCCGCGACACGGGGCCGGGCATCGCGCCCGACGTGCTGCCCCATATCTTCGACGCCTTCTTCTCCACCAAGCGGCATGGAAGCGGTGCGGGAATGGGGCTCGCATTCTGCCGCCGCGCGGCGGAGCTTCTGGGCGGCAGTATCGAATGCAGTTCGACGCGCGGTGCACACACCACGTTCACCGTGCGCTTGCCGGTACCGGGCTCGCCGGCGGACCGCGCACTGAACAAACCGCCAGCGCGTTCTTTGCGCCGGCGGCAAAAGGTGAAAGAAAAGGTGAAGTCTAGCGTTGGAGGTTAGTGGTCAAGGTCAGGCGTGGAAGTTGGCGGTGAAAGATAGCGGTGAACTCCCACGACAAACCCGGCGAAAAAAATAAACGGCGAAAGTTAGTT
Source organism: Paraburkholderia sp. BGA-UO-ETr-F12 (assembly GCF_059567945.1). Classification (NCBI taxonomy): domain Bacteria; kingdom Pseudomonadati; phylum Pseudomonadota; class Betaproteobacteria; order Burkholderiales; family Burkholderiaceae; genus Paraburkholderia; species Paraburkholderia sp. BGA-UO-ETr-F12. Next base: position 62,161 of record NZ_JCAQOZ010000066.1, on the reverse strand, counting down.
GTCGAGATCAGGCGGCTAACGCCGTCCATGGCAGTTCATACTCCTTGACCCGTTCGACGATGCCCTGCGGGAAGCGCCTGATCTTGCGGTCCCGTCCGGCATACAGGATCTGCTGATAGCCCTGCGAAACCTCACGGCCATCCACGCAAAAGCGGAACAGCAGATAGGCCGAGCACTGCTTGACCTGCACCGTGTTCAGATAGCAATCCACGCGTTGGAAGGGGAACGTTTCGTGGACGTATTCCTGGTGCGCGCGTTTGGTCACGAACATGCCGTCCGAGCCCAGCAGATCGTTGTGTATGCATTCATGAAACCACCGCTCGCGGCACACACCTTGCCACTCGAAGTAGCGTGAGAAATACGTATTCATGAACGCGTTCGAGTCTTTCAGGTAAATGTCGAACGTATGGTGGAAGGTCTTGAGCGAGGACGGGCTAATCGGGTCTTGCGAAAGAAGAGCGGATCCGCGTGTCAGGGCGGTAGGGATTGCGTCACGCATCAACATACGATTTTCCTTTTTGCAGGAATGGCTGCTTGCGGCAGCCACGCATGCCTCCCTATATGGCAGGCACATCCCATTCTCTTGGGGATAGGGGTGGCGTGGCTATTGGCTGGCAAACATGCCGTGCAGAAAAAGGCTGTCGTATGCGAATCGTCTATTGACCGGGGCGGCGCGCCGTTGCCGGGCGACACGAAAGCAGTGCCGGCCGGGCAGAGCAACCAGCTCGATGCGTGCATCGTGGCTATGCCCGGCGCATTTTCCGTAATGCGTCAGCGGCGCATCAATTGGCGCCGCGTTGTATGGCCTCGCCCAGTTCGACGTTGGAATACGCCTTGCCACCGACGCCCCATGCGCCATGCCGCGGCTGTCCGCAAGGCCGCGCTCGACCTTGATGCTCAGTCATCGTCGTGATGGGAGGCAGGAGCCGTTTGTCGTCGACACCCGTTCGGCGCGGTCGCTTCAGGGTATCGACGGGGCTTCAATGCAATGTCCGGACGGTGGTGAGAGCGGATCCTTGCCGCTCACACCCGCTCACACCCGCTCAAACCGGCTCAGACATGGACATCAGAAGCGGTGACGCACGCCGACGCGGAATGCCAGCTGGTTGTCCGCACCCGGACCGGACGGGCCGAAGAAACTCGTGCTGGAGCCGATCTGCGCCTGTACATCCTGCGTGCCGTTGCGGCCCGACGCGATCTGGTAGATACCCAGTCCATACACGTCCGTGCGCTTGCTCAGTGCGTAGTCGACGCTCAAGTCGGCCTGGTTCCAGTGACCTGCCCGGGCGCCGCTCAGATGCATGTACGTATAGCCCGCACCCGCCGTCAGTGCCGGCGTGAATGCGTACTTCGCGCCTGCTTCGTACGCGGCAAAGGTGGTCGAGCCGCCCGTGATCGGCGTGAAATGCGTGTTCGTGTACAACGCCCACATCGTCGCCGCGCCGATCGAGTAACGGCCGCCCACGCCGAACGTGCGCAGATCGCGGATGGTGCCCGTGGTGACGTTGGCCATCGACGTCGAGGATTGCGTCGTGGTTGCCTGGCTCGGATAACGGATGTCCGTGTACGCCGCGCCCGCGGCGAACGGGCCGTTCGCGTAGTTCACGCCGAAGCTGTATGCACGCGACGAACCTGCGACCGGTGCCGCGGCCGTGCCGGTTGCCGGTGCGCCTGCGAATGCGCCAGCCTGGTTCGAGAAGCCGTACAACGCGCCGAACGTGAAGCCCGAGAAGTTCGCGCTGCTGAACTTGACCGCGTTGTTGATCCGGCTCGACGTCAACTGGTCCACGTCGTTGATGTGGTAAGCGTAGTTGCCAGCGACAGTCTGGCCACCCGTCGAGTAGTTGCCGCCCAGATAGTCTGTCGAGAACGAATACTGGCGACCGAACGTCAGCGAACCGACGTTGTTCTGCGAGAGGCCGACGTATGCCTGGCGGCCGAACATCGAATTGCCCTGGCCCGCGGCACCCGTGCCGCTGTTAAAGCCGTTTTCCAACACGAACAGCGCCTTCAGGCCGCCACCCAGATCTTCGGTGCCGCGCAGGCCCCAACGGCTGCCCGATGCCACGCCGTCGTCGTACTTGACGAGGTTGTCATGGCTCGTACCGGCACGGGCGTTGTTCACGTAGCTGATACCGGCATCGATCAGGCCATACAGCGTGACGCTGCTTTGTGCATGAGCGCTGAGCGAGATGCTTCCGAGGACAGCGGTGGCGAGGAGAGTCTTCTTCATTTTTTCCTTCTTCTTTTAAGGTGTCCATGCCGCGTGTTTCCGAGAGCACGGCGTGGACCCAGGTTGGCAAGCGATGCGGACCGAGCGCCCACGACAAAGCCGCGCGAGGCCGCGCAGGAATGAGGTCAATGTCGGGAGGGTGCGATCGAACGGGCGCGCAGCAAAAACCTCGTTATGCGAGGTCGTCACCGGCGGGTGACGGAAGCGCCGGAGCATCGGCGAATCCATCCGGCGTGTGGCGTCTTTGAGTGAAGCGAAACGTCGATCCCGTTGTGTTTGACGGAATATATCGAGCCGTCATCTATCCGTAAACAGTTTAGAAGCAGTTTAAAAGAAAGTTGTCGCCTTTATGACACATACAGGGAGCCCGGTACCGGCGGGCAACCCGCGACGTCAGTTGCCGGAGCAGGGCGCACGCTGCTTTTCACCTGGCTCCCGTCAGCATCAGAATGTAGGCGATCGTCGATACCACGATGACGCACACGCCGATCAGAACCTTCGTCTGATTGAACTCGACGAGACCGAATACGCAAATGGCGATGCCGAAAACCGCCATCAATGTGCCGATGGCCGCAAGCGCGACGCACACCTTGCTTGCCGTCGTTTCCTCCGGCTCTTCATGCGCTTCCAGGTGTTCAGATTTCATGTGGAATCCTTGCGCGAGACGAACGCGCGGCCTCCAGCCAACGATCACCGGCGGGAGAGATTCTTCAGGCAATCTGGCGCCCCATGTGCCGGTAGATTCATTGTAGAAAGTCTGGTTTACACATCAATGCGCGGCGCGGACACGAGTCTGGCGTTCGACGCCCGCTCAGAGCGCGGCGCCCGGCAATGCGCATGGCACGGACGTCGCTGCCGACGGCACCGGCACCGTCACCGGGCAGCGTCTTTGCCCACTCCTGCGGCAAGCCGGCGAGGTCGCCGATCACACGTTCCCGATCGAATTTCTGGATCCGGGCGGGCGAGCGTTTGCCTTTACTTTCGGCTAACCTGAAAGGGGTGGCGTAAATCGCCATGTCGCACCGGCAGGTCGGTAAATGGATAGTCAGCAGGAGCTTGCCAAAGTCCGCCGCGCGTACGCCCGGCGGCTGATGGCATTGGCGGGTATCGCCAACCCGGGCATCGAGGCGGCGTTCGCGGCTGTCGAACGCGAACGCTATCTGGGCCCCGGACCGTGGCCCATCCTGTGTCCCGCCGGCTACGTTGCCACGCCCGACGACGATCCCGCCCGTGTCTATGCCGATGTCCTGATCGGCATCATCCCGGAGCGCGGCCTTAATAACGGCATGCCGTCCTACCATGTGCCGCTTCTCGCCAGCGCCGGGATTCGAGCCGGCGACCACGTCGTCCATATCGGCGCGGGTGTCGGTTACTACACGGCCATCATGGCCTGCCTTGCCGGTCCCGCAGGCCGGGTCACCGGCATCGAATTCGATGCCGGTCTGGCCGCGCGCGCGGCTGCGAATCTGTCGAATGTCGGCAACGTTCAGGTGCTTCAGGGCGACGGCTTCTCGATGCCCTTTGATCCGGCCGACGTCATCTATGTCAACGCCGGCGTGACCCATCCCGCCGACATCTGGCTCGACCGTTTAAACGACGGCGGCAGGCTGATTCTTCCCCTCACGACGGAGAATATCTGGCCGCCTGCCCGGGGCGCCGCCGTGTCCCCCGCCATGTCCCACTACGGCGTGGTATTCCGAATCGAACGCGCCGGCGACGAATATCTCGCCGCGTGGGTCTCCGCCGTCGCCCTTTACCCGTGCGAAGGAGGGCGCGATGACGCGTCGGAAGCCCGGCTCGACGCCGCCTTTCAGAAGGGCGGCTGGCGTCGCGTGACACGCCTGTACCGCACCGGCGACCTGGCGGACGAGCGATGCTGGCTGCGCGGGGCACGCTGGGCACTCGCTTACGGCTGATCGCGCTATAGTCGAGACCTATCAACGGCATTGCGAGAATCGCATTCAATTGACGCCCAGTCGCACGTATATTTTAAGTTGCAGTCGTTTGCCGACGCGAGGCAAGCTCGCCCCATGCATGCGATGACATCGTTATCGGATGAAGCGTATGCGCGTCGGGTAGTCAACAGTGGTACACAAAAAGCGCCCACTATGTGACTTCCGGCCAGCCCGCCGACGCGGTTCGGCGGCGCACCCCAGGAGCCGGATGCGGTAGCAGACCAAGTGGGTATGTCCTCTCAAGGAGATAGCGCATGTCAAACGAAGCAAAGTGCCCGTTCAACCATACCGCCGGTGGCGGCACGACGAATCGTGACTGGTGGCCAAAGCAACTGCGGCTCGATTTGCTCAGCCAGCACTCCAGCAAGTCCAACCCGCTGGACAACAGCTTCAACTACGCCGAAGCTTTCAGGAGCCTCGATCTCGCCGCGGTGAAGAAGGACCTCGCCGCGCTGATGACGAATTCGCAGGATTGGTGGCCGGCCGACTTCGGTCACTACGGCCCGCTCTTTATCCGCATGGCATGGCACAGCGCCGGTACGTACCGCACGGGCGACGGCCGCGGCGGCGCCGGGCGCGGCCAGCAGCGGTTCGCGCCGCTCAATAGCTGGCCGGACAACGTCAGTCTCGACAAGGCCCGCCGGCTGCTATGGCCGATCAAACAGAAGTACGGGCAGAAAATTTCCTGGGCCGACCTGTTGATCCTGACCGGCAACGTGGCGCTGGAAACCATGGGCTTCAAGACTTTCGGCTTTGGCGGCGGCCGTGAGGACACGTGGGAGCCGGATCTCGACGTCTATTGGGGCAACGAAAAAACCTGGCTCGGCGGCGACGTCCGCTACGGCAAGGGTGCAGCCGGTAAGCAGGACGACGAAGGCGTGATCGTCGCCGACGAAGAATTGCACGGCAGCGAAACCAGCCGCGACGAGCATGGGCGTGTGCTGGAAAACCCGCTGGCCGCGGTTCAGATGGGGTTGATCTATGTGAACCCGGAAGGCCCCGACGGCAATCCCGATCCGCTTGCAGCGGCCCATGACATTCGCGAAACGTTCGGGCGCATGGCGATGAACGACGAGGAAACGGTCGCGCTGATCGCCGGCGGCCACACTTTCGGCAAAACGCACGGTGCGGGTCCCGCCAGCAACGTGGGGCCGGAGCCGGAGGCTGCGGGCCTGGAAAATCAGGGATTGGGCTGGAAGAACAGCTTCGGCACCGGTCGCGGAGCCGACGCGATCACGAGCGGCCTGGAAGTCACCTGGACCAGCACGCCGACGCAGTGGAGCAATGGATTCCTCCAGAACCTGTTCGGCCACGAATGGGAGTTGACGAAGAGCCCCGCGGGCGCCAATCAGTGGGTCGCCAAGGACGGCGGCGAAACGATTCCGCATGCGTTCGACCCCGCAAAGAAGCAGCGGCCTACGATGCTCACCACGGATCTCTCGCTGCGCTTCGACCCTGCTTACGAGAAGATTTCGCGGCGCTTCCTCGAAAATCCCGATCAGCTTGCCGATGCGTTCGCCCGTGCATGGTTCAAGCTGACCCACCGTGACATGGGGCCGCGCGCCCGTTACCTGGGCCCGGAAGTGCCGTCTGAAGAACTGCTCTGGCAAGACCCGATTCCGGCGGTCGATCACCCGTTGGTCGATGAAGCGGATATCGCCTCGCTCAAGCAGAAGATCTTGTCCTCCGGACTGTCCGTCTCGCAACTGGTCACGACCGCCTGGGCGTCGGCCTCCACCTTCCGCGGTTCCGACAAGCGCGGTGGCGCCAATGGCGCGCGCATTCGCCTCGCGCCGCAGAAAGACTGGCCGGTCAATCAGCCCGAGCAACTGGGCAGCGTGCTGAAGACCCTGGAAGGCATCCAGGCCGAATTCAACGGCGCGCAGTCCGGTGGCAAGAAAGTTTCGCTGGCTGACCTGATCGTGCTGGCAGGCAACGCCGGCATCGAGAAGGCGGCGGAGAAAGCAGGCCATAAGGTGAGCGTGCCTTTTGCGCCCGGTCGCATGGATGCGTCGCAAGAGCAGACCGATGTGGAATCGGTCGGGTTCCTCGAACCGGTCGCCGATGGTTTCCGCAACTATCTCAAAGGCAAGCTCGGTGTCTCCGCTGAGGATTTGCTGATCGACAAGGCGCAATTGCTGACTTTGACCGCACCCGAGATGACGGCGCTGATCGGCGGCCTGCGCGTTCTGAATGTGAATGCCGGGCAGAACCAGCATGGCGTGTTCACGAAGCAGCCGGAAACACTGACCAACGACTTCTTCCGCAACCTGCTCGACATGGGTACGGAATGGACGCCGGTTTCAGCGGCCAACGAGACGTTCGAAGGGCGTGATCGCAAGACCGGCGAAGTGAAATGGACCGGCAGCCGTGTCGATCTGGTGTTCGGCTCGCATGCCCAGTTGCGGGCGCTGGGCGAAGTCTATGCAAGTGACGATGGGCAGGAGAAATTTATCCGCGACTTTGTTGCGGCCTGGGCCAAGGTGATGAACCTCGACCGGTTCGATCTCGCCTGAATCTTTTGAGCAGGTGCGGGTCCCGCCGGGCTTGTTGGCCTGGCGGGACCCGGGTTTCCCTGTTGCCGTTTGGTGCCGCAGTTTCCGCCTCGCAGTCATAGCCCGGGATCCCGGCTGCGTCGGAACTCGCGCGCAATTCCCACGCTGATACGTAACCGGGAACACAACGGCCCCCAAGCTGGGTAACGAAGTCGGCTAATGCGCTGATGCTCAGGCTCGACGATCAGCCGGTGCAGATCATTCTGGCCGTGACTGAAGAGAAGGCCGGGCAGCTTCTGGATATCGTGCGAGCCGCGGGGCTACCGTTATTTCACCTTGAAGCTGTAGTGCCCCTGGGTACGATGCCCATCTTCCGCGACCGCCACCCATGCGACCGAATAATCGCCCGGCGTCAGTGCGTTCAGCGCTACCGACATGTGCTTCCTGTTGGAAGAATCGACCACGGATTTGCCGCTCGTCACCGGTTTGCCCTTTGCATCGGTCACGGTAATCGAGCTGAATGCCGGTTCCAGACCGTCGTCAAAGTCGATCGTCACGTCCTTCTGGGCGGTGGTCACCGTGGAACCGGCGGATGGCGCCTGATGGGTCGGATACGCGTGAGCATGCGCCAGTTGCGCGACAGTCAACGCGAACGCGGCAACCAGGCCACGTGCTGTGAATGAGTTCAGAAGAGAGGTTTTCATTTAATTGAAGAGCGGCTTGCCAAGAGAGTTGGGGAAGATGTCGTCGAAATACAGATGGGCGTCGAATAGCACGCCCACGTGATTGCCGCTCTGGTGATTGACCGGAATTTGCGCTTCGACGCCGAACTGTCCGTAACGGTTGAGCCAGAGCACGCCTGGGTTGACGGTGCCGGTGGTTTGACCGGCGCATGCGCCGGCCGTGCAGGTGCTCATCGGCGCTTCCACGACCAGCACCAGGTTGCTGAACGGTTGCGGGATGCCCAGGTTCTTCACCTGAGATTGCAGGTAAGGAATGCTGTACTGCAACGTCAAACCCCAGCCGAGCGAGTTCGGACCATTGTCGGATGAGGTAGTCGTCAGGTTCGGCCCGATCTCCCCCGTCACGGCAAAGGGACGCAGGTAGCCAAGTGAGGCAGGCAGGTCGCCAAAGCCCTTGCCGAAATAAAAACTTGGCGTGAGCGTGGAATAAGCGTTGGCGATCGATTTTGCGCCGGTGCCGCCGATTTCCGCGAGCAGTCCTATCGACGCCATGAACTCGTGACGCGCATTGGCGTAGATCATGTACTTCGCGCCCACGCTGAGGTTGTCCCAGCCCTTGGCCGAACCGCCGTTCGGCGCGTTCTGCGTGACGTAGTTGCTGCCAATGCTGAACGCGAGATTCTTTGTGATCAGCTTGTCCCACTCGTAGGAGACGGTGTTGACGTTCATGTTGTCCCCGTTGTCGTCCTGCGTCTTGATATGGCCGAACTGGGTGTCGAATTCATCGCCGACGCCTGGGTCGTCGACCGTCAAGGTGGCGGGGAATACCCGATCGCCGACGACCGAATGGGCCGAAGCAGCCGGCGAACCGGCAAGGCAGGCGGCGGCGCCGGCCGCCGCCATCAGAGCGGCGCGCGCGGGCGCCGCGTGCCGCTTGAAAAGCTTACGCATGATTGAGTCCTTCTCCAATTGTCTTGATACCGCGCAGCGCGTGCGTGCGGCGACACGCCACGACTGCTCGCACAGCGCGGATTCTGTTCAGGTACAGGTCGACTCAGGAAAAGACAGGCGGCGCACGCGGCTGGGCCGCGGTGTAGAAGAGGGGGACGTGGAGCGCATTGCGCGTGGCGACAACCGGCGCACGCACGACCAATTGCGTGGCGGCAAACACCGCCGGCGTGCCCGGCAATACCGGTGCATGAGCAAGCATGCCGCAGTAGGCGCACGCTTGCCAGTGGAATGCTGAGGAGTGCGACGACTTGCCGGCATGCGCGAGCGGCGTGGTGTCCGGCTCCGCGGTGCAGTAGCTCGAGAGTGCTTCGCCCAGCCGGTTATGTGCTGCTAGCGCCTGCGAAACCGTTGGCGCAAGCGTGCTCATCAGGATCGCAAGCAATCCGAACAGGTTGCCAATCTTCAGGAGGCGCGAGCGAAACATGCTGAGAACGGAGCACGCATACAGGTAAGAGCGAGGCGCTGATTATGCCACGCGGCTACTCAGCCAAAGATACAAGGTTTCACATGTCCAAGGTAGCGCTATTACCAATTTCAGCGCAGGGTTACAACCGGCTTACGAGCGTGCGAAGTCACGCTTTCGATGCCGTCAGTCCGCTCGAATCCCGGGCGGACTGACGCGTGCCGTTAGCGGCTCACTTCCAGTTCGTCGAAACGCTTTGCCCGATAGATCAGGACCGACGCAATCCAGCTAAGAACGAAGATGCCGATGATGATGTAGCCGAGCGTTCCGAAATTTTCATTGAGCGTGCCGATGGCATCCCACACCGGACCTTGCAGCTTCAACTGGTCGGCGATCAGCCCCAGCGCTTCTATACCGCCAATCACGACGGCCACGATGACCGACACCAGCGTGATGGTCATGTTGTAGTAGATTTTGCGGATCGGTTTCAGGTAGGCCCAGCCGTAAGCGCCTAACATCAGGTGTCCGTCAAGCGTATCGATCAGCGACATGCCGGCGCTGAAGAGGACGGGAAACACCATGATCGCCCATGGAGAGAGACCCCTGGAGGCCTGCGTTGCGGCGATCCCTAGCAAGCCGATTTCGGTTGCCGTATCGAATCCCAGGCCAAACAGAAAGCCCAGCGGGTACATGTGCCAGCTGCGGGTAATCAGGCGGAACAGCGGGCGAAAGAGCCGGGACAGAAAGCCGCGATCCGCCAGCAGCATGTCGAAATCGTCTTCGACATATTTGCCGCCGTTTCTGACGTGACGCCACGCGCTATAGATCGACTTGAGAATGATCAGATTCATGAGCGCGATCGCGAACAGAAACAGCGCCGACACCAGGGTTCCGATGACCCCGCCAATTTCCTTGTAATGATCGAAACGCGTTTGCATGGCGGATGCCGTAATCGCAACGGCGACGGACGCGAGCACGACAACCGTTGAATGGCCAAGCGAAAAGAAGAAGCCCACCGCCACAGGCCGCTTCTTTTCCTGCATCAATTTGCGCGTGACATTGTCGATTGCGGCGATGTGATCGGCGTCGACGGCATGACGCAATCCGAAACCATAGGCCAGCAGCGCGGTTCCGAGCAGCAGCGGATGGTTGCGGAATGCCACGACGGCCCATGTCCACGCCAGCACATTGAGCGCGATTAACAGGCTGTAGATGCCGAAGAGCTTGCTTCGCACCTCCGTACTCGAGTCACTGAAAACTTTGGCAAACTGAGAAATCATCGGTTAGGTCCTTGGGATTGGCGCGTCCCATTTGAGGGAGAAGCAGGTCGACAAGAGGTCTGACTCCCGGTTCAGCAATCGTGAGACTGCCCAACCGGATACAGCGGCGCGACCGTGCCGGATTCTCACCGGCTTCACTTTCCGTCCTGACAAGGTGATGCCTGACGCTTATACAATGCGGGCGCGTTGAGCGGCAAGTATGGTTTGCGTCGTAATCGATATTCGTGCATCCGGCATCCGCTTTTGTATGAGAGTTTGAGAAACATGCACAAGAGTCATGCCACCTCTGATGCGGTCAGGCGAAGAACGCTGTTGCCATGGGGATTTCAGCCGACACGGCAAACGAGGCCATGTGCTGCCGGCATGCACCTGTCTGGCGCAACATGCGTAACGGCTGGGCATGGGCGCCATGACGGTGCATGCGGATGCAGGATCGTTCACGCCCGGGCGCTTATCCGGCATCCGCAAGACGGTTCGCCGCGAGGCAAAGGCACAAAGGCACAAGGGCGGGCAGTACCTCGGTCTTCATTGCCCGGTAGCCGTTCTGACGAACTCGGCCAGGTCGCGATTGAAACGATCGGGCTCCTCAATAAACGGCGCGTGGCCTGATTCAGCGTACACCTTGCTGACGACGCGGGGATTGAGCGCGGTGGCGCGGGCAAGCGTCGCGTGGGTATCGACCAGCGAATCCTTGCCGCCGTAGAGGAAGAGCAATGGCACATGCGCGTTGCCGAGACCCTCGGCGGCGAACACCGTCATCGTAGGGACTTCTCGTTGCATGTCCCAGGACGCCATCGCGGCGTTGGCGAGCAGCCGGGCGAACGTGTCGGCATCAGGCCGCCGGTTGAAGCAAAGTCCGACAAAGCTGCGCTCGCCGTCGAGATGCGTCTTCAGATCACGGGCGTTCATGTCCCGGTAGACCTCGGGGTGTGCCACGAGCTGGCCGGGCGTCAGTTCGACCACGCCATCCACGTACACGGCACCGGCGATGGCGCGATCGCCATAGGCTGCGAGGTAGTTGGATATCACCACGCCACCAAGCGACCATCCGACCACGACGGGTTTCTTCACGTGCGAGCCATTGATCACGGCCGCGAGGTCGTCGCCCCAGCGGCGGCCGTCGTGATACGGCACTGCGCCGGTGGGCTTGTCCGACAGACCGTGGCCGCGCAGATCGTACGTAATGATCCGGTACTGGCGCAATGCGGGGCTTTGCACCTGCGCGTCCCAGTTCAGGCGACTGCCGAGCAGACCGTGGATCAGAATGACCGGCGGGCCGTCGGGGTTGCCGGTTTCCTGAACCGCCAGCCTGACCCCGTCCTTCGATGCAACCATATAGTTCGTCGAACCGGCGGCCGCCGCGGGTACGAACGAGAGGAGGGTGCTCGCCGCGACGGCGGCAATCAAAACGTTACTGAAAATTCGGGCGCGCATGGCATATTCCTCATGATTGACAGTTCAGCCAGTCTCAACCCTCACACTGATGTGAGAGTCAAGCGGCTTGTGCTAAGCTGTTTTTCATGAACAGGATGCCCGCACACGAATTGCCGACCATCGTGCTGACCATCGGCGAGCTCTCGCAGCGCACCGGCGCGAGCGTGCGGTCGATACGGCACTACGACGAACACGGTCTGCTCGCATCGGTGCGAGCGAGCAACGGCTACCGCATGTTTCCCGAAAAGGCGGTCGCGCAGGTCAGGCAGATCCAGCGCATGATCGCGACCGGTTTCACCATCGAGGATATTCGCGGGTTCCCGGACTGCATGCTGTTGACCGAAGGCGCCCGGTCGTGCGACCAGATCACCGACGTTCAGCGGCAACGCCTCGCCGCTATCGATCGTCAGATCGCGGATCTTGAACGGCGTCGCACCAGGCTCATCAAGACCTTGTCGGAAGGCGTGGTTCCGCCGGTCGATTGACGCGCGCAGGCATGGAAAACCCAGTGTGTCTGCCGGATTTCTCGACCGCGGAGATCAATTCACGCGCGGCCACCGAAGTCGTATTCGCGAACGCGTAGAACTTCACATTGGGCAGCGTGGGCATTCCATCGGCTTTGTCGAGTACGCGCGCCGACACGAGCATGGTCCGCTGCCGGATCACAGCAGGGATTTGCCTTGGGCGAGAATCTTGTCGCAGACCTGCTTCGTGACCTGTTGCTGCAGACCACCGCCGCTCAGGTCCAGTTGCTGGCCATTGCCGCTGCTCAGGATGCCCTTGGCGCCGTTGGTATAGCCGCTGTCGGACGAGGCTGAACTGGAGCCGCCGGGAAGCTTGCTCATCAGCGAGTCCTTGACCGAAGACGCGCTATTGCCGTTGAGATAGTTGTTCTTGATGCAGAACTCGAGTACGCCCGCCACGTTGCTTGTGCTGCCCGAGGTCAATGACTGACCCGACAGCGCACTGCCCACGCCGCCAAGGCTCCCCAGACCACCGGACGACCCGCCGCCTCCGCTCTGGTTGAGCAGGTTTCCGAGCTGCGCCTGGGCAGCGCAGACAGGTAGCAACGCGGCGATCAGAATCCCGGTAGCGGTGGCGCGATAGGTACGTGCTTTCATACTCGAACTCCTTCGGATGGCTGGAAATCCTCTTTACTATAGTTCTTTTCCCACCCGCGGCAGACTCGGCGCCCCAATCGCGCTACCCAACATGCATCCATTACCTGACAGCGGGGCCTCGAACACGACGCATAGCGGGCCGGTCACGCAGCCCGATCAATCGGCAAGCGTGCGCCGAAGCATTCGCGGGGTGAAGGGCTGACGGGGCCGCCCCGCGCTGCACGTCGAGATCACTGCGCCTTCGCGTCGACACTCCCGGCCGTCGCATTGCCGGTCTGCGCAGGCGCAGTCTGCTTCTCAGGATGCCGCGGATCATGCAACTGATCCGCCGACCAGCCGCCGCCCAGATCGCCGAATAGCGAGGCCGTGTCCAGCAGGCGCGTTTCCTGAACATTCAGCGCGGTCTGCTGAGTGCTCAACTGGGTGGCCTGCGCGGTGGCCACCGTCGTGTAGTCCACTGTCCCGGCCTGATACTCGTTGAACGCGATCTCGGCGCCACGGGTTGCGTCTTTCACGGCCGTCTCCAGCACCACCGATTGCTCGGCCAGGATTCGCAACCCGCTCAGATCGTCTTCAACGTTCTGGAATGCCGTCAACACCGTGCCCCGGTAGGTGGCGACGGCTGAATCGTAGGCCGCCTTCGCCGCGTCGACGTCGGCGCTGCGCAAGCCGCCGTCGAAAAGCGTTTCGGTCGCGCTGCCGCCCAGCGACCAGACGTAGTTGGCCACCTTGAACAGACCGGATAAGGGCGACTGCGTAAAGCCGGCCAGCCCGGATAGGGAAATCTCCGGGTAATACGCCGATACCGCCACGCCGATCGCCGCATTTTGCGCCGCCATCCTGCGCTCGGCAGCAGCGATATCGGGCCGCCGCTCGAGCAGCGTCGACGGCACACCCACCGGCACGCCCGGCAGCGTCGGCATCGCGGTGCTGTGCGTGATCGACAACTCTTCCGGATTCTTGCCCACGAGGACGGCAATCGCATGCGCATATTGAGCGCGCGCCACGCCGAGCGCGATCAGACTGGACTGCGCGGTCTCGAGTTGGGTGCGGGCGGTGATCAGGTCGGACGGCGCGATGGTGCCCGCCTGATCCTGATCGGATACAACGTCGAGATAGTGCTGGTAGGCCGCGACCGTCTTCTGCAGAAGGTCGATATTGGCGTCGCTGGTGCGCAGTTCGATGATTGCGGTGGCCAGCGCCACTTGCTCGGAGAGCGTCGCATTGGCGAGCGTCGCTTCGCTCGCTTGCGCCGTCGCGGCGTTTTCTTCGATCGTGCGCCGCACCTGGCCCCACAGATCGGGTGCCCAGCTGACGTTGCCTTCCAGCGAGCCCGAGTTCGTCACGCGCGCCACATTGCCGACCGCGCTACGCGCCTTGGTGCCCGAACCGGTTACGCCGATGGTCGGAAACAGGCTGGCGCGCGCTAACCGCACTTCTGCAAGCGCTTCCTGATAGTTCGCATAGTCCGCGCGCACGGTCTGGTTCGATACCGACACCAGTGGTTCGAGCTGGTCCATCAGCGGATCGTTGAAGGCCGTCCACCAGTCGCCTTTCGGTTTCTCGGCCGAAGGCTCGGCTTGGGTCCAACCCGGCAACTCCGAGTAGGTGGCGGCCACGTTGACCGGCGGGCGGTGGTAGTCGGGGCCGACCGTGCAGGCACCGGTCAGCAGGGCCAGCGTCGCGACGGCCAGGGGCCGCAGTGGGCCAATGACGCCAACGAGGCCAACATGACCAGAGCGGCCAAAGCGGTTACGGGAAATCTTCATCGTCATGCCTTCGTATCCGGTTGTCCGGGTTGCTGCGTGTCGCGATTCCATGGCAGGTTCGCGGACCATCTGACCAGCTTGAAACGCAAACGGTCGAGGTAGAGGTAGATCACCGGCGTCGTGTACAGGGTAAAGACCTGGCTCAGGATCAGGCCACCCATCACGGTGATACCGAGCGGCTGGCGCAGCGACGCGCCCTGGCCGATGCCGATAGCGAGCGGCACCGCGCCGAGCACGGCCGCGAACGTGGTCATCATGATCGGCCGCAGACGGACCACGGCGGCCGAGTGGATCGCTTCCTTCGCCGGCATGCCTTCGCTGCGTTGCAACTGGATTGCGACGTCGACCATCATGATGCCGTTCTTCTTGACGATACCGATCAGCAGGATGATGCCGATCATCGCGATCACCGAGAACGGTGTGCCGAAAATCAGCAGGGCCAGCGTCGCGCCGATGCCCGCGGACGGCAGCGTCGACAGAATGGTCAGCGGGTGGATGGAGCTTTCGTACAACACGCCGAGCACGATATACACCACGCCGAGTGCCGCCAGAATCAGCAGCGGCACCGTGCCCATCGACTGGGAGTAGGCCGCCGCCGCGCCGGCAAACGAGCCGTGAATGCTCGCGGGCATGCCGATCTCGCGGATCGTGTTGTTGATCGCCACCGCCGCGTTGCTCAACGAACCGCCCGCCGGCAGGTTGAACGAAATCGTCGCAGCCACGAGGCCGCTCTGGTGGTTCACCTGAGTCGATGTATGGCTGTTCGAGAACGAAGCCAGCGCCGACAGCGGCACCATGGTTTCAGCGGAGGTACTGTCCGCGCTGCCGGTCGAACTGCCGCCCTTGCTGTTGGCGATGCTGTTGGTGGTCGCGTTGGCCTGCGCGTTCGAGTTGAGTGCGTTCGTCGTCGTGCTGGCCTCGGTCGCCACCGTCACGCCCGACACCGTGGTGCCCGGCATCTGTGTGCCGGCGGTGCCGCTGGGGTTGCCCGCCGCCGTGCTCAGGTAAATCTGGTTGAGCGTTTGCGGGTACTGCCAGTAGTCCGGCGCCACTTCCATCACCACGAAATACTGGTTCAGCGGGTTGTAGATGGTCGACACCGTGCGCTGGCCAAACGCGTCATACAAGACGTTGTCGATCTGGTTCGGCGCGAAGCCAAAGCGCGCCGCCGTCGAGCGATTGATGGTGACGTAGGTCTGCAGCCCGTTTTGCTGCAAGTCCGAGTTCACGTCGAGCAACTGCCCGTGCTCCTTGCCGAGCGCGGCGACGAGTAGCGGCGTCCATTTGAACAGCGCGGCGGAATCGTCGCTGGTGAGGGTGTATTGATACTCGGCGGCGGATTGCCGTCCGCCGATGCGTAGATCCTGCTGCGCCTGCATAAAGAGCCGGGCGCCCGACACTGCATTCAGTTTGGGCCGCAGACGGTTCACAACTTCGGTGGCCGTGGCATGGCGCTCCGCCAGCGGCTTGAGTTCGACGAACACGTTCGCGGTATTGAGCGCGCGGCCGCCCGTAAAGCCGGCCACCGAGGCCACCGCCGGGTCCTTCTGCACGATCTCCTGCAATTGCGTGAGCTTCTTTTGCATCGCCGGAAAGGAGATGCTCTGGTCGGCGATGATCTGTCCGATCAGGATGCCGGTGTCCTGCTCGGGAAAGAAGGTGGCCGGCACCAGCTTGAACAGGAACACGTTCGCCACCAGCAGGCCGACCAGCAGCAGGATGACCAGCAGTGCATGGTCCAGGACTGCAGTAAGCGAGCGCGCGTAGGCCTCCTTGAAACGATCGAACTGCTTTTCGACCCATATTGCCCAACGCGCTTTCGAATGTCCGGCGTTCTCGCGGCTCAGCACATAGGCGCACATGGCCGGCGTGACCGTCAGCGAAATCACCAGCGAAATCAGGATCGCGATGGACAGCGTGACCGCGAACTCGTGGAACAGCAGGCCGACCACGCCCGGCATCAGCATGATGGGGAGGAACACCGCGATCAGCGAGAGGCTCATCGAGATTACGGTGAAGCCCACTTCGCCGCTGCCTTTCAAGGCGGCCTCTTTCGGGCTGAGCCCTAACTCCATGTGACGCACGATGTTTTCCAGCACCACCACCGCGTCGTCGACCACGAAGCCGGTGCCGATGGTCAGCGCCATGAGCGAGAGGTTGTCGATGCTGTAGCCGAGCAGGTACATCGGCCCGAAGGTGCCCACGATCGAGACCGGCAGCGCGACTGCCGGCACCAGCGTGGCGCGCGGCGATTGCAGGAAAATGAAAACGACGCCCACCACCAGCAGCACGGCGATAAACAGCGTGCGCTCCGTGTCGCCCACCGACGCCCTGACCGATTCCGAGCGGTCGATCGCGACGCCCACATGCACGCTGCTTGGCAGTGTCGCCTCGATCGACGGCAGGACCTTGCGGATCTGCGCGACGGTGCTCACGACATTGCTGCCAGGCATCGGATACACAATCACGAGAATGGCCGACTTGCCGTTGAAGAGGCCGGCATTGCGGATGTTTTCGTTCGAATCCCTGACCTCGGCCACGTCGCGCAACTGCACCGGCGCGCCGTTGCGGTAGGCGACCACCAGGTCGCGGTAGGGCGCAGCATGGGTGATCTGGTCGTTGGAGGTGACCACGTAGCGCTGATCGCCCTCGTCGAGATGGCCCTTTGCGCTGTCGGCATTGGCCGCGCTGATTGCCGCGCGCACGTCTTCGAGACCGATACCGTAGCTGCTCAGTTTGCCCGGCTGCAATTCCACCCGCACCGAGGGCAGCGCGCCGCCGCCGAGCGTGATCTGACCCACCCCCTGGACCTGCGAGAGCTGCTGCTGGATGACCGAATCGGCGGAATCGTAGAGTTGTGCCTTGGTAAGCGTGTCGGACGTGAGCGAGAGTACCATGATCGGCGCATCGGCCGGGTTGTACTGGCGATAGCTCGGATTGCTGCGCAGCGTGGTCGGCAAGTCGGCGCGCGCGGCCTGGATAGCCGCTTCGACGTCGCGCGCGGCGCCGTTGATGTCGCGTTTCAAACCGAACTCGACCACGATCAGCGACGAGCCGACGGAGCTGATCGAGGTCAGTTCTTCGACGTCGGCAATGGTGGCGAGCCGCCGCTCGAGCGGCTCGGCCACCGTGGTTCCCATGATGTCCGGGCTTGCACCTGCCATGTTCGCCTGCACCACGATGACCGGAAAGGCAATGTTCGGCAACGGCGCAACCGGCAGCCGGAAGTAGGCGAGCGCACCGGAGATCAGAATGGCGATCGCCAGCAGCGTGGTCGCGACGGGGCGCCGGATGAATAACGCCGAGATGTTCAAGGCGCTTCCTCCGCGTCGCCGCGAGGCGAATCCTCCGGCTTATCCGAATTGTCCGGTTTGTTGCGGTTGCGCCAGCGTCTCGTGCGTTCGGCCATTCTGTCGAAGAACAGATAGATCACCGGCGTGGTGAAAAGCGTCAGCATCTGGCTCAGCGTCAGACCGCCGATGATGGCGAGCCCCAGCGGCCGCCGCAATTCCGAACCCGTGCCGGAGCCGAGCAGCATCGGCAGTGCGCCGAGCATGGCGGCCAGCGTCGTCATCAGGATCGGCCGGAAACGCAGCAGCGACGCCTCGAAGATCGCTTCGCGCGGAGGCTTGCCGTGATTGCGTTCGGCGTCCAGCGCGAAGTCCACCATCATGATGGCGTTCTTCTTGACGATACCGATCAGCAGCACGATGCCGATGATGCCGATCACATCCAGGTCGCTCCCGGCGATCATCAACGCGAGCAGTGCGCCGATACCCGCCGAGGGCAGGGTGGACAGAATCGTCACCGGATGGATGAAGCTCTCGTACAGCACGCCGAGCACGATATACACCGCCACCAGTGCCGCGATCAGCAGATAGACCTCGCTCGACAGCGAGTCTTCGAAAGCCTGCGCCGCGCCCTGCAGCGACGAGGTGATCGACGGCGGCAGATTCACCGATTGTTCGGCTTGATGGATCGCCTTGACCGCCGTGCTCAGCGACGCATCCTTCGCGAGATTGAACGAGATCGTGACCGACGGGAACTGCGCCAGATGGCTGATCACGAGCGGCGACTTCGTGATCTGGATCTTTGCGATACCCGACAGCGGCACCTGGCCCGTGCTGCTGGTCTGACTCGGCAGATACAGGTTGCCGATCGACTGCACGTTCGGCAGCGACTCCGGTTTGGCGACGAGAATCACGCGGTACTGGCTCGACTGCTCGAAGATGGTCGAGACGATCCGCTGGCCGAGCGCGTCGTAGAGCGCGTTGTCGATCGTCGCGGGCGTAATGCCGAAGCGTGCCGCCAGTTGCCGGTTGACTTCGACGTTCACGCTCAGGCCGTCGCTATTCATGTCGCTTTGCACGTCGGCGAGCGACGGGATCTGCTTGAGCTTCGCGACCAGTTCCGGCACGTACTTCTGGAACGCCTGCTGGCTCGGTCCGCGCAGCACGAAGCTGTACTGGTTCGGCGAGACTGTGGTGTCGAGCGTCAGGTCCTGTTCGGGCTGCATGTAGAGCCTGACACCCGGCACTTGCGCGACTTCCTGTTGCAGACGCCGGGCAATCTCCTGCGCGGTATCGGAGCGCTTGTCGTGATCGCGAAGATTGATCAGGAAGCGACCGTTGTTCAGCGTCGAGTTCGTGCCGTCGATACCCACGTACGAGGTCAGCGAGGTGACATCCGGGTCTTTCAGGATCGCATCGGCGAGCGCGCCCTGGCGGTTCACCATCGCCGCGTACGACACCGAGTTGTCGGCCACGCTGATCCCCTCGATCACGCCGACGTCCTGCACCGGAAAGAGCCCCTTCGGAATCACCACGTACAGGATGCCGGTCAGCACCACGGTGCCGATGGCCACGACGAGCGTCAGCACCTGGTGATCCAGCACCCAGCGCAGGCCACGTTCATAGGCGCCGAGTGTCTTGTCGAACAGGCCTTCGCTGATCCGCTCGAAGCGGCTCGGATGGCGGTCGGCCTGCGCGCGCAACATGCGCGCGCAGAGCATCGGCACCACGGTCAGCGAAACGATCGCGGAGATCACGATGGTAACGGCGAGCGTGACTGCGAATTCGCTGAACAGACGCCCGATCACCCCGCCCATGAAGAGCAGCGGAATCAGCACGGCGATCAGCGAGATGGTCAGCGACAGAATCGTGAAGCCGATCTGGCCCGCGCCCTCCAGCGCGGCTTCGAGCGGTGTGCGGCCTTCCTCCAGATAACGCACGACGTTCTCGATCATCACGATCGAGTCGTCGACCACGAAGCCGGTGGCGATAATGAGCGCCATCAGCGAGAGGTTGTCGATCGAGTAGTTCAACTGATACATCACCGCCAGGGTGCCGATCAGCGACACCGGCACCGAGACGCTCGGAATGAGCGTGGCGGGCACATTGCGCAGGAACACGAAGATCACCGCGACCACCAGCACAATGGCGAGAATCAGTTCGAGCGCCGCGTCGGCAACCGACGAGCGGATCACACCCGTGCTGTCCGACACCACGGTCACCTTCATGCCGGCCGGCAGCGTGGATTCGAGCTGCGGCAACTGCTTCATGATCTGATTGACGGTGGCGATCACGTTCGCGCCCGGCTGCCGCTGGACGTTGAGCACGATGGCCGGCGAGCCGTTGTACCAGGCGCCGCGCTCGACGTCCTGGGCCGCCTGACTGACCCGCGCGACGTCGCGCATGAACACCGGGGCGCCGTTCTGGTAGGCGATCACCGTGTTCAGATAGTCCTTCGGATCGCTGATCTGATCGTTGCCGTTGATCGTGTAATCGAGGTCGGGGCCGTCGAAATTGCCCTTCGGCTGGCTGACGTTGACATAGCTGAGCAGCGTGCGCAGATCGTCGATATTCAGGCCGTAGGCGGCCAGCTTGTGCGGGTCCGCTTCGACGCGAATGGCCGGCACATTGCCACCGCTCGTGGTCACCACGCCCACGCCCGACACTTCGGAAATCTTGGTGCCGAGACGGTTGTTGGCGACATCCTCGAGCTGGGTCAACGACATCGATTTCGACGTGACCGCCAGCGTCAGGATCGGCTGGTCGGCCGGATTGACCTTGGCATACGTCGGCGGCGCGGGCAGGCCGGAGGGCAGGTAGCTGTTCGAAGCATTGATAGCCTGCTGGACGTTCTGCTGCGCGATGTCGAGGTCGAGCGAGAGATCGAACTGCAGCGTGATGACCGACGCGCCCTCCGAGCTATATGAGGTCATCTGTTGCAAGCCGGGGATTTCGCCCAACTGCACTTCGAGCGGCGCCGTGACTGTGGTGGCCATCACGTCCGGACTCGCGCCCGGATAGAACGTCTGCACCTGGATGGTCGGATAGTCGACGTTGGGCAGCGATGAAACCGGCAGCACGCGCATGGCGACGAGGCCCACCAGCACGAGGGCGATCATCAGCAGCAGCGTGGCGACCGGTCGAAGAATGAACAGGCGGGAAATATTCATCGGCGCACGAACCTGCTACGACGAAGCCGCATTGGCCGACGCCGCGGCCGACGCGGCAGCGGGTTCGGAGGTAGCAGGTTCCGCGGCGGCGGCGCCGGACGCTGGCTTGGCCGCCGCGGGCTTCGGCTTGGCCGCCTGGATTTTGGCGCCGTCGTTCAGGCGGTCGGTGCCGTCCGTGACCACCTGGTTGCCCTGGGCGAGGCCCGAGAGAATGACCGTGTTCTTGCCGTCGCTCGGGCCGAGCTTCACTTTATGCACGGAGACGGTGTTGTTCGCGTTGACCAGATAGACGAAGTCGCCCGGCGCGCCGGTTTGCACGGCTGGGGTCGGCACCAGCACGGCATTCTGCAGCGTGTCGACCAGCAGCTTGACGTTGACGAACTCGTTGGGGAATAGCGCTTCGTCGTCGTTGGGGAACGTGGCGCGTAAGGTGACGGTGCCGGTCGACGTGGCCATCTGGTTGCTGACCGCGTAAAGCGCGCCTGTGGCGATCTCGCGCGCGTTGTCGCTGCTATAGGCGGTGACCGGCAATTTTGCGCCGCCATTCAGGCGCTGCACGATCGATGCGAGCGAGTCCTGCGGCACCGTGAACTGCACGGTAGTCGGCTTGACGGTGGTGATGACGACGATCCCCGTCGACGACGACGCGGTTACGTAGTTGCCCGGGTCGACGAGACGCAGGCCGACCTTGCCGGCGACCGGCGCGGTGATGCGGCAATAGGTCAGGTCGAGGTCGAACTGGGCGATGTTGGCGAGATCGGACTGAACCGCGGCCTCGTCCTGCTGCACGAGGAACTTCTGATCTTCAAAGGTCTGCTGCGCGATCGACTTGCGCTCGTTCAACTGCGTGTAGCGGGCAAGATCGGCGCGCGCCTGGGCGAGCGACGCGCGGTCTTTGGCGAGTGCCGCCTGAGCCTGCTGCTTGCTGATCTGATACTGGCGCGGATCGATCTGGGCGAGGAACTGGCCTTTCTGGACTTCCTGGCCTTCGTGATAACCGACCTCAGTGAGGTAGCCGCTCAGTTGTGGCAGCACGGTCACGGTGGCGGTGGGTGTAACCGTGCCGAGTTCGCTCAACATGACCGGCATCGAACCGAGTGTCGCGCTCGCCACGGTGACGACGATCGGCGCGACTTCGCGCGAGGGCTTCTTGCGCGTCAACAGGTGAACAACGACAACCGCGATCAGCACCAGCACGATAAGCGCAAATAGAATGAGCCCGCGTCGGGAGCGCCTGGGTTGCGTGGACACGGCTTCGCTCATAGGTATCTCCGAAAACGAAAACAGATACTGCCGTTGATGGTCGGATGGGGAGTCATTCTCTGCCAGGATTTTGGGAACATGCCATGGTTCTTGCGTGTTGTCACAACTCAATGTTTTTTCTGCATGACGTTATCCAATTGAAAGCAAGACGGGGCGCGCAAAATGCATAACCTCCTAACCGGCATAGGGCGCCGTAACGGAGTCATGGCGCGTCGAGCCGGTCGGTGAGGAGCAATATGCTGTGAAACCGGCTGTAATGATTTGTCGGAGCGTCCTCTCGGGATCGAGTGAACGGCGCGTCGCCGACTGCCGCGAGCGCCCTGCTGACAGACCGTGTATTGCTCATGTTTGCGTTGGTGGAAGCGGATGGACAATGGGTATGCGCCAATGTACCGGGTACGTCCAAAGTTTGAGTTACCAACGTGAAACATGTTTCGGGGCGAAAGACCCTGTGGGTATCTGTCGGCCCGCAATCGGCGTCAACGAACGGCTGAGCGGAGGGTTGGTTTTTGGCGGGAGTGAAGGCGAGTGGTCATGCTGGTGAAGGCTTTATGTAATTGTTCGAAATGCCAGGCCGGAACCCGGACTTCGCACCAGCGGTCAAGTTTGGGTTGCTGCATTGCGCTTTGCAGCCGACGCCTCTACGTCCGGCAGGCGTCCGATGACTACCGGAATAGGCTGGCGAGCCATGCTCGCCAGCCGCCAAACTCCGTGATATCTGCCCCGGATTCCAGCCCATACGACTCGCACACGAACCCCGTCACCCACTGGCCATTTGACAGTTCAATCTTCCCCAGCGCAAGCGGAGAGGGAATGGTCGCGATGAACGAACCTAATTCCAGGCTGGGCATTTCCCAGACCTCAATCGCGATCGCCGTGCCGCCGTCTGACACTCGGCGCATTCCAGGGCGTCTTGTGCTATCCGGTGCGGCAGCCAGCGCAGACAGCCGATAATGCGGCGCAGTGTGCGTAGCCTCTACGAGGCGCGCGCCACGGCTTACCAGGTCACGATTGAGCGGCAAACCCTGCATATGCGCGCCGCACACCGCCACCTTCACGCGATCGTTGTTCGCCCGAGGCCTATCGTTCGCATCGGATTTGCTGCCGCCGACACATTCAATTCCGCTCATTCGCTGCAATGTGTCCGCCACGCTTAGCAGATATTGATCCGTGAAGGCGCGGCCGAACACCGTGACACCCCATGGCAGACCATTCGCCATGAACCCGGTCGGCGTCGCGACGGCGGCATAGTCGAGCAGATTCATGAAGTTCGTGTAGTAGCCGAGTAACGAATTCGGCCGGATGGGATCGCGCTCAAGCTCCGCCAGCGTAACAGGCCGCGGATACGTCGGTGTGAGAACGAAGTCGAGCGGTTCAAGCGCCGCATCGCAGATCGCCTTCAATGCCTGCAGGCGATATTGCGCACGAAAAAGTTCGACGGCGGTGGCCCCCGGCGCCTTCGCCAGCACATCGCGAATAACCGGCAATACGGCCTCCGGGTTCGCTTCCAGCAATTCGTCCACGACGCTGTAGCGCTCCGCGACCCAAGGGCCTTCGTAAAGCAGGTTTGCCGCTTCGACGAATGGCGCGAAGTCGATTTGGACGGCTTCACCGCCCGCCGCTTCGAGCATCGCGCGAGCCTTTGCAAACAATGCCGGGCTTTCCGCGCAGCCCGCGAATTCGAGTTGCGACGGCACGCCGAACCGGAACGTAGCGAGCCTGCCGAACGCGCGTGCGTCGTTCCATTGCGGGTTTTTGCGGCTGTATGCATCGCGGGGATCGATCTGGGCGGTCAGTGCGAGCAGTTCGCTGGCTTCCTGCGCGGTTGCGGTGAAGTAGGTCACGCAATCGAGCGTGCGGCAGGCCGGCACGACACCGGCGGTCGACAGCAGGCCTTTGCTCGCCTTGAGTCCAACGAGGTTGTTCAGGCCTGCCGGCACACGACCCGAACCTGCGGTATCTGTGCCGAGCGCGAAGCTCGCGACGCCCAGTGCGACGGCTAGCGACGACCCCGCGCTCGACCCGCCCGACGGATAGTCAGGATGCACGCTGTTACGGCACCTGCCGTACGGTGAACGCGTGCCGTTCAGGCCAGTGGCGAACTGATCGAGATTGGTCTTGCCGAGCGGCACGGCGCCTAGCGCGATCAACTGGGCGACGAGTGTCGCCGACTCGGCCGGTGTATAGGCGAACGCGGGGCACGCGGCCGTTGTCGGAATGCCGGCCAGATCGATGTTGTCCTTGATCGCGAACGGAACGCCATAAAGCGGCAATGCTTCGATATCCTGCGTTTCAAGCCAATCCAGATACGGCGCGACTTCGGCTTCGCTCAGAAGGCGGATGAACAGATGAAACTCGGGATTCAGTGCAGCGGCTTTCGTCAGCAACTCGCCGATCAGCTTGCGCGGCGTATGCGTTCCGGTGCGGTAAGCGGCGCGCAGCGTGGACAGGCGCAGATCGAATGAAGACATGAGTGTTTTCTCCGAATAGTCAAAGACGTTTGATGACGGCAACGCGCTGCCCGGCGCGCACCGGCGAGCCGGGCGCCACGTGAATCTCATTGACTATTCCCGCATACGGCGCGCACACGGAAATCTCCATTTTCATCGACTCGATGATAAGCAGCACGTCGCCTGCCTCGACCCTATCGCCGGGCGACACCCGCACTTGCCAGAGGCTGCCGGCAATTTCGCTGTCCACCGCAATTTCACCGTCTTGCAACGGTGCCAGTTCCGCGCTCTCGACGACCGGGGCGTCGAAACTCTCATCCGTGGTTCCCCCTTCGCGCCAGCGCTCGCGTTCGGCTTGAAACGCGGCTTGCTGGCGCGCGCGGAATTGCTCGATGCCGGCGGATTCACGCGTGAGAAACGTTTGATAGTCGGCCAGCGACAACTCGGTCTCGTCGATCTTCAACGGATAGCGCCCGAGCGGAAAGTCCGCACGGATGCGCAGCAATTCATCGGCTGGGACTTCGTAGAAACGGATCTGATCGAAGAAACGCAGCAGGTAAGGGCGTCCCGCGAAATCCGCGACTTCGCGATAGCGATTCCACATCTGCAATGTGCGGCCGACGAACTGATAACCGCCTGGCCCTTCCATCCCGTACACGCATAGATACGCGCCGCCGATGCCGACCGAGTTCTCCGCCGTCCACGTACGCGCCGGGTTGTATTTGGTCGTCACCAGCCGGTGGCGAGGATCGAGCGGCGTCGCGACCGGTGCGCCGAGATAGACGTCGCCGAGCCCCATCACGAGATAGCTCGCATCGAAGACGATCTGTTTGACCGCATCGATCGAATCGAGGTCGTTGATGCGGCGGATAAACTCGAGATTGCTCGGACACCAGGGCGCGTCTTTGCGCACCGTGGTCATGTATTTGTCGATCGCGAGGCGGCACGCGGGATCGTCCCACGACAGCGGCAAATGCACGATCCGCGACGGTACGCGCAAATTCTTCTGCAACAGCACGTCCTGCCATGCGCGCTCGACGATCGCGAGCAACTGCGCAAGCGGCAGGCTTTCAGGCTGATAGTGAATCTGCAGCGAGCGGATGCCAGGTGTCAGGTCGATCACGCCGGTGAGTGCCATCGCTTCGAGCGACTGCATCAGCGCGTGTCCCCGGAAACGCAATGCGAGATCGAGCTCCGTCGGACCGATTTCGAGCAGCAGATGCGTGTCACCGGAAACCCGCGCGACGAGCCGTTCGCGATCCGCACCGGTTTCGAGGACGATAGGCGAGGTGAGCGCCGCGGCCTTCGTGAATGCCGCTTGCGACTCGAATTCGAGCGTTTCCAATTCACGCAGACGTTGGCGTGCAACCTCACGCGCGGCGTCGATCTGCACCGGCACGAAGCGCACCTTGTCACCGGCCTTCAACTGGCCGATTTGCCAGAGATCCGCCTCGATGATCGTCACCGGACAGACGAAACCGCCAAGGCTCGGACCATCGGGGCCGAGAATCACTGGCATGTCGCCGGTGAAATCGACCGCACCGACCGCATAGGGGTTGTCGTGAATGTTCGATGGATGCAGTCCCGCCTCGCCGCCGTCCTCGCGCGACCACTCGGGCTTCGGTCCGATCAGACGCACGCCGGTGCGGCTGGAGTTGAAATGGATCTCCCATTCGGTGTCGAAAAATTGCTCGATATAGCGCGGGCGGAAGTACTCCGGCGCGCCATGCGGACCATAGATCACTCGCAGCGTGCGCACGGTTTCCAGTGCGGGAAGGTTAGCGAGTACCGCGCCAGCATGCACGTCCTGCAACGGCTGAAGATGCAGCACATCGCCCGCCCGCAGCGCTCGTCCGCCATGCCCGCCGAACTGGCCGAGCGTGAAGGTGCTGCGGCTGCCGAGATACAGCGCGACGTCGAAGCCGCCGCGCACGCACAGATAGGCCCGCGCGCCCGCACCGCGAATGGTGCCGAAAGCGAGCGTCGAGCCGGCGGCAACCAGGAGGGTCGTGTTCAACGGCTGTTCGATATCGTCGAGCAGCACGGGCAGATTCGCGCCGGTCACGGCGACGACCGCGTCCGTGTTGAAGCGCAAGGTCGGCCCACTCATCGTAATCTCGAGCGCGGCAGCGTCGGCGCCATTGCCGAGAAGGCGGTTGCCGAGCCGCAGCGCACGGTCGTCCATCGGACCGGATGGCGGAATGCCGACCGCCCAATAGCCAAGGCGGCCGGGATAATCCTGCACGGTTGTCTGCGTGCCGGCGCTGATCACTTCGAGCGTGCTCGCCCGATACTTGAGACCTTCGAGGCAGCGCGTCCACGGCTCGCCGGACGCAAACGGGTGATCGTCGAGGATCTGCCGCAGATAGTCGCGGTTCGTCTCCACGCCATAGAGGCGCGTATTCTGCAACGCGTCAGCGAGCGCGTGGCACGCCGCGTCGCGCGTTGGCGACCACGCAATCACCTTGGCGAGCATCGGGTCGAAGTAGGGCGGTACTTCGCAGCCGGCCTCGATCCACGTATCGATGCGCAGCGAACGTCCGTCGGCGCGCGGAAACGCGACATCGGTCAGCAAGCCCGGGCTCGGCTTGAAATCGCGGCCCGGGTCCTCGGCATAGAGCCGTGCCTGAATCGCGTGCCCCTGCGGCTTCAAACCCGCGGCGAGTTCCTGCAACGGCGCGAGGGTGCCCGCCGCCAGTTCGATCATCCAGCGCACCAGATCCACACCCCAGACCTGCTCGGTCACGCCGTGTTCGACTTGCAGACGGGTGTTCACCTCAAGGAAATAGAACTGCTGCGCAGCGCTGTCGTAGACGAATTCGACCGTGCCGGCGGAGCGGTAACTGACCGCTTTCGCGAGCTTGACAGCAGCTTCGCACAGGGCGGCCGACATGCCGTCCGGCAGATTGGGCGCGGGCGTTTCTTCGAGTACCTTCTGGTTGCGCCGCTGCACCGAACAGTCGCGCACGCCGAGCGCGATCGCGTCGCCGCGGCCGTCGCCGAATACCTGCACTTCCAGATGCCGCGCCCGCTCGATGTACTTTTCGAGGAACACGCCCGCATCGCTGAAGTTGTTCTGGCCAAGACGCTTGACCACCTCGAAATGAGCACGCAGTTCTTCGACGTTCCAGCATACCCGCATGCCGATGCCGCCGCCGCCCGCCGTGCTTTTCAGCATCACGGGGTAGCCGATCGACTCAGCGGCTGCCAGCGCGGCGGCGAGGTCGTCCAGCAAGCCCGTGCCATTGAGCATCGGCACACCCTGGTCCGCTGCGATCCCGCGGGCCGTGTGCTTCAGGCCAAACGCCCGCAACTGCGCTGGCGTCGGTCCGATGAACTCGATGCCCGCTGCCTCGCACGCTTCGCCAAAGGCCGCATTCTCGGACAGGAATCCATAGCCCGGATGAATTGCCTGGACGTTTTCGCGGCGGGCGATCTCGAGGATCTTGCCGGTGTCGAGGTAGGTGGCGGAAGCCGGACCGTCACCGAGACCGTGCGCGATGGGCGCCTCGCTCACATGGAGGCTCGCGCGATCCGCTTCCGCGTAGACGGCGACGCCGGTTACATCGAGTTCACGCAGCGTTCTGAGGATGCGGCACGCAATGGCACCACGATTGGCGATCAGGATTTTCTCGAACATGAGAGGGGACTGGATTCATGGGCGGGTCGTCCCGCCACGTGGGGATTGCATGCCGCGGTCGTCCGCGGCAGAGGTCCGTGTCAGCGATGTGCGTGGGTCAGTTGTTCGCGCGTGCGGGTGCAATGTCGTCCGGCGCGAACCAGCATGACGAAGTAAAGCCAGTCGCGGATACGCTTCAGTTCCATATCAGCAACTCCGCGGGCGTCGGGTTATAGGCGTTGCACGGATTGTTCAACTGCGGGCAGTTGGAGATCAGTACGATCACGTCCATTTCCGCGTGCAATTCGACATACTTGCCCGGTGCCGAGATGCCGTCTTCGAATGTAAGACCGCCATCCGGTGTCACGGGCACGTTCATGAAGAAGTTGATGTTCGCGCCGATGTCACGCTTCGACAAACGTCCGTCGTGCGCACACGCACGCAGGTAATTGTCGCGGCAGCTATGCATGTAGCGCTTTTCCAGTGCGTAGCGAACCGTGTTGCTTTCCTGCGCGCAGGCGCCGCCAAGGGTATCGTGACGGCCGCAGGTGTCGGCCACGATCGTCAGCATCGGATTGCCAAGGTTCGAATACAGCACGGTGCCGGTCGTCAGATACAGGTTTTTTTGCCGGCGCAGCGTGCGTTGCGGGTCGAAACGCTCGCGCGGATCTGCAAGGCTGTAGAACAGCGTATCGACGGCCTGATTGCCTTCCAGGTCGAGAATGCGCAGCGTCTGCCCGGTTTTCAGTTCGTGAAGCCACGGTTCGCCGGCCGCGAGTGTCTCGCGAAAGACCGCATGTTCGGGGCGTTTGTCGCTGACGGTAAGCGTTGTGGTCATGGTGTCAGGCTCCGCTCAAAGAAAGAAACGATCGGTGTTGAGAAAGCCGCGCACGTTTTCCTCGCATGAGGTTCGGCAAAGTTCGGCGACGTCGCGCTCCGCGTGGCTCAACGCAAGCTTGACCGGCCTGGGCGCGTATTCCGGGTTCGGATCGAGCGGATGCTGGATCGAGGTCAGCACGACCAGCGTGTTCATCGGGGCATACAGCTCGACATAGTCGCCGGCCTTTGAATTGCCTGGAACGAAATTCAACGCGCCAGCGTCGGTGACGTCGACTCGGCTGAAGAGATTGAGTGTCATCAGCAGGTCCGGGATACCCAGCCCCCACTTGCCCATTTCGACCAGCAGGTTGTCCGTGCCGTTGCGATAGAACGCGTTGCGCAGCTCCTGGTAACGACCCGCGCCGTAGCGTTCGTATACTTCCTCTGCATTCGATACTCCGCCGATACTGTCATGCCAGCCGCAGGTATCCGTAACGATTGCGGCGAGCACACGGCCCATATCGGAGTACAGACAATGACCGGCCGTCAGTTTCGCCGTGTGCTGACATTTGAGCGTATCGGGCAGATTGAGCCGTTCGCTTTTCTCGGATGCGTTGATCAGCAGGACGCTGGCGTTCGCGCCGCCGCGCAGGTCGGTGATGCGCAACGACTGGCCGCGCTTGACGATCAGCGAGGTATGGCCGCCGCCGGGGACGGTTTCTTCGAGTAGCAAATCCATGTGCTTAAGATTCCCTTTGGGCTCAGACCGTTTCGACACGCGATGCGCCTTCCACGACGGCTTGGGCCATGTGAATGGACGACCTGGAGTCGCGGCTGTGGTCGAGCGGAATGTTGTAGGTGATGCGCGCACCGTAGGCGCCCGGCGCTTGAGGGTCGACGCGGACCTTGTCGAACACCAGTACGCGGCTGCCGAGCGTGAAGCCTTCCTTCAGGTCGTGGGTGACCATGAAAATCGTCAGCTTCGATTCGCGCCATAAGCTGAGCAGCAAGTCGTGCATGTCCTTGCGGATGCCGGGATCGAGCGCGCCGAATGGTTCATCGAGAAGCAACACGCGTGGCTTCATCATCAGCGCCTGGGCAATCGCGAGACGTTGTTGCATGCCGCCCGATAGCTGCTGCGGAAATTTATCCAACGCCGCACCAAGGCCGACGCGTTTGAGCATCGCGACGGCCTCATCGCGCGCGGCGCGTCGCTGCGCACCGAATAGACGGCCCGTGAATTTCGCGCGACGCAATTCGAGTCCGAGCATCACATTGCGAACCACACTCAGATGGTCGAATACCGAATAGCGCTGAAACACCACGCCGCGATGTTCATCGGGTTCAGCCGGCAAGGGCTCGCCATCGAGCAGAATTTCGCCGCGCGTCGCGCGCTCCTGACCGAGCAATAGCCTCAGGAACGTGGACTTGCCGCAGCCCGATGCGCCGACCATCGAACAGAACTCGCCTTCTTCGACACGCAGGTTCAACCGTTCGAGCACGACCTGATCGCCGTATTCCTTCCAGACGTTACGAACTTCGATCATCGTGCGCCTCCGCCGTACCAGGGGAACGACCATTGCGTGAGGCGGCGCAGCAGCTCGTCGATGAGCCACGCGAGCAGCGTGATCCACGCGACGTAAGGCAGAAGCACGTCCATTGCCAGGTAGCGACGCATCAGAAAGATGCGGTAACCGAGGCCATCTGTCGAAGCAATCGCTTCCGCCGCGATAAGAAACAGCCACGCCGAACCCAGCGCGAGACGCATTGCCACCAGTAAGCGCGGCAGCAGTTGCGGCAGCACGAGGCGCAGAACCAGGGTCCAGCTGGTTGCACCGAGCGTCTGTGCCTTGACCCACAACTCGGCTGGAATCTCGCGCGCCCGCGCATGCAGATCGCGGATGATCATCGGCGTGATGCCGACCACGATCAGGACGACCTTCGACAATTCGTCGAGCCCAAACACGATGAACAGGATCGGCAGCACGGCGAGCGGCGGAATCATCGAGATCACCGTGATGAACGGTGAGAACGTCGCGCCTACCAGCGGAAACGAGCCGGTCGCGATGGCCGCCACCAAGGCAATTAAAGCGCTCACAACGAGGCCGATGCCGAGCCTTCTCAAGCTCGATACCGTGTCGGCCCACAGCAGATACTCGCCCGTGCGCTTGTCCTCATTGAAGGCGACCTCCTTGATGGCGTCGCTCATTTGCGTGGCGCTCGGCAGCAGCTTGTCATCGGGATTGAGCTTGAGCCGCATCGACGACCCGGTGAAGTAAACCGCCATCAGCACGATGAACGGCAGCAACAGCAGCATAAGGCCGCCGCTTCGGCTGGGGTGTCGATTGATGAGTCTCATGGGTGCCTGCCGGATGAAGTACGTGTTGTTCGACTCAGAGCTTGCCGGCCGCGGCCATTTCCACGTAGGTCGGATCGAAGCGCAACTTGACGTTGCCCTTGTTGCCGATCACGACACCCTTGTCGAACGCCATGCCGACCACGTCCGCGCTTTTCGCGTCCTGTCCGAGCAGACCGTGATCGAACGAGAACTCCGCGACGCGCGTCATGATCTTCGGCAGGTTGGGGCTGGTGACAAAATCGACCGCGGCCTGCGGCGTATAGAACAGCGCGGTGGTCGACAGTTGCCCCTTGAAGCCCGCGAGATCGGTGCCCGATGCCTTCGCCATCGCGGTGAGCGCGGCGGTACTGTCGGCGTTATTGGCCCGCATCAACGCGACCATCTCGAACCATGCGCCCGTCAACGCCTTGCCGAGCGCCGGGTTGTCGTTCAGGGTCTTCGTGTTGACGACCATCATGTCCATGATTTCACCGGGAATCTTGCTCGAGTCGAAGACTTCGGTGACGTTCGGCTGCGCCTTCAGTTCGGCAAGCATCGGGTTCCACGTCACTGCGTTGTGGACGGCGGGCGTGGCGAACGCACCGGAGATGTCGGCGTCGGAGGTGTTGACTACCTTGAGGTCGCGCTCGCTCATATGCGCACTTTCGAGGGCGCGTGCAAGCAGGTAGTGCGATACCGAGAACTGGACCAGATTGATCTGCTGACCCTTCAGGTCGGCGATCTGTTTGCCTTTGCCCTTGACGAGCACGCCATCGTTGCCGTTCGAATAGTCGCTGACGATCAGCGCAGTCGAATCCACGCCGCCTGAGGCTGGGATGGTCAACGCGTCCATGTTGGTCATCGCGCAGCCGTCGAACTTGCCGGCGGTGTACTGATTGATGGATTCGACGTAGTCGTTCAGTTGCACGACATCGACATTGATGCCATATTTCCTGGCCCATTTGGAGACGATGCCCTGGGTTTTCGCTTGACCCCACGGCATCCAGCCCGCGTAGATGGTCCAGCAGACCTTGAAGTCGGTGCGTCCGGCGGCAAACGAGGGAGTGGAGGTGAAAGCGGCGAGAGAGACCGCGGCGATGCTGAGAAAGCGAACGAGCTTACGCATGAGGTTGACCTCGGAAGGGACGGTTAGCGACGGCAGGGAGCAGCGCAAACATCGCGTTCTCTCCCGGGCTTTTATCCCGCCGTGTAACCTCACCGAGGTCGACAGCTCTCGGACCAGCACCTGCTTGAAGCAGGCCGGAACCCTAGCCGTCCATTTCCAGATTGTGTGTTAAACCGGATTGCGCCGGCTCCTTGCACTCCCTTATTAGCGAGAAGCGTGCCAAACAGGAATTGCCGCATTCCGGCGCGGCGCGGCAGTTTTTTGCACCGCGCCGGTGACGGCGTGCATCCGCGCGTAGCGGACTCGCACCTGGTTCGTGCATTGATTGCCCGGGCTTGGTGATCGTGTGGCGGACTTGCCGGGCGTTCCTGATCGATCCGCCGAAAAGGCTGGACGGGATTGCTACCGTGCGGCTTCGATTACGCTCCAGACACGCTCATCGCACTGGCCCACGAATCGTCTGGCAATGATCGCCCGGCATTTGTCGCAGCGATAATGTTCGAGCGCGAGCGCACCGTTGCATTCCGCCACACCAATCAAAGTGATGCCTTCGTGTCCCTCGACACCCACGGGGCGGCCGTCAATGTTGGCGCATCCGTCGCAGATTTCCATGGCGCCTCCGGATTTACATCACCTTCATTGGCAAGCGTTCGCACGCATTGCTCAAAAGAGGCCCGCCCGAGGCGGGCCGAAACTGATGCACCCGCAGAGGAGACAACGCGGGCAAAGTCAGTATCCGGCTACGCATAGCACATCGGCAAGCGCGAAAAAAATAATCAAAGAGGGTACGTGAAGCCAACCGCGTCACGGGCTCGCAATCCCGGCACGCTGAGCAACGGCAGCATCCGGAAGGGGTTGACTGGATTCGGCAACGCCTTTGCCGCGTTGTAGACGGTCACCGCCCAATCCAGGAACCTTGGTCTTTGCAAAATTACGATTTCTACACGGTGTAATTTGCAACGTTTGCATCGCGCAAACCGTTCCTTTGCCTCCGAACTTGACGGGCAGATGCTCCGCGAACACCTATGGTCGGGAGAGCTTGCGAATGCCTTTCATATCCGGGCGACTCTCGCGAGACGCATAGTCGATCGCAAGGTGTGACGCGAATGTCGGCGTAGCGGCGTTTCGACGAACCGCGAATTGCATGTGGAGTTTTCGCGTAGGGACGAGGTTCACTGCGCGCGCATCGGGTAAGGGGGGCGCTCAAACCGGGATATTCGGATCAGGCACGTCCAGCGTCTTGCGGCGACGGTGAATAGGCGCGGACTGCGTCCGCTAGCCCGTTTCTCAAGATACTTTGGTATGCGAAAGGAACGCCTCATTACCGCGAGCGATATCTTCGAGTCGCGGACGAGGCGGCAAAAGGAGTGCAGCGCTCATGGCGCCTTCGCCGCGAGGCGCAGCAATCAGGTCAACCCGGCGGAGGCGTATCCGCAGCGTCTCTGCAGCCGCACATGCGCCCCGTTAGCGAGCGCTTATCCCACAGGCGGTTCTCCTTCCTCGGCCTTCCTCGAAGGCTTGTCTCCGGAAGACTGTTTGTGCCCGTCGTCGCGGCGCTCGGGCATGCGGCTGCGTGCATCGTCGCTATGCTGCGCCGGTTGCGGATGCTCGACATCCGGCTGCTTATCACTTTTCTGGCTCACGGCGTACCTCCTTGAACAGTTTTCATCACCGTAGCGAGCAATTGGCGTACCGCGATCTGCGGCGTCGGCGCAAATTCGCACCTGACTCCGTCGGCGTCTCGATCACCACCGATCGCTAAACCATCAGTTTTGAGGAGACGGGTTGCCATCGGGAGAACGCGGGACCAGGCACATTGAGAGGGGATTGAGGCCCCGACAATCGCTTCACGAGCAGCGAGTCAACGGCGTGCTCCAAGGCGGCCAGATCGAGAGGTTTGGAAAGAAAAGCATCCCATAGTGCCGACTTCTCCCGTGGCGGAACACGGCCGGATGTCATAACTACCGGAATCTGAGCAAGAGCGGGATAGCTTTTCAGATGTTCGCACAAGCCAATGCCATCCATGCCTGGCATATTCCAGTCAGTCACGATCAGATCGGGAAGGCGTTGCGCGGCCGTGTGAAGGGCGGCCTCACCGCCTTGAGCGAGAAGCACGCGGTGACCATGCCCTACGAGAATAATCTGGAGTAGGGAAAGCGAATGCACGTCGTCGTCAACAAGAAGGATCGTAGACATATCGCGAATCAGGAGATATTCCCCTTTTTCGCAACCGGCATGCCTATCCGCTTCGTTTGGGTCGCGGCACTGGGGACAAGGAAACGCTCACGACGCCCCTCCGGACGCCGGAAGACGTCAGGCGTTCGGAGGGTAAATCGGTCGTTAATGCCAGAACAGCGCGATAAGAATGATGATTGGAATAGGTACACCGAGCATGTAAAGAAGAATTGAGCGCATAACCGCCTCCTTGGGTAGTCGAAATTGAGTTTGCAATCAGCGTTGGCGCACGCGGCCGCCATGAGTCGCCATCAGACTGGCGGAGAACGCGCCTAGCAGAAGCGAGACGAAGAGCCAGAGGGATGCGCCGATGGAGACTTTGCGCGCCTTGTCGGCGGCATTTTTCGTTGCGGCATCAAGCGCAGTCAATTTTTGCAAAAGGCGCGTGTATGTTGTTACCACGCGTGCTTGTGCTGCTGCTGGCGTGAGGCCAGTCCGTTGGGAGACAAGCTGGCTTAGATACGCGGTGTCTTCTGGCGACAATTGATCGCCTGTCGCGGCGCTGTTCAGGAAGATACGCGCGGTTTCCGCGCGCGGTATGTCGCTGCGTATATCGCTGCCACCGGAGGCGGAACCGGGGGGCACCCCAAGCGACCCGGCGGGCATACGGAAGAGAGAATCTACAAAGTAGCCCAGCGGCCACGTGTTCGTCGCGGCCTCCGCATTCCCGCGCTGCATCGTCTGCGTCGTGACGGGACTGCCTGCCGCAGTAGTCTGGGCGGCGACACGTGCAACGCCTGAGAGAGTCGATGTCAGTACGGCCGCTGTGAGGAGCGTCGCCACGGCCCAGCTCAGGAAACCATGGGCGGTGTCGCGAAAGTGGACTTCGTCGTTGTCGATCAGGAGCCAGCGGCTGCGTAGCCGTCCCGCCAGATAGCCCCCTAGTCCAGACGTGAGAATTGAGGTCACACATATCCACACAACAGCGGCGAATCCGAATGCTTTCGCATTCGACGGTCCCGATGACCACGGAGAAATTGCCGTCAGACCGAGGCCGGTACCCAACGTCAACAGGATGAGTGAGAATGCGGCCGCAGCGACGCCGCCGGCGAACACGGCCCCCCATGAAACCGCGGTGTCGTACTGCCGGACTAATAACGCGGAATCCTTTGTGACTAGCGCCGAATCCGCTAGATCTCTTGTATCGTTCATTGAGAACCTCCGTGACCTTATCGATATCGTCGTTGGCGATATGCCGACCAGCAGGCCACTCCTGCAAGTCGGGCGAGAAAGCTTTTCGGTCAGCGCAATTTTTGTGCCGGTGGATCCGCCGCATCATTCGCCGGACGACCGTGGTGATATCGGGCCGCAAGCTGTGGCGCCTGGCGAGCATGCGGTGCGCGGCCGGTGCGCGTCGAAATCGCTTTCAGGCGGCTGGGCAAACCGCTCTTTGCAGGCCGCCATGAAGGAGGGTGCAGCCGCCTTGAGAAACGTGCCCAGCAGGCTCTGGCGCGGCTGTCGGTCAGTAGGTCCGTTCGGCGATCACTCGGGCCACCGTTTGCAGAGACCGCGTGAGCGTGACGAGGTCGACGGAACCGATTGCCAACCGGATTGCATGAGGTACATGAGCCGACGTGGAGAACGGCAGGGCTGTCGATACGGACACTCGCTCACGCAACAGCGCCATCGCAACTTCGTCCGCGCGAACATCCTGCGCCAGTGGAAGCCACACGAAATAGGAGTTGGGATGGCTGACCCGCTCCACCTGTCCGAGAATATCGGCGACAAGGTCCTGGCGCGTCGCCGCGTCCCGTCGCTTCTCCACTTCGAGTCGAGCCACCGTGCCGTCCTCCATCCAGCCGCAGCCAATGGCCGTCATGATCGCCGGGGTGTTCCACGTTGTCGCCCGGATAGCCCGTTCGATCTTTGGGACCCATTCGGCCGGTGCACAGACGAAACCGACGCGCAGGCCGGTTGCGACACTCTTCGACAGGCTCGACACGTAGACCGTGGTATCAGGCGCAAGCGATGCCAACGGCGGCGGTGCATCTTCAGCCAGGAATGCGTAGGCCCCATCCTCAATGATTAGCAGTCCATGGCGCTGGGCGACAGCGACGAGCTCCCTGCGTCGCGTCGCGCTCATCACCCAGCCAAGTGGGTTGTGCAGCGTCGGCATGACGTAGATGGCGCGGACCCGTCGTTGCTTGCACAGAGCCGCAAGTGCATCCAGATCGGGGCCGCGCCCAGCGGCTGGGATCGATGCGAGTTCCAGTCGATTAGTCTCTGCAGCGAGCTTGAATCCGGGGTAAGTCAGCGCATCCACCGCCACAACGTCGCCCGGCTCGAGGAGAGCCAGGGCGGCCGTCGTCAACCCGTGCTGTGCGCCGCTCACGAGCAATGTCGTTTCGACCGTAGCCGGCAGCCCCCGGGTTGCCAGATGGCGCGCCGCCGTCGCGCGCTCGTGCTCGCGCCCACCGTGGGGCTGGTATCGAAGTAGAGACTCGAGGTCGCCCGTTACGGCGAGTTGGCGCAGCGCCCCTCTAAGCAGATCGGTCTGGCCGGGCGACGACGGATAGTTGAAGTTCAGGTCTACGGTGTCCGCGTTCCACGCACTCAGGTCGATGCCTTGGGCTCGAGGGAGCGCCTCCTTGACGAATGTGCCACGGCCGGTTTCGCCGCTCACCAGACCCATCTCCTGCAACTCCGCATACACCCGCGTGGCCGTGACCAGCGCGAGGCCTTCTCGAGCAGCAAGGTCGCGATGCGTTGGCAGACGCGTTCCGGGGCGCAGACGGCCCGCACGGATCTCCGCCGCAAGGCGGTCGACGAGTTGCTTGTAGCGCGGCTGAACCATGTCCAAGTGTATCCATGACAATTATTTTATTGTATCTAATCGCGGCTCTAACATGGCTCACCACAACTTCTCCACGCGGACGAGGACGTCATGCACATCGCTATTCTGACCTTTGAGGGCTTTAATGAACTCGACTCGCTGATCGCGCTAAATATCCTCAACCGGGTCAAGAAGCCCGGCTGGCAGGTTGCGATCGCCAGCCCGACCGCGAAAGTGCGATCGATGAACGGCGTGGTGCTGGAGGCGCAAGCGACGCTAAAGGACGCCTGCGAGGCCGACGCGGTCCTGGTCGGCAGCGGAATACAGACACGCGCGGTTGCCGCGGATGCCGCGCTGATGTCGCAGTTGCGGTTCGACCCGGCGCGTCAACTTCTGGGCGCGCAATGCTCGGGCACGCTGATACTCGCGAAGTTGGGCCTGCTGAATGGCGTTCCGGCCTGCACCGACCTGACCACCAAACCGTGGGTCGAAGAAGCGGGCGTGGCGGTGCTCGACCGGCCGTTTGCGGCGAAGCGCAACGTCGCGACCGCCGGCGGCTGTTTGGCGGCGCAGTATCTGGCGGCGTGGTTCATTGCGCGTCTGGAAGGGATAGAGGCTGCACGCAACGCCATTCAGCACGTTGCCCCAGTGGGAGAGAAGGAGGCCTACATAACACGCGCCATAGCGAACATTTCGCCATTCCTCTAAGGCGTGCGGGTACCTGCGATGCCGACGGCTGGCACCGCTTTACACATTCAGGAGGATGTCCTCATGTACCGTCTGTTGAACAAATATCTCATGTTCACGCTTCTGCTTGGCGGCGCGTTCTCTGTGCACGCGGCGCACGCTGCGCCGCCGCAGGACCTGAAGGGGACCAACGTCGTCCTGGTGCACGGTGCTTTGGCCGATGGATCGGGCTGGGATAGGGTGACCACGATCGCATGATCGATCCGCGTGCAGAGGACGCAATGGCAAAGAAGATCGGCGCGACGACGATTCATGTCGACTCGAGTCACGTCGCAATGCTCAGTCATCCGAAGGCTGTTGCGGACGCGATCATCGCGGCGGCAAGCAAAGCGGTTGTGACCGAATAAGGTACACGAGACGGACGAAGTCAATCCGCCGTCCGGCTGTCGCGCCGGGGCCGATCCACGTTACTCGCGGGGCCGAGCCTTTCTCTCAGTCGTGGAACGGCAAAATCGATAAAAGCCCTAAGCTTGAGCGGAATCTGCCGTTGCGCCATGTACATGAGGTTGATAGGAGTCGGCAACGGTTCGAAGGCTTCCAGAAGCATCACGAGACTGCCTGATTTCACGGCGCCATCGGTCTGATACGACATGACCCGTGCAATGCCGGCCGCTTCCTCTGCGGCAACAACGGCAGCCTCCACCGAGCTGACCACAAGGCGCGACGGCACTTCGATCTTTAGTGTCCGACCTTTTGACTGAAATTCCCAGTTGCTGCCCATCGCATATTCCTCGTATGTCACGCAGTCGTGCGATACAAGGTCTTCGGGTTTCTGCGGTATCCCATGCGCGTTCAGATAGGCGGGGCTTGCGCACAGCACTTGCCGATGCAGCCCGACACGCGTTGTGATCAGACTGCTGCTCGGTTGCTCCCCAAGCCGCAGTACCAGATCGACGCGCTCATCCAGCAAATTGACGAGCCGGTCTGTCAATTGCACGCGCATACGAATTTGCGGAAACGCAGCTAGAAATTCGACGATCACCGGCAGCACGTGGATCCGCCCTAGTACCGGCGGCACGCTGATTACCAGTTCTCCCTGCGGTGCATGGTACTCGCCAGAAGTTGTACGTTCGATCTCCGCGAGTTCTTCCAGAACACGCCTGCAGGACGCCACATAACCACGTCCGGCTTCCGTCAACGTCAGCTTGCGCGTGCCGCGCACGACCAATCGCACATTCAGATGGGCCTCCAGCTCGGACACGCGTCGGCTTACTGTTGCCAGAGGAATGCGAAGCTTTCGACTTGCGGCGGACAGGCTTCCCGTGTCTATCGCCGCTAGCAGGATGCCCATCGCCTCTAAACGATCCATGGCCTTCCACCTGTGAAAGGGAAGTTCTCAATTCTACCGGCTACTCAGGTGACCCAGGAAGGACTAGATTCATAGTTATCCGGGCGCCTCATGTACTCAATGCGCCGATGTGAGGCGCTCGGCCACATTTTTTCCAGACCCGATACCAGCCTTGCCCATCAGGAGCCCTCGATGACGTTCGAGACGCTTGAAGTGAACCGCGACGGAGCGGTTCTGTTCGTGAAGATGTTTGCGCCGCCCATGAATCTGCTCGGTCCCGAGCTTGTGCGCGACCTGGTTACGCTGATTCAGGACGCGGAGGCCGACAACGGTACGAACGTACTCGTTTTCAGCAGTGCCGACCCCGACTTTTTCATCTCGCATGTGGATGTGACGAAGGTCAAGGAGTATCGCGACGAAGCCGCAAAGCTGACCGGCGAGCCATCGATTGCGCTGCTGTTCCGGCATTTGAGTGCCAGCCGACTTGTCTCGATCGCACAGATCGAAGGGCGTGTGCGTGGCGCGGGCAGCGAATTTGTGCTGGCGTGCGATATGCGCTTTGCCGCGCGGGAATCGGCGCTGTTTAGTCAGATGGAAGCGGCGTTCGGACTAGTCCCTGGCGGCGGCGCGACCCAGTTCATCACGCGCTTGATGGGCCGCGGTCGTGCGCTTGAAGTGATGCTGGGCGCGTTGGATTATGACGCTGATATAGCAGAACGGTATGGGTGGATCAATCGGGCGTTGCCGGCCGAGTCGCTTGGCGACTTTGTGGCATCGCTCGCGCGACGCATCTCGCGGTTTCCGGCAGCCGGACACGCGATGGTTAAGGAGCGCGTCAATGCCATCGCGTTGGCCCCCGTCGACGAGTTTCGTCGCGATTCGAATCTGTTCGGTGAAAACGTGCGGTCTCAGCCTGCACAACGCCGTATGGAAGCAGCCATGGCACGCGGGTTCCAGACGCGCGACGCGGAACTGAACCTGAGCCAACTGCTTGGCGATCTCGACGATTAGTTATCGGGCGCATTCATCCAGCGGAAGCAGCACGCGGGTTTCCCCCGGGGAAGTTGACGCCGATATCACGGCATCGCACTTTCCGCCGAAGCGCGGTACCGATCTGGCGCTCAAGGCATGTTGGTATACAGAGGTCGGTCGATTAGCAGATTGTGTGTCTTTCTATTCATTAAGACTACGAAAGTAATAGTGGAGTTTCTGTGTCAGAAATCATCAATGCCCATGCGTCGTCGCGTCGTCGTTTTCTCGGTGTGGCAACGGCGTCGCTCGCTGCAG
The DNA here is from genome assembly GCF_059567945.1 of Paraburkholderia sp. BGA-UO-ETr-F12. Lineage (NCBI taxonomy): Bacteria > Pseudomonadati > Pseudomonadota > Betaproteobacteria > Burkholderiales > Burkholderiaceae > Paraburkholderia > Paraburkholderia sp. BGA-UO-ETr-F12. The sequence continues at coordinate 21,372 of NZ_JCAQOZ010000066.1, read as the reverse complement.
CGTCACTGAGCCGCTACGCTTTTGCGGAGCCGAATCAATCCGTTACTGAAGTTGCCACTGTGGGAGGCGGCGACAATGCTTCGATTCGTCCGCTCCGCGTGCATGTGCCGGAATCTCAACTCGCCGATCTGCGCAGACGTATCAAGTCGACACGTTGGCCGGAACGCGAGACGGTCACGGATTCATCGCAAGGCGTGCAGCTTGCGACGATGCAAAAGCTTGCGCAATATTGGTCGACAGATTACAACTGGCGCGAGGTCGAAGCGAGATTGAACGCGTGGCCGCAATTCGTGACCGAGATCGACGGGCTGGATATTCATTTCATCCACGTTCGTTCGAAACATCAGAATGCGTTGCCCGTCCTGATTACGCACGGATGGCCTGGTTCGATCATCGAGCAGCTGAAGGTCATCGATCCGCTGACTAATCCAACGGCCCATGGTGGAAATGCATCGGACGCTTTCGATGTGGTGATTCCTTCGCTGCCGGGACACGGCTTCTCGGGCAAGCCAACCGGAACAGGCTGGGATCCGGCGCGAATCGCTCGCGCGTGGACAGTGCTGATGAAGCGCCTTGGCTATACGCGTTACGTCGCGCAAGGAGGCGACTGGGGCAATGCGGTGACGGAACAGATGGCGCTGATCGCACCGCCGGAACTGCTGGGCATTCATACCAACATGCCAGCTACCGTGCCGGATGATATTGCCACTAAACTGAAGTATGCAAGTCCGCCACCGGCCGGTCTTTCGCCGGACGAGAGGCACGCGTTCGATCAGCTCGACTACTTCTACAAGCATGGTCTCGGCTATGCGCAGGAGATGGCGAACCGTCCGCAGACACTGTACGGGATCGAAGATTCCCCGATCGGTCTCGCTGCATGGATGCTCGACCATGATGCGGCGAGTCAGGCGTTGATTGCCCGCGTTTTTAACGGACAAAGCGAGGGTTTGACGCGAGATGACGTGCTCGACAACGTTACGCTCTACTGGGTGACGAATACGGCCGTTTCGTCGGCACGTTTGTATTGGGAGAACAAGCTGAACTTCTTCGCGCCGAAGCACGTTGCGATTCCCGTTGCCGTGAGCGTATTTCCGGACGAAATCTACGCGGCGCCGCAGAGCTGGACGGAGAAAGCGTATCCGAAGCTGATTCACTACAACCGGTTGCCGAAAGGCGGCCACTTTGCGGCGTGGGAGCAGCCGCAGGCGTTTGCGGAAGAAGTCCGCGTGAGTTTCCGGACGCTGCGCTGCCCTCGAAGTTGCGAGAGCTGCCTGCAAAGCGCATGGCTCGACATAGGAGCAGAGAGATGACCGATAACATTGGCATGACAGCCCAGAAGCTCTATCTGGAAGACCTCTCCGAAGGCCTTGTGTATGAAAGTGCCGAGGCGAGGCTTGAGCCTGCACAGATCCAGGCGTTCGCCCGCGAATTCGACCCGCAACCCTTTCACCTTGATGACGTCGCCGCACGCGATACTCTGTTCGGAGGACTAGCCGCAAGCGGCTGGCATACGGCCGCCGTCACCATGAGGCTGCTGGTGCAAAGCCTGCCGTTGGCCGGAGGCATCATTGGGGCCGGCGGCGATATCGCCTGGCCGCGGCCCACGCGGCCGGGCGACATACTGCGAGTGACCAGCACCATCCTGACTGTCGAACGGTCCAGGTCGAAGCCCGGCCGTGGCATCGTGACCGTGCAAAGCGAAACACGGAACCAGCACGGCGACGTGTGTCAGCGACTTATTGCACGCCTCGTCGTCTTCGCGCGAACTCACGAAGCAGATGTGGCCAAAGGCGGCCAGAGCCTCAGCGAGACGGACAAAAAGGCACGGTAACGAAAGCACAGTTGGCGCGCGGCGGCGGTTAGACCAGACTGATCTGGACGTCGATGTTGCCCCGCGTGGCTTTGGAATAAGGGCAAGTCCGATGCGCGGCATCCACGAGCGCCTGGGCGACTTCGCGGTCCAGCCCCGGCACGCTGACATTCAGACGTGCCTGCAGGAAATAGGCACCGTCCGTTACGCCGAGATCGACTTCGGCGTCGACCGCCAGATTCGCTGGGAGCCGGACTTTCATTGCGCTGGCCGCAAGCCCGATTGCGCCGATAAAGCACGCGGACCATCCGGCAGCGAACAACTGCTCCGGATTGGTGCCTTTGCCCGCGCCACCGGGCGGCGAGAGCTTAATGTCCAGACGGTCGTCGGAACTGCGTGACGCTCCGTCCCGTCCGCCCGTTGTATGAGTTTTAGCCGTGTACAGTAGTTGGTCGATTTGAGTCATGATGTAATCCGAATGTGTTCCATTTCACAAGGTCCATTCGCGATGAACCATGTGGTCTTTAATCAACAGGATTGCTTATGTTAATGAACGAGGAATGCAACCCTCCATCGGGTTGAGACGGTCAGCTACCTTGGTACACCTTGCGAAGATAGCTGAGCTGGCCGTCGTGCTCGGCTTGCAGCAGCTCGTTGCGAACTTCTGCGCGTGTCTTTTGCATCGCGCCGGCCTCGCTCGGGTTCCATTGTTGAATTTGAGCGGCGCCCGCCGGGTTTGCACTTGCTGCCGGTGCGTCGGATGCGTGTGCGAAACCAGTTGTTGCGAATGTGGCGAAGGCCAAAGCGATCATTGAGGTTTTCATATCGTGCTCCACGAACTAATCAGTTAAGAGGAAGGCGCTGGAATCTGGAATCAACCGCAACCGTTCAACCGGTCATCGGCGAAGTTGCTTATGTCTTGCATCCGGCGTTGATGTATTAAAACGTGCTGACGTATCTGGCTTGTGTCTGGAAACTGGCCCAATTGCAATGTTCTGTGTTCTTTCGGTGCCTGGATACATTGAGATACGAATCACGGGTTTTGCGCCAGCAATGCCTTGATCTTCGCCTCTGTCTGCTCATAGTCGCCTTCGCCGAAGTGCGTGTAGGCCAGCCGTCCATTCTTGTCGACCAGATAAAACGCCGGCCAATACTGATTGTCGTACGCTCGCCACGTTGCGTAGTCGTTGTCCTGCGCCACCGGGAACGTGATGCCGAAGCGTTTGATCGCCGACTCGACGTTGTCGGTGTTGCGCTCGAACGGATACTCGGGTGTGTGCACACCGACCACGACCAGACCCTGATCCTTGTACTTCTGGTTCCAGGTCTTCACGTAAGGGAGTACGTGAATGCAGTTAATGCACGTGTAGGTCCAGAAATCAACGAGTACGACCTTGCCGCGCAACTGCCGCAAGGTGAGGGGATCGCTATTGAGCCATTTATCAATGCCGGTAAATTCCGGCGCGGTAGTGGCCGCGCCGGCGTTGAACTGGCTCGTAGCGGGACGGGCCGCGGCACTGGCCGCGGGACCTCCACCGAGGGTGGCGGTGATGGCGGCGGCACCAGCGGCCACGCTTACGGCGAACAGCGCGATGCGAGGGGTGATTCTGAGTCGGAGGAGCATGTCAGCGTCCTTTGAGTAGTGAGCATGGCTGCATTGGAACGCCCGTTCGTATCTGGCTTGTGTCGGGGAGGGCGACTGGCTGCAATGTTTTGTGTCAGGAGAACATCCGGATACATTGCGATACAAAGCGTCGAGTGCGGTGCTATACAGCAGCCGGGCGCCACGGCGGAGGCCATGTGCAGACCGAACTGCTGCACGGGTCCTGCCATTGCGGAACCGTCAAATTCGAAGTTGGTACCGAGGCACACCCGGTCAATTTTTCGCTGGTGAACGCGAACCGGGTGCGTGTCAATCGTCGAAAGGACGGTCTCGTGTTATGCCGCGAACTGCGTGCTGGCAAGTTCCGCACGGTGCCGGTACTGATACTGACCGCCCGCAGCGAAGAAGCGGATCGTATTCTCGGACTGGAAATGGGCGCGGACGATTACCTGTCCAAGCCGTTTGCGGTGCGCGAACTGCTGGCACGTATCCGCTCCGTGTTGCGCCGCGCGCGGATGCTGCCACCCGGCATGCAGTTGACCGAAACCGCGCCGATGATCGGCTTCGGCGACTGGCGGCTCGATACCACCGCGCGCCATCTGCTCGACGCCGAGGGCACGATGGCCGCGCTGAGCGGCGCGGAGTATCGCCTGCTGCGGGTATTTCTCGATCATCCCCAACGGGTGCTGACGCGCGATCAATTGCTCAATCTGACCCAGGGCCGCCAGGCCGATCCATTCGACCGCTCGATCGATCTGCTGGTCAGCCGTTTGCGGCAACGCCTGCAGGACACTGCGCGCGAACCCCGTTACATCAAGACACTGCGCAGTGAAGGTTATGTGTTTTCGGCGGCCGTGACCATGATCGATGGCGGTCCGTGGGCCTGAATCACCTTTGAAGGTCGAGTTCGCACATGTCCAGTGTCACCATCGACGTCACGTTGCTTTTATCCCCGGCATGACGGCAACGGTCAGTGCTGCGAAGCAGCATTATTGTCAGGTCATTCGAATTGCCAGTTCGCATCTCCGGCACGCAGGATTGCTGCACGGCCAGATATCGCAGGGCCGACATGCGTCATGGAAGCTGAGGCCACCACCTTCTATCCGCGCGTTTGTTGAGGAAAATGCGTACGCTGCATCCGTTCTGCCTCAGCCCACGTATAGAACGTTTGCCGTCCCACCGAGGTGCTTATCGTGGCACTTGAGGAAAAAGGCGTCGCGACGGCTTCCTGAGGAGATAATCCATGAAACGGTTCGTTGGCATCCTGTTGGCCGCGGCAGCGCTGGTGGCGCTCACTGCTTGTGGCGGCGGCAATGACGTGAGTCCACCGGTGGTTCAGCACCCCGAGAATAAGGCGATCTGGTCGGCACTCGGCGGTGACTCGGCCGCCCCGGCAGCCGTGGCCGGCGTCGTGAACGCGGCAGTCACCGGTCTATTGGCAGATCCCGTCGAGGCACCGTATTTTGCGGCGGTAACAGGCAACACCAGCAAAAGCAGTGCGGCCCATGACACCCCCGCGCGGCTCGAAGCATGTCTTACTTTGCAGTTCGAATCGCTCCTTGGAGGGCCGTACACCTATCCCGGGCCGGTCAAGGTTACCGGTGATGTCGACGCCCAACCGGAAATGTGTCAGGACATGACGACCGCCCATAACGACGTCGGCGTGCCTGGCTGCGTGTTCGACCAGTTCATGGTGGACCTGGTCGCGACGTTCCAGAGCAAGCTACCCGCCGCGGACTTCGCCGCCTTGACCTCGACGACCAATGGAACCTACGCGCTCACCTCGACCAATTCCGCCGGCATCCCGGTTGGCACAAAGTTTCAATATAGTGCAGTGCCGACGCTGTTCAACCTGCGTGGCACCATCACGAGTGCTACGCCCGGCGGCCCGCTTTATCTGCCTCCTACGGTTGCGACATCATGCTCCAGCTAGCGGCGGCGCGAAGCACGCGCATTATGGCTGGCCTCATTGCAGCGACGTGCGTCAGTGTCGCTGCGATTGGCTGGCTGCATACGTCGCACGGGCGGCAGCTTCTGGCTAAACTCGGCGTCCCGTGCCCAGTCGATACGGTCGACTCGAACGTCGTCCTGTCCATGAGGAGCAACGCTATTTCCAGGCAAAGAGGCTCGATCGCGGCACCGGACCGTCCGGCACTCGGACTGCAACTCGATCGCAGTACCGAGTCGGAGGTGGCCGAACAGATGACCCGCGACAACGTGCACTGCGACGAGATTTCACGTGGTTTTCGCTATCTGCGCTGTCGCGGCGTACCGGCGCAACTGCTTCGCACAAACGGCCCGCCTGTGAGCGAAATATGGTTCAGCTTTAAACCGGACCGCACTCTCATGGCGATCAATCTTTACCGCCGGGACATGACTGAATCAGAGACCCGGCAGAGCTGGCGGATCGCTCTGCAAAGTCTGCGCCAAGCCCTTGGCGTTCCGACGGCAATGACCGGGGATACCACCTTGACTTCTCTCATGGAAAAACCCGTGGCGGTCGCAAGGGTGGAATATGCGTATTCAGATTACGTTGCGACGGTCACAGCATCTCACTTGCCATACGGAGGACTGGCAGTGCGAGAGCAGTATATGTCGGCAACGACTGCGCATTAAAGATGGATGCTTGAAGGGGGCGCCCGACATCACGTCGGGTCTTCCTTGAGCGTGCCTGCGTCGTGTCGTCCGGGAGCGCTGACAAGGTAGCGGCGACCGGGTTTTCAAGGTCGACCTCCGTTGACTCATTACTATAGTTTGCATATGAGCGTCGACTCCGAAGCGCTCATGTCTCGCGAGGGCGGCACAGCGCTGCAGCCAAATGGATTTCCGCGGCACAGCCACCCACGCGCCGTGTCGCGGAACTTCCCGAATATGCCCACTTATCTGAGTCGATTCAGAACGGCCACCAGCCAAAACCACCGCTGTTACCCTCGCCGTTGCCGTCGTGATTATCTCCGCGATTTCCATTGAAATGGAACGAGTCGAAGAGATCGCCGATAGCCGGGGAGTTGGTCGGTACGTACGGATTGCCCGGGAGCTGTACCGGATTCGGCAGATTGTCGCGGCTGCGCGATGTGATCGGAGACAGGGACCAGTTGCGATCGATGAACTTGACGATCGACGCATGATCCGCATATTCATGTACCACACGTCCGCCGCGGGAATACGGCGACACCACGATCAGCGGAATGCGCGGACCGTCGCCGAAAAAATCTACCGGCTGGATGTAGCCCGAATCGTAGTAGCCGCCGCCTTCGTCTGTGGTGATCAGGATCGCTGTTGACGCCCACAGCCTCGGGTTGGCCTGGACCGCATCGACAAGCTTATGCACGAAACCCTCGTACAGACCGAACTTCGACGATTCAGGATGCCCGTCCAGCAGACCACCCGGCTTCACGAACGACACGGCCGGCAAGGTCCCGGCCGTGATATCCGCATAGAGGTCGGTCGTGTCCTGCAGGTGCGCAGCGACTAGCGCCGGATTGCTCATGATTGCGGTTTCGTAGAGAAACGGATTGCAGATGTTGCAGTAGACGCTCGTGGACGGATTGCTGACGAATGTCTTCCAGCCTTCGCCGTAATACTTCCATGATACGTTTTTCGCCAGCAGTGAATCCGCGATCGTACGGACCGGCGAAGGCGGAATCGTGAAGGGACTGCTCGTGTTGACGCTGCCGTCGCCGTTATAGCCTGGGTTGTAGTTGTTGAGCAGATAGTAGGTATTGGCCGCGCAGTTCGCGTCGGGGTGATAGGGCAGCGTGCCCAGGTAATGGCGGATCGCGCCTACCCCTGGCTGCTTCGGGTCAGAACAGTTGCTGTATGTACCCCCTGAGTAACCGTCCTGCGTGTACCAGTTGTCTGTGCCTGCCAGTGGATGAGGATTTTCGATCTGATTGGCGGGCGGAGTCGCAGCGTTGCCGTTGCCATCGGTGTAGTAGAGCGCATCAGCCGTACCGATCATGATGCTGTTCGCACCGGTGCCGCCCATCACCGGTTGGTGATAGTTGTCGCTGATCGTGTATTGACGCGCGAGTTCGGTGAAATAGGGCATATCGCCGGTATTCACGTTGTAATAGCCGAGTGCTGTCGATCCTTCGCCTGTCGTCTGGTCGGTGAAGTTGGCTGGCTTCGGTTTGCCATTCGAGCCGGCGCCGACCGATGTTTCGACCCACGCGAACAGGTCCATTCGGCAGCCGCTGGGGTTGTCGTAGGTCGCCTGCGAGACGTTACAGTCAGACTGCTGCCAGTTCTGATAGAAGCGGTGCACCGGGCTATTCATGTATTGATCGTAGTCCGGACCCACTCGCGAAATCTGGTAGGGGCCGTTCGGCAGGTTGAAGGTGTCTGCGCCAAAGCGTGTATCCGGTACCTGCTGCGGCAAGCCCGACGCGCCGGTCGTCAGATGCATGACGTCCTGTGGCAGGAGTGTCGTCCCTTCTGCCGCCTGCGCCGCTGCAAGGGTTGCGAAGGGCGGGGGGCTGGTGTCGCTCGGGGCGGTTGCCACAAAGCCCGTGTTGGGTGCCGGCAGTACCGTATAGAGCTTCTTGCCGGAAGGGCTCAGATCGAAACGATTAGGGTTGTCGGCTTTCGCGGTGTACTGTGCGGCTACTGCGAAATTGGGTCCGGGTTTGCCGTCCTGCGTGATGATGCCTTTCGAGAGCAGATTCGATACCGTTTGCCCACGTCGCGGGGTGTAGGCGCCGAACACATGATCGAAGGTACGGTTTTCGCCCACGACAACGATCACATGCTTGATCGGCGAGGTCGTTTGAATGGAGGTCGTGTCAGGCTGCTGACTGGCGGAAATGGCAGGGTAGAGTGCGGTGCCGAGCGCCAGTGCAGATGCGCTGCACGTCAGAATGGCTTGAACGAAGGGTTTTCGTGGGATGGTAGCAATACGCTTCATGGATCTCTCCAACGGGATTGACACAGGGCACACCGGGTGGCAGCGAGCGCAATGTGCCGCTTACGGCATGCTGTTTTTCATTACCGCGCGTTACAACGGAGGTAACGTTAGGCTTGCTGTGTGTCCACCAGGAGTTGGAAAGATGTCCGTACCGCGCGAGTCATGTGACGTGGATGACAAATGGCCTTCGATTCATTACAAACGGCGGTGAGATCGACGGACGCGCGTCTGGAAGCGAGTGAAGACGCTCGCTGATCCGTCAGCACTTCGAGCTCCCGATACATCAGATCAGATGAGCGCTGAACGTCATTGCGCCATACCAAAAGAACGCCTCGGCACGTAGCATTGCTGGACCGCCTACGCGCCAATCTGGAAGGTTAACTGATAAGGATAACGTACTGTGCGAGCTGTTGGCCGATCGGGTCGGCCGGATGACCGCCGGCCATGTAGCGCAAGCCTGATGCGCACCGTTGCTTTAATGCGGGACCAAACGCGGTGGAGGGCAATGCCACCTCGGAAGAATGAGTCGTCCGAAGCGGTCTACCTCGAGCAAAAACTCGACGGCGTGCGGGCGGAATAGACCTATTTGGCGCGCAATCACTGTTGCGGCTGAGCAACTCGCTATACAAACAAATGGCACTCCAAACCGTTTCTCCATAGGTCGCAAAGCCAGATCGCAGCTCAATTGTTGCGGTTTGATGAAATGGTTGTCTCCTAATTTTTCAGGGCGATTCAGTTTCTGCGCCGGACACGGCTATAGACTGGCTCCGATTGTTCCTTTCACGTCATGGGGTCTTATGTCATGAAGAGGATTTCCCTCGTCGTCACGCTTATCGGAGCGTCTGCAGCGTCCGCTGCCAACGCGCAGAGTTCGGTCACCCTCTACGGCCTGATCGACGCGGGCATCGCCTATACGAACAACGTTCAGAATGGCACACCCAGCCACGGTAGCTCGCGCGTCGCACTCGCAAGCGGCAATATCAGCGGCAGCCGCTTCGGTCTGCGCGGTGCGGAAGATCTCGGCGGCGGCCTCAAGGCTATCTTCGTGCTCGAAAACGGTTTCAACGTCAACAACGGCGCGCTCGGCCAGGGCGGTCGCATGTTCGGCCGTCAAGCATTCGTTGGCCTGAGCCAGGCTCAGTACGGCACCGTCACGATGGGCCGCCAGTATGACTCGATGGTCGACTACGTCTCACCGTTGTCCGGCACGGCAGGCACGTTCGGCGACGCGGGCTTCGCACACGTGTACGACAACGACAACCTGCAACACTCGGTCCGCATGAGCAACTCGGTCAAGTACTCGAGTGTCAACTACGCCGGCCTCCAGTTCGGCGCCCTGTACGCGTTCAGCAACAGCACCAGCTTCGCGGTCGACCGCGCGTACAGTGCCGGCGCGAGCTACAGCAACGGCCCGCTGCGACTGGCCGCAGCCTACCTCCAGATCAACGGCTCGGGGGCTGCGAGCACCCCTGCGGGCACGGCCAATCAGAACGTCGCGGCTGACCCGAGCGAGTTCAAGTCGACCGCTGGCGGCGGCAATCTGACGGCGGATGTGCAGCGCACGGTTGGTGCGGGCGTCGGCTATACGTTCGGCCCGGCGGCGGTCAACTTCGTCTACACGCACAGCCAGTTCCAGAACACTGCCGCGTTCGGCCTGAACCCGGCTGGCGGTTCGACGCACTTCGACAACTATGAACTGAACGTCAAGTACACACTCACGCCGGCGCTGAATCTCGGCCTCATGGATACGTTCACGGACGGTCACCTGAACGGTGTGAGCAAGTCGAACTTCGCCACCGATCCGAAGTGGAACCAGGTCAACGCGATTGCTCGCTACTCGCTGTCGAAGCGCACGGAAGTGTACGCTGAGGCGATGTACCAGCACGCGATCGGCAACCACAATGTCGCAACGATGTATAACGCCGGCGGTAACTCGGCGACGAGCAATCAGGTGATGGGCGCCGTCGGCATGCTCACCCGCTTCTAAGTGGCCGTCAGAACTATCGTCCTGCGGCCATCGGGATGGATCGTTGTACAACGACGGCAGGACGAGGCAAACCGCAGTCGGCTCCGGCGTAATAATTTGCCCGCCATCCTGGCGGGCTCCTTTTCATCTGCCGCCGAGCGACTCTCTGGATTTTTGCTTACCGAACTGCTCAGCAGTCTTGATTTCATTACCAGAGCTTAGGCAGGTGGCGCTTCGCACAAAGGGCGAGTCGAAAAGATATCGACCTGATTCCAATTGAGGCCGTTGAAAGGAAGCGTCAGTGCGACCGTTCATGTCATGGCCATTTCAAGATGTCGTGGTGGCAGCTATTTAGAAATGTCGGGTTTCGACGTTGAGTTTGACTCTGTCTTTACCGGTTTGAATCTCACGTAGCGTTGAAGGACGGCGTGTGAGCGGGCAGGGCGTGTCAGTCCGATCAGACAGATCCTGCAGACCGACGGCCAGGTTTGCGCGGTTGCTTCGGCTGATTGCGTTGCGCCAGCTGCACGATCACACCATCAACATCGGCCTGTATGAACTCGCGCTGCTTCTTCGTGCCACTTTTGCGCTGGTCAGGCTGGACCGCCTCGCCACGGTTCGTGCGCGACGGCGAGCCCGATGCGCGCCGGTTGTCGCGCTGCGCCTGTAGCGCCTGTGCGACCTGCAGTGCATGACCGAGCCGCTTGTGTTCGATCACCGCGCCCTGATCGATCGCGGCGAGCCGGTCGTAAGGCACGCAGGGAAGGGCCGTGCCGTTCGCCCTCACCTCGATGCGCCCGTCCGGATACTCCCACACGTCGATATACCGGTGGATCAGTTTGCGGTTCGCCGGCGTGTCTTCCAGCAGGTACATCACGCGGTCGTACTGCACCGTCAGCGACTTCGTCACACGCCGCAGTTCGCGCCAGGTCAGCAGCGCGTCCAGATCCTCATCGTCACACAATGGCCGGTGCGCGTCGAACCTGCTCTTCGGGGGTTTCGCAAAGTGCGCGTTATACGATGCGATGAAGGCAGGCGCATACGCGTTCGCGGCGTCAATGGTACGGATGCCGCGCAGCCGCAGCTCCTTCACCAGCCGGTCCTGCAGCGTCAGATGGGCGCGCTCGACGCGGCCCTTCGCGGAGCTGCTGTTCGCGCACCACGTGTCGATGTTCAGCTCGTACATCGCCCGGCCAAAGTGCGTGACGCCGCGCTCGCCGGTCTGCGTGTGCGTCGAGCGGAACACGCTCGCCTTGTCGCTGTAGAACGCCACCGGCTTGCCATAGCGTTCCAGATACCCGCGCGTTGCCTCGAAGTAGCTGAAGGTCGACTCGGTCGCCGTGAAATGCAGCGCCATCAGCCGGCTGGTCGCATCGTCGACATACACCAGCAGCGTGCACGCCGGCGCCCGTTCCTCGAACCACGGATGCTCGCTGCCGTCGATCTGCACCAGCTCGCCCAGACACGCGCGCCGGGCCCGCGGCTGGTAGACCTTCGGCGGGCGCTGCCGGCGCGGAATCCACAGCCCGGCATCCGTCATCAGATGCCGCACGGTTTCCTTCGACAGTGTGATCCCGTGGCATTCGTGCAGCTTCTCGCAGGCGAGCGTCGGTCCGAAATCGGCGTAGCGCTCGCGGATCAGCGCCAGGGCCTGAGGACACAGATTGACGGGCAACTGATGATTGCCCGGGCGGCCACGTCGGCGTGAAACAAGCCCTGCAGCACCTTCGCATCGATACCGGTTAGCCAGCCGCTCAACCTGGCGCCGGCTCAGTCCGAGCCGCTCGGCCGCCCGCCAGGGCATCAGCCGCTCTTCAACGACCGCCTGGATAACTTTCAGTCGATCCAGTTCGCGCATGCTCATGGTGATCGTTCCGGGTTGGGCCACGATGGACTCCGGCAGTCAGAACCGGCATCCAGCATGAGCCGAAAAAGCTCCAGCTACGACATTTGAACTTTGCCCAGGTACGACATTACAACTTTGCTCTTACAAGACAGATGTTGATAATTTATCTTATGTCAAATCGATTATTCCGACTACTCAAGTCCAATCCCGAAGTCCAATCCCGTAGTGCGCACATCGGGCGCCATCCCCGGGCGCCACTGCTGTGACGCCCGGCGACGGGATACATCAAAGCGTCTCCGGTGTCTCAGCGCACCGGTTCGATCTTGAAAGCATCGACCGCTACACCAAGGTCTATGCCTTCACCGCTGCCGCTCAACGCCATCGACGTCGTTCCCTTGGTCAGCACCTGCGCGGTAGCGCTACTTCCTGCGCCGGCCGAAGCACCGGCCTGCGCGTAGCTGCCGAACACATCCTTAATGCTGTAGACATGGGTGATATCGCCGTGGCCGGTGACGTGAAACTTGCCGGCCGTCAGGCCGCCGCCGTGCACGCTGATCGTGACAGCGGCCTTTTGCCCATTATCGCAAGTTACCTTGCCGTGCCCTTGCGCATGCTGGTAAATCGCCGACCATCCGGACATGCTGAAGGTCAGATGGCATTTCACCGGCGCGCTGCCTGCCTGAGCCGGGGTGGCGATCAAGCCCGTCAGGGCGCCCACGCACAGCAATGTGGCGGCAGTCGATACAAGGTTATGCTTGCTCATAGGAGTCTCCGGGCACATGAAGATAGGTTATTCAGTGTAACCGTCATTCGCATTAAGTCGGCGAACGGCCATCCAACGTCCGTGCAGCGGTGCGGGCGAAGACCGATCCATGGCCAACCCGCAAATGGCTCCGGGAATCCTCTGGCGAGCGCGTTGCGGATCGAAGCGGTCGATGACCGTCACTCGGAAGCCGCTGCCGGCTCATTGTCCTGCGCAGTACCGCACTGATGGCAATGCGGGAAAAAGAAGAAATTCCGGCCACCGCATCCGCATACATTGAAGAGCCTCAATCCGCAATGCACACAGAACGTGGAGTCGTCGCCGCCGAGATTCCATTGTTTTTCGCATGACGGGCAGCGTTTTTTTCCGAGTGAACGAACGGCCTTTTCGTATCCGATCGCGCGCGCACGTTCTCCCTGGTCCTGCTGCAGTTCGAGCCGCTTACGCTCGGCATAGCGCCTGAAGGCCTTCATCATGTAAAGGCCGGCGAATACCGTGAGCGCAATGCCGACCAGGACCCGGACATAGCCGCCGAAATTCGGCAGGTACGGGACCAGTTCAATGAAAAATGCGCTCAATGCAAACAGGCCAAAGCCATACACAAAAGGCCAGTAACGCGCCCTGCGATAGCGGATGAACAACCAGATCGCGACCAGCAGTATCGGTAACGTTAGCGCAAGCCGCAGGCCGAACACCTGCAACTCATAATGCCGGGTCGCCTCGTTGAGGCGCCGCTTGGCCACTGCGTCCACGTCGGCGATTCGCGCGTCCAACTGAGCCTTCCGCGATGCCAGTGTCCGCTGCTGGTCGCCAATCGCATCGATCTGATGCTGCCAGTTGATCGCCACCGCCTGGAGCGCATCAAGCTTGCGGGTTCTGGCCAGAATGTCCGGATCCCTTTCACTGTCGCCCGTCACCGAACGGGTTGCCAGCCAGTTACGGAAACTTTCCTTCTCGTCCGCGTACTCCTTCGCGGCGCGTCCGCGCGCCACCTCCATGGTGTCAGCCTTCTCATCGAGCGCGTCGCGCTGCAATTGCAGATCGCGCCGTGCTGAGTCCAACTGCGCTTTCGCCGGAGCATCTACGAATTGCTCGATGGCTGGCGGCCCGCCACGCGGTGCAAATGCCATATCGCGGATCACGAGACTGCCGAGCATGTTCAGAAAAATGGCGAAGACAATCGCGATCACGCATGAGGCGAGTCGCAGTAGCCGCGCTGGGCTGGTCAGGCCGTCGCTGGAAGTCATCATTGTCGTTGCCTTTGTTATTAAAAATCTGAGAATGATATTTATCGCTTTTCCACGGAGCGATTGTTAACGATCCAGGTGCCGATGTCGAATGCCGGCACGTGGCCGGTTGCTATTCGATGCGTATCGAATCAGCAGCACGCGATATTCGCGTTCAAAAGCGCGTTCGATGCCGTCAAAGCGATTATTGCTGCAGCCTTGGGCAAGCCCGGTGTGGCGATGTTCTGTCAAATCAAGCCTGAATGGCGTCTCCATTCCCAATCGAAAATGCGGACCGTTTTCGCTGAGCAGGATATCAACAGCATCCCGGCCGAAACAATCGCGAGCGAGGTGACCGATTACTGCCCCACACTGCTGCAGTTCAGCCCGCATGGCACATAACGAAGGCCCGCTCTGGCGGGCATTTTCTTTGATACGGATCGCAAGAGAGGCAGGCGGTTTACGCGGTTTGGGTTATGAATCGACCCGACGGCCCTTGCCTGCTTTCTCCCGCCCCGCCCTCGCCGCCTGGCGCAGTTTCCTTGCTTTAGCCGACTTCACCGCGGCTTCTCTTCCCGGCCATAGCGCCACGCCGACAGCGATCAAAAGCAGGCCAGCGAGGCTGAATCCCAGCCCCATCCCCAGATCCATCTTCCATTCGCCGGTCTCGACCGCTTCGCTTCGCCACGCCAACGAGGGATGATCGGCCGACACCCGCAGTCCTCCCGCAGCGGCTCGGGCGCAAAACTTTCTGGCGAGGGCTTCCTCCTCGGCCGGGTTCACGACGGGATCCGGCCCACGCTTATACCGCGGCGAATCCGGGGGCGTCCAGGTTTCCTGGTAATGCTGCTCGAAACCGCTTCCGTAGCTAAACGCAGCCGTGACTTCCCACCACGAATCGCGCTTGCCATAGCGCCTCGCCAACGAACATTGATCGACGCGCGCCGCGACCGCGGGCCAGTTGCGTGCCTGCCAGAGTGTGGCGGCATCGCAAAGCCCTTTTATGGCAGCAATGAGAACCACCAATCCGACCAGAATGAGCAAAATCGAACGGATAGTGGGAAAAAATATTTTCATTGGATATAGCGCCTCAATGGGCGTGCACGCACGAATAATCACGACGAAATCACGACGACGCGGGATTTTATTATGATGTCGCGCTATGGTATTTCATTGATCCGGCAATGGCCGAAAATACAAACGATTCAACTGAACGGCCGCGCGCGACTAAGTGGCACATGCTCGCCGAACTTGTGGTCATTGTTCTGGTGACATGGGCGAGTGCAAGGCTATCGCTGCAATGGGGCCTCGCGGGCTGGCTTTCTATCGCGCTGTTCGAATGGCTGCAGAGTCGATTTGCCGTTCTCCGCACTCATTGGCTCTCGCTCATCAAGCTGTGCTGGCCAATTGGACTCGGCATCCGCACGGCCCTCGAGGTGCCTCATCTCGTGCTCGGAATACCGGCTGGTATCGGTGTCTGGACGATTTCCGTGCTGGCGCTGGAGGCATTCGAACGGCGCATTGGACTGCAGCCGCGCACGGTCGAATCAGAGCCAGTCGGGCAGAATGCCGAGCGTCCTGCGCGCGCCGTACACGACGGCCCACGTGGCGGCAGCGCCTGGGTCGGTGACGAGCCTGTCCAGACACCCGAAAACGAGCCAGTCCGCGTGATCTGTGCGGAAGAGATCGCCATGGGCGGCCCCATTGTCTGCGACTTTCTGTTCCCCGACGGCATCGTGCTGCTCAACGGCGGCGCATCGGCTCGCTTTTCCCACGATGGGCGCTACTTCGTGTCTCCCATGCCAAGTCGCGGCACATGGGGGCTGTACGTTTTCGACCGTCGGGAGCGCGTTCTGTACCACTGCCGCGAGTCGCGTTTCTGGGAACTTGACGAGGTCAGCGAGACAGACGTCAAGGGGCGCGTCAGCCCGCTTACGCACGATCAACCCTCGGTGGTGCCGCTCGCCGAATTGATCGCCACAGCCAGGCCTGAGCGCTTCGTCGCCGTGCAGGACCTCTGGCTACAGGAGTCGCTCGTCGAAGACCTCGCAAAACGGCATGCGCACGAGGAGCCGCCGCCGGGGCCGCCGGGATCGCCGGTTGTCGAATGCCGTCATTGGCTGCCCGAGTCCTTGCGCACGCTCGACGATCCGCTCGCCCTGCTCCGGCGACCGCAAGGCGACATATTTGTCGATGGCGTGGCCACCGGGTTAAAGGTATTTTCGAAAACGCTGACCATCGACTGGTGCGGCGGCGGCCCCACCTTTATCTGCACCGCGATGGCGGCCGACGACTACGCGACGCGTCGCCGTCAATGGAGCGCCGAGCATGGATTCACGCTGATCGACGACACGGCGTCGCCCGTTTCCCCGCAGCCCTAAAACTTCGGATGGCATTCGAAATTCACCGACGATGCGTGCTCGGTCATTATCTCCACGCCGCTCACCGTTTCAGTCGTGACACTGCTTTGCATGCCGCGACGTTCGCAGAAATCGCGCGCCTCGCTTACCGCGTGTTCATGCGCCCGAGCCCAGGCCATCCGGCCGCCGGTCGCGCTCGCCGCAACGGTGTAAGTGCCGGGTTTGTCGGTAGCGACAACATCGGTCGACGATGCACATCCCACAAGGCTCGCGCACGTGGCAATCGCTGCGAGAAGCAGGCGCGCCCGGCCGGCCAGCTGGTTTTGGCGCTGCGATGCTGCGGGTGCCTGCCCCTCACCGGATGGGTGATCTGAAAAAATAGGGTTGAACCTGCTCATCTACATTTATTAACTGTTTTCCAATCCCGAAATTATCCGCAATCAGGCGCGCCAGATCAGCCTCCCCTACTGAAAACACTGTTGCATGCACCTGAACAATCGCCGCCAGGAGCCGCCGGGGCGGGACATCGCCGAGCTTCGGCCGGCCGGACGACTCAGGCGATTGCGTCGGCCTCAGCCGGGTTTCGCCGGGTTCTTCTTGCCATGCAATATCTGCACTCTTCTCATGAAAACAATGCACTGGCTTTATCCCGTCAATTGACTTGAAATTAGCACGGTCATTCCATTTTGCCGCGACCGGCCGGGGTCGCCGGGGTCGAAGAATTCGGACCCCACGCGCTCCCGCATGAAGACAGTGCAATCAAGTCCGCTGCAGGCGGATATAAAAAGAGGAGACATGCATGCGTTTTATCAATCATGGCGTTTGCGGAGCGACGCTGATTCTTGCCGCCGGCGGCGCCGCGGCCGCAGAGTCGAGTGTGACTTTGTATGGCGTCGTCGATGCGAACATTCAGTATCTGAGTAACGGCGGCGTCCATTCGTATGCCGAGAAAAGCGGCGGCTCGACCGGTTCCCTGTTCGGCCTGAAGGGGACGGAAGACCTGGGCGGCGGGCTGAAGGCGCAGTTCAACGTCGAAACGGGTTTTAACGTGAACAACGGCGGGCTGTTCGCCGATACCTCCGCGCTCTTCTATCGCCAGGCCTGGGTCGGTCTGAGCAACGACAAATACGGTTCCTTGACCATGGGACGGCAGTACGAACCCAGCTTCCGGGTCATCTACCCGTCCGATCCGTTTCGCGCGAACGAAGTATTGTCGCCGTTTTCGGCCATGGTCCTCGCGGTGGACCGGAACACGCTCTCGACGCAATACGATTCCGGCCGCGCCAGCAATTCAGTCATGTATCAATCGCCGAATCTCAAAGGCCTGCAGTTCTACGGCATGTATGCGTTCTCCGCCACGGTGACGCAGCCCGTGCCGGCCACGACAGGCAACATGCTGAACGTCGCGGCCACCTACTCGGGTTACGGTTTCTACGCCGGCGTTGCGTACGTCAACCAGCACTCCGGGCGGGAAACCATTGCCGGTCTCCCGGCCGCGCTGAGCCTGCTGGGCACCGAGCACTTCATTGGCGCGCTCGCTTACCGGATCGGCATCGTGAACTTCCAGTTCAACTATTCCTATAACCGTGCGCAGGACCCGGCGCCCGGGTCGCTGGCCGCCCATCTGGGCACCGGGCACGCGCTGAGCATTGCGGAGTTGGGCGCCACGATTCAGGCCACGCCGGCCGACGTGATCGAGATTGCCGGAGTTCAGCGCAACGTGCGCGGCACCCATGACAACACGCCTGGCATCGAACTGGGTATCGATCATTCGATATCTAAACGCACGAGTTTGTACATGCGGGCGGGCTACATGAAGAACAACGGCACGGCTACGGTGAGCTGGCCGGGTGTGACCGTGACCGCACCCGGAACGAAGCAGATTCTTGCGACGTTGGGCATGACGCACCGGTTCTAACGCGAACCGCCGCGGCAGCGTGGCACGGCAGCTTCGTTGCCTGACGGCGGGTGCGCCTGAAGCAGCCCGCGCGAATCATGGTTTGCCGCGTTCCTGTCGAGCGGCGGCAGGCACGGCGAAGGCCGCGAGGTCGTGACGGCGGAACGCTCGCGAAGCCCTCACGGCGCTGCGCTCGCGCCGGCCGGCGCGCCCGGCAGTGAGTGGGCCGCGCTGCCGTCAGCGTCCGGCGGAGCGATGTCGTCCGGCGTGGGCGTCGGCGCCAAAGCCGGCTCGCCGCTGCCATGCGTCTCACCGTCGACGGAGCCGTTCGCTGCACCACTCACCGCCCCGCTCGTCGGCACAGGCGCTTGAAGAAGCGGCGGCTGCGCGGCCAACGGTTTCGGTTCGACATCCGCAGCGGACGTCGGTGCAGGCGCGGTGGCGGCAGGCACGTGTCGTGTCGTATTGCGCTTGACGACCGGCGTGTCAGTCTTCGTGGACTGCGCTGTGAACAGATGCTGGAACCACGCGCGCAACCTGTCCGAGCGTTCCGCAAACCAACCCGGCTGCTGATCGGTCGCGAATCTGACCCGGCTGTCGATCAGCTTCGAGCGCTGCGCGCGCTGGAAAAAGTCGCCGACGATTGGCAACGCGCTGTGCGCCCCCTGTCCCCAATAGTCGCTGCGCAAGGTCACCCGGCTGTCGTTGAAACCGACCCACGCGCCTGCCACGAGCTGCGGCTGGATCAGGATGAACCAGCCGTCGGCGTTGCCTTGCGTGGTGCCCGTCTTGCCCGCGACATCGCCGCGAACGCCGAAGCGGCTGCGAATGCTCGAGCCCGTGCCCCGGCTCACCACGTCGCGCATCACGTCGACGAGCGTGCGGGCGGCGTCGGGCGGCAACTCCTGCTTGGGCGGCACGGGCGTGAATTCTGCCAGCACCTCGCCGTTGCGGTCTTCGATACGCGTGACCATCACCGGCTCCACGTAACCGCCGAGGTTGGCGATCGTGCCGTAGGCCGAGACCATTTCCTTCAGCGTCACCGGGCTCGTGCCGAGCGCGAGCGACGGCACCGGATCGAGTTCGCTGTCGCGCACGCCCATGGCGCGCGCCAGTCGCGCGACCTTGTTCGGACCGACCGTTTCCATCAACTGGGCCGCGATCCGGTTGCGGGAATACGCGAGGCCGTCGCGCAGGCTGATGGCGCGCTCGCTCGGTTCATCCTCATCGCTTGGCCGCCAGACTTCGCCGCCGGCCAACGGAATTTCGACGGCTTTGTCGACAAACGTATCGGAGGGTTTGGCGCCGTCTTCGAAGGCCGCGGCGTAGACGAACGGTTTGAAGGTCGATCCTGGCTGACGTCGTGCCTGCTGGACGTGGTCGAACGGATCCTGGCTGAAGTCACGGCTGCCGACCCACGCCTTGATTTGACCGTTGCGCGGGTCCATCGCCAGAAAGTCCGCCTGTACCCGGGTCTTGGATTCGCACACCGACTGCACCAGGTTGCGATCGGATGAGACGCGCTTGAGCGCTTCGTCGTCCGTCAGGCCCGCATCTTTCGCGGCGCGGTAGTCGGGGGTTTCGCGCAGGAAAGTTTGCAGCAGATCGTGGCCGTTCGAACAACCCGCGCGCGTACCCCATGCCGAGTTGGCGATGCCTTGCAACTGGTTGCCCTGCAAGGTCACGGCCTGGGTGGCCATGGTTTGTAGGCGTGAGTCGATGGTGGTGCGCACCACGAGCCCGTCGGAATACATGTTGTAGTCGTTGCGATCCGCCCAGGCCGCGAGCCACCTGCGCAGTTGCTGGGCGAAGTGCGGCGCGGGTCCGGGCGGCTCGGTTTGCCGCTCGAAATCGATCCGCAACGGACGGCGTGAGAGTGTCGCGTAGGCCGCGGGCGTGAGCTTGCCGTACTTGACCATTTGCGCCAGCACCGTATTGCGCCGTTGCAGGGCGCGTTCCGGGTTGAGCACCGGGTTGTAGTAGCTGTTGCCTTTGAGCATGCCGGTGAGCGTCGCGCTTTCCAGCACGTTCAGTTCGCCGGCCGATTTGCCGAAATAGGTTCGTGCCGCCATCTCGATGCCGTAGGCGTTGTAGAGGAACGGCACCGTGTTGAGATAGGTCTCGAGGATCTCGTCCTTGGTGTAGAGCGCCTCGATCTTGAAGGCCGTGATCGCCTCCTTGATCTTGCGGGTCAGCGTGGGCGCACGGCCGATCTCATCGGGGTAGAGATTGCGGGCGAGTTGCTGGGTAATGGTCGAGCCGCCCTGGCGGTCGCCGGAAAACGTGTGCAGCGCGGCCGATGCCGTGCGGCGCCAATCCAGGCCGAAGTGCTGGTAGAAACGGTGGTCTTCCGTGGCGATTAGCGCGTTCACCACGTTTGGCGAGATGTCCTGGAGTTTTACCCACTCGCGGTTCGAGGGCTTGAATTCGGCCAGCAGTTTGCCGTCTGCCGAGAGGATTTGCGCCGGCTGCTCGATTTTCGCCTTACGGATATCGCCGATGCTGGGCGTGAACGGGATCAGGGCCAGCACATACACCACGAAGAGCGCCGGGATTGCGGCGCAGGCCCATGCCATGCCGCGCAGCGTGGGGTGACGCAGGTGCCAGAAGGCTCTGGCGATGGGTTGGTTTGCCAGGGTCAGCCCTTTTTCAAGGGTCTGCAGGAGTTGGGAGATCAGGCGCTTCACTCGAGGGTACCGTTGTCGTTCTGCTTTGACGAAGGCAGCATCGTAGCAGGGGCTGGCTGGTGGTTTTGTTGTTGAGGTGGGTTTTTGGCGTTGCCGTGCTGTGGTCGTGGTCTGTTCTGTTCTGTTCTGTTCTGTTGTTGGTCTTTTGGCCTTTCCTTGTTATGTTAGTGGTCTATTAGCGTTGCCCGAACCTGTCCGCATTTTTGTGTGCGAGGCGGTTAGCGGAGTTACCCGCGTGCGTTGGTAAAACGCTCTCCAAACAGAATCGCGAACTGGTTCATGGCTGAGGACCAGTCGAATGCCGCCCG